>NZ_JBHWGS010000015.1:0-253875 GCF_042732975.1 Streptomyces sp. NPDC059743 | reverse complement strand
GGAACCACCGCGCCCCAGCGACCAGGACGAATACGGCCCCATGAAAATCCACCCGACCATGGACCTCGACGGCACCCTCCACTACGACGACTGAACCCCCAGACCGTGCCTCGTTTACCCAACATCCAGTCAAATCAGGTACGGCATGCCCAGCCGATCATGTGGCGAGGGGCGGCTGGCGGCCGACGCCGGTCCGGTCCGTGGCAGTCCGGTGTGAGGTCAAAGAGCATTGTGGAGGAGTGCGGCTGTGTGGGTGACGGTTCGGTCGTGGAGGTAGGGGCCGATGATCTGTACGGTGAGTGGGAGGCCGTGTGTGGTGCGGGCGAGGGGGACGGTGGCGGGTGGTGCGGCCTCGGAGGTAGGCGGCGTGGTGGGACTGGTCGTCCGGGGCGAGGCCAGCGGCCTCGGCGCATTCGGCTGCGTAACGGTCGTCCGGGCCGGCCGCTGAGCCGGTGGCGTACATCAGCTCGGTGAAGAGCCTGTTGCTGGTCGGCATGTCGACGGGGCGTGTGGTGGTGTCCACGTGTGCACCCTGGCGGCGGAGGAACTCCTCGACTCGGTGGAGGAGTTGCCGGGTCTCTGTGTCGACGGGGCAGTACGGATCGTCGGGCCAGATGCCGATCCGATAGTGCCGAGTTCAGCGAACGCTTCCGCGAACCCCTTCGCATCCGACTTGTTCGTCGTGTAGGCACCGGTCCCCCGGCGCAGGACCTGGCAGGTCCACCTCCAGCACCGTGCCCAGGGCAGGTGATCCGATAACGCTGCTGCGGGAACGGGGTTTGTGACGGATCTTGTGAGCCCTCGCCGTATTTCAGGGGGATACCCGCGCTGTTCTGCCGGCGGAGAACACCGGCCGGACCGGGCTCGACGATCACTACGGTCCAGTCTCATGACGACGATTACGACGCGTACGGTCGAGTATCCGGCCGACGGTTTGACGATGATTGGGCACCTCGCGCTCCCGGCCGGCGTCGACCGCCGGCCCGCGGTGCTGCTCGGACCAGAGGGCCCGGGGCTCAGCGACGTCGAGCGCCGCCGGGCCGATGCGCTCGCCGAACTGGGATATGTAGCGCTGGCCTTCGACCTTCACGGCGGGCGCTATTTGGGTGACCCCGAGGAGATGCTGGCCCGTTGCATGCCACTGCTCGCTGATCCCGACCGGATGCGGGGCATCGGCCATGCGGCGCTCGACGTGTTGCGCGCCGAACCGCGGACCGACCCCGACCGGATCGCCGCCGTCGGCTACGGCACCGGGGGCGCCGTCGGGCTGGAACTCGGGCGTGGCGGCGTCAGCCTGCGCGCGATCGGGACAGTCAACGCACTGACCACGGGCCGACCGGGCGAGGCGGCGCGCATTCGCTGCCCGGTGTGGGCCGGGGTCGGGTCGGAAGACCCGATCATGCCGCCCGCGCAACGGGACGCGTTCACCGCCGAGATGCAGGCCGCGGGCGTCGACTGGCGCCTCACGGTCTACGGCGGCGCCTTGCACGCCTTCCACCACCCACCGGTCGACCACACCGTGGTCCCCGGCGTCGGCTACCACCCACGGCACGCACAGCGAGCCTGGCGCGACGTCGTCGACCTGCTCGCCGAGTGCCTGCCCGTGACGGAGGATCTGGGGGCATGACCCAGGCAAACATGCTGGCGCCGGGCCTGGTCGGCGTCGGGCACTGACAGTCCCCTCCCCTCAAGTCCGCACAGCAGAACCGCATTCTGGCACCACCACGTCACCCTCGTCTCCGCCGCGCACGCCTTCTGCACCCTCCAGCGCATCACCCGGTCCCCAAAAGAGACGGCGCCGGCCTGAGCCTCTACCAGGTCGCCCGCGAACTGCAGTTGCTCCTCGCACTCTGGACCGGCGCCTGCCCCACCTGCCACCGCAACACACCAGAACCAATACCAACCTGACCAAGCCCTACCAGTGTCCTGGTTCGGAGATGCGTGAGCAGTAGCGGCAGATGCGGTCGAGGATCTGGTCGGCGGTTTTGGTCCATGTGAAGGGCCGGGCTTCGTCGTTCCAGACCTTGGTCCAGTCTTCGAGTGCGGCCTTGAGGCTGTCGAGGGAGCAGAACACTCCGCGTTCCAGGCAGCGCTGTTCCAGTTCGGCGAACCACCGCTCGGCCTGGTTGATCCCGGAGGAGTGGGCGGGGGTGAAGTGGAGGCGGAAGCGAGGGTGCGCGAGCAGCCACGTGTGCACCACGGGTGCCTTGTGGGCGGAGAGGTTGTCGCAGATCACGTGGACCGCCAGTCCGGGGTCGGTCTGGCGGTCGATCTCGTCGAGGAAGTCGCGGAAGTCCACGGCCCGGTGCTGAGCGGACAGCTTCGTGATCACTTTGCCCGTCGCGGTGTTCAGGGCGGCGAACAGGTCGACGGTGCTGTGGCGGACGTAGTCGAAGCTGCGCCGTTCGGGCACTCCGGGCAGCATCGGCAGCACCGGCGCGGTCCGTTCAAGGGCCTGGATCTGCGGCTTCTCGTCCACCGCGAACACCGCCGCGTTCGCCGGCGGGGCGAGGCAGAGGCCGACAACATCGCGGATCTTGGCGGATCTTGTCGATCAGGAGCGGGTCCGGAGAGATCTTGAACGTCTCGGTCCGCCACGGCTGCAGGCCGAAGGCGTGCCAGATCCGCAGCACGCTCGCCGGGGAGATCCCCACGACCCTGGCCGGCTCCCGCTTCGACCAGTGCGTCGCCCCCTCGAGCGTCTCCTCCAGCGTGCGCACCACCACCACCTCCTCCACCTGGGCGTCGGTGATGGTGCGCGGCACCCCCGGCCGCGGCTCGTCTCTGAGCCCGTCCAGCCTGTTGCGCAGGAATCTTGCACGCCACCTGGTCACCGTGCCCCGGTTGACACCCAGCCGCGCGGCGACCGCAATATTGCTGCCACCGTCCGCGCAGGCCAGCACGATCCGTGCCCGCAGGGCCAGACCCTGCGCGGTCGTCCGACGCCGGGCCCATCCCTGCAACGTCCGCCGCTCGGCATCGGATAACACCAGCGGCGCAACCCTGCTGTCGCCCATCCCCACAGCAGACCGCAAACCACCGGCCCCGTCACCACCCAAGCCGCAATCCGAAACGAAACACGACTCAAGTGGCGACGGCACAACTCAAAACCGGCTCACTAGATCCTGTCCGGCGGAAGAGGTCCCTCCCGTGCCGTTCGGGCCCGGAGGAAAACCGCCAGGCGGAAGACCGCCCGCGTATGGGATGCGCGTACGGGATGTACGTGTGCAACCCCGACAACACGGCGAGGTGCCGTGCAGGGTCTTCCAGGCCCATGAAGACCGGCCGGACATGGCCCCGGAGCTGGTGCCCCCTACGCACTGAAAGCGCCGGGCGGCCAGTTGGCTGACGATCCGGACCTGGGTCGGCCCTCGGGACCGCCCGGTGTTCTCACCGTGACGGTCGACGGGGAGCTGTTCGAGGACTGCCCGGCCCTGGCCATCGGCTACATTCGCGAGTCCGACCGGATCGAGATCCGGTACATGGCCCCGGCCCCTTCCGCCGGGCACGCCGCAGACGCCCAGGACCAGCAGCCGGACCGGGACCGGTGTGCCGGTCCCGCCGCCGACGCCCCTGACCGGTTGACCGGCTGACCACACACAGGAAGACGGCCGGCCCTGTGGGCGGCCGTCTTCCTGCGGGTGTCCGCGAGGATGCCGAAGTAAGTTCACGGCGACGCGCCACCGCACCATGATTCACCAGCGGATAACCCTTGGGACTCGCCGAAAAATAAGAGCTGGAGCATCAGGAGAGATTCCGGAGCTTCCGCACGGCGAATCGCACGAACATTACCTGGGCTATAGCACAGCATATCCATAGCACGGCCAGGATCGGTGACACATCGTAGCCGCCTCCAGAAATGGCCGCGGCACCGGTCTCGTCCTGGGGTAGTGACGTGAGTTCCGACCCCAGAATGATTACCCCTGAAAGCGGAGCCGTCAGCAACATCGCAACCATGGTGACCAGGCCGTCGCCAGGGCTCCACCATGCATCCACGACAGCGGCCAAAGCCACTGCCAAGATATACCCGTACGCCACGAAGCGCCCAACCATGACCTTTTCCTCAGTTTCGGCTTGCCGTGCGGAACAGCGCGCCAGCGACTCTAATAGTAGTGATTTATCTGGCTGCTCAAGGTCTGTAGCTTTCGCCAGAACTTGGCCCACGTTTCTGTGGCGACCTTCTCGTAATTGGCTCCGCCGACGATGAAGTCCATCAAGGAAAATCTTGAGTGCCCGTGGACGGTCAGCAGCATGTCACCGTTCTTCTTCCTTTTGAAGTCGAAACTGATGTAGCCAGGGTGATCCGGGTGGCCCTTTAGGGTGCTGAATTTCCAGTAGTCAGAATTCATTGCGGTAACGCGAACCGGGAATGGCGCAGCGCCGACGTGCAGGTTGATCCGCGTGCCTACCCCCGGGAGCTTGTTCGGGTGGCCAGCTATTGGAAAGACCGTGCCGAAGTTCGCCTTGACGAACGTGAAGAATCTGCTCGCAGAAACCTTGGACCACCCGATGTTGTAGGTGATCAAGTAATCGAACAGTCCGGTGGGGTCAGCGCAGTTGACTGGATCCGCCGAGCAGTACACATAGGCATTCGCGCCACCATCCTCTTCGGGATCTACGCTCAGGAAGCGCCCGATGGCCGGATCGTATGTCCACGTCTGACGGCTGATGCCTGCGGTCTGCTGCCGGACAACGTTGTCGGCGTAGTAGCTGATCGTTGTGCCGGTTGCCTCGGTGGTGGTGCGGCCGAAGGCATCGTAGAGGGTGCCGGGCGTCGTGAGCCGGTCAGCACTGTCGTAGGTGTATGACGTCGTTGTCGCTTCGGCGCTGGTGCAGCTCTCACCAGCACTGCTGGTTGATGTCGTGAGTTCTGTGCGGTTGCTGTTGTTGTCGAAGGAATAGTCTCGGCGGGAGCACGATCCGTCGGGAGTGGTCTCGTCGGCTCTGGCCAAGCGGCCGACCAAGTCATATCCGTAACTGTGGCTAGGTGTCTGGCCGTTGGTATTGGTGTCCGTCACAGTCTGACCCTGAATCGAAAACTCCGCCGTGTCGGAAGCGACGATCGTACTGTCGCTGTCCCGGGAGTAGACCCGCGAGGTAGCAGATCCCGACGTTGTGCTGGTGAGTGTGAGCCCGGAAGCGGTACTGGTGCGGTTGACCAGACCCTTGTCCCAGTCGTAGCCCGTCTTTGTGATGCGGATGTCGCCGTCGGCCGGGTAGCCGTCGACGTAAGCGCCGGTCTTGACTGTGGTGATCTGGTTCGAGGCACTTGCGGTACCGTCGGTGGGGCGTCCCTCGTCGTAGGTGTTAAGGGTGTGAGGCCGGGCCGGCAAGGTGGTGCCGGCGGGCTGATCGCTTCCACCGGTGCCGGCTTGGAGCACCGAAGTCAGGGTCACCTGATGTGTGGGGCCGAACACCTCGGTCTCGCGCAGGCCGTCGCTGGAGTAGACCGAACGAGTGGATAGTTGCTCGGCTCGGTCGTTGGTTGCCAGTCCGTCGATACCGAGTTCGGTAAGTTCGGCCAGTTGGGCACCGCCGGTGGCAAGTGCCAGCTCCCGGTTGCGTGCGGTGAGCTCACGTACGGCGTTGCCGAACTGGTCAAACTCGCTGGTGGTGATGTGCCCACCCGGAGCAGCGGTGTTGACCTCGTGTCCGGAGCTGTCGGTGTAGTTGATGGTGGCTCGCTTATAGTCGTCCGCAGCCAAACTTGAGTCAGTGTGCGAGGTCGGGACGAAATCGTGAGGGGCGGCCGGGGCGGGAAAGACGGCGGTGGCGTCGGTCGGCAGGTCGGCCTGCCCTCAGTTCCCCACGGACTTGGCGTCCATGGCGTTGGGGGCGTTGGGGCCGGTGAGCGGGACGTCATAGACGACACTGGTCGTCGCTGTGGTGCCGTCCTGCTGGTTCTTGCTGCCCTGGACCAGGTTGGGCCGGGAAACGGACAGCATGCCCTTGTCGGCAGTGGGAGAGTTCTCTGTAGTGCCGTAGGTGAACGTCCATGGCAGTTCGCCCGGTGGCGTCAGTGCAGTGATACGACCGTCTGTGTCGTAGGTGTACTTCGTCTTCAGCGGGGGCTGATCCGCGGATCCCACTCCTCGCGCAGACGGCCAGAGTCGTCATAGGCGTACTGCGCGACCACGGTCGCCGCCGCAGATGAGGCGCCAGGGCTGGTGGCCCACTGCTTGATCTGTGTGACCTGGCCGGCGTAGTTGGCAAATGCCGTGACCGTGGCGGACGTGGAGGCCGCGTAGACGAACTCCATTACCCGACAGCCTTGTGCCGACGGCGTCGCCTCACACTTCGAAGTCGATGCGGCCGTAGTCGGGGAGATCGAGTACGTCGGACGGATCATCGTGGTGCCGCCGACCACGACGTTCTCCGGGATCACTACTGTGGTGGAGTTGTCCGTCGGCAACGAGGTGGTGGACACCTGCCACGTTGCCACTGCTGAGTTTGGTCTGGCGAACGTGACCTTGGTTCCTTCATTGTTCTTCAGCGTGAAAGACGCGACCTTGGTCAGGCTGTTGGTGTCTGTTCCTGCACTGTCTGTGCTGGTCAGCGCCAGTTCTTCGGCGCCCGGCTCGGGCTTCCAACCACCGGAGTTGGTGGCGGTGAAGCCGGTCTCTGCTCCGACGGCGTCAACCAGAGCGACTGAAGTGCTTGAGGTTTTACGGATGTAGCCCCAGTCGGATTTGGTGAGTTCGTCGGTCACGCCCGACGTCCACTGTGGCCCGAAGATCGACACCTGGCCTTCGGCATCCGCCCGGCATTCGGGCGGCGTGACGACGCGGTGCGTGACACGGACAGGTCGAATCCCGAGGCATCGGTGGCCGAGAGTGTGAAGTCACCCGTGAGAGTGTTCACCGCCCCGGGACCCATCTGTTTCGACGGCGCGGTCCCGGCGTTGCGGTCGACGGTTATGGTCCGGGGCTGCGAGTTGCCAGCCGTTGTGCCGTTGGTGAAGGACGCACGAATGTCGATGGGGCCGTCCTGTGAGAGCGAGGTCGTCACGTCCAGGTCAAAACAGGAGGGGAGCCGTTGGTGACTGTCACGGGCCAGCCGGCGATTTTTGAGCCGTCGGAAGACTTGGTTACGTCTTGCGCGGGCACGTCGTGCCAGGTGTCGGTCTCGCCGCGCCGGTATTGGTACGTCACTCCGGTGTAAGCGATGTACCCCTTGGAGGTGAGGCTGACTCGACGGGCGGTAGAGGCACCGTCCCTTGGGGTCTGCAAGTAGGCGTGAGCCGCGCCGACGCCAAAGGAGTACTGGGTCACCGCGGTGGACAAGTTGCCGCCGGAGTCGATGGTCCGGGCGTAGAGGGTGTGCCAGGCGTCGTCCGGCGTTATGAGAACGGGCAGAGGGTCGCCGCCGTTGCCGTCCACGGTGTCGTACGCGCGATTGGGCAGTGATGGATCATCCAGACCCCACTTGAAACCCTGGCCGTCGGCGGCGGTGGTGTCCAGGGTGCAGGTCACCGGCCCCGAGGCCTTGTCCGTCCAGGTGTCCTGACTGTAGGGGTCGCAGACCACGGTGGGTGGGGTTGGTGGTCCGGTGTTCAGCACGAAGGCGGTGTAGCCCGACCAACTTCCGTAGTCGGTGCCGTCGTAGCCGTGGACCCGATAGCGCAGGTGGGCACCGGCGGGGAACGCGGAGCCGGACGGAATGGTCAGCTTCGCCGTCGCCCCGGACGACACCGAACCAGACATGCCTGTGTAGGAGTACGTGGTGTCGGAGAAGGCAGGGTCTGCGGTGACCTCGAACTGGCCCTTGACCGTGGAGCCGTCGGCATCGGTGACCTTCGCCGACAGGGTAGGCGTCAATGAACTCACATAGCGCTTGCCGTTGTAAGCGTTCACAACCCCGGGTGAGATGGCGGCCGAGGAGGTGGTGGCATAGGAGTTATAGGTGACCGTCAGTTTCGGTGCGTAGCCGCTGGTGGTGTAGTTGGCCGAGCGGAACCGGCGCCAGGTGGTTGCGTCCTTCTCGTCGGCACTGCGGACTAGGTGGCGGTGGCCAGGAATTCTTCCGAAGGTGTCAGGATAAGCGCCTGCTTACCATCGTCACCGGTGTCGACGGTGACTGTGACTCTCGCTTGGTGCTCGGGCTCGCCAGAAGTGTCGTTCTTGGTGGAGTCCCACATCATGGCGGGCCGACCGGGGCGGGTAAGGATCCCGGCGAGCTTGTCGGTCATCTCGGGCAGCAGCCAGTAGTAGACCCAGGTGCCGCGCCGCTCGCAGTCGATCAGCCCGGCCTGCCGCAGCAGCTTGAGGTGGT
Organism: Streptomyces sp. NPDC059743; assembly: GCF_042732975.1. Classification (NCBI taxonomy): domain Bacteria; kingdom Bacillati; phylum Actinomycetota; class Actinomycetes; order Kitasatosporales; family Streptomycetaceae; genus Streptomyces; species Streptomyces sp. NPDC059743. Next base: position 245,604 of record NZ_JBHWGS010000015.1, on the reverse strand, counting down.
GGGAGATCGTCGGCTGCGACAGGTCGAAGGCCGGGGTCAGATCGCACACACAGACCTCGCCGCCGGCGCGGGAAGCGATCATCGACAGCAGCCGCAGCCGCAGCCGAACCGGATCGCCGAGTGCCTTGAAGACCTTCGCCAGTTCGACGGCCTGCTCCTCACCTAGCGGAGCGGCCAGGAGGCCGGGACAGCACTCCTCGGCGGTGTTCTGACCGAGCACCACAAGCTCTTGTTTCGACATGTCTCTATATTGACGACCTTCGATTCAAGGTGCAAGAACCGACTCCACGACGCGAGCCGCCCTCCCGCTCGGCGGGGCCGGCGCGAGGCGTCGCCCCCGCCGTGCGGGGCCCGTCCGCCGACGGCCGCCCATGGGCCCTCGCCGGGCCTTATGCGCGGATGCTGTCGAGTACGTCCTGGTACGCGGCACCGAAACAGTCGACCATCGTTTTGATCTCGGCGTCGGAACTGATCAGTGGAGGCGCGAAGGCGACGGTGTCACCGATCGCCCGGATGAGCAGACCGTGTTCCGCGGACCTGGCCATCAGGGCCGTGCCCAGTTGGCCTTCCGCCAGGCCGGTGGAGGCCGCGTCGAAGGTGACGGCGGCGAGAAAACCGTGACTGCGGACGTCCCGTACCAGCTCCGCGCCCCGGAAGGCGTCAAGACCGTCCGCCAGCACCGGTGCCATGGTCCGCACATACTCCGGGATGTCCCGTTCCATGAGAATGGCGAGGCTCTCACGGGCGACGGCGGCGGCCACGGGGTGTCCCGAGTAGGTGAAGCCATGGCCGAATCCGCCGGAGCCGTTGACGAGTACGTCGACCACTCGCTCTCGCAGCATGACCGCGGAGATCGGTATGTACGCGGAGGACAGCCCCTTGGCGAGGGTGATCATATCGGGACTGAGGTCGAATTCCGTCGTCGCGAACATGGAACCGGTGCGGCCGAATCCGGTGATGACCTCATCGGCGATGAACAGGATGTCGTGACGGGCCAGGACCTCTTGTACTCGCTGATAATAGCCGTGCGGTGGGAAAATGACTCCTCCGGCGCCGAGTACGGGCTCCCCGATGAACGCGGCGATGGTGTCGGCACCCTCGCCGCGGATGAGATCTTCAAGTCGCGCGACAAGCCAGTCGACGAACTGATCAGACGTCAGACCTCGCGCGTGCGGGGAATGGGGGTCGGGGCAGGGGATCTTCAGAAAATTCGGCAGTGGCATGCCGAATCCCTCGTGTATGTGGCCTATTCCGGTGGCCGATCCGGCCGCGACGGTGGTGCCGTGGTAGCCGTTCTCATGAGAGATGATCTTCGTCCGCTCCGGGCGGCCCAGGCTGCGGTGGTAGTACCAGGCGATTTTGAACGCGCTGTCGTTCGCTTCGGCCCCCGAGTTGGCGAAGAACGTACGCCCCATGGGTATCGGGGAAATCCGGGCGAGGTCATCGGCGAGAGCCAGTGAGACATCGGTCGTGCGATGGCCGTAGGACGCGTAGAACGGCAGCCTGGCCAACTGGTCCGCGGCGGCATTGACGAGCCGGGGCTCGCTGTAACCGAGATTCGCGCACAGCATGCTGGAGACGCCGTCGAGATAGGAACGCCCCTGGCTGTCCCAGACCTTCACACCTTCGCCACGCACGATCACATGCGGTTCGGTCTCCAGGTCGGGGGGTGTATGAGGTTCGAGCATCGTTGCCGCGCGTGGGGGCATGAGATCTCCTCAGAACAGGACTGGTACATCCGCGAATTGTCCGCTTCCGCGGTGCGTCCGGCGTCCTGCGTCCGGTAAAAGAAGGCGCGTTGCCGTGGGGCGTACGAGTGCCGCCGACACGAAAGCCGGCACGGAAGAAGCGGCCGGGAATCCGGCTCCGCGGCCGCACACAGGGCGACCGAGCCGTTATTCTCTGACCGAGCCGTTATTCTCTGTCGGTTCCCGGAGGTTTATCCTCGGGGCATTTATCCGTTCAGTGTACTCGGTTGAATGGCGTACGGCGGGTGGGGAACCGGATCATCAGCCGTACCGTCCGACCAGCGGCATCCCGCGGACCGGCCGGTGGGCTAAGGGACAGCCCTTACGGAATCTCGTGTACGGATCACCAGCAGTCACCTCACGTGGCCGGCGGATGGAGTGGGACGGTGCCGGCGGGCCGTGGGAGGCCGCGGAGCCGTCTGGACCCTCCGTCGGACGCCGGTCCGGGAAGTACGGTTGACGGCGCGCCCGCCCACGCGGGACACGCAGGACACGCAGGACCGCCCGGTGAGCCTCCGGCACACCGCCGACCGCCCTCCCCCCGTCTTTTCTCCGGCCGCGGTGTGTCTCAGGGGACACGGAATCGGCAGGCGTGTGCCACGGGTGAAAGACGGCGCCGGTGCCCGGCCGGGCCCGGCTACGCGAAGCGTTCGTGGTCGGCCAGCACCGCGTCGATCACACGGAGATGGATCGGAACCCGTTCGTCTCGAGGATCCGTGCACTCGGCCACCGTCAGCGCGGACTTCCACAGTGCCCAGCCCCTGGCTCTGGCCCACGTACCGTCGTCCTGCCCGACCGCCCGGCGGAACGCCTCCCGGCTGTCACCATGGAACATGGTCCACGCGAGGGTGAGGTCACAGGCCGGATCGCCGACGCCCGAGGTGCCGAAGTCGATGACGGCCGACAGCCGGCCGCCGTCGACGAGGAGGTTGTTGCCGGCGACATCGCCGTGGAACCACACCGGCTTCCCCCGCCATTCGGCGGCGAGTGCCGCCTGCCAGACCTCGGTGGCACGCCCCTTGTCGATACGGCTGCCCAGGGCGGCGACGTACCGGTGCGTCTCGTCGTCGTAGTGGGCGGGGGACGCACCGCGGTGGAAGCTGTGAGCCCCCGCGAGGGGGCCGTCGGTGGCGTCGCAGCTCTGCAGGGCGAGAAGGAACCGGGCCACGTCGGCGGCGAACCGGGTCATGTCGTCGATGCGTTCAGGGGAGGCCGTCTCGCCGGGCAGCCAGCGGCGTACCGACCAGGAGTACGGATATCCCTCACCCGGGACCCCCTTGGCCAGGACGGTGGGCACAGCCGTCGGCAGGAAGGGGGCCAGCCGGGGCAGCCAGACACACTCCTTGTCGACAGCGGGGGCGTAACCGGCGGCGGTGGGCAGACGGACCGTCATGTCGTCACCGAGGCGGTAGGTGCGGTTGTCCCAGCCGTCCACCGCCACCGGGACGACCGGCAGACTCCCCCACTGCGGGAACTGCGCGGTGATCAGCCGCTTCACCAGGGCCGCGTCGATTCCGGCGCGCCCGTCGGGGCCATTCGAAAGCATCCGCCGATCATCACGGGTGCCACCTCGTCAGGCAACGGAATTGCGGTCCGGGACATATCCGCCGAGCCCGCGGCACGACGGTGCCTACAAGGGGGGTCGCCGCCCGAGCGCCGCCGCTAGGTCGTGTCTGACAAATAGCGTCGTCCGCCCGCAGGGCGGGGCTCACGGCGGCTGGTGCGTGCGATCGCAAGGCGGAGGATCGCCCGTGTACTGGACGTACTCGGGCGACTCCGACAACGCAGCGAGCGTGCGTGCCAGGCGTCGCGAGCCAGACGGGATTTGTCAGACACGACCTAGTACTGCAACGACACTCCGTGACGTGGTGTGTGCGGCGTCGTTGGTTTCTTTGTGGTGGAAGAGATAGCTGACAGGTGGTCAGATCGCTTCGGTGGTTTCGTGGCGCGGTTTGCGGGCCGGTTCGGGAGGGTGGAGTCCCGGCGTCGGATGGTGTCCTACCTGCGGGGACTGCTCAGCGAGGCGGAACGCAAGAACGGCTGGACCCTGGCGGAGGCCGCCGGGGACGACGGCCCTCAGGGGATGCAGCGTCTGCTGAACCACTACCTGTGGGACGCCGACGCCCTGCGTGACGACGTTAGTGAAGCGGTCGTGGAACACATCGGAGATCCGGAGTGGGGAATTCTGATCCTCGACGAGACGGGTTTTCTGAAGAAAGGGGTGCGGTCGGCGGGTGTGGCCCGGCAGTATTCTGGAACGGCCGGCCGGATCGAGAATTCCCGGATCGGGGTGTTCCTGGCCTACGGTTCCGACCGGGGGCGGGCGCTGATCGACCGTGAGCTGTATCTCCCAAAGGACTGGACATCGGACCGCGAGCGCTGCCGAGCTGCCGGTATCGGTGACGATGCCGAGTTCGCCGCCAAGCCGGACATGGGCCTGCGCATACTGAAGCGTGCCGTCGAATCGGGGATCCCGTTCGGGTGGGTGACCGCTGATGAACTCTACGGCCAGACCAGCCGGATCCGGCTGTGGCTGGAAGAACACGGCATCCCTCATGTCCTCGCCGTCCCGAAATCGCAGACGGTCATGACCATGGAATTCTTCGGCCAGGCCCGCGCGCACAAGCTGGTCGGCGAGCTCCCCGACGACGCATGGACGCGCCTGAGCTGCGATGGTCGAGGAATATTTCCAGACCGCGAAAAACGAAACCGGGCTCGATCATTACCAGGTCCGCGGCTGCACCGCCTGGTACCGGCATATAACACTGTCCATGGCCGCCCTCGCCTTCCTCGCTATTCTGCGAGCAGAGGCAAAAAAGGGGATCCGGATAACGGCAGCGGTCGATACCTCATACCCGTGACCATGAACGAGGCCCGGTGGCTCTTCAACCGCATCTCCTCTCCCATCCGCCAAAGCTTCCAGCACACACTCGCCTGGTCACGGTGGTGGCTCTGTCGATGGCGAGACGTCGATAAAGCCACGTTGGCGAAGAAGAAGCCAAGCGCGAGCCCGCATCAGCCACTACAAACGCAGAGGCCATCACGGAGTGTCGTTGCAGTACTTGGACGTCGTCCCATCCGGTTTTCCCGACGCCTCTCACGTTTCCTGGGCGGGGGCGGTGATGAGGGAAGCCGCTCGTTCCGCGATGGCGTAGACGGCCGGCATGGTGTTGGCCGCGGGTACGCACGGCATCACGGACGCGTCCGCGACTCGGAGGCCGGTGATTCCGTGGACGCGGAGTTGCGGGTCGACGACCGACATGGCGTCCGTACCGATGCGTGCCGTACCAGCACAGTGCCAATAAGAGACGTAATTGTCGATGATGAAGGAGCGCAGTTCGCTTTCCGTGATCATTGCCGGGCCGGGGCCGGCCTCTCGTAGCCGCCACGGATCCAGTGCCCGTGCCGCACCGATTTTCTGTGCGATCCGCAAGCCGACGAGCATACCGTCGAGGTCGTGGGGGTCGCTGAAATAGCCCGGCTCGATCACGGGCGGGGAATCCGGCTCCAGATCCGCCAGCCTGACCGTTCCCCGGCTTTTCGGGTTCATCAGCGCGAAGCCGATCGTATAGCCGTTCTCGGGCCCGTTCGCCGGCGGAACGGTGCGGCCATGACTGGCTATCATGAATTGTATGTTCGGGCGCTCCTGGCACTCGTATCCAGGAATGGGAGCGGTGATGATACCGCTCATTTCCGCGTAATTGCTCACACCGGCCGGAACCGGTTGTGCCGCTTCGTAGGCGACACCGGCAAGGGTGTGATCACTCAGATTCTCACCGACGCCCGGAAGATCGAGGACCGGCCGGACACCGACGGACCGCAGATGGGATTCGGGGCCGATCCCGGAGCGCAGGAGGAGCTGGGCGCTGCCGATGGTGCCCGCCGTCAGAACGACTTCGCGAGTGCAGCGGGCGGTGTTGCCCCGGCCCCCGGCTCCGTACTCGATCCCGGCGCATCGGCCGTCCTCAACCAGGACCCGGCCGGCCAGCGCGTCCGTGACGACGGTCAGGTTCCGGCGCGCCCGGACAGCGGGGGTCAGATAGGCGTCGGCGGCGGTGATGCGCCGCCCGTTCCCGATGGTCAGGTCGTGCCAGCCGAAACCCTCCTCGAAACCGCTGCTGGGGTCGGCGGCCTGGGGCAGGCCCACTTCCCGGGTCGCGTCGAGCAGCGCGGCCGCGACGGGGCTGCGCGAAGCGATGGTCCGTACGGTGACGGGGCCGACGGTTCCCCGTACCGCGGAATCCCGGTCGGGCGCGGTCTCGGACCGTTTGAAAAAGGGAAGGAGGTCATCGAATCCCCAGCCCTCGGCCCCAGCGTCGGCCCAGGCGTCATATCCGCTGAGATGGCCCCGGATAAACACCATGACATTGATATCGGTCGAGCCTCCCAGCCCTTTTCCCCGCGGAAAGAGAATGGTCCGTTTTGTGGTCTCGTCGATTACGGAGTCACCCCAGTCGCCGGAGCTTCCGATCAGTGTTCGCCACGCCTGTGGAGTGCGCGCCCCTTCAGGCGGCCCCCCGGGACCCGCCTCCACCAGCAGGACGCGCACCCCGGGGTTTTCGGAGAGCCGCGCCGCCAGCACACACCCGGCTGTTCCGCCGCCGATGACGACGTACTCGTATTCCGTCTCGTGCTCGTATTCCGCCTGCCCCACCACGTGAATCGCCCACCTCGCCCCCGAGGTCCGGTCCCCTGAATTCCAGCGTAGGCACGCACGGGAACCCCCGCATACGCGGGCGGCTGGGCATGCGGGCCGTCAGGTCGTTGCCGCTCGCTCCGCAGCGCTTCGTTCCACGCACAACTCGTTGCCCTCGGGGTCGGCCATCACCACCGCGTCGAAGTCCCCTTGGTCGACGCCGATGCGCGTCGCCCCGAGGGAGACGAGTCGGTCGACCTCCGCTGCTGGTCACTGCCGGCCGGTGGGGGGCGAACCTGCACGACAGCCAGGCGCTGATCCCCCTTGTGCGAGGGATACCGCCGATCCGCTCGCGTCGCGGACCGCGGCCTCCGCCAGGGTCCAGCCGTTCTTGCGTTCCGTCTCGCTGAGCAGTCCCCGCAGGTAGGACACCATCCGACGCCGGGACTCCACCCTCCCGAAGCGGCCCGCGAACCGAGCCGCGAAGGCATCGAACACATCTGACCAACCGTCAGTTATCTCTTTCCGCACACAGCGACCAACGAGTTCGCGCAGACGACGTCACGGAGTGTCGTCGCAGTACTAAGGACGTACTCGTGGTGGCTGCTGCTGTCCGGGGCTGGTTCGCTGCGCAGTACGCCAGTGTCGATGAGTGCGCGCAGCCAGGCGCCCCGCGGTCCGAGGGGTCGCTCACGGCCGGGTGGCGGTGTGCTCCTGGTCGTAGTGCTTCCGGGCGTCGTTCACGTCCTCGATGTTCTCCCATGCCCAGTCGCGGACGCCGGAGAGCAGGTCGTACAGGCTGCGTCCCAGCGGCGTGAGGTCGTAGTCCACCCGCGGCGGGATGGTGGGAGTGACGGTACGGCTGACGATCCCGTCGCGTTCGAGGGTGCGCAGGGTCTGGGTCAGCATCTTCTGGCTGACCGCGGGGATCTCCCGGTTGATCTGCCCGTAGCGCAACTGCCCCTTCGCCCCCAGGACGCAGAGCACCAGGCTCACCCAGCGGTTGCTGATCGCCGACAGGAGTGCGACGGCGGGGCAGTCCTGGAAGTACGCCTCGTAGCCGGCGGCCGCGGGCGTGAGGGGGGTGGTCGGCGTCGTCATCGCTCTCCTCGCGGATGGTCACGCACGAAAAGGTGCCTACTTACGATTCGAGCGTAACGCTCCTAGCGTGATCGGGCAGTCGTGATCGAGCAGCACATCCCCGAAAAGGAAAGCAGGGTACGTCATGCGTGCAGTCGTCGTGAGGACCACCGGCGGCCCCGAGGTCGTTGAGGTCATCGACCGTCCGGTTCCTGAACCAGGCATCGCCGAGGTGCGGCTCAAAGTGCGCGCGGCCTCGCTCAACCCGGCCGACGCCGCGGTCCGGGCCGGCTTCTTCGGCGCCCCGCCGGCCGGAGGGGTCGGACTCGGCTGGGATGTCGCAGGCGTGGTCGACGCCGTTGGCCCCGCGGTGGCGCTCCCGGTCGGAGCCCCCGTCATCGCACTCGTCCAGGGCACGCTCCTCCCGGTCAAGGGACAGGCCGAGTACGTCGTGGTCGGCGTGAGCGCGGTCGCACCCGCACCGGCCGGCATCGCCCCCGAGCTGGCGGCGACGATCCCTCTCAACGGCCTGACCGCGGCCCAGTCGCTGGAGTTGCTCGGCCTTGCGGCCGGTGCGACCGTGCTGATCACCGGAGCCGCGGGCGCGGTCGGCGGGTACGCCGTCCAGCTCGCCGGGCGCCTCGGCCTCACAGTGATCGCCACCGGCTCGGCCGCCGACGAAGCGCTGGTCCGCGACGACTTCGGCGCACAGGTCTACCTGGCGAAGGGGGGCGGCCTCGGCGCGGCTGTTCGCGAGCACGTCCCGGACGGTGTCGACGGGGTCCTCGATACGGCGATGCTCGGCGGTGCCGCCCTGCCGGCCCTGCGCGACGGCGGCGTCTTCGTCACCACCCGCATCGACGCGATGCCCCGGCCCGAGCGGGGCATCCGGGTGCGGCTCACCAGCGTCGGCGCCGACGCCTCGCGCCTGACCACCCTGTCCGATCTGGCGGCCGCGGGCCGGATCACTCCGCGCGTCGCGGCCACTTACCCATTGGAGGAGGCCGCGACCGCCCACGCCCGGCTGGCCGCCGGCGGCCTGCGCGGGCGCGTCGTCCTCGTTTCTTAGTGGGTGCCCTGTTGAACTCCTGCGATCGGCTCGGTAGCCGGTTCGGCTCACCATCGGCGGGCGGTGGTGTCCCATTCATGGCGTAGAACCGATTTGCTGTAGCAGGGGGACTCAACCACGGTGGTGTCGGGTGAGGCTCCCACACGGATGGGCGATACGAAGGTGCAGGCTCCCCGAGGCGTATGGAGCTTGGTCCCGCCGAGATCGGTCGGTTTTGCCCTGGTCGGCCGGGGGAGCGGGAAAAGGAGGTATCCGCGGAAGAACCTGCCGTTGTGGGCGCGGCCGGACAGCCTGAGGCGCACTCCGTGGTAGGCCACCTGGTGGACCTGGACGGGCTGGTGGGCCAGAGGCAGGCGGGCCGACGCGTCCAGCGGACGCTGGGCCTGGGCGCGTGCGGTGGCCAGTCGTGGCAGGGGGATGCCGGAACGGCGGGGTGTTGGGGCAGGCCAGGTACACGTTGAGCAGCGGCGTGGGCCAGCTTGGGCGGTGGGCTCGCTGGACACGGACGGCGGTGGAGCACTGGTAGAAGCAGTGAGTCACCCAGTGCGTGGCGGATGCGGTCGAACTCGGCGTCGACCCGGTCGGCTACGCCGCCGCTGGGGCGGCGGCGTTTGGCGTAGTCCAGTTGGGCGATGGCGCACTCGGAGGCGAATCCCGGCTCGGCAGGACTCAGGGGAGCCCATGGGATGTTGCGGAACCAAGCAACGGTGCCTTCCACCTCCGTGCTGAGTGCCACACGAATCCATGCCGACGCGGCGTCCTGAAAGGCGCGGCAAGGCCATCGCACGGTGGTTGTCGTCGGCGGTTCTCACACCCCGCGTAGTTCGATCACCGTGATGTCCGGTGGGGCACCGACTCGGATGGGTGGGAGTGAGGCCCCGACTCCGCGCGAGACGTAGAGCTGCGTGTTGTCGATGGTGGCCAGTCCTGCCGTGACCGGTTGTGTCAGGGGGACGAGCAGGTTTCCGGGGAAGAAGCCTCCCCCGTGGGTGTGGCCGGAGAGCTGGAGGTCCACTTCGTGCCGGGCTGCTTCGTGTACCTGGACGGGCTGGTGGGCGAGGAGGACGACGGGGTGGGAACGGTCCCGGTCCGCGAGGGCCTTGTCGTAGTCGGGCGCGTCGTGGTTGCGCTCGCCTTCGACGTCGGTGACGCCCGCGAGGTCGATGGCGCCACCGCGGTGTGCGATCAGGGAGCGGGTGTTGCGCAGGGTGGTGACACCGTAGTCGGCGAGTGTGCCGATCCAGGCGTCGATGTCATGGCGGTAGTCGTGGTTGCCCGTGACGAAGAACGTGCCGTGGGCCGAGGAGAGGCGCGCCAGCGGCTCCGCATGGGTGCCCAGGTCCTCGGCGCTGCCGTCCGAGAGGTCTCCCACGATCGCGACGAGACTGGGGGACGTGTCATTGATCATGCGGACCATGCGGGCGGTGTGGGTGCGGCCGAAGAACGGCCCGAGGTGCAGATCGCTCGCCATGGTGATGCGCATGCCGTCGAGGGACGGGTGTAGCCGGCGCAGGGCGACCCGCACGGTTTTGACGTCGGGCGGTCCCAGGCCGCGGTGGAATCCGTAGCCGGTGGTGGCCATGGCGGTCCCCGTGGCGAGCAGAGCGACCGATCGGGCGAGGACGAGACGTCGGTCGACCATCCGCGACGTGTCCGTACCGGGGCGGCAGCCAGTGTTCTCCGCCGGCATCGGGGCGGCACTGGACGGGAACTGGGCTGCGCCCGGCACCTGTTCGGCCTTCACCGCGGTGTCGGGGTCGTTCGCGCGCCGCCCGAGCGCACGCGCCATGAGTCGCTTCGGAATTTCGAGGACGGCGAGGATCATCAGCAGATAGGCGGCCAGGGCGACCCAGCCGAAGGCCGGCCGGGCGAGCCAGGCGATGCGCGTGGGGTTGGCGTACTCGGCGGCCAGTACACCTGCGGGCACCAGGGCGGTGAGAGCCACCGCAGCGGCCTGCCCCGCACGGTGCAGCCGGACGGATGCCGTGACGTTCTTGACGAGTCGTAGGTAGAGGTAGCGGTGCCCGGCTGCCGAGACGACGATGCTTGCCGCCGTGACCGCAACTTCCTGTCCGAGGGTGCTCATGCTGGTCCCTCCGGCTGCGCCTGGGCTGACGGACCGTCAGGACCCATGGAATGACTACGTCTTGGCATGCTGATGGTGTGCTCCGTGGTGATTGCTGGGCGGGCGGGGCTTCGTTGAGATGCTCCGGCAGGCCGGGCTCGCCCCTGGCGGAACCCGGCCTGCCGCGCAGCCGCGAGCCCGAGATTTTAATGAGGTGCCTCGTTAAAGCGTGGGGGTGCTGGCGGCGTTGGTACGCGGCAGGTGGCCGGGTCCCGGGTTACCAGGTGACGAGGAGCCGGGTGACGCCGTAAACAGACATCTGCTGGCGGAAGTGCACTTCCTCGAACGGGACGGCGAGGTCCAGGGTGGGCAGGCGGCGCAGCAGCGCGGGGATCGCCACTTGCAGTTCCATTCGTGCGAGGTTCTGTCCCAGGCACTGGTGCACACCGAAACCGAAGGCCAGGTGAGCGCGGGCGTTGTGGGTGAGGTCGAGGACGTCGGGGCGGTCAGGCAGGAGCGCAGTGTCGCGGTTGCCGGCAGGGAGGCTGACGATGATGCCGTCGCCAGCCCGGATGTGCTCTCCGGTGATCGTGAGGTCCTCGGCGGCGACGCGCACGACGACGTTCTCGACGACCGACAGATGGCGCAGCAATTCCTCAACGGCGCGGGCGACGACGGCCGGGTCCGCGGTGTCGCGCAGGCGTCGCAGACGAGGCCGTCGCCGATGTCGAGTCCGCTGCCGCGCGGCCAGTCCGTGTTGGGCAGCGAGCCGGTCGCGACGAGGACATCGTCGGCCGGCAGCAGGCGGCCGTCCTCCAGCCGCGCGTCGGACACGATATCGCCTGCGGTGTCGAGGGCAGCCGCCTTCACTCCGGTGAGGATCGGCACGCCCCGCTCGCGGTGGATGCCGGTGATGAATCGTCCCGCCTCGCGGCCGATGATCCGCGCCAGCGAGCGGTTGGGCTTCGGACTCCACGATGGTGACGTCGACGCCCCGCTGCCGTGCGGCGGCGGCCACTTCAGTGCCCACGAACCCGCCGCCGATGACCACCAAGCGGCGGCCGCTGCTGAGGCGGTCACGCAGTGCCACGGCGTCCTCCTGGGTACGCAGTACATGCACGCCGGGCCTGCCTGGTTCCCCCCCCCGGAAACGGTCGCGGTCGTACGCCGGTGGCGATGACCAGAGCGTCGTAGGGCACGGTGCTGCCGTCGGCCGGAGTGACGGTGCGGGTCGCTTGGTCGACGGCTGTCGCGGCGATGCCGAGCCTGAGGTCCAGGTTCAGGGCGTCGATGTCCGACTCCGTGCGCAGCAGGAGGTGTTCGGGCCCCCACTGCCCGGTCAGGATCTGTTTCGACAGCGGTGGCCGGTCATACGGGAGATGGGGCTCTGCGCCGATCATGGTGATCCGGCCGTCGAAGTCCTGCCGGCGCAGGCTGACGGCTGTGGCCGGCCCTCCGACCGCGGCACCGACCACCACACGCGTCATTCTTTGTCCAGACGGATGGCAGCGGCCGGGCAGACGATGACCGCTTCCTGCAGTTCCTCGGTCTTGTCGGACGTCGGCGAGGCATCAATCAGAACGGCGATGCCGTCCTCGTCACGCTGATCGAACACGTCCGGGGCAACAAGGACGCGCTGTCCGCCGGCCACACATTTGTGCTCATCGATGTGGATTTTCATGTACAGGGGCTCCTGTCTTCCAATTGGAGGTACGGGACCCGCTCGGCGGCTGCCGGGTGGCTCGGCCCTGTGCGGACGGCAAGCTCTCGGCTGGGTATGACGCCGGGCTGAGACCTGGGCGCCTGCCGAACCCGCGCGCTCCGTCCGCCGGGTCTCCGGCGCCAGCAGCCGCGACACGCCGGAGAAGGAGCCGGCCATGGCCGAAAGGGCTGGGACGCGGTAAGCGCGAGGCGCCTGACGGGTGCGGGTTGGGCAAGGGCATCTGTGTGCGGCACCGACCGACGCCGCGCGGACCGCAGTTGCGCTGCGGGGCATGGTGGGACCGCACCTGCTGACGATGGGTCTGTAAGAGGACCACTGCCTTACCCATTCGCGAGGTGCCTCATTGAGGCCGAGGTTAGCATATGATGAGGTACCTCATTATCTTTCGGCTCAACCAGACATCCCTGGTTGAGCGACTCGACATGGCGCCGCGGGATGCGGGCTGTGCGCTCGATCAGTTGGGGCGGGCCAGGCCGACGTCGTACGCGAAGATGACCGCCTGGACCCGGTCACGGACGTTGATCTTGGTGAGGATGCGGCTGACGTGGGACTTGACCGTGGACTCGGCCAGGTGGAGTTCAGCGGCGATCTCGGCGTTGGACCACCCGGTGGCGACGGCGGTGAGGACTTCTCGTTCCCGGTCGGTGAGCAATGCCAGAGGGCGTTGCCGGTCACCGCTGCGAGGGTGGGTCTCGGGGCGGTGGTGGGGCCGTGAAGCGGTGAAGGCGTCGATCAGCCTGCGTGTCAGAGTCGGTGAGGTGACGCAGTCGCCGGCGGCCACCGTCCGTATCCCGACGACGAGTTCGTCGGGCTGTGCGTCTTTGAGGAAGAAGCCCGCCGCGCCTGCGCGCAGGGCCTCGTAGGCGTATTCGTCGAGGTCGAAGGTGGTCAGGACCAGGACTCGCGAGCGGCCACCGGACGCGACGATGCGCCGGGTGGCCTCGATGCCGTTGAGGCCGGGCATGCGGACGTCCATCAGGACGACGTCGGGGCGGAGTTCGGCGGTCATACGGACGGCGTCCTGCCCATGGGCGGCTTCGCCCACGACGGACATGTCGGACTGGGCTTCGAGCAGCATGCGAAAGCCCAGGCGCTGCAGGGTCTGGTCGTCGACGATGAGGACGGTGGTCATATGCGGTGGTTCTCCATGGCGACGGTGGGGGCACTGCGTGCGGTGCTCAGGGCGGTGTGTACGCGCCAGCCGCCCGAGTGCGTGGGGCCGGCGCTGACGTGTCCCTGGTAGAGGGCGGCGCGTTGTCGCATGCCGACCAGGCCCTGTCCGCCGTGGTGTTCTGTGTCGGCGCGGCGTGGCGGACCGGAGTCCTCGACGGTGACGTTCACGGTGCTGCCGTCGGTGTTCACGTCCACGCGGACGCGTGTGTCGGGCGCCGCGTGCTTGAGGGTGTTGGTGAGGGCTTCCTGGACGATGCGGTAGGCGGTGAGCTGCACTCCCTTGCTGAGCGCGGCGAGGTCTCCGTCCGTGTGCAAGGTGGCGGTGGGGCCGGCGGCCCGTACACGGTGCATCAGCGCGGTGAGGTCCTCCAGGGTCGGCTGCGGGGCCAGCGGGGCGTCATCGGTCTCCGGGGCGTGGTCGTCGATGACGACGAGCAGGCGGCGCAGTTCGGCCAGCGCTTCGCGACCGCTGTCGGCGATGATGTGGAGGGTGTCGGCGGAGCGTTCGGAACGGGTCCTGGCCAGAGCCGCGGCCCCGTCGGCAAGGCCGACGATCACGGCGAGGGTGTGGCCCAGGATGTCGTGCATCTCGCGGGAGACCCGGGTGCGTTCCTGCGCGGCCGCCAGACGTGTCTGCTGGTCCCGTTCCGTCTCCAGGGCCACGATGTATGCCTTCGCGAGGCGCCCGGTCAGCGCGATGCCCGCGCAGGCGGTGACCGCCAGCATGGCGAGCAGCGTGATTATTTCCGGCCGTTTGGCGTGCTGCAGATGACCGCTGCCCCAGAACGTCGAAGTCCACGCGACGAGTTGCGCGGCCGTGATCGTGCAGGCGAGGGCAAGCTGGCGCCGGGCGCCATAGCGGCCGACGTTGTAGAGCGCGACGATCCGGGCGGCGTCGGCACCGTTGAGGACGTTCAGCGGCAGGGCCACCACCGAGGCGATGGTCGTCAGGGCGAACACCAGGCCGGGCCGGCGTTCGCGCCACAGCAGGGGCACGGAGTAGGCGAGGGTCAGGACGATCTCGCTGGGCATGTGCGCGCGGTTGGCCGGGTTCAGCAGGGAAGGCAGGCCCAGGACGACGCAGAACGCCGGTATGGCCCATCGCCTCAGCTGTGGGTGATCCCGGTCGAGCATGCGCCACGTGGCCAGCCCGCTGATGATCGACACGGTGACGCGCTGGTCCGGGTCGCTGGTCAGCGAGTGTGGCAGCAGGGAGACATGGGCGGCGGTCCGGTGCGCGGGCGCCGGGGTGATCGGCTCGGTCATGAGCAAGTGGCCTTCGCGGTCCGGGGGCAGGCCACCCGCCGGCCCTCGGGGGACAGGGCCGGCGGGCAGGGCCGAGGAAGGGAACCTGGGGCTCTGGTGCTGTGGCCGGAAAGGTTTGCCGGGGGCTCGCGGCGCCCGGTGCGGTGCATCGCGAGGCGGAGGATCGCGCTCGTACGGGACGTACTCGCGCGAGCCGCAACGCGGCCGAGCCGGCAACGCGGCGAGGTGCCGTGCCCGACGCCGCGAGCCGGTGAACCCTTCCGGTCACCGCCCTTGGCTCATGGGGCGGATACGGCCGGTTCCCGGTCTGCGGGGGCGGGGACGGAGGCGTCCCGGTCCCGGGCGTCCAGGATCCGGCGGAGCTTCTCGCCCTCGACATCCACGTTGGGCAGGGCGCGGTCGAGCCAGGCCGGGAGAGCCCACGCCCGGGCACCGAGCAGGGTCATCACGGCCGGCACGATCGTCATGCGCACGACGAAAGCGTCGAAGAGGACAGCGGTGGCCAGGCCCATGCCGATCGATTTGACCAGAGCGACGTCATCGAGGAGGAATCCGGCGAAGACCGAGATCATGATGACGGCTGCAGCGGTGACCACGCGGGCTCCGTGCCGGAAGCCGGTGACGATCGCTTCGGTGGGGGTGGCGCCGTGGACGTACGCCTCGCGCATCCCGGAGACGAGGAAGACCTCGTAGTCCATGGCGAGGCCGAAGACGACACCGATCAACAGGATCGGCAGGAGGCTGACGATGGGGGCGGTCTCGTCGACACCGAAGAGATCCTTCAGCCAGCCCCACTGGAATACGGCGACCAGGACGCCGAGGGTCGCGACCACGCTGAGCAGGAAGCCGAGGGCGGCTTTCAGCGGGAGCAGCACCGACCTGAAGACCAGCAGCAACAGGATCAGGGCGAGGCCGACGACGATGGCCAGGTAAGGCACCATGGCGGCGCCGAGCTTGGCGGAGACGTCGATGTTGACGGCGGTCGTGCCGGTCACCATCAGCTGTGCGCCGCTGTCCTTCTCGACGGCGGCGCTGCGGTCACGGATGTCGGCGACCAGATCCACCGTGGCCCGGCTGGTGGGTGAGCTGCCGGGAACGGCAGTGATCAGGGCGACATCACCGGCCTTGTTGAACACCGCCGGCCGGATGATGGCGATGTCGTCGATCCGGGACAGCATGGTGGCTGTGTCCTCGGCCGCGCTCTTCGGGTCATCGCCGGCCCGCGCGTCGACGACGACGGTCAGCGGGCCATTGAAGCCCGGGCCGAAGCCCTTGCTGAGCGTGTCATAGGCCACGCGCTGTGTGCTGCCCGGAGCGGCCATGCTGTCGTCCGGCAGAGTCAGCCGCAGCGACAGCGCCGGTACGGCCAGCACACCCAGGACGATGACCGAGGACAGGAGCATCTTCCAGGGGTGGCGCGTCACGAAGCGGCCCCAGCGCACGCCCATCGTGGTGCTCCGGCCGTGCTGTGCGGCGCGCATTCGCCGTGTGGTGAGACGTCCACGCGCCACGCGGGTGCCGGTGAAGCCCAGCAGAGCCGGCAGCAGCGTCAGCGCCACCAGGACCGCGACCGTGATGGCGAAGGCCGCGGCCAGGCCCATGGTGGTGAGCATCGCGATGCCGATGACGGACAGACCCGCCAGTGCGATGATCACCGTCAGACCGGCGAACACCACCGCCGAACCCGCCGTTCCCAGCGCCCGCCCTGCGGCCTCCTCCGGCCGGTGGCCCTCTCTCAGCTCGCTGCGGTAGCGGGAGACGATGAACAGGGCGTAGTCGATCGCCACCGCCAGGCCCAGCATCAGGGACAGGGTCTGGGCGTTGGAGGCCATGTCGACGAACGACGAGGCGACGGTGACGGCGCACAGCGCGACGCCGACGCCGACGACGGCGGACAGTAGCGGCAGCCCGGCCGCGACCAGGGAGCCGAAGGTGATCACCAGCACGAAGGCGGCGACCAGCAGGCCGATCAGTTCCGCGGCATTGCTCTCCTCCTCGTCCAGGACCGCGTTGCCGCCGAGGCTGACCGCGAGACCCGCGTCCGCACCCCGCTTGACGACCTCGTGCAGGGCGTCGGACGCGGCAGTGGTGATCTCGGCCTGCGGGACGGCGTAGGTGACCTGGGCGTAGGCGATGCTGCCCGAGGCGCTGACCAGTCCGCTGGTGAAGGGATCCGCGACGTTCGCCACCTGAGGGGCCGTCCGCAGCTCCTCGACCAGAGACTCCACCTGCGGCTTGTGCGCGGCGGACGTCAGCTTCTGCCCGTCCGCGGCTTCGATCACCACACGGGCCGTGGCACCGGAGGCAGCCGCCTGGGGGAACTCCCTCTCCAGCAGGTCGATGGCCCGCTGCGACTGGGTGCCAGGAAGGGTGAAGTCGTCCGTCGTACCGCCGGACACGCTGCTGACCCCGATGCCCGCGGCGACAAGCACCGCGGTCCATGCCAGCAGCATCAGCCTGCGCCGCCGGAAGGCGAGCCGGCCGAGCCGGTAGAGAAAGGTGGCCATGAAAAGTACTCCCACCAGGAGATAAGGGGATGTGCGAAAGCGGGCCTGACAGGCACCGGAATGAAAGGTAGGAGGCGGGTGTGACGGGATTGAGGTACTCAAGACGGAATCTGAGGCCGGGGCGGTACCCCGGTACTGGGTCAGCGTCATCCCTGAGACGGATCCGCCGGTCTCAGCCCGTCGCGCGGGCGGCGAGCAGCGCCACGGTCTCCTCCCACAGCTCCTTCTGCACGCCGGCGTCCCGGCCGGGCTCGGGGCACTCCAGCGGCCGGGCGTCGCGCACCGAGAAGTAGCCGCCGCTGGTGCGCGCGAACGCGGGATCGGCGGCCAGCCGGACGATGATGCCGGCGCCCTTGCGCGGGTCACCGACGCGCAGCGTGTTCAGTACCCGCCGCAGGACCTCGGAGCCGGGCAGATCACGGCCGAGACCGGTGGCGTTGAAGCCGGGGTCGCAGCAGTTGACGGTGACCTTCGTGGCGTCCAGCCGCCGGGCCAGTTCCTGCGTCCACATGATCGTCATCAGCTTGGTCCGCCCGTACAGGGCCATCGACTCCCGGCGGGTGTAGGGATCGACGCGCCGCAGGTCCTCGGCCGGTGCGATCGTCCTGGCCTGCCGGGACGCCTCGGAAGCGACGTTGACGATGCGTGCCGGCGCCGAGGCGAGGAGCCTGTCGGTCAGGGCCTGGGTCAGTACGAACGGGCCCAGGTAGTTGACCGCGGTCATCTCCGCGAAGCCTTCGGCGGTGGTGCGCTGGGAGAAGGCGTGCAGCCCGGCGTTGTTGATCAGGACGTCCACCCGCGGGTAGTGCGCGGCGATCTCCTGCCCGATCCGGTGGGCCTGCGAGACCAGGCCCAGGTCCGCGTGGAAGACGTCGACCGGCACGTCGTCGGCCACCGTCTTGAGTTCGCTCACGAGGGCGTCGGCCTTGGCGCGGGAGCGGGCCACCACACCGACGCGGTAGCCGCGGCCCGCCAGGTCGAGGGCGGCGATACGGCCCAGGCCGGAGGTGGCTCCGGTGATCACTGCGACGGGACGGTCCATCACTCACTCCATTCATTCATGAGGTACCTCACGACTTCCTTGTGGGAGGATACCCGACACCATGAGCGAGGACGCAGCGATCACCACCCACGGCCCTGAGCAGGTAGGACTGGCCTTCCTCACGACCGCCTACGGCGTCCGCGAAGAAGTGGACCGGCAGATGCAGTCGGCGGCGGGACTGTCGCTGTCCCGCGCCAAGGTCCTCCAAGCACTGGCCGCTCGCGGCGCGCTGCACCAGGCCCAGCTCGCGGATGCCCTCGGTCAGGCGCCGCGATCGGTCACACAGATCGTGGAAGGACTCGAACGCGCCGGTCTGGTCACCCGGACCGGCGACACCGAAGACCGCCGCCGCAAGACCGTGTCCCTGACGGACAAGGGCCGCACAACGCTGGCGACGGCAGAACAAGCGGGAACACACGTCCTTCGTCAACTTTTCGGATCGCTCGACGAGCGGCAGACGGCAAGCCTGGGGACACTGCTCGCCCGCCTCGACACAGCCCTCACGCACTGACGAGGTCCGGCTCACTTCCCCAAGCTCGGAGGGAGCCTGCTCGGTCGCCGACGCTCGCCGCATACATGCCGCTGTTCCTTGCAGGCTTCGGAGACGTCGCTCTTGACCGGCGCATCTGACAGGACCAGCACGCGCCGGTGTCCGCTGTCGCTGGGCGGGAGATCGAGTTTGGCGAAGATGTTGCCGATGTGCTTGCTGACGGACCGTTCGGTGATGTGCGGGGTTTTCGCGATGGTGGGGTTGT
Source organism: Streptomyces sp. NPDC059743 (assembly GCF_042732975.1). Classification (NCBI taxonomy): domain Bacteria; kingdom Bacillati; phylum Actinomycetota; class Actinomycetes; order Kitasatosporales; family Streptomycetaceae; genus Streptomyces; species Streptomyces sp. NPDC059743. The sequence goes on along the minus strand of NZ_JBHWGS010000015.1, from coordinate 226,540 downwards.
CGTGGCCTTGTGTCATGAGTTCGAGGACTTCTCGTTCCCGCGGGGTGAGCATGTCGAGGGGGTCGTGGCGGTTGAAGAGCTGCGAGACGACCTCGGGGTCCGGGGCCGTACCGCCGGCGGCGACGCGGGCGAGTGCCTCCTGGAATTCCTCCACGCGCGCGACCCGGTCCTTGAGCAGGTAGCCGATGCCTGCCACAACCGCCGCCCGCACACCAGGTGTTCGAGGCCGACAACTTCGTGGTGTGCAACTTCGTGCCGCGGAAGGTGGACTATCACCCGTTGTCGGTCCCGGTGCCGTATTACCACTCCAATGTGGACTCCGACGAGGTCATGTTCTACTGCGGAGGGAACTACGAGGCCCGCAGGGGATCCGGGATCGGACCGGGCTCGGTCAGCCTGCACCCGGGCGGGCACAGCCACGGGCCGCAGCCCGGTGCGGTGGAGCGCTCGCTCAGTGCCGAGTTCTTCGACGAACTGGCCGTCATGGTCGACACGTTCAGGCCGCTGGAGCTGGGCGAGGCCGCTCTGGCCAGTGAGGACCCGGCCTACGCCTGGACCTGGTCCGGACGGGGGCCGGGATCGTGACGGCCGCCGAAGCCCTCGCGCACGACGGAAACGGAACGACGGATACGGAAGGCCGACGCCGGTGAACGTCATCGAAGTCCCCGAAGGCTCGGCCTTCGGACCTGGCAATCTGCCCTACGGGGTGTTCTCCGCCGCCGGGGCGGCGCCCCGGGCCGGGGTGCGGCTGGGCGACACCGTGGTGGACCTGGCGCTGCTGCTCGGCGACCCGGTGTTCGAGGCGCCGTCGCTGAACCTGTTTATGGCGCAGGGGCCCGCACGATGGGTACAAGTACGTGAACGGATCCGTGCCGCAGTCGACCGGCCCGTACCGGAGGAAGCCTGCCATTCGCTGCGTGACGTAAGACTGCACCTGCCGTTCGAGGTCGCGGACTATGTGGACTTCTATGCCTCCGAGCACCACGCCTCGAACCTGGGCCGGCTGTTCCGGCCGGACGCGGCGCTGTTGCTGCCGAACTGGAAGCATCTTCCGGTCGGTTACCACGGCCGCGCCGGCACGGTCGTCGTCTCCGGCACCGGAATCGTCCGTCCCTGCGGGCAGCGCAAGGCACCTGACGAGACCGTCCCCAGCTACGGGCCGACCCGCCGGCTCGACATCGAGGCTGAACTCGGGTTCGTCGTCGGTGCCGGATCAACGTTGGGCGGGCGTATCGGGGTGGACGAATTCGACGAGCATGAGTTCGGCGCGGTGCTGGTGAACGACTGGTCCGCCCGGGATCTGCAGGCATGGGAGTACGTACCGCTGGGCCCGCACCTGGGCAAGAGCTTCGCCACCTCGATCTCCCCGTGGGTGGTGCCGATGGCGGCGCTCCAGTACGCGCGGGTGCCGCTTCCCGAGCAACGGCGCCGCGGCCCGGACCGGGGACCTGTTCGCCTCCGGCACCATCTCCGGTCCCGAGAAGCACCAGCGGGGGGCGTTCATCGAACTCACCTGGGGCGGCCGTGACCCCCTCACGGTACGTGGGGAGAAACGCACGTTTCTGCGGGACGGCGACGAGGTCACCATCTCGGCCACAGCACCCGGACCGAACGGCACCAAGATCGGATTCGGTGAAGTCACCGGCCTGATCCAGCCTGCGACGGTCGGCCGGCCTACAAGGTCATGACCGCCGACACGAGCTTCAGCGACGCGCAACCCGCAGTCGGCGGGACCGCCTACTTCGCACCCAGACGCCACGGCGTCGTTGGTGACCTGGACCTCTTGGACCTGGACCTGGACCTGGCCGGTCGCGACGTGTGACCGGCCGCTGCCGACGGCTCGCGCGTATTTCGGCTGCGGCGCCGTTGACGATCCGCCGCCGGGCATGGGGCATCCTTCGCGGCGAGACGCGCAGCATTCTTTTGGACTTGCTGGTCCAATTTTCGCGTGCCACGGTCAGGTTCCCAATTCCAACATCAGGAGCAACTTTATGAGCACACGTCTGGACGGCCGACACGCCTTGGTCACCGGCTCAACCGATGGTATCGGGGTCGCGATCGCGCACGCCCTCGCCGACGAGGGAGCAAGGGTTGTGGTCAGCGGCCGCAACGTGGAACGCGGCGAGCGGGTCGCCGCCGCCATCGCCGACCAGGGCGGCGACGCGCGATTCGTGGCAGCGGATCTCAGCAGCAGGGCCGACGTCCAGGCACTCGCACGTTCTGCTGGTACGGTCGACATCCTCGTCAACAACGCCGCAATGCTGATACCCAGCCGACCGACCGCCGAGATCCCCGAAGAACTGCTGGATGCGGCACTCGCGACCAACGTCAAGGCCGCGTTCCTGCTCACCGGTCTGCTGGCCCCGGCGATGGCGGCCCGTGGTGGCGGCGCGATCGTCAACGTCGGCTCGATCAACGGCCTGATCGGCAGAGCCCACAGCGCCCTGTACAGCGCGACGAAGGCAGCCGTCCACTCCCTCACCAAGTCGTGGGCAGCGGAGTACGGGCCCTCTGGGGTACGGGTGAACACCGTCGCCCCGGGACCGACACTCACGGAGAAGACCTCACAGGTCCGGGAACTGCTGGAACAGATGGTTCAGCGCGCGCCGGCGCAGCGTCTGAGCACACCCGAGGAAGTCGCGGCCGCCGTCGTCTTCCTCGCCGGTGACGGCGCAGCGAATATCCACGGCAGCACTCTCTCGGTCGACGGCGGTCTCGCCGGCGTCTAAGGCGTGTCCCGGAGAGCTGGTCGACGTACCGTCAGGGCGGCGCTGGACCTACGCGGAGTTCGGCGCGGCGGTCGACGGACTGGCGCGGGCGCTGCTGGGACGCGGGGTGGCCAAGGGCGACCGGGTCGGGATCTGGGCCGTCAACTGCCCGGAGTGGGTGTTCGTGCAGTACGCCACCGCCCGTATCGGCGCGATCATGGTGAACATCAATCCCGCTTACCGCGCCCACGAAGTGGAGTACGTACTCCGGCAGTCCGGGGTATCGCTGCTGATCGCCTCCCTCGCCCACCGGACCGGTGACTACCGCGCCCTGGTCGAGCAGGTGCGCGACCGCTGTCCCGAACTGCGCTCCGTGCACTACATCGGTGATCCGAGCTGGGACGAACTGCTGTCGGCAGCAAGGTCGGTGACGGGGGATCAGCTCGCGGAACGTGAGGCCGGGCTCTCCTGCGACGACCCGATCAATATCCAGTACACCTCGGGCACCACCGGCTTTCCCAAGGGCGCCACACTCTCCCACCACAACATCCTCAACAACGGCTATTTCGTGGGGGAGACGATCGGTTACACGGAGCAGGACCGGGTGTGTCTGCCCGTTCCCTTCTACCACTGCTTCGGCATGGTGATGGGCAATCTCGGTGCCACCTCCCACGGCGCGTGCATCGTCATCCCGGCGCCGTCGTTCGACGCGGCGGCGACACTGCGCGCGGTCGGGCAGGAGCGGGTGACCTCGCTGTACGGCGTTCCCACCATGTTCATCGCCGAGCTGAACCTCCCCGATCTCGCCTCGTACGACCTATCCTCGCTGCGCACCGGGATCATGGCGGGCTCGCCCTGCCCGGTGGAGGTGATGAGGCGGGTGGTCGCCGAGATGAACATGGCCGAGGTGTCGATCTGTTACGGAGCGCACGGCGGAGGTCATCGACCAGGGCCGCTGGATGCACACCGGCGATCTCGCGGCGATCAGGGAGGACGGCTACGCGCAGATCGTCGGCCGGATCAAGGACATGATCATCAGAGGCGGTGAGAATGTCTCGCCGCGCGAGATCGAGGAGTTCCTGCACGGCCATCCCGAGATCATGGATGTGCAGGTGATCGGCGTACCGGACGAGAAGTACGGTGAGGAGATCCTCGCCTGTGTGATCCCTCGCGATCCGGCGCGGCCACCGACGCCGGACGGGATCGTGGCGTACTGCCGTGAGCGGCTCGCGCACTACAAGATCCCGCGCCGGCTGGAGATCGTGGACGCCTTTCCCATGACCGTGAGCGGAAAGGTCAGAAAGATCGAACTGCGGGAGCGGTTCTCCGGCTCCGGCTCCGGTTCGGGTTCGGGCTCCGGCTCGGGCTCCGGTTCGGGGTTCCCGGCGTAGGGCGTGGCGCAGGGCGGATACGGGAAAGTCCCGCCGGGTGGCTGTCGTGTGACCGGCGCCCGGCGGGACTTTCCCGTACATTCGGCGAGGTCAGGCCACTCAGGCCACTACCTCGGCGAGCCGTCGCCACTCGGCACGAGGCAGGGTGCCCGGTGCGCCCGCGGTGCTGCCGGGCGTCACGATCTGGAGCGCGACATGGTCCGCGCCGGCCGCGTGGAATTCGTCGATACGGCTCTTGATCCGGGCGTCGTCGCCCCAGGCGTAGACGGCGTCGATGAGCCGGTCGCTGCCGCCGTTCAGGAAGTCGTCCTCGGTGAAGCCCAGCCGCAGGAAGCTGTTCGTGTAGTTCGGCAGCGTGAGATACATGGCGAGGTAGTCGCGGGCCGTGGTACGGGCGGTCTCCGGATCGGTGTCCAGGACGACCTTCAGCTCGGGAGCCAGGAGCGGTCCGGCGCCGAGAATGTCACGGGCCTGCGCGGTGTGCTCGGGAGTGACCAGATACGGATGGGCACCGCCCGCGCGGTCACGGGAGAGTTCGAGCATCTTCGGGCCGAGCGCGGCGAGCACGATCCGGCCGGCCGGGACCTTGCCCTCGTCCAGTCCGTCGAGATACTCGGCCATCGAGGAATAGGGACGCCGGTACTGCGAGGCGATCTTGGCGTGGCTGGCACCGAGACCGAGTACGAAGCGTCCCGGATGCTCGGAGTCCAGCCGCAGGAAGCGGGCGGCGGTGTCGGCGGCCTCGTACTGCCAGATGCTGAGGATGCCGGTGGCGACGGTGAGCCGCGACGTGGCCTCGATGAGCGGTTCCGCGTGCTCGACACCGCTCATGCCCAGCCAGACGGCGCCGAAGCCGAGCTCCTCCAGTTCGGCGGCGGCCTCCAGGGCTTCACCGCCCGCCGGGCCGTCGGAGCGGAGTCCCGAGCTCCAGATCCCGTACCGGCCCACGGACTCCTGCAGAGTAACCATCGTTCTTCTCTCCCACGTGCCTGTGAAATACAGCGATCACCGTGCCAACCCGGGCCCGGTACATGACTATTCCTGGATCAGGTCCTGGATCAGGCTAGGTGCCGGTCCGCGCCTGATCCCGGAGGCGCGGTGTCATGGCATCGGTCCTTCGCTGCTGCCGTACGGTGCGAACAGATCGAGCAGCCGGGTCCTCGCCTCGTGCAGCCGGTGGGCGAGCACGCCGCCGATCCAGAGCGCCACGGCCTGGCCGAACACCGGATCGCCGTGGCACATCCGCCGTACGTCGTCCGCGTCGAACTCGTACGTCCGCACCAGCGTCATGGCCTCCGCGCCGAACTGCCAGACGAACGGCGGAAAGAGCCAGGACCAGCCGACGAGACTGCCGGAGCCCAGGGACGCTATCTCCGCCGGGCGGCGGCCCGGTACCCGCACATCGAGGATCACGCAGCCGCTGCGCACGATCCAGAAGCGGTCGGCGGGCTGGCCCTCGTCGAAGATGCGCGTGCCTTCGGGGAAGTTCACCTGGCGCGCGCCGTGCATCAGCCGCTCCCGGTGGATCGGGGAGAGGCCGTGCAACGTGGTGTCGGTCGTGGTGGTCATGGCTGCCGCCTCCTTGGCGATGTCGCGGCGGCTAGGGCCTCTCGGCCCGGGCCAGGCCCACCAGGCCCCCGGCGGCCTGCGGGTTCCTCCTCTCCAGACTCCACCCGGAGCTCTTGTGGCGCTACGGGTGGCGCTACGGGGGATCCGCGCCCGGCCCGGGACGACTCTGCCGGTCCTGCCGGTCCGGGCGTTTTCGGGTTGGATGGAGAGTGTTCCCGATGCGGGCCGCAGGGCCCCGGGAGAGGAGGCGGATCATGCGCTTCGTCGACCGAACGGCCGCCGGGAAACGGCTGGCCGAAGAACTGGAACGGATGGATCTCGGCGATCCCGTGGTGCTGGGCCTGCCGCGCGGCGGGATTCCGGTGGCGTACGAGGTGGCCCGTGCGCTGGGCGCGCCGCTGGATGTGATCGCCGTACGCAAGCTGGGCGTGCCGTACCAGCCCGAGCTGGGATTCGGCGCCATCGGTGAGGACGGCGTACGGATCATGAACGACGATGTGCTCCGCGTCGCCCGGGTCGGCCCGCGCGAGCGCGCGGAGATCGAGCAGGACGCGCGCGAGGCGCTGGAGCTGCGGCTGCGGCGCTACCGTGGCGACCGGCCGCCGGTCGGGCTCAAGGACCGTACGGCGGTGATCGTCGACGACGGCATCGCCACGGGCTCCACCGCGTTCGCCGCCTGCCGCGTGGCGCGGGCGCGCGGTGCGGCACGGGTGGTGCTGGCCGTACCGCTGGCACCGGCCGACGCGCTGGCCTGGCTGAGGCAGGAGGCCGACGCCGTGGTGTGTCTGTACTCACCGGAGTACTTCGGCTCGGTCGGTCAGTGGTACGTGGACTTCGCGCAGACCGGCGACGACGAGGTCGCGGCGCTGCTCAGCCGAGGCGCGATGCCCGAGGAGAGCACCGCGCGTACAGGTAGAGGCACGGGCTCGGGCGCAGGCACGGGCTCGGGTACGGGTACGGGTACGGGTACGACCGGCGGTACGTGGCCGGAGCCCGGGCCGGAGGTGGCCGGGCGGCTCGCCGGGGATCCGGAGGTCATGGTCGGCACCGGACCGACCGCGCTGCCCGGGAGCCTGGTGGTGCCGGACGGCGCGCCGGGCATCGTGGCCTTCGCGCACGGCAGCGGAAGCAGCCGGCACAGCCCACGTAACCAGGCCGTGGCGTCGGCCCTGAACCGGGCGGGCTTCGGCACTCTGCTGTTCGATCTGCTCACACCGGACGAGGAACTGGACCGTACCAATGTCTTCGACATCGGCCTGCTGGCCGAGCGGCTCACCCTGGCCGTCCTGTGGCTGCGCCGCGAACGCGCCCTGCCGATCGGCTGCTTCGGTGCCAGCACCGGTGCCGCCGCGGCTCTGATGTCGGCGGCCGAGCCGCATACGGACATCGCGGCGGTGGTCTCCCGTGGCGGCCGTCCCGATCTGGCGGCGGGCCGGCTCGCGGAGGTACGGGCACCCACACTGCTCATCGTCGGCGGCGCGGACACCGAGGTACTGCGCCTCAACCGGCAGGCGGCAGGACGGCTGCGCTGCGAACACCAGGTCGCCGTCGTGCCGGGAGCCACCCATCTCTTCGAGGAGCCCGGAGCCCTGGAAGCGGTGGCCCATCTGGCCACGGAGTGGTTCACGCAGCACATGACACCGCACGGAGCGGCGGCGATGTCCGGGCCCGGCCGGACGGGCTGAAGCCGAGGCGGAGGACCAGATGTCGGCCGATCAGCATCACGCGCCGGAAGCACTACGCGCCGGTCGAGACCAGTTCGTCCGCCGCGCCGTTGACCGGCCTGGGAGTGCCGGTGAGGTCCATGACGAAGAGCGGAATGCCCAGATCGTCGGCGCGGGCGAGCGCGTCGTCCGCGTACCCGGCGAGCGAGAAGAAGACGCCCAGCGCCGAGGCGCCCAGTCCGTTGAGCCAGAGGCACTCGACGGAGCGCACATTGGCGGGCCGGGTGGTCGGCTCCACCTGGGCGACCACGTCCGGGCCGCACAGATCGATCAGATACGGCGCGCCCTCCGTTCCCTCTCCGGCCCGGACGACGCCCTCGAAGCCCAGCCAGCGCAGATAGAGCGCCGCAGCCGTGACCGCGTCATGCGCGGTACGGATCGTCAGCGGGCGGAACGACGGGCGCGGTGACGCCGCGGTCCGCGGCAGCGGGATACGCACGGGCGGTCCCGCAGGATGCGGTCCCGCGGGATGCGGTCCTGCGGAAGACGGCCCGGCCGACGGCCCGGCTTCAGGGACCGACGGCTCCGCCGACGACCTCGCCAGAGCCGTACCCGTACCCGTACCGCCGTCCTCCCGTACCGGAATCCGCAGCACCGTCCCGCACGGACAGCCCAGTTCCGGCCGTGGCCACTGGTCCTCGCGTCCGCACGCCGTACAGCGGACGGCCACCCACTCCTCCGCCCAGCTGCGGTACGTGACCGGCTGCACCGGTACGCCGCCGACCGGCGCGGGCGCCACCGGAGCTCCGCACGCGCAGGGATAGACCGACACCTCGAAGGCATGCCGGCCGCCGCAGGACGGACAGCTCACCCACACGCTCTCTGCCACCACGCGCCTCTCCGCCTCCCACCGGTCCCTCCGGCCGCGACCCGTCGCGCTCGGTGTCCCATCGTCCACCAAGAGCGAGGCCCAGGCGAGGCTCTTCGGTCATCTCGGCCATCCCTTGACGCGGTACGGAGTCCACCTTAGATTGATTCCATATAGCAGAACTAAACTTCCGCATTACGGAATCGACTCTCAGGTGGCGCGACAGAGCCCGAATCCGCCGGCCGAAGCAGGAGTACTCCATGCCTCGAATGACCGCTGCCCGAGCGGCAGTTGAGATCCTCAAGCGCGAGGGCGTGACAAACGCGTTCGGTGTGCCGGGCGCCGCGATCAATCCCTTCTACGCGGCCCTGAAGGCATCCGGCGGGATCCAGCACACGCTCGCCCGCCATGTCGAGGGCGCCTCGCACATGGCCGAGGGCTACACCCGTACCCATCCCGGCAATATCGGCGTCTGCGTCGGTACGTCGGGGCCCGCCGGCACGGACATGATCACCGGCCTCTACTCCGCGACCGGTGACTCGATCCCGATCCTGTGCATCACCGGCCAGGCGCCGACCGCGGTGATCCACAAGGAGGACTTCCAGGCCGTCGACATCGCCTCCATCGCCCGGCCCGTCACCAAGGCCGCGACGACGGTCCTGGAGGCCGCGCAGGTTCCCGGCGTCCTCCAGCAGGCCTTCCATCTGATGCGCTCGGGCCGGCCCGGTCCGGTTCTGGTGGATCTGCCGCTCGATGTCCAGCTCACCGAGATCGAGTTCGACCCGGAGACCTATGAGCCGCTGCCGGTCTACCGGCCGGCCGCGAGCCGCGCGCAGATCGAGAAAGCCGTACGGCTGCTCAACGCGTCCGAGCGCCCGCTGATCGTCGCGGGCGGCGGCATCATCAACGCCGACGCCGCCGAACTGCTGGTCGAGTTCGCGGAGCTGACCGGTACTCCGGTCATTCCCACGCTGATGGGCTGGGGCGCCATCGCGGACGACCATGAGCTGAACGCCGGCATGGTCGGCCTCCAGACCTCGCACCGCTACGGCAACGCGACCTTCCTGGAGTCGGACTTCGTCCTCGGCATCGGCAACCGCTGGGCCAACCGCCACACCGGAAAACTCGATGTCTACCGGCAGAGACGGACCTTCGTCCATGTCGACATCGAGCCCACCCAGATCGGCAAGATCTTCCCGCCGGACTACGGGATCGCCTCCGACGCCAAGGTTGCCCTGGAGCTCTTCGTGGAGATCGCGAAGGAGCTGAAGGACGCGGGCGAGCTGCCCGACCGCGCCGCGTGGGCCGCCTCCGCACAGCAGCGCAAGGCGACGCTCCATCGCCGTACACACTTCGACAATGTGCCGCTCAAGCCGCAGCGGGTGTACGAGGAGATGAACCGGGCCTTCGGTCCCGAGACCCGGTATGTCACCACCATCGGACTCTCGCAGATCGCCGGCGCGCAGATGCTGCATGTCTACCGGCCGCGCCACTGGATCAACTGCGGCCAGGCGGGCCCGCTCGGCTGGACCGTTCCCGCCGCGCTCGGAGTCGCCGTCGCCGATCCGGAGGCGTCGGTCGTCGCCCTCTCCGGCGACTACGACTTCCAGTTCATGCTGGAGGAGCTGGCGGTCGGCGCGCAGCACCGTATCCCTTATGTGCATGTGCTGGTGAACAACTCGTATCTGGGGCTGATCCGCCAGGCGCAGCGCAACTTCGACATCGACTTCCAGGTCAATCTGGAGTTCGAGAACATCAACTCGCCCGAGCTGGGCGTGTACGGCGTCGACCATGTCAAGGTCGTGGAAGGGCTGGGCTGCAAGGCGATCCGGGTCACCGAGCCCGATCAGCTTCTGCCGGCCTTCGAGGAGGCGAAGAAGCTCGCCGCCGAGTTCCGGGTGCCGGTCGTGGTCGAGGCGATCCTCGAACGCGTCACGAACATCTCGATGAGCGGCAGCGACATCGCGAGCGTGAACGAGTTCGAGGACATCGCCACGGAGCCGTGGCACGCGCCCACGGAGATCCTGCCGCTGACCTGATCCGTCGCTGTCCCCGACCGAGCAGCGACGGACGGACGCGGCCCCCGCACCGGAGAGAATCCGGTACGGGGGCCGTCGGCTTCGTACGGTCCCGTGGGAACGCGGAAGCCCGTGGGAACGCAGAAGAGCGCGGAGCACGGGAGATTCCGTGCTCCGCGCTCGCCTGTGTGGTTCCGGGCGGCGCCGGCGCCTGGGCGCGACAGGACAGGTGTCAGCGCAGGCGCCGCCCGGGTTCGGAGGTCCGGCGACGGTCCTTGAGTCTTAGACCTGGTCGCCGGAGAGGCGCTCGACGGAGCGCAGCAGTGCCGAGTGGTCCAGGCCGCCGTCGCCCTGCGCGCGCAGGGAGGCGACCAGTTGGGCGACCACGGCACCGACCGGAAGCGCGGCACCCACATTGCGGGCGGCGTCCGTGACGATGCCCATGTCCTTGTGGTGCAGATCGATCCGGAAGCCGGGCTTGAAGTCACGGTTCAGGAAGTTGTCCTTCTTACGCGTCAGCACGGTCGAGCCGGCCAGACCGCCGTTGAGGACGTCGAGCGCCGCCGCGAGGTCCACACCGGACTTCTCCAGGAAGACCACGGCCTCGGCGCACGCCTGGATATTGACCGCGACGATGAGCTGGTTGGCGGCCTTCACCGTCTGGCCCGAGCCATGCGGCCCGCAGAGCACGATGGTCCTGCCGAGGGCGTCGAACAGCGGCTTGGCCTCGTCGAAGTCGGCCCGCTCACCGCCGACCATGATGGAGAGGACCGCCTCGATGGCACCGGCCTCGCCGCCGGAGACCGGCGCGTCCAGCACCCGGATGCCCTTCTCCGCCGCGTTCTTGGCCAGATCCACCGAGGTCTGCGGAGTGATGGACGACATGTCGATCAGCAGCGCGCCGCTGCGGGCGTTCTCCAGAATGCCGTCCTCGCCATAGGCGATCGCCTCGACCTGCGGGGAGGCGGGCACCATCGTGACGATCACATCGGCGTCCCGTACCGCTTCGGCGACCGAGCCCGCGACCGTGCCGCCGGCCGCGGCCAGCCGGTCCAGCTTGGGCTGCTCCAGGGTGTAACCGGTCACCGGGTAACCGGCCTTGATCAGATTCTCGGACATGGGCGAGCCCATGATGCCGAGGCCGATCCACGCGATCTTGGGAGGATTACTCATGAGGCTGCCCTCTTTCGGCACACGTGCGTGCGTCTCGACACGCGCGTGACGGTGGTCACGTGACGGTGGTCCGGTGGTCAGTTGGCGAGCCAGTCGAAGGCCTCGGCGCTCGGACGGTCGCCCGGCTTGTACTCCAGGCCGATCCAGCCGGCGTAACCGGCCTTCCGCAGCCGCCCGATGAGATCGTCCAGCGGCAGCGCTCCGGTGCCGGGAGCACCTCGGCCCGGGTTGTCCGCGATCTGTACATGGCCGGTCTTGTCGGCATAGCGGTCGATGACCTCGTTCAGGTCCTCGCCGTTCATCGACAGGTGGTAGAGATCGAGCAGGAACGCGGCGTTGTCGAGCCCGGTGGCCTCGTTGACGCGGTCGACCACCTTGATCGCGGACTCCGCGCTCACCAGCGGATAGAGCGGCGACTCCGGCTTGTTGAGCGCCTCGATCAGCAGGATCGATCCGGCCTCGCTCGCCGCGCGGGCGGCCAGCACCAGATTGTCCAGGGCGAGAGTGTCCTGGAGGTGCGGGTCGACGCCCTCGACGCGATTGCCGTACAGCGCGTTGAGCGCCGGACAGTCGACGGACGCGGCGAAGGCCGCCGCGACCTCGACATTGGCGCGGAACCGCTCGGCCTCCTCACCGGGTACGGAGACCGCGCCGCGGTCGGGGCCCGGGAGCTGTCCGGCGTAGAAGTTCAGCCCCACGAGCTGCGTGCCCGCGTCGTTGAGCGCCTGCTTGAGGGCGTCCAGCTCGCTCTGCGGCGGCGTGGGGGTGTCGATCCAGGGCCACCACAGCTCCACGGCACTGAAGCCCGCAGCCGCCGCGGCGGCGGGACGCTCCAGTAGAGGGAGCTCGGTGAAGAGGATGGACAGGTTCACATCGAAGCGCTGCTCTGCGCCGCGCCCGTTCGTGGTGAGAGGGGCCATGAGGAGTCAGGCGCTCCTTCCGTATTGCGGAAGTTATCTTCTGCTTGATGGAAAGCCTGCCTCCGGGGCTCCTGGGCTGTCAAGAGGCCACGGATGAACACACCGGAAATCCGGCAGCCGCCGGTCAGTATGGTCCTGCGATGATCGTCGGCGGCGCGGCGAAACCTGTCCGAAGGATCCGAAGGAGGAGGGATGTCCGTGGTGCGGATCGACTCGACGGCGCCGATGTCGCCCGAGGCGGTGGTCCGCCCGGCCGTGCCCGGAGACCTCGACGCCGTGGCCGCGATCTTCGCGTACTACGTCGTCCACAGCGTGGTCACCTTCGAAGAGACACCGCCGGGCCTCGCCGCCTGGCGGGAGCGGCTCGACCAACTCGCCGGGCGCGGGCTGCCGTTCCTGGTCGCCGAGGTGGCCGGTGAGGTGGCTGGGTACGCGTATGCCGCGCCCTGGCGTACGAAACCGGCCTACCGGCACACCGTCGAGGACACCATCTATCTGGCCCCGGGCCGCACCGGCCGAGGACTCGGCGGCGCGCTCCTGGGCACGCTGCTGACCGGCTGCGCCGAGGCCGGGATACGGCAGGTGATCGCGGTCCTGGTCGACACCGGCGACGACGCGTCGGCCGCCCTGCACCGGCGCTTCGGTTTCGTTGACGCGGGACGGCTGACGGGAGTCGGCCACAAGCACGGCCGACGGCTGGACACGGTCCTGATGCAGCGCGAGCTCGCCGGACCGTGATCCGTACGGTCCGGACCATAATCCGTACGGTGAGGACCGGCCCGGGCGGTGGAGGCCGGAGCGCCGGAGCGTACGTCCCGAACCCGGCCCGAACCCGGCCCGAATCCATCCTGCGAAGCCGAGAAGGCGGAGGCTCCCATGGCGTATCAGCAGCCGGTGCTCGACGAGCTGGACCGGCGGATTCTCGCGGCGCTCATCGCCAACGCCAGGAGCAGCTTCACCGAGATCGGCCAGACGGTCGGACTGTCGGCGCCCGCGGTCAAGCGCAGGGTCGACCGGATGCGTGACGACGATGTGATCACCGGATTCACCACCATCGTGCGGCCCGCCGCCCTCGGCTGGCGCACCGAGGCGTATGTCGAGGTCTTCTGCGACAGCGCGGCGCCGCCGCGGCGGCTCGCCGAAGTCACCCGGAACCATCCCGAGGTGGTGGCCGCGGTGACCGTGACCGGTGGCGCGGACGCCCTGCTGCATATCAGGGCCGCGGACATCGGGCATTTCGAGGAGGTGCTGGAGCGGATCCGGGCCGAGCCGTTCGTCACCCGTACCAACAGCTTTGTCGTACTGACCCATCTGCTGCCCAACAGCCCGGAGGCCGGAAGCCTCGCCGCACCGCCCGACGCGGGACCCGTCACGCCCTGACGCGCTCTGACGCGCTCTGACGTGCTGACGCGCCCTGCGCGCTCTGACGCAACGAACAGCCGCTGAACGGGCCCACGACGCAGCATTCTTGCGTCCACGCGCAAGTTCCGTTCCTTGAGGGACTCTCCTTCCCTTCCTATCGTTGAGGCATCCCCGTCGGCGAGAGGAAACTCCATGCCGTCCTTCCGTGCGCCCGGACCTCGTGTGCCCAGGCCTCGGCGCTATCTGACCTGCGAACCACGTCACTTCGACGTCCGCTATGCCATCAATCCCTGGATGCGCGAAGGGACGCCCGTCGACACGGCCCTCGCGCGCGCCCAGTGGGAGTCGCTCGTGCGCGTCTACCGCGATCTCGGCCATACGGTGGAGACCGTCGAACCCCTCGCGGGACTGCCCGACATGGTGTTCGCCGCCAACGCGGCGGTGGTGATCGACGGCCGGGTCTTCGGCTCGCGGTTCCACGCGCCGCAGCGGCGTCCCGAGGCCGGCGCGTACGCGCGGTGGTTCGAGGAGGCGGCCGGATTCGAGGTGCATGTCCCGCAGGCCGTGTGCGAGGGCGAGGGCGACTTCGTACCGGTCGGCGGTCTCGTCCTGGCCGGCACCGGTTTCCGTACGACGGTCGAGGCGCACCAGGAGGCCCAGGAGTTCTTCGGAGTGCCGACGGTCAGCCTCCGTCTTGTGGACCCGTACTTCTACCATCTGGACACCGCGCTGTTCGCCCTGGACGACGAGAACGTCGCGTACTACCCAGAAGCCTTCTCGCCCGGGAGCCGCGCGGTGCTGGAGCGGCTCTTCCCCGACGCGCTGCTCGCCACTGCGGACGACGCGATGGCCTTCGGTCTGAACTCCGTCTCCGACGGCTGCCATGTGATCATCTCTCCGCGCGCCACCAGTCTCATCGAAGGGCTCACACGGCGCGGCTATGTCCCGGTTCCGGTTGAGCTGTCCGAGTTCCACAAGGCGGGCGGTGGAGCCAAGTGCTGCACTCAGGAGATCCGCGGTTCGTCAGACTGTCGGTTAAGGTCGTCCTCGTCCCAGGCCGGTGCGATGGAGGCACGATGCGACTGAGAGTCGAGTTCACGACCGAACCTTTCGATCTCGACGAGGCGCCCGCGCACGCGGTGGTGGCCCGCGAGATCGTCCAGAGCGCGGAACTGGACGCCGTCGACGTAGGGCCCTTCGGCAATACGGCGGAGGGCGGCGCGGAGGCGGTGCTGAGCACGGTGGACGCGCTGCTGCGCAGGTCGCTGGCCGTCGGCGCCACCCGGATCTCGCTCCAGGTGAATGTGATCGGTGACGCCCATATCACCGACGACACCCATATCACCGACGTCGCCGGTGCCGCCGACGTCGCCGCAGTCGAGGACGCCCGGTGACCGGGCCGGTGGACCATCCCTTCATCATGGCGGTAAAGCCGCTGGTGGACGCCATGGGCGGCGAACTGCTCGCGCCTCAGGAGGCCCTGCCCGACGATGTCGTGCTCGCCTGGGAGGGCGCGGACATCCTCGCCGTACGGCTGCCGCAGCTCTCGGAGTCCCTGGATCACATCCTGGCGGCCCTGGAGCGGCAGCACGGTATGCCGCTCGCCGATCTCGACCGCAGGACCAAGCAGTCGGTCGTACGGATACTGGAGGCGCGCGGCGCCTTCTCCGTACGCCATGGCGTGGAGACGGTGGCGAGCGCCCTCGGCGTCAGCCGCTTCACCGTCTACAACTACCTGAACCGCGAGAACGCGGCGAAGGGAGTGCAATAGAGGCGAAGGCAGTGCAATGGAAGAGGGCCCGGTAAGGGGCAGTGCCGGGGCTTTCGTATACAGGATTTCAACAAAGTGTTGACGTTGTGGTGCCGAGGGCGTTAGCTATGCGAAGCCTGCCCAGCACAGCCACGGAGGCTCCCGTGACTTCGACACCGGCACCGGGCCTGGCCCGGTTCAACACCTCTTCCGACTCTTCCGACCGTGCGCTCCTGGCCGTGCTGCACGAGGTGTGCGCCAGTCCGGCGTGGGCGAGGAAGCTGCTCGCCCGGCGCCCGTACGCCACTGCCGACGCCCTCTTCGCCGCCGGTGACACCGCCACGGATGAGCTGGACGACACGGAGCTGGCCGAGGCGATGGCTGGGCATCCGCCGATCGGCCGGCCGAAGCCCGGAGATCCCGCCTCCTCCCGGGAGCAGCGAGGGATGGCCGGTGCCTCCGAGGAGCTCAGGGCCGAGATGCTGGAACTGAATCTGGCGTACCAGGACCGTTTCGGACATGTCTTTCTGATCTGCGCCACCGGCGCGACCGGTGAGCAGATGCGTGATGCGCTGAAGGAGCGGCTGGCGCACACGCCCGAGCGGGAGCGCGCGATCGCACGCGCCGAACTGGGGAAGATCAACCGTATCCGGCTGACCCGTCTGACGGAGGACCTCGTGGCCGAGGACGCAGTGGACGCAGAGAACGCAAAGGACAGCGCCTCATGAGCACCACCGCGACCACCGCCTCGGTGTCCACGCACATCCTGGACACCAGCACCGGACGCCCCGCCGTGGACGTCGCCGTGTCGCTCGCTGCCCGGAGCGGTCCCGGCGCCGCCTGGGTGGCGCTCGGCGGCTCGCGCACCGACGCGGACGGGCGCTGCAAGGACCTGCCGGCGCTGCCGACGGAAACGGCACAGGTACGTCTCGACTTCGGGACCGAGGCGTATTTCGTCAGCAGAGACCAAGCCGAGGCACAGCTGGACGCCTCCCGCGCCTTCCGCGCACGGGACAGCGGCACATCGTTCTTCCCGGAGGTGACGATCACCTTCACCGTCACTCCCGGCGAGCACTACCACGTACCGCTGCTGCTCAGCCCGTTCGGCTACTCCGTATACCGAGGGAGCTAGCGAGCCATGCCCACGATTCTCGGCCAGAACCAGTACGGCAAGGCGGAGAGCCGCGTCGTCAGGATCACGCGGGACGGCCGTACCCATCACATCAAGGACCTGAATGTCTCCGTCGCCCTCTCCGGCGACATGGCGGACGTCCATCACTCCGGTTCCAACACCCATGTCCTGCCGACCGACACCACCAAGAACACGGTGTACGCGTTCGCCAAGGAGCATGGCATCGAGTCGGCCGAGCAGTTCGGCATCCATCTCGCCCGGCACTTCGTGACCGGCCAGGAGCCGATCCACCGGGCGCGTATCCGGATCGAGGAGTACGCCTGGGAGCGCATCGACACCTCCGACGGCATGGCTCCCGACGGCGAGGTCTGGTCCGGCACGGCCGAGCAGCCCAGGCACTCCTTCGTCCGTACGGGCCAGGAGACACGTCTCGCCCAGATCACCTTCGACGGCGACAGCTGGGAGGTCGTCTCGGGACTGACGGATCTGACGGTGCTGAACTCGACCAACTCCGAGTTCTGGGGCTACGCCAAGGACAAGTACACAACGCTCCGGGAGGCGTACGACCGTATTCTCGCGACCGACGTCTCCGCGCGATGGCGCTACCGCTGGTCGGGCAACGGTTCGAGTGACGGTTCGAGTGACGGCTCGGGTGACGGCTCGGGTGACGGCGTACCGATGCCGGACTGGGACGAGTCCTACGCGCAGACGAAGAAGCACATCCTCCGGACCTTCGCCGAGACCTACTCGCTCTCGCTCCAGCAGTCCCTGTACCAGATGGGTACGAGCGTCATCGAGAACCGCGGTGAGATCGAGGAGATCCGTTTCTCCCTGCCGAACAAGCATCACTTCCTGGTCGATCTGGAGCCCTTCGGGCTGAAGAACGACAACGAGGTGTACTTCGCGGCCGACCGTCCCTACGGGCTCATCGAGGCCACCGTCCTGCGCGACGGAGCCGAGCCGCGCATCCCGGTCGACCTCACGCGTCTCCGATGAGCCCGATGAACCCTATGAGCCCGACCGGCCCAATGAGTCCGACGAGTCCGGTGGATGAGCCGGGCCGACGCCCGAAGGCAGGAAGAGGAAGAGGAATCGCCATGGCGGCTTCGCGCATCGTCATCGAGAACTGCGCCATCGCGACCGTGGACGCGCACGACACCGAGTACGCCTCGGGACATGTCGTCGTCGCGGACAACCGGATCGAGTCGGTCGGCGCGGGCCCGGCTCCGGCCGGTCTGGAGCGGGTGGTCCGCCGTATCGACGGCACCGGGCATCTCATCACTCCGGGCCTGGTCAATACGCATCATCACTTCTACCAGTGGATCACCCGAGGGCTCGCCACCGACCACAATCTCTTCGACTGGCTGGTGGCGCTCTATCCGATCTGGGCGCGGATCGACGAGCCGATGGTACGGGCGGCGGCGCGGGGCTCGCTCGCGATGATGGCCCGCGGCGGCGTCACCACCGCCATGGACCACCACTATGTCTATCCGCGCGGCACGGGAGATCTGTCGGGTGCGATCATCGGCGCCGCCGCGGAGACAGGCGTACGGTTCACTCTCGCCCGTGGCTCCATGGACCGCGGGATCTCGGACGGCGGACTGCCTCCGGACTTCGCCGTGGAGTCCCTCGACGGCGCGCTCGCCGCCACCGAGGCGACCATCGACCGCCACCACGACACCGCGTCCGACGCGATGACCCAGATCGCGGTCGCACCGTGCTCGCCGTTCTCCGTCTCCACCGAACTGCTCGTGGAGGGCGCGGAGTTGGCCCGGCGTAAGGGCGTGAGGCTGCATACGCACGGCAGTGAGACCATGGAGGAGGAGCAGTTCTGCAAGGAGCTGTTCGGGATGGGACCTACGGACTACTTCGAGTCGACCGGCTGGCTCGGCTCCGATGTGTGGATGGCCCACTGCGTCCATATGAACGACTCCGACATTGCCGCGTTCGCGCGTACGGGCACGGGCGTCGCACACTGCCCGTCCTCCAACGCCCGCCTCGCCGCCGGGATCGCCAGGGTCTCCGACATGCTCGCGGCGGGTGTCCCGGTCGGTCTGGGTGTCGACGGGACCGCTTCCAACGAGTCGGGCGAACTCCACACCGAGCTGCGCAACGCGCTGCTCATCAACCGCCTCGGCGCACGGAGTGAGAGCGCCCTGAACGCGCGTCAGGCGCTGCGGCTCGGTACGTACGGCGGCGCTCAAGTCCTCGGCCGCGCCGATCAGATCGGGTCGATCGAGACGGGCAAGCTCGCCGATCTCGTGCTCTGGAAGCTGGACACGCTCGCGCACGCCTCGATCGCGGACCCGGTCGTCGCGCTGGTCCTCGGCGCCGCCGCGCCCGTCACGCTCTCGCTGGTCAACGGCGTGAGCGTGGTCGAGGACAACCGTCTGACCACGGTGGACGAGGACGCCATCGCCCGTGAGACACGGAGCGAGGCGCGGCGCCTCGCGCGGATCGCGGCGGAGGGCCGATCGGGCTGATCGTCCGGCCGCCTCGCCGCGCTCAGAGGCGGGACGGGGCTCAGAGACGGGACGGGTACGAGTACGGGTACGAGTACGGGTACGGCACCGATGGAAGCCCGAGGTGCCGTACCCGCCGTCGTATTACCGACTACGCCTGACTACCGACTACGCCTGACGACCGGCCCGTTCAGCCGATCTCGTTCAGCCGATGTGGAAGCTGTCGCCGTAGACCTTCCAGTCCAGCGGCGGGTCCAGATTCAGATTGCCCTTGTTGAGGAACACCCGCTGCGCGGTGTCCACCCGGCTGGTGTCCTCGTGCGCCTCCTCCTGCTTCATCGCCCACACCCGGGCGTCGAGGAAGGCGTGCAGATACTGCTTCTCGTCGCCGCCCTGGGCCGGAGGCTTCGCCTTGGCCAGCGCGCGCTTGCGGATACTGCTGAAGCTGGTGCTGTCGCCGCCGTCGCCGTGCATGACGATGGCGTCGTAGTACGCGAACTGCCCGAGCGTGCCGAGCTTGTCCTGCTTGGCGCGGTTCACGGCCGGGTTGAAGTAGACGCGGTCGCGCTCGTCGTTCTGCGCGGTCTTGAACGCGGAGTCCTTGGCCGCCTGCTTCCAGGCCGAGGTGAAGCCCGGGTCGAGTCCCTGGTGCGAGTCCGTGCCGTCGACCTGCCGCAGGGCGGGCAGATACGAGGCGAGCGCGTTGCCCGGCTTACGGCCGGTGTACAGCTCGACCAGGTCCAGCATGTCGCCCGTACCGGAACAGAATCCGATGATGCCGGCGGTGTAGCCGCGGCCGTCGCCGATGTCTTCGATGTAGCCGTACTGGGCTTTCCAGTCCAGCGAGGAGTTCTCCGCGCTGGAGACGAGCTGCATGGCGATCTCCTTCTTCGCCGGATCGTCGAGTCCCGTCGCCGCGGCGGCGGAGGGCGCGAGGGGGGCGGCGCGGCCGGCGTCGGCGGGCTCCGGTGCCGCGTGCGCGGTGGTGGTGGCGGTGAGAGGAACGGCGACCAGTGTCAGTGCGAGCAGAACAGTGCGTACGTGGGGGGTGGGCACCCTGACCTCCATGGGGAGAGTTCCTGGTTGCGCTTATCTGTTAGGAAGCTTTCCTATCAAGGCTGAGAGGTGGTGCCTACCCGTTCGGATGTGAAGAAGAAGTGAGAGGGCGACTGCGCGCTACTTCGGCGACTACGCGCTACTGCGCGGCGATGCGGTAGCGGTCGCCGTACACCGTCCAGTCGAGCGGCGGATCCAGATCCAGATTGCCTCGGTCGAGGAAGATCCGCTGGGCCGTCTCGACGCGACTGATGTCCGAGTGGGACGGTTCGTCGCGCATCGCGGCGACCCGTGCGTCCAGGAACGCGTCGAGATACGCCGTCTCGTCGCCTCCGCGCGCGGGCGACTCGGCCTTGCGCAGGGCCTGTTCGCGGATCGTACGGAAGCCGGCCTCGACCTTGCCGTCCCTTGTGCCGTCGCCGTAGCCGTGCATCACATAGGCGTCGAAGTAGATGAACTGCCCGAGCGTGCCGAGGCCGTCGGCCTTCGCCCGGGTGACGGCCGGATCGAAGTACGTCCGGTCGCGCTCCTCGTCCTGGGCCTTCCGCAGAGCGGGATCCTCGGCCGCCTTCCGCCAGGCGTCGGTGAAGGCGCGGCCGAGCCCTTCGTGGGACGCGCTGCCCCGGGCCGCGCGCAGCGCGGGGAGGAAACGCTCCAGGGCATTGCCGGGGCGCGCGTCGGTGTACCGCAGGACGACCAGGAGGAGATCGCCGCAGCCGGTGCAGAATCCGATGATGCCGGCGGTGTAGCCGCGGCCGTCGCCGATGTCTTCGATGTAGCCGTACTGGGCTTTCCAGTCCAGTGAGGAGTTCTCCGCGCTGGAGACGAGCCGCATCGCGATCTCCTTCTTCGCCGGATCGTCCAGCCCGGCCGACGTGGCGGAGGAGACGGTTCCACCGGGCCCGCCCGGTCCGCCGGATCCGCCAGGTCCACCCGGGACGGTGGAGGCGGCGGGGCCGGATGTGCACGCGGCGCAGAGCGCGAGCAGCGGCGCCAGCAGGACGAGCAGCAGTCGGCGGAGCGCGTGGAGCACCTACCGGTCCCTTCCCCGTGGTGTGCACCGGATCCCGAGTGTGTACCGGCCGGATCATGAGATTACGGGAGTAGTCCGGGATTACCCCGTATGGGTGGTGGACGGCGGATGAACCGTGCCCTGCGGAGCGGAGGTTCGCGGCTTCTCCCTGCTTGGCTTGTCTCCGCGCGGCTTCTCCTTACGGAGGAGAGCCGCCGCCACCGCGAGCGCCGCCACGGCCACGCCCGCCGCCGTACGGAACGCGAGCCGGTAGCCGTCGCTCAACGCCGCCACCGCGTCGTCGCCCGCGCTGAGCAGCTCGCTCGTCCGGCCGGAGGCGAGCGTCGTGGTGACGGCGAGACCGAGCGCACCGCCCACCACCTGGCCGGTGTTGAACAGGCCCGACGCGAGACCGCCGTCCTCCGGCCGTACGTCCGCCATCGCCAGGCCCGTGAGCGCCGGCATGGCGAGGCCGAAGCCGATGCCGAGCAGCAGCGTCACGGGCAGCACGTCGGCGGCGTACGTACCGTCCGCGGGCGCCCGCCCGAACAGCGTCAGCCCGGCGACGATCAGCGCGAGCCCGGCGAGCAGCACACGCCGGGGCCCGAACCGTACGGTCACCCGGGCTGACAGGCCCAGCATCAGCACACCGATGACGACCGGCGCGGGCAGGAACGCGAGGCCCGTCAGCAGCGCGTCGTAGCCCAGCACCCGCTGGATGTAGAGCGCGCCGAGATACTGGAAGGTGAACATCCCGGCGACCATCAGCAGCTGCACGAGATTCGCGCCGACCAGCGTCCGTGAGCGCAGCAGCCGTGGACGCAGCAGAGGATCGGCCGCGTACGACTGCCGTACGGCGAAGCCCGCGAGCAGCAGTACGGAGAGTCCGCCGAACCCGAGAGTGCGGGCGGATGTCCAGCCGTGGTCGGCGGCCTTGACGATGGTGTGGACACCGAGCATCAGCGCCGCCGTGACCAGCACCGCGCCCGGATAATCCGCGCCCTTGCCGAGGCCCTGTCCGCGGTCGTTCTCCAGCACGCGCGTGGCGGCGATCAGCGCGGCCACTCCGATCGGCAGATTGATCAGGAAGATCGAGTGCCAGCCGAGCGCCGAGGTGAGGGCGCCGCCGAGAAAGGTGCCGAGCGCGCCGCCCGCGGCACCCACCGCGCTGAACACGGCGATGGCCCTGGCCCGGTCGCGGCCCTCCTCGAAGAGCGCGACCAGCATCCCGAGGACGACCGCCGAGGTCATCGCTCCTCCGACGCCCTGGAGAAAGCGCGCGGCGATCAGGGCGCCGGAGCTGGTGGAGAGTCCGCAGAGCAGCGAGGCGGCGGTGAACACGGCGAGTCCGGAGACGAACATCCGCCGTCTGCCGATGAGATCACCGAGCCGTCCCGCCAGCAGCAGGAGTCCGGCGAAGGCGATCAGATAGGCGTTGACGACCCAGGCGAGACCGGCCGGTGAGAAGCCGAGGTCGGACTGGATCGCGGGCATCGCCACGGTGACGATACTGCCGTCGAGAACGGTCATCAGGGTTCCCGCGCACAGCACGGTCAGCGCTGTCCAGCGGGAGTGACGGGCAGGTGGTACGACCCTGTCCATGGGCTTCGGACCTCCAAAGGTGCACGATATGTAACGGGCTTATCGTGGGCGGCCGTCCAGGCCGCCGGTAAGGAGGCACTTCGATGTCCCAAGGGAACACGCGCGTAACGACGCAGCTCGTGCACGCGCAGGCATGCCCGGTGCGGGAGGTTCTTGACAGGGTCGCCGGGAAGTGGAGCGTCCTGATCATCGTCGCCGCCGCCCATGGACCGATCCGCTTCACGGAGCTGGAGCGCTCCATCGAGGGCATCAGCCGGCGGATGCTCACCCTGACCTTGCGCAATCTGGAGCGTGACGGGCTGCTGATCCGTACGGTGCATCCGACGGTCCCGCCCAAGGTCGAGTACGAACTGACGGCGGTGGCCCGCGAACTGCACGCCTCTCTGCTGGGACTGACGGACTGGGCCGAGCGCCACCGGGTGACGATCGCCGAGTCGCGGGCGGCGTACGACGAGGCGCACGGGCGCGACCCGAACGCGGTCTGAGCGCGGCCCGAACGTGCTCTGAGGCGGCCGGAGCCCGAGGTTGGGCCGGGAACGAGGCGTTGTCAGACCCACGTGGCACGATTCCGGTCATGGATCTCGTACAGGTATTCACCGATCTGGACGCCCAGCCATGGGCGGAGTTCGAGCACGCCTACGGCAGCGCCGAGGATGTGCCCGCGCTGCTGCGCGGGTTGGCGAGCGAGGACGAGGAGGAGGTGTCGTCGGCGCTGGGCGAGTTGTACGGCAGCATCTTCCACCAGGGCTCGGTGTACGAGGCCACCGCGCACGCCGTGCCGTATCTGGCCGGGCTGGCCGCCGCCGGAGTCCAGAGTCTTGAACTGCTGCTTCTGCTGGGCGGGATAGCCGAGAGCGGGGACGAGCGGGACGGCGAGGCGGTCGGCGGCTGCCGGGCGGCCGTCATCGCCCAACTGCCCCTGATCCTGCCGTTCGTGGAGGCGGACGACGCGCGGCTGCGGCAGGCGGCGGTCTGGGCGGCGGCCAGAACGGGAGCGGCGGAGCCGGTCCTTCCGGCGCTGCGGCGGTGCGGGGAGCATGAGGAGGACACGCTCGTACGGGCCGAGCTGCTGGCCGCGACGGCGCTGCTCGATCCGACGGGCGCCGCGCCCGCGGTGACGGCGGGCCTCGACGTCGGCGAGCCGGCGGAGCTGCGGATCGCCGCGGTCCTCGGCTGTCTGGACGCGGAACTGCCCTGGACATCCGCGCACCATGAGGCCGTGCTGTCGCTGCTCCCGCTCGACGCACTGGTCGCCGACCGCTTCGACGAGGACCGGATGGAGCCCTTCCGGTACATCGTGGACACCCTGTTGGAGCGGGAGACCGCCGCCGACCGCGAGGCGGCGCTCTCCCTGCTCGACGCTGTGCTCCGTTCTCCGGACGCCGAGGCGCGGGCGGAGGCCCTGTGGGCGGCGGAAGAGGCGTGCGACTACTCGCGCGAGGCCGCGGCCCGGCTCGCGGCGCCGCTGGTCCGCCTGCTGGAGGATCCGTCCTCGGCGCGCCCGGCGCTCACCGTCGTGGACAAGCTGGGCGCGTACGCGGCTCCGGCGGCGCCCGCGCTGGCCGTTCTTGCGTCCAGCGGCGGCGATCTCGCGGACGGCGCGCTCGCCTCGCTCGTCCGGATCGACCCGGAGCGGGCGGCGCCGCTGCTCGCGCGTGATCTGTCCGAACGGCCCGCGGCTCTGGGCGCGGCCTGCCGTTTCCGGGACGGCGAGGGCGTCGAGCCGTTCCCGTACCGCCCGGAGTTGCTGACCGCTGTACGGGCCCGGCTGACGGATCCGGATCTCACCGGGAACGAGCCGATCCGGCTCACCTGGCTGCTGACCGGTTGGGGCGAGCGCGCCGCGCCCGCGTTTCCCGAACTCCTCGCGGTGCTGGAGACGTTCCCGGTCTTCGTGCCGCGCGCACTGGCGGCGGCCGATCCCGTCAAGGCCGTCGGGCCGCTGCGCGAGGCCGCCATATCGGGGCCGGAGGAGGGCCGGTTCGCGGCGGCGCGCGCACTGCACGGGATCGCCGGCGACAGCGGGCCGCTGCTGACGGTTCTCGCGGTCGAGCTGGCCGGCCGCGATCCTCGCCGGCTGCGGGAGGCGGCCGGTGCCACCGACGGCCTGGGCCAGGACGCCGCCGTACTGCTGCCCTCGCTCCGGTCGGCCCTCGGTACGGACGAGGACGGTACGACGATTCCTCGGAAGGACGCCGATCTGGAGATCGCGCTCGCGCTGTGGCGGCTGACGGGCGACCCGGACGACGCGGTGCCCGTGATCGCGCGCGTACTGGCGCAGGCGGAGAGCGAGTGGATGCGCTGGACGGCCGTGCGCGCGGCGAAGGCCGCCGCTCTCCTCGGCCCGGCCGCGGCCTCGCTGCGCCCGGCGCTGGAACGCGGACTGGCCGTCCCGGAACGGGCACCGGCGATGGTCCTCGCCCTGCTCGCCGTGGATCCGTCGGACCGGGACCGTACGGATCTGGCGGACGCGGCCCTGACCTCCGCCGAGCGCCATGCCGATGCGATGGGAGCCCTGGACGCGCTCGTGGCCCTCGGGCCCGAGAACCTGTCACGGCCGCATCTCGACCGTCTCACCGATCTGGCGGAGCGCGACCGCCGTGTGTGGTGTCCCGGTCGCTCCGGGAGCGCGGCCGAGACGGACGCCTGCTTCCAGGAAGCCGCCCGCGCACTGCTCCGCACGGCCGGAACCATATCCGCCGGTACGGCGACGGCCCGGCCCACGACCGCCTGAGCCCGGCGACCGGCGCTGGTCATGACGCCGGTCACCGGGACAGCGCGCCCTCGGATATCAGGACGGCCCAGGCATCGGGACGCCCTCGGGAGCGGGTCCGGACCGGTCGACCGTGAGGCCCCCCGACCTCCGGGCCCCGGCCCGGACCCGCCCGCTCATGCGCCCGGCCGCCAGTCGGGGCGACGGCCGCTCAGGCCGATCACCCGGTCCAGCAGCGGGGCTTCCTCGGGCAGCTCGACGGGCGGGCCGAACAGCCCGTCAGGAGCCGGATCTCCATCGGCCGACCGCGCCGCGGCGATCAGCATCGCGTACGACACGCGCAGGCTCGCCTCGTCCGGCGCGTACTCCTGGCCCGTGCTCCGCGCGAGATCCCAGCCATGGATCTGCACTTCGTTGAGCGCCACGACCGCCGCCACCTCACCCGGCAGCTCGACACCGCCGACCCGGGTGCCGCCCTGCCAGGCGCCGGGCGACCGCCAGGCCTCCGCCAGTTCGTCCAGCTGCCGGGGCAGCGCCTCGCGCCAGTCGTCGGGCAGCACGGGCAGAGCGGCGTTCGGTGACGTATCCGTCGTCGGCCCGAGCTCCTTCCGCGCCGCGTCCCGGAACGCCACGGTCAGCCCGACGAGATGCCCGAGCACCTCCCGCACGGTGTACGCGGGACAGGGCGTGGGCCCGGTGAGCTGTTCCTCACTGATACCGCCCACCAGCCCGGCCACGGTCCGGCAGACGGGACCGAGGTCGAACGGGTCGGCCTTCATATTCGTTTCCATACAGAGGTGGACCGGCCCGGCCACCGGAACTCATCGGGCGAAGACGGATTTGGGACGGCTGTCTCGAAGGATGGTCGATTATGGCTGGAAATAATCCCTCGCATGTACGATCCACTCGTTCCAGACCCGACAGCGACAACGCGCGCCGGATCGAACCTTTTACGCAGACCGGAGCGAGTTACGCATGTCCGTACAAACCCGTGCTTCCGTGACGGCCATAGCCGCCGCACAGGCTGGTTTTGACGCCTGGCGTGTCTCACGGCAGACCGCCGTGACCGGGCCTCTCGGTAATCTGGCGCTGGTCGAGACCCGTTGGCTGGCTCCCGGCGCCGAGGTGACCGAGGAGTTGGCGCGGGTCACGCCGTCCGACGGTGTGACGGTCACCACAGTGGCGCGGACCAATCTCCATACCGGTGAGCCGGAGCACGCCCTGCGTTTCTGGGACGCCGATGCCCCGGCCGTGCGGCACTTCTCACATATCGATGCCTATCCGTTCCAGCCGGACTGGGTGGTCGAGGCCGCCTTCACCTCCGTCTCCACCGACCGGCGCGTGCCGTTCGAGCACATCAGGGACAGCGGAGGCAGCCGGGAACTGGTCGTTCCCGGCGATATCCACGTCACACTGGACGGTGTGGACTACACACTGTCGGCCTTCAACGACGACGGAACGCTTCTCCTGGTCTTCGGTGATCCGACCAACGGCACTGACACTTATGGCGCGGGCCGCTTCCTGTTCGTCCCGCGTGAAGGGAAGAGCGAGACGGTGATACTCGACTTCAACCGCGTCTTCGTGCCGCCGTGCGGTTTCTCCGCTCAGTACAACTGTCCGTTGCCGCCACGGCAGAACCGG
Source organism: Streptomyces sp. NPDC059743 (assembly GCF_042732975.1). Lineage (NCBI taxonomy): Bacteria > Bacillati > Actinomycetota > Actinomycetes > Kitasatosporales > Streptomycetaceae > Streptomyces > Streptomyces sp. NPDC059743. Next base: position 199,499 of record NZ_JBHWGS010000015.1, on the reverse strand, counting down.
CTGCACCTGCCCGTCGAGGCGGGCGAGAAGGTCCCGGTTTTCCGTGGCGGCTACGCCGTCAACTGAGCTCACCCACGGCACCACAGCCGGACCGGTCACCGCTCGCGGGACCCGCGTCCGGCCGTTGATCAGGAGTAGAAGAGATGAGAAAGTCCGTACCGCTGCTCGGCGGCACCCTGGCGGTCACCCTGTCCCTGGCCCTCACCGCCTGCGGCTCCGGGACCGACAGCAAGAACACCACGCCCTCCGGTTCGTACGACAAGAACGCCACGGTCGGCGTCGGATCGCTCTACGAACCGCAGAATCTGGACAACACCGGAGGCGGCGGCCAGGGCGTGACCGAGGCGCTCAACGGCAATGTCTACGAAGGCCTGTTCAGGCTCACCGACACCGGCAAGGTCGAGAAGCAGCTCGCCGAGGATTACACCGTCAGCCCGGACGGCCTCACGTACACGTTCAAGCTGCGCGACGGTGTCACCTTCCACTCGGGCAAGAAGCTCACCTCCGCGGATGTGAAGTACAGCATCGAGAAGGTGACCGCCGAGAACTCCCAGTCGGCGCGCAAGAGCAGCTTCGACATGATCAAGTCGATCGCGACGCCCGACCCGGCCACGGTCGAGGTGACGCTCTCGTCCAAGTCGATCTCGTTCGTCTACAACCTCAGCTATGTGTGGATCGTCAACTCCGAGGCCAAGGACCTCAAGACCTCGGAGGACGGCAGCGGACCGTACAAGCTGGACAAGTGGACGCGGGGCTCCGCGCTCAGCCTGGAGCGCTTCACGGGCTACTGGGGAACGCCCGCGACCAACGCGAAGGTCGTCTTCCACTACTACAAGGACGCCACCGCCCTCAACAACGCGCTGCTCACCAACGCCGTGGACGTGGTGACCAGCGAGCAGAGCCCGGACGCTCTCGACCAGTTCAAGAGCAACCCGGCCTACAAGGTCAACGACGGCAAGTCGACCACCAAGCTGCTGCTGGCCTTCAACGACAAGGTCAAGCCGTTCGACAACGTCAAGGTCCGCAAGGCCGTCAGCTCGGCGATCGACAACAAGAAGCTGCTCCAGTCGGTGTGGGGCGACCACGGCACGCTGATCGGCTCGATGGTCCCGCCGACCGATCCCTGGTACGAGGACCTCACCAAGGTCAATCCGTACGACGTGGCGCTCGCCAAGCGGCAGCTCGCCGAGGCCGGCTATGCCAAGGGCTTCGACTTCACGCTCGACACGCCGAACTACGACCCGCATCCGACGGCGGCCACCTTCATCAAGTCGGAGCTGGCCAAGGTCGGTATCAATGTCAAGATCAACATCATCACGCCGGACGAGTGGTACACCAAGGTCTACAAGAACCACGACTTCAGCGCGACGCTCCAGGAGCATGTCAACGACCGCGACATCGTCTGGTACGGGGACCCGGACTTCTACTGGGGCTATGACAACAAGCAGGTCACCGAGTGGGTCAAGCAGGCCGAGCAGTCGGACACCACCGACGAGCAGACGGCGCTGCTGAAGAAGGTCAACAACCAGATCGCACAGGACGCGGCCAGCGACTGGCTCTACCTCTACCCGCAGATCGTGGTGGCCTCCACCAAGCTGTCGGGCTACCCGCTCAACGGTCTCAACTCGCAGTTCTACGCCTACGGCATCAAGAAGAGCTGATGCTCCGCGCCGCCGTACGGGCCCGGTCGCCCCACCCGGTCCGTACGGCGGCGCCTCCGCCGTGGCCGATATCTCCGTCGGTATCCCCGTCGCCCCGTCGATATCCCGCTTCCGTCGATCGGTCCTCCTCCCTGATGATCTCGTACCTGCTGCGGCGGCTGGCCTTTCTGGCCGGCTCCCTGTTTCTGGCCGGCGTGGTGATCTTCCTGCTGCTACGGCTGCTGCCCGGCGATCCCGCGAACTCCCTGCTCTCCGTAGGCGCCACTCCGGAGCAGATCGCCGCGGCCCGTCATGAGATCGGCTCGGACCGCCCGCTGCCCGAGCAGTTCGTCACCTGGCTCGGCCAACTGGCCACCTTCGACCTGGGCAACTCGTTCATCAGCTCACTGCCGGTCGGTCCGGAGATCACCTCCCGGCTCGATGTCACCGTCCCGCTGACGCTGCTCTCCTTTCTGCTGGCCGTGGTGATCGCGGTTCCCGTCGGCTTTGTCGCCGCCCATCGGTCGGCCACCTGGTACGGCACGCTGATCAGCGGAATCTCCCAACTGGGCATCGCCGTACCGGTCTTCTGGATCGGGATGATCCTGATCACCGTGTTCGCGCTGCGCCTCGGAGTGCTGCCCGCCGGCGGCTTTCCGCAGGACGGCTGGGCGCAGCCGGGAGAGGCACTGACCTCGCTGGCCCTGCCGGTGATCACCGTCGCCCTGGTGATGTCCGCCTCGCTGATCCGGTACGTACGGTCCGCCGCCCTGGATGTCCTCGGCAGCGACTATCTGCGTACGGCCAGGGCGCTCGGCTCGTCCTTCAACCGGGCGATGTGGCGCCATGGAATGCGTAACGGCGCCGTACCGGTCGTCTCGGTCCTCGGTATCGAACTCGCCACGACGCTGCTGGGCGCGGTGGTGGTCGAGACGGTGTTCGCACTGCCCGGTCTGGGCAGTCTGCTCGCCCAGGCGGTCGCCCAGCATGACTATCCGACGGTCCAGGGAGTGCTCTTCGTGAGCACGTTCGCGGTCCTCGTCATCGGATTCCTGAGCGATGTCGCCCAGCGGCTGATCGATCCCCGGCTGCGGGGCCGGCTGTCGGGAGGTGCCCGATGAGTGAACGGACCGAGCGGACGGAGCGGACCAGACGGACCGCAGAGGAGCCGACCGCCGTGGAGCTTACGAAGACGCCTCCGGATACGGGCAAGGAGGCCGGCACGGCTTCGGCGCCCGTACCGCCCGTACGGAGACGGCGTTCACCGGCGCTGATGGCGGGCTGTGTCCTGGTGGGGCTGATCGTCGCGGTTGCGCTGGTCTCCCTGTTCTGGGTGCCGTACGCGCCCGACGACACCACCGGCGGCCGGCTGATGTCACCCGGCCTGCCGCATCTCCTGGGCACCGACAAGCTCGGCCGTGATCTGCTCACCCAGCTCATGACCGGCGCGCGTATCGCGCTGGAGGCCGGTCTCGGCGCGATCGCGATCGGCACGGCGCTCGGCGTCTGCGCCGGACTGGCCGCCGGCTTCGCCACCCGCTGGCTGGACGACACACTCTCCACGCTGCTGGACGTGCTGATCGCCTTTCCCACACTGCTGCTGGCCATGCTGATGGTCGCGGCCCGGTCGGCCTCGCTCAGCTCGGCCGTTCTCGCCATCGGGTTCGCCATGACCGCGGTGGTGGCCCGGCTGACCCGGATCCTGGTCAAGCGCGTGCTGGCCCAGGACTACATCACCGCGGCCCGTACCTCGGGAACGTCATGGCCACGTGTGATCACCGGCCATGTGCTGCCCAATATCTGGCCCACTCTGGTGGTGAATCTCGCCCAGCAGTTCGGTCTCGCCGTGATGGCCGAGGCGAGTCTGTCGTTCCTCGGGCTCGGCGCGCCGCCGCCGAACGCCTCCTGGGGACGGATGCTCCACGAGGCACAGGCGACCGTGTTCACCGCTCCCACCGGAGTCATCGCTCCCGGAGTGCTGCTGGTCATGCTGGTCGTCGGTGTCAATCTGATCGCCGACGGACTGCGCGACACGCTGGACCCGACCCGGCGGAGGAGCCGATGAACGTGCCCGGTCCGCAGGCGCCCGAGGCGAAGGTGCTCGACGTCGGAGGCCTCACGATCCGTACCGACCAGGGCCGGGCCCTGGTCTCGGACCTGTCGTTCTCGATCGCCGCGGGCTCCCGGCTCGGACTGGTCGGCGAGTCCGGCTCCGGCAAGTCCCTCACCGCGCTCGCCGTACTGGGCCTGCTGCCGCCCGGGATGACCGCCTCCGGCAGCATCGTCCTGAGAACGGCCACGGACGGGCCCGGCACCGAGGTCATCGGCGCGGCCGAGCAGCGGCTGACCGGTCTGCGCGGCCGGGCCGCCACGGTCGTCTTCCAGGAGCCGCTCACCGCGCTCGATCCGCTGATGCGGATCGGCGGCCAGATCGCCGAGCCGCTGCGCCGGTGGCGCGGGCTGCGCGGAGCCGCGCTGCGCCGCGCGGTGGAGGAGTCACTCGACCAGGTACGGCTTCCCGAGCCGGACCGGATCATCCGTGCCTATCCGCACGAGATCTCCGGCGGTCAGCGCCAGCGGGTGGCGCTCGCCATGGCCCTGGCCTGCGAACCGGCCCTGCTGATCGCGGACGAGCCCACCACCGCCCTGGATGTCACCGTCCAGTCGGAGGTGCTCGCGCTGCTGGACGGACTGGTCGCCCAGCGGGACATGGCGCTGCTGTTCGTCAGCCACGATCTGGCGGTCGTCTCCGCCGTGACCGACCATGTCCTGGTGCTCAAGGACGGATCGGCCGTCGAGTCCGGGAGCGTGGACGACATCGTGCGCCGCCCACGGCACCCGTACACCCGGGATCTGGTGGACAGCGCCCGGCACCTCGAAAGCGCACTGGAACGGATCGTCCGATGACCGCACCGATCCCGGCCGCACCGATCCCGGCCGCACCGGCCCCGGACTCCCTGGCCGAGGACGCCCCGATCCTGGCCGCGCGTGACGCGGGCTTCGCCTATCGCGGCTCGCCGCCCGTACTGCACGGCGTCTCGCTCGACATCACCGCCGGCCGCAGCGTTGGGCTGGTCGGTGAGTCGGGCGCCGGCAAGACCACGGTGCTCCGGCTGCTGCTCGGCCTCACCCGGCCCACGAGCGGACGGATCCTGTTCGACGGCGACGAACTCAGGCTTCGCGACCGTGAATTGATGCGCCGCTTCCGCCGTGGCGTACAGAGCGTGTTCCAGGATCCGTACTCGTCGCTCGATCCTCGTCAGCGGGTCGGCGGAATCGTCTCGGAGCCGCTGCGCTCGCTCGGACTGAGCAGGTCCCGAGGCGGCGACGATCCCAGGGTCGCCGCCGCGCTGGAGGCCGTCGGCCTGCCCGCGGACGCGGCCGACCGCTATCCGCACGAATTCTCCGGCGGTCAGCGGCAGCGCGTCGCGATCGCCAGAGCCACCGTGTGCGAGCCACGGGTGCTGCTCGCCGACGAGCCGGTGAGCGCCCTCGATGTGACCACCCGGGTCAGGATCGTGGATCTGCTGATCGAGCTGAAGGAGACAAGAGGGCTGACCGTCGCGATGGTCTCGCACGATCTGTCGGTGGTGGCGGCGCTGTGCGAGTGGACGGCGGTGCTGGAGCACGGCCGGATCGTGGAGCAGGGAGACACGGCCTCGGTACTGGGCTCGCCGTCCCATCCCTACTCCCGACGGCTGATCGCCAGCGTTCCGAGGCTTCCCGCACCGGAAGAAGCCTGAACGGACCTGGACCCCCCGACCCGGGCCCGCCGCCTCAGCCGCAGAGCTGTCTCAACCGCGGAGCTGCCTCAGCCGCGGAGCCGCCTCAGCCGCGGAGCTGCTCGTACGCGGGGAGCGTGAGGAAGTCCGTGTAGTGCTCGTCCAGGGCCACCGTCAGCAGCAGATCATGGGCCTGCCGCCACTTCCCGGACGCGAAGGCCTCGTCGCCGATCTCCGCGCGGATCGCGGTGAGTTCCTCGTCGGCGATCGCGCGGGCGAGTTCCGGAGTGGCCCGTACGGTCCGGCCGTCGTGCTCGAACTCGACGCCCGCGTTGATCCACTGCCAGATCTGGGAGCGGGAGATCTCCGCCGTGGCCGCGTCCTCCATCAGATTGAAGATCGCGACCGCGCCCATGCCCCGCAGCCAGGCCTCGATATACCGGATACCGACCTGGACGGCATTGCGCAGGCCCTCGTACGTCGGCCTCGCGTCCAGCGAGTCGACAGCGATCAGATCACCGGCCGCGACGGAGACGTCCTCGCGCAGCCGGTCCTTCTGGTGCGGCCGGTCGCCGAGCACCGCGTCGAAGGAGGCCATCGCGATCGGCACCAGATCCGGATGGGCGACCCAGGAGCCGTCGAAGCCGTCGGCGGCCTCGCGGTCCTTGTCCGCCTTGACCTTCTCGAAGGCGACCTTGTTGACCTCCGCGTCATGCCGTGACGGGATGAAGGCCGCCATACCGCCGATGGCGTGCGCGCCGCGCTTGTGGCACGTACGGACGAGCAGTTCGGTGTACGCGCGCATGAACGGCGCCGTCATCGTGACCGCGTTGCGGTCGGGCAGCACGAACTTGGCGCCGCCGTCACGGAAGTTCTTCACGATCGAGAAGAGATAGTCCCAGCGGCCCGCGTTGAGCCCGGAGGCGTGGTCGCGCAGCTCGTAGAGGATCTCGTCCATCTCGTAGGCGGCGGTGATCGTCTCGATCAGTACGGTCGCCCGCACGGTGGACTGCGGAATGCCCACGTAGTCCTGGGCGAAGACAAAGACGTCGTTCCAGAGGCGCGCCTCCAGATACGACTCCGTCTTCGGGAGATAGAAGTACGGGCCCTTGCCCAGCTCGATCAGCGTCCGCGCGTTGTGGAAGAAGTACAGACCGAAGTCGACCAGCGCGCCGGGCACCGGCACTCCGTCCACCTGGAGATGACGCTCCGTCAGATGCCAGCCGCGCGGGCGCATCACGACGGTCGCCAGCCGGTCCGCGTCCTTGAGGGCGTACGACTTGCCGGAGCGCGGGTCGGTGAAGTCGATACGGCCAGCGTAGGCATCCATCAGATTGAGCTGGCCCAGGACCACATTCTCCCAGGTGGGCGCCGAGGCGTCCTCGAAGTCCGCGAGCCAGATCCGCGCGCCGGAGTTGAGCGCGTTGATCGTCATCTTGCGGTCCGTGGGACCGGTGATCTCCACCCGCCGGTCTTCGAGCGCGGCGGGCGAGGGAGCGACGCGCCAGCTCTCGTCCTCGCGGATCGCGGCGGTCTCCGGCAGAAAGTCCAGACTGGCGGTACGGGCGATCTCGGCGCGGCGCTCGGTGCGGCGGGCGAGCAGTTCATCACGCCGGGGAGTGAACCGCCGGTGCAGCTCCGCCACAAAGGTGAGGGCGGCGTCGGTGAGTACCTCGTCCTGCCTGGGCAGGAGTTCGGCGTCGACGACCACCGCTGGGGACGGCGCTGGTGCGGACATGAGCTGTCACTCTCCTTCGCGGGATGCTTCGCGGGGGGTGTGCCCGGCGGCCGGCGGTTCGCCTTGGACGGCACGAGGTGCCATGGCGCCGGGATACGGTCGCGGGCGCCGACCGAGAGGCCGGACGCTCTGACCTGTGGATAGTAGTTTCCTCATGGTGGAAGTTCAATGGTTTGTTGATATCGAGAATCTCCGGGTCGACAGACCATGGCGCCGGGTGCCAGGCCCGATGCCGGGCCGGGTGCCAGGGAGTCCGCGGTAGGTCTGCCGTGGGCTACTGCTCCAGACGTGGACTACTGCTCCAGATACGACAGATCTTCCTCCGTGTCGATGTCGTACGCCTGCGCGACATCGCCGCACTCGACCAGAACGATCTCGCTCGCATGCGCCTTCAGATAACCACGCGCCCCGCGATCGCCCTCCGCGTCCGCCGCGATCTCCGCCCAGCGGCGGGCGCCGAACAGTACGGGATGGCCGCGCCGTCCGTCGTACGCGGCCGACACCAGCGCGTCGGGACCGCTGTGCGCGGCGGTGTACGCGGCCACCACCCGGGCCACCGCCGCCGCGCCGATGCCCGGCTGGTCCACCAGCAGTACGAGCGCCGCCGCCGCGTCCGTACCGAGCAGCGAGAGCAGCCCGGCGCGCAGCGAGGATCCCATGCCGTCGGCCCACCGCGGATTGTCGACCAGAACGCATCCGGGCAGCTCGGCCTCGTGCCGTACGCGGTCCGCCGCCGCGCCCAGCACCACATGCACCGGTGCGCAGCCGCCTTCGCGCAGTGTGCGCGCGGCATGCTCGACCAGCGGGCGGCCCCGGTGGTTCAGCAGTGCCTTCGGCCGGCCGCCCAGTCTGCGCCCGCCGCCCGCCGCGAGCAGCAGCCCGGCGACGGGCCGATCCGAGGTGGCGCGAGCGGCGGTATCGCAAGCGGCGGTATCGCGAGCGTCCGCGCTGTCGCGAGCGCCCGTGCTGTCGTTGTCCGTGCCTGCTGCCATAGGCCCTGCATACCGTATCCGTGCGCGGTGTGCCGATACCTGGCCCGCCGTGATCATCGGGTGTTCTGTCCGCATTCCACTCGGATTCCCGCTGTATTCCGTCCGCGGAGTGGCGCGCACCGCGCGGAATGGCGTTAACTTGCCCGCGAACCTTGGCGCTTGACCACCGTCCGGGAGTCGGAATGTCAGCGTGAAGGTGTGCCGACACAAGAATGTGTGGGCGCGAGGGGCAAGGGGGGGGAAGCTTTGTTGCGGAGCGTGGGGCAGCCGCCGGTGACAGAGAACGGCGAGGACCCGAGGGTGGCGGGACTGGACGGGGCCGTTTCCAGGCTCCGGCGTGAACTGGCGGGCTATCCGGTCGAGTTCAGGGACCGGGCCATCGCCGAGGACGAACTGGCGGCGCTGGCCGGGATGGTGGCGGACGGTGCTCCCGAGATCGCCCGTATGCGCCGTTCGCTGCTGCTGATCGTCGGTTCGATCGGTTCGGTCAGCGCGCTGGGACCGGCGCTGATGGGTGTACGGAACGCCGTCGACCTCTTCGGAGAGGCGCCCCGGCCACGCCGGTAGCGCGTTTTCGAGTACCGGTTCGAGTGCCGAATCGAGTACTGGATCGGCCGGACGTACCAGGGATCTGCCGGGCGGGCCGGATGCCGGCTCGTCCGGCGGCCCGGCAGGAGGCAGGGCAGCCCACGCCACACCCGGTGATCGACCGGCTCAGCCTTGCGCCGTCGTGCTCGCCAGCACCTCCGAGAGATCCCGGGCCACCTCCTGGAGCACCGGGACGATCTTCTCCGTGGCCTCCTCCGTCACCCGGCCCGCCGGCCCCGAGATCGAAATGGCCGCCGCCGTCGGCGAGTTGGGCACCGGTACAGCCAGACAGCGGACACCGATCTCCTGCTCGTTGTCGTCGACCGCGTATCCGGCCCTGCGTACCAGCTCCAGGGCCTCCAGAAAGCCCTCGGGCGTCGTGATCGTCTTCTCCGTGGCGGCAGGCATACCCGTACGGGCCAGCAGAGCGCGGACCTCCTCCGCCGGCGCGTGCGCGAGCAGCGCCTTGCCCACGCCCGTGGAGTGCGGCAGCACACGGCGGCCCACCTCGGTGAACATCCGCATCGAGTGCTTGGACGGGACCTGGGCGACATAGACGATCTCGTCGCCGTCGAGCAGCGCCATGTTCGCGGTCTCGCCGGTCTCCTCGACCAGCCGGGCCAGATACGGCCGGGCCCAGGTGCCGAGCAGCCGCGACGCCGACTCGCCGAGCCGGATCAGCCGTGGCCCGAGCGCGTACCGCCGGTTCGACTGCTGGCGCACATAGCCGCAGGCGACCAGTGTGCGCATCAGCCGGTGGATCGTCGGCAGCGGCAGTCCGCTGCTGGCGGAGAGCTCGCTGAGGCCGACCTCGCCGCCCGCGTCCGCCATCCGTTCGAGCAGGTCGAAGGCGCGCTCAAGGGACTGGACGCCGCCGCTGGCGGGCGCGGATTTGCTGGCGTCGGTGGAGCTGGCGCTGGACGACGGCACGTCAACGGTCCTTTCGGAGCAGGCGGGGCCGAACAGGCAGCCTACCGGGCGCAGCGGCCCGGCACCTGGCCGACCGAGAGGCGTCTCTGCCGGTCAGAGCACCTCGGCCCGTTCCTCCCCTGTTGCTCCGGGTACGAGTGGCCTTCTGCCGCATTCTGCTTGGTGAAATGTGATTTCCGCTCTATGGAAGTAACCCAGTCTAGCGCGGTGCGGCCCGTTCCGCGCGGCTGCCCTGGAAAAGTGGTCTTGACGGGCCGGGATCCGGAGTGAAGACTCCTTCAACAGTTCGTTGAATTCATGCTTCGAATACATGCTTGGCTCGCGACAGCAGAGACAGCGACGTGGCGACGGCGAAGTGAGGGCACGGGTGTCCGAGGTGGATCTGATACTGCGGTCGACACGCGTCATCACGCCCGAAGGGACGCGGGCCGCCTCCATCGCCGTCGCCGGCGGACGGATCGAGGCCGTCCTGCCGTACGGCGCGCCGCTGCCGGCGGGCGCCCGGCTGGAGGACGTCGGGGACGATGTCGTCCTGCCCGGACTGGTCGACACCCATGTCCATGTGAACGATCCGGGACGCACCGAGTGGGAGGGCTTCTGGACCGCGACCCGTGCCGCCGCGGCCGGCGGGATCACCACGCTGCTCGACATGCCTCTGAACTCCCTGCCGCCCACCACGACCGTCGGCCATCTCCGCGTCAAGCAGCAGGTGGCGCGTACGAAGGCCCATATCGACGTGGGCTTCTGGGGCGGCGCGATCCCAGGCAATCTCAAGGATCTCCGGCCGCTGCACGATGCCGGTGTCTTCGGCTTCAAATGCTTTCTGTCGCCGTCCGGTGTGGAGGAGTTTCCCGAGCTGGACCAGGAGCACCTGGGAAGTTCGCTGGCCGAGATCGCCGGTTTCGGCGGACTGCTGATCGTCCACGCCGAGGATCCCCATGAGCTGGCCTCCGCGCCTCAGCGCGGTGGTCCCGCCTACGCCGACTTCCTGGCGTCCCGGCCGCGCGGCGCGGAGAACGCGGCGATCGAAGGGCTCGTCGCGCTGGCCGGGCGGCTCGACGCGCGCGTGCATGTGCTGCACCTCTCCTCTTCGGACGCGCTGCCGCTGATCGCCGCGGCCAAGCGCGCGGGAGTGCGGATCACCGTCGAGTCCTGTCCGCACTTCCTCACGCTCACCGCCGAGGAAGTCCCGGACGGGGCAACGGAGTTCAAGTGCTGTCCGCCGATCCGCGAGGCCGTGAACCAGGACGCGCTCTGGCAAGGGCTCATCGACGGCACCATCGACTGTGTCGTCTCCGACCACTCGCCCTGCACCGCCGATCTGAAGACTCCCGATTTCGCCGCCGCCTGGGGCGGTATCTCCTCGCTCCAGCTCGGTCTGCCCGCGATCTGGACCGAGGCGCGCGCACGGGGCCGCTCGCTGGAGGACATCGTCCGCTGGATGTCGGCGGGCCCGGCCGCGCTCGCGGGACTGAGCCGTAAGGGCGCCGTCGAGGCGGGCCGGGACGCCGACTTCGCGGTGCTCGCGCCCGACGAGACCTTCACCGTGGATCCGGCCGCGCTGCACCACCGCAACCAGGTCACCGCGTACGCGGGCAAGCGTCTGTACGGAGTCGTCCGGTCGACCTGGCTGCGCGGCACCCGGATCGTCCATGACGGCGTCCTCGCCGAACCGTCCGGCCGACTGCTCGAAAGGAACGACTGACCTTGTCGGAAGACTCCCTGCCCGTCCCGCCCTCCTTCACCGGTGACGCCCGGCCGTACGGCGGTGGCGATCCGTACGCCGACTACCGCACCGCGGACTTTCCCTTCGCGCATCTGGTCGATCTCGCGGACCGCCGGCTCGGGGCCGGAGTCGTCGCCGCCAATGACGAGTTCTTCGCCGAGCGCGAGAATCTGCTGAGGCCGGAGCGCGCGGAGTTCGATCCCGAGCGCTTCGGGCACAAGGGCAAGATCATGGACGGCTGGGAGACCAGACGCAGACGCGGCACGGGCGCGGACCGGCCGCATCCCGCCGACGAGGATCACGACTGGGCGCTGGTCAGGCTCGGCACACCCGGCGTCATCCGCGGGATCGTCGTCGACACCGCGCACTTCAGAGGCAACTATCCGCAGGCGGTCTCGGTCGAGGGCACCTCACTGCCGGGCTCGCCGTCGCCCGAGGAACTGCTCGCCGACGAGGTGACATGGACGGTGCTGGTGCCTCGTACGGCCATCGGCGGCCACGCCGCCAACGGCTTCACGGTCGACGCCGAGCGGCGCTTCACCCATCTCCGCGTCAACCAGCATCCCGACGGAGGGATCGCCCGGCTGCGGGTGTACGGCGAGGTCGCGCCCGATCCGGGCTGGCTCGGTGTCCTCGGTACGTTCGATGTGATCGCGCTGGAGAACGGCGGCACGGTCCAGGACGCCTCCGACCGCTTCTACTCGCCCGCCACCAACACCATCCAGCCGGGCCGCTCGCGCAAGATGGACGACGGCTGGGAGACCAGGCGGCGCAGGGACAAGGGCAACGACTGGATCCGCTACTGGCCGGCCGAGCAGTCCGAGATCCGCGCGGTCGAGATCGACACGGCGTATCTGAAGGGCAACGCGGCGGGCTGGGCGACGCTCTCCGTGCGCGACGGCGCGACCGGCGACTGGACCGAGATCCTGTCCAGGACCCGGCTCCAGCCCGACACGAACCACCGCTTCGCGCTGCCCGTACCCGTGGTGGCGACCGAGGTACGGATCGACATCTATCCCGACGGCGGTATCTCCCGGCTGCGGCTCTTCGGCTCCCTCACCGAGGAGGGCATGCGCCGTCTCACGGCCCGCCACCAGGAACTGCACGGGTAAGCCCCGGCTCCGGCTGACCTCTCCCACTCGCCTTGGGTGGGACCGTGCCGAAAGTCGGGACCCGCGCGACTTTGGTCTCGTCCCGCCGCCACAGCCCTCCGCCACGGCCGCCGCGTCCGTACATTCGTCGCCATGACACGGACGGACCATCCCTGGCTGCTTCCCTCGGCGCTGATCGACCCGCGAGGCCCCGAGCTGCCCGGCGACCGCGGCGCGGCCCGGCCGCGCCGTACCGTACGCGACTGGGCCGTGGACATGTCGATGTTCCTTCTCGCGGCCGGTATCGGGCTGCTCGCCCTGGAGTCGAGCGAGCAGGCGGGCAACACCGATGCCGTCGTCTTTCTCGATCTGCTGGCGGGCGCGGGCGCCTGCTGTGCCCTGTGGCTACGGCGACGGTGGCCGGTGGGGCTGGCCGCCGCGCTCGGTGTGCTCAGCACGCTCGCCCCCGTCGCGGGCGGCGCCGCGCTGGCGGCCCTGTTCGGCGTGGCCATACACCGGCCGCTGCGGCCCGTACTGATCGTCGCCGGGCTGATCCTCATGGGCGGAAGTGTCCAGTCCGTCCTCCGTCCCGATCCCGGCACCTCCATGGCGGCCTCCCTGATCGCGACCGCGATACTCGTTCTGCTGGTGACCGGCTGGGGCATGCTCGTACGGTCCCGGCGCCAGCTCTTCGCCGCCCTGCGCGAGCGGGCCGTACGCGCCGAGGCCGAGGCCGGACTCCGCGCCGAGCAGGCCCAGCGGCTGGCCCGCGAGGCCATCGCCCGGGAGATGCACGATGTGCTCGCCCACCGGCTGACGCTGCTCAGCGTCCACGCGGGCGCCCTGGAATTCCGGCCCGACGCGCCGCCGCCCGAGGTCGCCAGGGCCGCCGGTGTGATCAGGGACAGCGCGCACGAAGCCCTCCAGGATCTCCGCGCGATCATCGGAGTGCTGCGGGCGCCCGGCGACGAGGACAACCGGCCGCAGCCCACTCTGGCCACTCTGGACGCGCTGGTCGCCGAGTCCCGCGAGGCCGGGATGAAGGTCACTCTCGACAGCCGTGTCGAGGATCCGTCGGCCGTGCCCGCGGCCGTCGGCCGTACCGCCTTCCGTATCGCCCAGGAGGGCCTGACCAATGCCCGCAAACACGCGCCGGGCACCGAGGCCACCGTCGAGCTGAGCGGCGGCGCCGGAGAAGGGCTCACTGTCGAGATACGCAACACCGCGCCTCAGGGCGAGGTCCCGAAGGTGCCCGGCTCCGGTCAAGGGCTGATCGGGCTGACCGAGCGCGCCGCGCTGGCGGGCGGCCGGTTCGAGCACGGAGCCACCCGCGACGGCGGATTCGCCGTCCGGGCCTGGCTACCGTGGACACCATGACCATCAGGCTGATCATCGTCGACGACGACCCGCTGGTCCGCGCCGGACTGACCTTTATGCTCGGCGGCGCCGACGGCATCGAGATCGTGGGGGAGGCCTCCGACGGCACCGAGGTTCCGGCCCTGGTCGAACGGACCTCGCCCGATGTGGTGCTGATGGACATCCGGATGCCCGTCATGGACGGTCTGGCCGCCACCGAGGCGCTGCGCCGCCGCCCGCACGCGCCCGAGGTCCTCGTCCTGACCACCTTCCACGCCGATGAGCAGGTGCTGCGGGCGCTGCGCGCGGGAGCCGCCGGTTTTGTCCTCAAGGACACTCCGCCCGCCGACATCGTCACCGCCGTACGGCGCGTGGCCGCCGGAGATCCGGTGCTCTCACCGGCCGTTACACGCCAGTTGATGAGCCATGTTGCGGGAGCGGTCCACGGTGGCCGCAGGGACTTGGCGGCGGAGCGGCTCGCCGCTCTCGCGGAGCGGGAGAGGGAGGTCGCGCTGGCGGTCGGTCAGGGCCGGTCCAACGCGGAGATCGCCGCCGGGCTCTATATGAGCGTGCCCACCGTCAAGGCCCATGTCTCCCGCATCCTGGCCAAACTCGGTCTCAACAACCGTGTCCAGATCGCCCTGTTGGTGCATGACGCCAATCCGGCCATCGGGGATGGTGGCTCCGGGAGCGGCGCCGTAGGCTGACCCGATGGCGGTCATCGAACTGGCTGAATACGGCCCGGACTTCAATGTCAACCCCTATCCGTACTACGCGAAACTGCGCGAGGCAGGGCCCGTTCACGAGGTGGTGGCCCCGGACGGCAATCGCTTCTGGCTGGTCGTCGGATACGAGGAGGGCCGCGCGGCCCTTGCCGACTCCCGGCTGTCCAAGGCGCCCGCCACCATGGGATACGAGCCGGGCGACGAGGCGATCATGGGCCCGCACGTACTGACTCTCGACCCGCCGGACCACACCCGGCTGCGCAAGCTGGTCGCTCCCGAGTTCACTCCGCGCCGGGTGGAGGCGCTGCGCCCGCGCGTCCAGCGGATCACCGACGAACTGCTCGACGCCATGGTCCCGGCCGGCCACGGCGACCTCGTGGACGCGCTGGCCTTTCCGCTGCCCATCATCGTCATCTGTGAACTGCTCGGCGTGCCGCACGCGGACCGTGACACCTTCCGCGCCTGGACCAACGAGATCGTCGCGCCCACCACGCCCACCGGCCAGCGCGACAACACCATCGCCCTGTGCGCGTATCTCGACGAACTCATCGAGGACAAGCGCGCCTCCGCGCCCGCCGACGACCTGCTCTCCACGCTGCTGCGCACGCGCGCGGAGGACGGCGACCGGCTGTCCGCGGCCGAACTGCGCGCCTGGGCCTATGTGCTGCTCATCGCCGGACATGAGACGACCGTCAATCTGATCGCCAACGCGGTCCGCTCACTGCTCACGCATCCCGGCCAACTGGCCGCGCTGCGCGCCGACTTCTCCCTGCTCGACGGAGCGATCGAGGAGACGCTGCGGTTCGAGGGACCGGTGGAGACCAGCACCATACGGTTCAGCAGGGAGCCGGTCTCCTACGGCGGCACGGAGATCCCGGCCCGGCAGGCGGTGCTGGTCGCGCTCGCCTCGGCGGACCGCGATCCCGCCCGCTTCCCGGATCCCGACACCTTCGACATACACCGCTCGGCGACGCCCGGCCGTGGCCCGGCGCATCTCGCCTTCGGGCACGGCATCCACTTCTGCATCGGCGCGCCGCTGGCCCGGCTGGAGGGCCGGATCGCCGTCCGGGCGCTGCTGGAGCGTTGCCCCGGGCTGGCGCTCGACCCGGAGGCGGGCCCGTACGAATGGCTGCCCGGCATGCTGATCCGCGGTGTGCGCGAGCTGCCGGTGCGCTGGTAGAGCCGGTGCGCTGGTAGCAGCGCCGTGGCGCACCGGCCGGACGCGGTGTCAGTCGGCGGGAATCTCCGTCAGCGCGACCGGCCGGTGCTCGCGCCGGGACAGCTCGCAGGCCTCCGCGATGCGCAGCGCGTGCAGCGCCTCCCTGCCGTCGCACGGATTGTCCAGCTCGCCGTTGACGACCTGGAGGAAGGCGTCCAGCTCCGCCTCGTACGCCGGAGCGAACCGCTCCAGAAAGCCCGGCCACGGATTGTCGCAGGGCGGCGGGCCCTTGGGCTCGGTCGAGGTGATCGGCGTACGGTCGTCGAGACCGACCGCGAACTGGTCGAGCTCACCGGCCAGTTCCATCCGTACGTCATAGCCCGCGCCGTTGCACCGGGTGGCCGTGGCGGTCGCGAGCGTCCCGTCGTCCAGGGTGAGCACCGCCGCCGCGGTGTCGATGTCGCCCGCCTCCCGGAACATCCCGGGCCCGGCGTCCGAGCCGGTCGCGTAGACCTCCACCACCTCGCGTCCGGTGACCCAGCGCAGGATGTCGAAGTCATGCACCAGACAGTCGCGGTACAGCCCGCCCGAGAGCGGCAGATACGCGGCGGGCGGCGGCGCCGGGTCGGAGGTGATCGCCCGTACGGTGTGCAGCCGGCCGAGCCGGCCCGACCGTACGAGCTCGCGCGCCGAGGCGTATCCCGCGTCGAAGCGGCGCATGAAGCCGAGCTGGAGCACCGTGCCCGCCGACTCCACCTCGCGCAGCGCACCGAGCGTGCCGGCCAGATCGAGGGCGATCGGCTTCTCGCAGAAGGCGGGCAGTCCGGCGCGGGCCGCGCGGCTGATCAGATCGGCGTGGGACGAGGTGGCCGAGGCGATCACCACGGCGTCCACGCCCCAGGTGAACACTTCGTCGACGGATGGGGCGGCGGTCGATCCCGTACGGTCGGCGACCTCCGCCACCCGGGTCGAATCGATGTCCGCGACAACCAGGGAGCCGACCTCGCGATGGCGGCTGAGCACGTCCGCGTGAAAGGTGCCGATACGGCCCGTGCCGATGAGTCCGATGCGCATGGCCCCCAAGGTGGCTGTATGCCCTCACCATG
The DNA here is from genome assembly GCF_042732975.1 of Streptomyces sp. NPDC059743. Taxonomy (NCBI): domain Bacteria; kingdom Bacillati; phylum Actinomycetota; class Actinomycetes; order Kitasatosporales; family Streptomycetaceae; genus Streptomyces; species Streptomyces sp. NPDC059743. Next base: position 182,726 of record NZ_JBHWGS010000015.1, on the reverse strand, counting down.
TCAAGCATTTGTCCTGACAATCTGACTTCGCGACTTCCCGTCAACAAACAGTGCGACTACGCTCGGCCCGTGCCCCATCAGCCGAGATCAGCCCAAGCCGGACAGGAGACGCCCGGACCGGAGGCGGAGCACGCCCTGCCGCTCCAGCTCGGTGTCGACCGCACCAGTCCCGTGCCGCTCTACTACCAGCTCTCGCAGCAGCTGGAGGCGGCGATCGAGCGCGGCAGACTGGCCCCGGGCAGCCTCCTGGGCAATGAGATCGAGCTCGCGGGCCGGCTCGGACTCTCCCGTCCCACCGTCCGCCAGGCCATCCAGTCCCTGGTCGACAAAGGCCTGCTGGTGCGCCGCCGTGGCGTCGGCACGCAGGTCGTGCACAGCCAGGTCAAGCGCCCGCTGGAGCTGAGCAGCCTGTACGACGATCTGGAGGCGGCGGGCCAGCGCCCGGCCACGCGCGTACTGCGCAACACGGTCGAGCAGGCCTCCGCGGAGGTCGCCGCCGCGCTGGGCGTCGCCGAGGGCGCGGACGTACAGCTCATCGAGCGGCTGCGGTACGCGCACGACGAGCCGATGGCGCGTCTGCGCAACCATCTGCCGTCCGGGCTCATCGACTGCGACACCGAGCGGCTGGAGGCCACCGGCCTCTACCGGATGATGCGCTCGGCCGGGATCACTCTGCACAGCGCCCGGCAGTCGGTCGGCGCGCGGGCCGCCACCGCCGAGGAGGGCGGGCTGCTGGCCGAGCCCGCGGGCGCGCCGCTGCTCACGATGGAACGGACCACGTTCGACGACACCGGGCGGGCCGTCGAGTTCGGCTCGCACATCTACCGGGCGTCGCGGTACGCCTTCGAGTTCCAGCTCCTCGTACGCCCGTAGGGCCCTCTTCGCTCCCGTCGCTCCCGTCTCTTCGTAAGAATGTACGGACAAAGCATTGACGCCCATACGCGGGCCCGGCTAGGGTCTTTCGTTTGGGTCTGGCCGGATCAGGGAGCGGGGTCTGGTGCCGTGGATCGCAAGGCGGAGGAAGGAGCCATGGCGGAGCCCTGGTGACTGACGACAACGCGGCGAGGCGCGGTGCCAGGGCACGCGAGCCCGGCAAGATCCAAACGAGAGGCCCTAGAACTCGGGAACATCCGGTGGGCCACCCGATGACCACCCGGCGAACGGACATGACCGATACTTGGGCGGCCGGGCCGGCTCCGTATGCATCCCGGCCGTACCGAGGACTTCAGTGAGAAGGGCACGGCGTCGTGGCAACGGTTCGGACAGGGATACGCGCGCTGAGCGCGGTGGTGGCGGCGGTGCTCGGGGTCTCGGCACTCGCCGGATGCAGCAGCACGGGCGGCAAGCGCGCGGAGGAGCGGGCCCAGCGGGCCGCGGCCCAGGGCCGGGCCGCGGTGGACACACCGAAGTGGACCGTCGCCATGGTCACCCACTCCGGCGACGGCGACACCTTCTGGGACATCGTCCAGCGCGGCGCCGAGCAGGCGGCCGTCAAGGACAACATCGACTTCCTCTACGCGCACAGCGACGAGGGCCAGCAGCAGGCCCAGCTCGTCCAGTCCTACATCGACAAGAAGGTCGACGGGCTCGTCGTCACGCTCGCCAAGCCCGACGCGATGAAGGACGTCGTCGCCAAGGCCGTCAAGGCCGGTATCCCGGTGATCACCGTGAACTCCGGAGCCGAGCAGTCGAAGCAGTTCGGCGCGCTCAGCCATATCGGCCAGGACGAGTCCATAGCCGGCGAGGCTGTCGGCGAGGAGCTGGACAAGCGCGGCAAGAAGAAGGCGCTCTGTGTCATCCACGAACAGGGCAATGTCGGCCATGAGCAGCGGTGCGCGGGAGCGAAGAAGACCTTCGGCGGTCAGCTCCAGAACCTCTATGTCGAGGGTACGAACATGCCGGACGTCCAGGCGTCCATCGAGGCCAAGCTCCAGGCGGACCGGAGCATCGACGCCGTGGTCACCCTGGGCGCTCCCTTCGCGGACGCCGCCGTCAAGGCGAAGGAGACGGCGAACAGCGAGGCGGAGATCGACACCTTCGATCTGAATCCCAAGGTCGCCGCCGGACTCACGGCAGGGACGCTCGGCTTCGCCGTCGACCAGCAGCCGTATCTCCAGGGATACGAGGCCGTGGATCTGCTCTGGCTCTACCGCTACAACGCCGATGTGCTCGGCGGCGGACGCCCGGTCCTCACCGGACCGCAGATCGTCACGGAGAAGGACGCCGGAGCGCTGGCGAAGTACACGGAGCGAGGCACCCGATGAGCGTGACCGCGCCACCGGTGGACGGCCGGCCGGACGGGCCGCGCGGGACCAGCGTCGGCGACGAGCGGCTGCTCCGTGTCTCGCCGCTGCGTACGCTGCTCGGCCGGCCCGAGCTGGGCGCGGTCGTCGGCGCGATCGCCGTCTTCCTCTTCTTCTCGGTCTTCGCGGACTCGTTCCTCCGGGCGTCGAGCCTCGGCACCGTCCTGTACGCGGCCTCCACGATCGGGATCATGGCCGTCCCGGTGGCGCTGCTGATGATCGGCGGCGAGTTCGATCTCTCCGCAGGTGTGATGGTCACCAGCTCCGCGCTGGTCTCCTCGATGTTCAGCTATCAGATGACGGCGAACGTCTGGGTCGGCGTCGGTGTGTCGCTGCTGGTCACGCTGGCCCTCGGGGCCTTCAACGGTGTGATGCTGACGCGTACGAAACTGCCGAGCTTCATCATCACGCTGGGCACCTTCCTGATGCTCACCGGACTCAATCTCGGGCTGACGAAGCTGATCAGCGGCACGGTCTCCACCAAGACCATCGCGAACATGGAGGGCTTTCCCTCCGCCAGGAAGCTCTTCGCCTCCCAGCTCACCGTTGGCGATGTCGAGCTGAAGGTGACCATCCTGTGGTGGGCGGTACTGGTGCTGCTGGCGACCTGGATCCTGCTGCGGACCCGCTTCGGCAACTGGGTCTTCGCGGTCGGCGGCAACGCCGAGGCCGCCCGCGCGGTCGGCGTACCGGTCGCCAGGACCAGGATCGGGCTGTACATGGGCGTGGCCTTCTGTGCCTGGGTCTCCGGGCAGCATCTGCTGTTCTCGTTCGATGTCGTCCAGTCCGGCGAGGGCGTCGGCAACGAGCTGATCTACATCATCGCGGCCGTCATCGGCGGCTGTCTGATCACCGGCGGCTACGGCTCGGCGATCGGCTCGGCGGTCGGCGCGTTCATCTTCGGCATGACCAGCAAGGGCATCGTCTACGCGGAGTGGAACCCGGACTGGTTCAAGTTCTTCCTCGGAGCGATGCTCCTTCTCGCGACCCTGCTCAACGCGTGGGTGCGCAAGCGTGCGGAGGCGACACGATGACGGCGGAGAACGCGACGGCGCAGAGTGCGACGACGGCGGTGGACGGCGCGACGGTGGCGGGCGGTGCACTGGTCGAGCTGGACAACGTCAGTAAGTACTACGGCAATATCCGGGCCCTGGAAGGCGTCTCGCTGGAGGTGCACGCGGGCGGGATCAGCTGCGTACTGGGCGACAACGGCGCCGGCAAGTCCACCTTGATCAAGATCATCGCCGGGCTGCACCGGCATGACGCGGGCGACTTCCTGATCGACGGCGAGAAGACCGTGCTCGCCTCGCCGCGCGAGGCCCTGGACCGCGGTATCGCCACGGTCTACCAGGACCTCGCCGTGGTGCCGCTGATGCCGGTCTGGCGGAACTTCTTCCTGGGATCCGAGCCGACCAGAGGACGCGGTCCCTTCAGACGGCTCGATGTCGCGCTGATGCGGGAGACGACCCGGGCCGCGCTGCTGCGGATGGGCATCGATCTGCGCGATGTCGACCAACCGATCGGCACGCTGTCCGGCGGTGAGCGCCAGTGTGTGGCCATCGCCCGTGCCGTCCACTTCGGCGCGAAGGTCCTGGTGCTGGACGAGCCGACCGCGGCCCTCGGAGTGAAGCAGTCGGGTGTGGTGCTCAAATATGTGGCCGCCGCACGGGACGCGGGACTCGGAGTGGTACTCATCACGCACAATCCGCACCATGCCTTTCTGGTCGGCGACCGGTTCACCATGCTCAAGCGCGGAATCATGTCGGGAAGCCATACCAAGGACTCGATCACTCTGGACGAGCTGACGCGTGAGATGGCGGGCGGCTCGGAGCTGGCGGAGCTGAGCCATGAACTGGAGCGCGCCACGGGCGACACCGGACTGGAGCGCGCCGAGGGCGACACCTCTTGACGCCTCCTGAGGCTGCCGGGCCGCGCTTGACACCGACGGGCCGCGCGGCCACCTCACCTGCCCTCGCCCGCCCCGGATGGCACAATCTGCCAGGGCGGACACCATCCGCCGCCGCTGCCCACCCGGGCCGGCCGGCCCCCGATCCCAGGGACGACACGACCCGTGCGAGCACCCGAACCATGGCCCGGGCCCGAACCGCGGCCCGGCCGACTCCGGCTCATCCGCCGCGCCAGGCGCCGCGCCAGGCCTGAGCCGACGCGTACGAGGGAGTCCGGCCGATGAGCACCTACCGTGACTTCGCGTCCCACCGCGGCGCCGCCCGCGCCACGGTCCTGCGGACCGCGGGCACCCGTGAGCGCCGCTCACTGCTCACCGCGCCCCGGGTCCCGACCGTCGGTATCGACATCGGCGGTACGAAGGTGATGGCCGGCGTCGTCGATCCCGACGGCAACATCCTGGAGAAGCTCCGTACCGAGACTCCGGACAAGTCCAAGAGCCCACGGGTGGTCGAGGACACCATCGTGGAGCTGGTCCTCGATCTCTCCGACCGCCACGATGTGCACGCCGTCGGCATCGGCGCGGCCGGCTGGGTCGACGCGGACCGCTCCAAGGTGCTCTTCGCGCCGCATCTCGCCTGGCGCGACGAACCGCTCAGGGACGCGCTCTCCGCACGGCTCGCCGTCCCGGTGATGGTCGACAACGACGCCAACACCGCCGCCTGGGCGGAGTGGCGCTTCGGCGCCGGGCGCGGCGAGGACCATCTCGTCATGATCACGCTCGGCACGGGCATCGGCGGCGCCATCCTGGAGGACGGCCGGGTCAAGCGCGGCAAGTACGGAGTCGCCGGTGAGTTCGGCCATATGCAGGTCGTGCCCGGCGGCCACCGCTGCCCGTGCGGCAACCGCGGCTGCTGGGAGCAGTACAGCTCGGGCAACGCGCTCGTACGCGAGGCCAGGGAGCTGGCCGCCGCCGACTCGCCCGTCGCGTACAACATCATCGACCGCGTCAAGGGCAATGTGCAGGACATCACGGGCCCGCTGATCACCGAGCTCGCGCGTGAGGGCGACGCCATGTGCGTCGAGCTGTTCCAGGACATCGGCCAGTGGCTCGGCATCGGCATCGCCAATCTCGCCGCCGCCCTCGATCCGTCCTGCTTTGTCATCGGCGGAGGCGTCAGCGCCGCCGACGATCTGCTGATCGGCCCGGCCCGTGACGCCTTCCGCCGCCATCTCACCGGCCGTGGCTACCGTCCCGAGGCCACGATCGCCAAGGCACAGCTCGGCCCGGAGGCGGGCATGGTCGGCGCCGCCGATCTCTCCCGGCTGGTGGCCAGACGCTTCCGCCGCGCCAAGCGCCGCCGTGTCGAGCGCCATGAGCGGTACGAGCGCTACACCCAGGCCCTCCGCACCGCCCGTACGAGCACGAGCCAGGAACCGCAGTCATGACGCTGTCCCGACCGTTGCCGGCCACGGAGGAGACCGGAAAGCCGCCGGAGGACCGGCGTCACCGCAACCGCCGCCGCTGGCTGACGGCCGTCGTCATCGTGCTGCTCATCGGTATCCCGGCCGGCTATCTGGTGATCTCCGCCGGACAGAGCCGGGAGAGCGGCCGGGACAAGGAGGCCGAGTCCTCCGCCACCGGACTCCAGCACCTCCGGCCCTCCAAGATGAAGCGCCGGATCTTCGAGGTGCCGATCCCCACCGGAGCCACCCGGGTGCGGTACTTCGAGACGAGCAACTGGAAGACCAGTCGGCTGTACGTGCAGTTCGACGTGGACTCCACGCAGCTCGACACGTTCCTGACCGACATGGGAACCAGCCGGTCCGCGCTCAAGGACGGCCACATCCCGATCGGCCCGCGCGATCTGCGCACCGTCGGCTGGAACTTCAACCTCCCGGGCCATGACTGGGCAGGCACCAGCCACCGCCAGCAGGCCCCACGCCCCAGCCAGGACGTGGTCGTCGACCTCACCGAGCCGGGCTTCCCACGCGTCTTCGTCGTCTCCACCACCACGCCGTGATCCCCACGCGCCGCGCCAGGCGTGCCGGCGTTTGAAGTTCTCTGTGCGGCTTACCTCGGCTTGGCGCAGGGCCCTTGACCAGCCTGCCTGGCCAACGGCCTGGCCTCGAAAGCCCGATATGTGCCCCCGGATTGGTCCGTGGTCTCGGTCCGGCTAGAGTCCGCTTCCTTACAAAGGACACAGGAATCACACATCAGGGGCGGGACATATGACGTACATCCGGACCGGAGCGTGGGCGGGGATCACCTTTGCCGTGCTGGCCGCGACCACCGCGTGCGGCGCGGAAGCCGTGAGGAAGACCGCCGATGCCGTCAGCCACGCCGACGCGATCATGGTGGCGCTGACCCGCGCGTCGGACAAGGCGTCGAAGCTCGGTTCGGCCGAGGTCGAGACGACGACGGTGATCGCCGCGGCCGGTGGCAAGCCGGTATCCATGGACGGCACCTACTCCTGGGGCGACGGCGCCGCGCTCGATGTCGAGATGGACACCGCGAACGCGCAGATGCAGTCTCTCCAGGACGACCCCACGCTGACGATGAAGATGGTCGACGGGGCGTACTACTACGAGGTGGACCCGCAGCCCAGTGGCCCGCTCAAGGGCAAGCACTGGATGCGGATCGATGTCTCCGCCGTCATGGGGGAGTCGGGCGCGGACAGCATCGCGGACAACGCCGACCCGACGGCGGGCCTGCGCTACATCGGTGCTGCGAAGGACGTGAAGAACTTCGGCGAGGAGACGGTCCGCGGCAAGAAGGCCACCCACTACCGGGGTAGCGTCGGCGCGCAGCAGGTCAACGCGTCCAACCTCACCGCCCAGGAGAAGAAGGCCGCCATCAACTCCCTGAAGGCGAGCGGCGGGAAGATGACCTTCGACGTCTGGGTCGACGGGAAGGACCTGCCCGTGCGCGTGAAGCAGAGCGGCGGCGGCATGACGGTCACCATGGACTTCCTGAAGTTCGGTGCCATCAAGCCGATCACGGCCCCGCCGGCTGCCGACACAGGCGACCTCACCGAGCAGGTCAAGAAGCAGCGCGACCAGTCGCTGGGCCAGTGAGACATTGATGCGTGCCAGGTGGCCCGGCCGTTGGAACGGCCGGGCCACCGGTGTGAACCGGCTCGGCTCGGTGAGCCGGTTCACACCGGCAGGGGAATGTCCCCTCCCGCCACCGCCCCACGCCACGCACATCCCGCAGGACCAGGCCGGTCCGTGGCGGCCCTGAGCAGGTATCAGGGGAGCCTTCGCAGGGATTCCAGGGCGGCCTCGGGGCATCAACTCTGGACGTCGCCCAGTGTCGCTGAGGGTGTTTCTCCGTTCTGGGCCTGCTGGGCGCGGTGTGCGAAGAGAGCGGCGATGTCCTTCACGAAGCCCTTGTCGAGCTGGTCCTCGTGGCGGGCGGAGGCATCGAGCCGCAGGATCGTCGTGCCCACCCGTATCTGCCCCGTGATCCCTTGTGTGCCCTGCGGACCGACGGCGCCGCGCAGCGCGTCGCGCTCCTCGCCCGCCGAGCCGAGATCGGCCTTCTCCTTGCCGGCCTTCCGTGCCGTGTCCTTCCAGAGCACGTCGTACGCGGCCTCGGCGGCCTGTTCGTCCTCGTAGGCGACCATCCACAGGCCGGCGAGAGCATCGCTGTCGGCACGCTCGAAGGTGACGGACCCCAGGAAGCGGGAGCCCTCACATCCCTTGTTGCCCTCGTTGGGGCAGACGCTGCTTTTCTTGAACTCGGTGTCCAGGGCGCCCGCCGAGGGCTTCTCGGCGGTCTTCCAGCCGGGCATGGCCTTCGCGTCCGGCAGCACCGACCGGACCTGCGCCTGATCGAGCGGCGCGGCGGTGTCCGCCTGCTCGCCACCGCATCCGGCGAGCAGCACCGCCCCCAGCCCCGTCCCCGCAGCCCGCACATACCACTGCCACTGCCTACGCATGACCCTCCCCGTTTCGCCGTCGGCTGCCGATCTTAACGATGGTGAGGCGGACGGTGCTTGGTACCACCCTTGTTGCGGAACCGGCCCTCGCCGGCTCAACGGGCGGCAGCTGCGCGTGGCGGGCGTACAAGATCATGGCCGGGAACGTGTTCCGGCCGGTCCGCTTGTACGATGCCCGCGCGAGTTGCTTCACGTATCTCGCGAACAACGGGGTGCCACCCCTCTCCCGTGAGAAAATGTGAGATATGGGAGCGTGAGCGGGTGAGTGAGACGACGACTAGAACCCTGCAATACCGCTGTGACGGGCCGGAAGACGCACCGATCCTGGTCTTGGGCCCCTCCCTCGGTACCACCTGGCACATGTGGGACCGGCAGGTGCCCGAGCTGGCTCGGCAGTGGCGGGTGATCCGCTTTGATCTGCCGGGGCACGGTGGCGCGCCCGCGCATCCTGCCAGCAGCGTTCCCGAGCTGGCGGAACGGCTGCTGGCCACGCTCGACGGGCTCGGGGTGCAGCGCTTCGGATATGTGGGCTGCTCCATCGCCGGTGCCGTGGGCGCGGAGCTGGCGCTGCGCCGTCCCGACCGGATCGCCTCGCTCGCCGTGGTGGCCGCCTCGCCGCGGTTCGGCACGGCCGACGAGTTCCGCCAGCGCGGAGTGATCGTACGGGCCAACGGTCTGGACCCGATGGCCCGCACCGCGCCCGAGCGCTGGTTCACCGCGCACTTCGCCGCAGCCCAGCCGGCCATTGTGGAGTGGGCCGTCCAGATGGTCCGTACCACCGATCCCGGCTGTTACATAGCCGCCTGCGAGGCGCTCGCCGCCTTTGACATCCGCGCGGAGCTGGGCCGTATCACCGTACCGACGCTGGTCCTGGTCGGTGCCGAGGACAAGGTCACGGGACCGGCTGAGGCCCGTACCCTGGTGGCCGGGATACCGGACGCCCGGCTCGCGCTGGTGCCCGGCGCCTCCCATCTCGCGCCGGTCGAGCAGCCCGCCGCCGTCACGGATCTGCTCGTCCACCACTTCTCCACGGCCTGGTACAACCCGTCCGACACCTCCACCGGGCTGACCGTGCTGCCCGACCGGCTGCTCCAGCCCGCCGTCTCCGCACCGGCCGTACCGGTCGCCGAGATCGCGCCCGCCGAGCAGCCGGAGGCCGTCTCCGCAGGGCGCCCGGACCCGTACGAGGCGGGCATGCGGGTACGCAGACAGGTCCTCGGGGACGCGCATGTGGACCGTGCCACGGCAACCGCAGACGACTTCACCGGCGACTTCCAGGAGCTGATCACCCGCTATGCCTGGGGCGAGGTATGGACCAGGGAGGGCCTGGACCGCCGCACCCGCAGCGCGGTCACACTGACCGCGTTGGTCGCGGGCGGGCACATGGAGGAGCTGGCCTTCCACACCCGGGCCGCGCTGCGCAACGGTCTGACTCCCGCCGAGATCAAGGAGGTGCTGCTCCAGTCGGCCGTGTACTGCGGTGTTCCGGCGGCGAACACGGCGTTCCGGGTGGCGCGGACCGTGATCCAGGAGGAGACCACGCCCGAGGCGTAGAACGATGGCAGAAGGGACCGAAGCGATCCCTGAGGAGTCCGACCCGAGGAGTCCGACCGCGCGGGATCAGGCAGCGCGGGGAGCGACTGGGCGAGAGAACGACCAGGCGAGACGAGAGAAGAGGCGGTCACCGGTGAGGCTCACCAAGAAGACGCACGCCTGCGTCCGGCTGGAGAAGGACGGACGGACGCTGGTCATCGATCCCGGCATCTTCACCGAGGAGGACGCCGCCGTCGGCGCGGACGTCATCCTCATCACGCACGAGCATCCCGACCACTTCCACGAGGGCCGGCTGCGGGCGGGCCTGGAGGCCAGTCCGGCGGCCGAGCTGTGGACGCTGCGCAGCGTCGCCGAGCAGGTCTCCGCGGCCTTCCCGGGCCGGGTCCACACCGTCGGCCACGGCGACGCCTTCTCCGCGGCCGGCTTCGACGTACGGGTGCACGGCGAACTCCACGCGGTGATCCATCCGGAGATTCCGCGGATCACCAATGTCGGCTTTCTGGTGGACGGCTCGGTCTTCCACCCGGGCGACGCGCTGACCGTCCCCGACGAGCCGGTCGAGACGCTGATGCTGCCCGTGATGGCGCCCTGGAACAAGATCTCCGAGGTGATCGAGTACGTACGGGAGGTCAAGCCGCGCCGTACGCTCGATGTCCATGACGCGCTGCTGACCGAGCTGGCCAGGCCTGTCTACGACACGCATCTCGGCAATCTGAGCGGCGCCGACCATGTCAGGCTCACGCCGGGCGACTCCATGGAGGTCTGACGCCGAGGTCCGGCGCCGGGCGCGCGGTACGTACGCACCTCGCCGTACGCGCGCACCGCGCCGACCTGCTGGGACGCCGACTGTCGGACCCCGCCGATAGGCTGTCCGCATGCGCATCGCGACCTGGAACGTCAATTCGATCACCGCTCGCCTGCCCAGGCTGCTGGCCTGGCTGGAGAGCAGCGGCACGGATGTGCTGTGCGTGCAGGAGACCAAGTGCACCGCCGAGCAGTTTCCCGCCGAGCAGCTCCGTGAGCTGGGATACGAGTCGGCGGTCAACGCGAACGGGAGATGGAACGGCGTCGCGCTGATCTCCCGTGCCGGCCTGTCGGACATCGTCAAGGGCCTGCCAGAAGGGCCCGAGTACGAGGGCGTGGAGGAGCCGCGCGCGATCTCCGCGGTCTGCGGCCCGGTCCGTCTGTGGTCGGTGTACGTGCCCAACGGCCGCGAGGTCGGCCATGACCACTACGCGTACAAGCTGCGCTGGTTCGAGGCGCTGCGGAAGGCGGTGGCGGACGACGCGGCGGGCGCGCGCCCGTTCGCCGTCCTCGGTGACTTCAATGTCGCGCCGGCCGACGAGGACGTCTGGGACATCTCGCGCTTCGAGGGCGCCACGCATGTCACTCCGGCCGAGCGCGCGGCACTCGCCGCGCTGCGCGAGGAGGGGCTCACGGATGTGGTGCCCCGTCCACTCAAGTACGACCGTCCGTACACCTACTGGGACTACCGTGAGCTCGGCTTCCCCAAGAACCGGGGAATGCGTATCGACCTGGTGTACGGCAACGCACCGTTCGCGGCGGCGGTCAAGGACAGCTATGTCGACCGCGAGGAGCGCAAGGGCAAGGGCGCTTCCGACCACGCCCCGGTGGTGGTGGAGCTGGACATCTAGATCCGCCGTTCCGCGTGCCCCATGGTGGAGCGGGCGGGGGAGTGGCACTCTGAGCGGTATGAACATTCCTTTTCTGGACAACTGGCGCAAGCGGCATGGTGGTGATCGCAGCACCTCGCTGGCCGCCGCCGTCCGCGGTGAGCCGGAGGGCGTGGCCGAGCTGCTCTCCGAGTGCGAGCTGCTCCGTGTCCGGGCGGGGCGGGAAGGTCTCCAACTGGACGACTCACCGGCCTCGTTGGAAGCGCTCGACCAGCTTCCGCCGCGCTGGCGGGACGATCCGGAAGAGCTGCCCTGGCTGGGCAATGACGCGGGCCTGTATCTCGGCACGGTGATCGTCCGTACGGTCCCCGGCGCGGTCTGGCACATCTGGCCCGGCGGGCATCCCGTGGTGCGTCTGGCGTCCGGGCGGGAGATCCAGGTGGTCGAGGCAGGGCTCGACTGGGCGGTCACCGGAGCGCCCGAACTGTCCCAGACATACGCGGAGGCGGCCGAGGCCTGACCTCGGCGTCCGATCAGCGGGCGCCTCTTGCGTTAAATATCGCTTATGTCCCACCTGTGCGTGTCGTGTGCGAAGTCCCTTGTCCGGCTGGATAGTTTGCGCTGACCTCGACACAGCCGGGAGTGGGGTGGGGCAGCGTATGGCCGTCGGTACGAGAAGAATCCGCACCGCCCTCGTGTCAGCTCCGCTCGTGCTCCTCGCCGTCGCTTCCGGCGCCGGGTGCGGCAAGCCGGGCAGCCCGCCCGTCAAGGGCCCGGAGCCCGACGCACTGCCTCGCTACCAGGTCGACCACACCTTCCGGCTTCCCGGCTCCGCCACCTGGACAGCGGCGCGCAAGCGCGGGCATCTCGTCGTCGGCGCCAAGGAGGACCAGCCGTACATGGGCGAGAAGGATCCCGCCAACGGTGTCTACTCCGGCTTCGACATCGAGATCGCCAAGATGACGGCGGCGTCCCTCGGCTTCGGCCCGGCGGCGGTCCGCTTCCGTACGATCGCCTCCGCGAACCGCGAAACCGCGCTCCAGAACGGGCAGATCGACTACTACGTCGGCACCTACACCATCAACGCCAAGCGCAAGAGGCTCGTCGGCTTCGCCGGTCCTTACTACATGGCCGGCCAATCGCTCCTCGTGCGGACCGATGAGCACGGCATCGACGGGCCGCGCGATCTCGACGGCAAGCGCGTCTGCTCGGCCGCGGGCTCCACTCCGTACCAGCGGATCAAGGACGACTATCCGCGCGCCGAACTCGTCGCGTACGACACCTACTCGGTCTGTGTGGACAATCTGCTGACCTACCAGGTCGACGCCGTCACCACCGACGACACCATTCTGATGGGCTACGCGGCCAAGGCGCCCGACGCGCTGAAGGTGGTCGGCAGGCCCTTCTCGAAGGAGCCGTACGGCATCGGCGTCCCGCGTGACGACAACGCCCTGAGGTTCGCGCTCGACGACGCGATCGTGGCGCACGAGAAGAACGGCGACTGGCGCAAGGCCTACGACGCGACTCTCGGCCTCTCCGGCCGTAAGCCCGCGCCCGCTCCGGCCGTCGACCGCTATCCGGCGAACTGAGGGAGCCGCCATGGACGTACTCACCGAGAACTTCTCCCTGTACGGCGAAGGCTTCCTCGGCACGGTCGAGCTGACGGTCTACGCCTCACTGCTCGCCCTGGCGCTCGGCTTCGTGATGGCCTCCTGCCGGGTGGCGCCCGTACGATCCCTGCGGGCCCTCGGCACCGTATGGGTCACCGTGCTCCGCAACACTCCGCTGACGCTGCTCTTCTTCGCGGTCCTGCTGGGCCTGCCGCGCTTCGGGCTCGTGCTGCCGTTCCAGCTCTTCGCCGTACTCGCCCTCGGCTGCTACACCTCCGCGTTCATCTGCGAGGTGCTGCGCTCGGGCATCAACACCGTACCCAAAGGGCAGGGCGAGGCGGCCCGCGGTCTCGGGATGACCTTCGGCCAGACGCTCGGCGCCGTGATCCTGCCCCAGGCGTTCCGTTCCGTCATCCCGCCCATCGGCTCCACGCTGATCGCCCTCGCCAAGAACTCGGCGATCGCGGGCGCGTTCAGCGTCACCGAACTGCTCGGCACCTACAAGACGCTCAACGAACTGGGCTTCAGCATCATCTGGACCTTTGTGTGGATCGCCGTCGGCTATCTGATCATCACGCTCTCCATCAGCGCGCTGTTCAATGTGCTGGAGAAGCGCTGGGAGATCGCCCGGTGAGGCCGGTGAGGCCGACAAGCCCGGTCGGCCCGATGAGCCCGCTGCGGCCCACAGGCGGGAGGGAGCCGGTGGGCCTGGTGAGTTCGGCGCGACCGGTGGCCGAGTCGACGGCCCTCTACGACATCCCCGGGCCCAGGACCCGCAGACGCCACCGGCTCTACGGTGTCGTCTCGACGGCGGCGATCGTCCTGCTGCTCGGCTGGGTGGTCCAACTGCTCTTCGCCACCGGCCAGTTCAGCGCCACGAAATGGCGGCCCTTCGAGTACCGCGGCATTCAGGAACTGTTGCTGCGCGGTCTCGGCAACACGCTGGCGGCGTTCGTCTGCGCGGCGGTGCTCTCGGTCGCGCTCGGCGGTGTGCTCGCCTGCGGCCGGCTCTCCGAGCACCGCCCGGTACGGTGGCTCGCCACCGCGCCGGTCGAGTTCTTCCGCGCCATGCCCGTACTGGTGATGATCTTCTTCATCTTCGTGGCGCTCCAGGTGCGGGCCCTGCCCGCGCTGGTGGCGGGTCTGACGCTCTACAACGGCTCCGTGCTCGCCGAGGTGTTCCGTACCGGAGTCAACTCGGTCGAGCGCGGTCAGCGGGAGGCGGCGTACGCGCTCGGCATGCGCAAGACGCAGGTCATGACGTACGTGCTGGTGCCACAGGCGGTCCGCGCCATGCTGCCCACGATCATCAGCCAGTTGGTGGTCGCTCTCAAGGACACATCACTCGGTTATCTCATCACCTATGAGGAGTTCCTCCATGCCGGAAAGCTCATCGCGTCGAATCTCGACTACGATTTGCCGTTCATCCCCGTGGTGATGGTGATTTCACCGATCTACATCGGGATGTGCATGCTGCTCTCGTGGTTCGCCCACCGGCTCGCCGCCCGCCGGCGGCGCGGACCGGGAGCGCAGACCATGGGCGCGGTCCCGGCCGCACCGGGGACGCTGCTGCCGGACGGGCGGTAGCTCAAGGGCAGTGGCCCGTCCGGCAGCAGCCGGAGATCACTTCTCGGACGGGAAGAAGGTCAGCTGCGTGCCGGTCGGGTGGCGCCCACGACGCTCGGCGGCGGCGCCCAGGACGCTTGGTCCGTGCCGCTCGGTCCGTGCCGCTCAGTCGGCGACGGGTACGGGCTGCTGGGCCGCCCTGGTCACATCGGCGACCAGCTCCACCACATCGGGGCCGTACGCCTGTGAGTTGACCACCTTCAGCAGCAGACAGAACGCGTTGCCGCCGTACTTGCGGGCCAGCTTCTCGTGATGGCGGGCCAGATAGCGTGAGGCGGCCTGATTGGTGATGGCGCGCTGGCCGCAGAAGAGAAAGACCGGCCGCTCTCCCTCCCCGGCGGTCAGCCGCGCCAGCAGGACATACTCCGCGACACCCGGCTCCGCGAGATAGCGCTCCGGGCCGATCCGGAACGCGCCGCGCTCGGCCTTGGGCTCGGGCTCGGTGTTGACCTTGACACCGGGCAGCAACGAACTGAGATGCGCGGCCATCCGGCGGTTCGACGCGGGACCGCCCACGCAGAACTCCGTACGCTCACCGAAGCCCTGGCGCGCGGTGTCGTGCTGGACGATCTCGGCGTGTGCGCCGCAGTCCTTGATCAGGGCGGACAGCTCCAGCAGCGCGAAGACGTCATGGCGGTGGACCGCACCGTCACCGCCCGCCTCGCGATTGACGACGAGCAGACACTCCGAGTTTCCGGGCAGCCCGAAGAACGCCTGCTTACGGCGGAGTCTGCGGCGCCAGAGATAGGTACGGGCGAGCCAGCCCAGGGAGGCGCTGACGCCCGCGGCGACCACACCGAGCACGATGTTGCGTATGTCGTCAGTCATGGGCGCGCATCGTATAGGCACGGCGCGAACATTGTTCGAGACGGTCCTGACGGCACGGGCACGCTGAAGTTACGCTGCCCGGACTGTCCTTGACTGGAGGTACGGATGCGTCGCTCCGCCGCGCGGAATGTTTCGGTTGTGGCCGTTGCCGTCGCCCTGCTCTCGGCCTGTGCCCAGGCACTGCCGTCATCAGTGGCGACCACACCTCGTCCACCGGAGAAAACGCCGGTGGCGGCGGGATACGGAGGAGCGGTCGCAAGCGTCGACGCGGATGCCTCGGCCGCCGGGATCGAGGTGCTCGGACAGGGCGGCAACGCCGTGGACGCGGCCGTGGCCACCGCCGCCGCCCTCGGCGTCACCGAGCCGTACTCCGCGGGCATCGGCGGTGGCGGCTACTTCGTCTACTACGACGCCAAGTCCCGTACGGTGCACACCATCGACGGCCGGGAGACCGCGCCGAGGTCCGCCGACAGCTCGCTCTTTCTGGAGGACGGCAAGCCGATCCCGTTCGCCGACGCCGTCACCAGCGGCCGGAGCGTCGGCACGCCCGGGACGCCGGCCACCTGGGACACCGCGCTCGACGCGTGGGGCAGCAAGTCGCTCAAAAACCTTCTCAAGCCCGCGGAGCGGCTGGCGAAGAACGGTTTCACCGTCGACGCCACCTTCCGCTCCCAGACCCAGTCCAACCAGGCGCGGTTCGCGGACTTCCCGGCCTCGGCCGAGCTCTTCCTGCCGGGCGGACAGCTTCCGGTGGTCGGATCGGTCTTCAAGAATCCCGATCTCGCCCGTACGTACGCGGAGTTGGGACGCAAGGGCACGGACGCGCTCTACCGTGGCGACCTCGCCGACGACATCGTCCGTACCGTACGTAAGCCTCCCGTCGACCCGGCCGCGACCCGGGTCGTGCGGTCCGGCGATCTGACCGCGCGCGACCTGGCCGCGTACCGGACGAAGCGGCAGGCGCCGACGAAGGTCTCCTACCGCGGTCTCGATGTGTACGGCATCGCGCCGTCGTCCTCCGGCGGTACGAGCGTCGGCGAGGCGCTCAACATCCTGGAGGGCACGGACCTTTCGCGGGCGAGCCAGGCGGGATATCTGCACCGCTACATCGAGGCGAGCCGGATCGCGTTCGCGGACCGGGGCCGCTGGCTCGGCGATCCGGCCTTCGAGAACGTACCGACGAAGGGACTGCTGTCGCAGCGCTTCGCCGACGCGCGCGCGTGCCTGATCAAGGACGACGCGGTCCTCAAGAGCCCGCTCGCGCCCGGCGATCCGAGCGATCCCACACCGTGCGCGACCGGCGGGACCGCCGCGCCGACGACCTACGAGGGCGAGAACACCACGCATCTCACGGCGGCGGACAAGTGGGGCAATGTCGTCGCGTACACGCTGACGATCGAGTCGACGGGCGGCAGCGCGATCACCGTGCCCGGCCGTGGCTTCCTGCTCAACAACGAGCTGACCGACTTCTCCTTCGCGCCGGCGAATCCGGCGGTCCATGACCCGAACCTGCCCGGTCCCGGCAAGCGGCCCAGGTCGTCCATCTCGCCGACCATCGTGCTCGACGGGCACGACCGTCCGGTGCTCGCGCTCGGTTCACCGGGCGGCGCGACCATCATCACCACGGTGCTCCAGACTCTGACGGGCCATCTCGACCGCGGTCTGCCGCTGGTCGAGGCGATCGCGGCGCCGCGTGCCAGCCAGCGCAACGGCGCGGCGACGGAGCTGGAGCCCGGGCTGTGGAACAGCCCGGTGCGCGCGGAACTGGAGGCGATCGGGCACGTGTTCACGCAGAACCCGGAGATCGGCGCGGCGACCGGCGTGCAGCGGCTGCCCGACGGCCGTTGGCTGGCCGCGGCGGAGAAGGTCCGCAGAGGCGGCGGCTCCGCGATGGTGGTGCACCCGGACGGCAAGCGGTAGCCGGAGCCGGTCCGGTGCGTTCCCGGTCGCCGTACGGTCCTGACTTGACCGTACGGCGACCGGGAAGGCGGTGTCGCAGTCCGGCGTCGCACGGCGGGGTCGCAGTCCGGCGTCGCACGGCGGGGTTGCGGTCCGGCGTCACTGGCGGCGGTCTCGCTCAGAGCGCCGTGAGAATCCGCGGGCCGTCGTCCGTGATCGCGACCGTGTGTTCCGCGTGCGAGGCCCGGCTGGAGTCCAGCGTGCGGACCGTCCAGCCGTCACGGGCCGTGAAGTGCCGGTCCGTACCGCTGCCGATGAGCATCGGCTCGATCGCCAGCACCATTCCATGGCGCAGCGGAAGACCGCGTCCCGCGCGCCCCTCGTTGGGCACGCCCGGATCCTCGTGCATCGTCCGGCCCACGCCATGACCGCCGAAGCCGTCCGGGATGCCGTAGCCGGCCGAGCGGCAGACACGGCCGATCGCATGGGCGATGTCGCCGATGCGGTTGCCGACGACGGCCGCCGCGATTCCCGCCTCCAGCGCTTCGTTCGCCTTGTCGATCAGCCGCAGGTCGTCGGGACGCGCGCGCCCGACCGTGAAGCTGACCGCCGCGTCACCCACCCAGCCGTCGAGCACCGCACCGCAGTCGACGCTGACGAGATCGCCGTCGTGCAGCCGGTACGCGTCGGGGATGCCGTGCACGATCGCGTCGTTGACGGACGTGCAGATGACGGCCGGGAAGGGCGTGGGCGCCCAGCCGGGGTGATAGTCGAGGAAGGGCGAGCCGGCGCCGGCCTCGCGCAGCACGGCGCGCGCGGTCTCGTCGAGGGCGCGCAGTGTGACGCCCACGGCCGCGGCCTCACGTACCGCCGTCAGTGCTTGTGCGACGACCCGGCCCGCGGCGCGCATGGCGTCCAGGGACGCATCGGTTTTGATCTCCACCATTCCAATAACTATACCGGTCGACATCGGTGGAGGCACGCTTGTGCGGCGGTATTAGAATGACGGGATGGTACGGAGTCCTCTCACCCCACAGGAGCGCGAGCGCGGCGAGCAGCTCGGCCGGCTGCTCCGCGAGGCGCGCGGCGCGCGCAGCATGGTGGAGGTCGCGGCGGTCGCCGGGCTCTCCGCCGAGACACTGCGCAAGATCGAGACCGGCCGCGCCCCGACGCCGGCGTTCTTCACGGTGGCCGCGCTGGCGTCCGCGCTGGGCCTCTCGATGGACGAGATCGCCGCGAGCTGTGTCCTCGTACCGGTCTGATTCCGGCCCGGCCCGATCCGACCGGTACCCCGCAGCGGGCCTTCGCGCGTCGGCGCGGCGGCGGGCGCGCGAACAGCGGTGGAGGAGTGGTTGAAGGGACTACCGGGACAATCCCGTGGCGCGTAGTCTCCCGTCCGTGACGATCCTGGACGAGCTAGCCAACTGCCGCTATGTCAGCCTCACCACCTACCGCAAGGACGGAACGGGCGTCGCCACGCCCGTCTGGCACGCGGTGGAGGGCGGCGAGATGTTCATCTGGACCAGGACGGATTCCTGGAAGGTGAAGCGGATCCGTAACAACGGCCGTGTGGTCGTCGCGGAGTGCGACCTCCGCGGGCGGATCGCCGAGGGCTCGCCGACCGTCGAGGCCACGGCGCGGCTGCTCGACGAGGCGGCCACGGACCGGATCCGGAAGATGCTCTCACGCAAGTACACCTGGCGTTTCTGGGTGGTCGACTGGCCGGCCAGGCTGGTACGGGGCAGCAAGCGTCCCCAGATCGGCATAGCCGTCACCGTCTGAACCGCCGCCCGAAATCGCCTGAACCGCCGCCCGGAAGAGCTCCGGGTAAGGACCCTGGGGAAGGGTCCGGTTAAGGGCCTGCACCGTGCCGGAAAACAGTCTGTAGCCGTCCTGTAACACGACTGAGGTCGAATGCCAGCGGACTGAAGGGCTCCCTTCGGCACGGCAGGGACGGGGCAGCGATGGCGGTGCATCAACTCCCGGCGGAGATCGGGGCGTTCGCGAGGTACTTAAGGGATCTCACGTCGCTCCTGGATCCGGGTGACGGCTGGTACGGAGTCTTCCGCCGGCGTGATCCGGAAGGCCTGCGCGCCTGCTTCGACGGTACGGAGATCCCGCCCTGGGATGTGGTGGACTCACTGCTCCAGGACTTCGCGGCGGGCCGTGACCGGGAGGAGGCGGCGCGCGAGGGCGTACGGGCGCGACGGCTGCACGCGGCCTCGGCCGCCGCGTACGACCGGCTGCCCGGAGGCGGCGAGGCGCTCTCGGAGCGGCTCCAGCTGATGCTGCGCGAGCAGTCGTACTCCGCGAGCCGGGCCGAGGAGCTGGCGCGGCTGGTCCGTACGGCGCCGCAGGGCACGCCTCGCACCCAGGAGCTCAGCCATGAGCTGGCCTGGACCCGCGACGATCACGCGCGCGCGACTGCGCGCTGCGCCGAACTGCGCGCCCGGCTGGCGGCCCTGACCACTCCTGGACGCGCCACTCCGACCGGGCGCCCGCTGGCTCCGGAGGGCTGGTTCCGTGCCGAGGAGCCCTCGGTCTTCGACCGCCCGGCCGCGCAGGACTCGCGGAGCGCGGACGGCGGCCCTGTCGCTTCGGTTACTGATGGCCCGTCAAATGAGCCCCGTGCCAAGGACGTTCCGCAGTGGGCCGACGACGGCGGCGAACGGGACGGAGCCGCTGCGCGAACCGCGCCGCCCGCCACCGCGAAGGAGAGCGCGAAGGACGCGAAGGAGAAGAAGCGCGCGTCCGCGGCCCGGCGCAAGCCGCGCGGCGCACGCTTCGCCGGTCTCGATGTCGAAGAGGAGACCGAGGCCGCGCCCGCGCCCGTGGTGCCCGCGCCGCCGCCCGCCGCGCCCGCCACTCCGCGCGGCGCCCGCTTCGGCGGTGTGCCCGCCGCGCCCGCTCCGGCGGCGCCCGCGCCCGCGCACTCCGCCGAGGATCTGCGCGCCGCCGCCGAGCTGGTCGCCACACTGACCGGACTGCGAGCCGACGGCCGCACCGGAGAGGCGCATGTCGTGCTCTGCGAGGCCGCAGGCCGGCCTCCCGAGCAGCTCCCTCTGCTCGCCGCCGAACTGCACCGCGCCGGGCTCGGCGCCGACTGGGCCGAGCTGCTCTGGGAAGCGGCCTTCCTGCCGCCCGCACAGCTCGCCGCCGCGGCCGGCGCGCTCTCCTCGGCAGGCCGGGACGACGACTGCCGCCAGCTGCTCCTCCAGGGCGTCTCCCGCCCGGCCGAGGAGATCACCGACGCCGTGCTCGCCCTGGGCGGAGCGGGCCGCCCGCACGAGGCGAGAGCGCTGCTCAGCGCCTTCGTACAGGCCCGTGCTCCCGAGGACGCCGTGCTGGTCGCCGCGCCCGATCCGCACCGGCTCGTCCCGCAGCTCATCGACGCCGCCCGCGCGGTCTCCGCGTCCCGTGAGCGCGATGTCGTCCACGCCCTCAGAGTGGCGGGGATCGCGGACGCCTGACCGGCCGGTCAAGTGCCTGGTCAGACCCGAATCGCCTGATGTCGACCGCTCGGGTGTGAAACTTGATCGACTCTGCGGGTTAACGACGATGGTCTTGCCCCAGTGTGGGACGGGGCTTACGTTCTCCTCCTACGCATCCCATCTACGGGCGTAGAGCTATCGCCGCCCCCGCCGAAGGAGCAGCTCGTGGCCAGAGTCGTACGCGCCGCACTCGTCCAGGCGACCTGGACCGGCGACACCGAATCGATGATCGCCAAACATGAGGAGCACGCCCGCGAGGCGGCCCGGCAGGGCGCGCAGATCATCGGGTTCCAGGAAGTGTTCAACGCGCCCTACTTCTGCCAGGTGCAGGAGCCCGAGCACTACCGCTGGGCCGAGCCCGTCCCGGACGGTCCTACCGTCACCAGGATGAAGGAGCTGGCCCGCGAGACCGGAATGGTCGTCGTCGTCCCGGTCTTCGAGCTGGAGCAGTCCGGCTTCTACTACAACACCGCTGCCGTGATCGACGCCGACGGCTCGTATCTCGGCAAGTACCGCAAGCACCACATCCCGCAGGTCAAGGGCTTCTGGGAGAAGTACTACTTCAAGCCGGGCAATGCGGGCTGGCCCGTCTTCGAGACCGCCGTCGGCCGGATCGGCGTCTATATCTGCTACGACCGCCACTTCCCCGAGGGCTGGCGCCAGCTCGGGCTGAACGGCGCGCAGCTCGTCTACAACCCGTCCGCCACCTCCCGCGGCCTGTCCGCCTATCTCTGGCAGCTGGAGCAGCCGGCCGCCGCCGTCGCCAACGAGTACTTCATCGCGGCGATCAACCGCGTCGGCCAGGAGGAGTACGGCGACAACGACTTCTACGGCACGAGCTACTTCGTCGACCCGCGCGGCCAGTTCGTCGGTGACACCGCGAGCGACAAGGCGGAGGAACTCCTCGTACGGGACCTGGACTTCGGGGTGATCGACGAGGTACGCCAGCAGTGGGCGTTCTACCGGGACCGCCGCCCCGACGCGTACGAAGGACTGGTGCAGCCATGACGCAGCCGTTCACGAACGATCTGTACGACCGCCACCGCGCCGTACTCCCCGACTGGCTGGCGCTCTACTACGACCGGCCCATCGAGATCACCCATGGCGAGGGCCGCCATGTCTGGGACTCCGAGGGCAACCGCTATCTCGACTTCTTCGGCGGCATCCTCACCACGATGACCGCCCACGCGCTGCCCGAGGTCACCAAGGCGGTGAGCGAGCAGGCAGGGCGGATCATCCACTCCTCCACGCTCTATCTCAACCGTCCGATGGTCGAGCTCGCCGAGCGGATCGCCGCCCTGTCCGGCATCCCGGACGCCCGTGTCTTCTTCACCACCTCGGGCACCGAGGCCAATGACACGGCGCTGCTGCTGGCGACCGCGTACCGCGCCTCGAACCAGATCCTGGCGATGCGCAACAGCTACCACGGCCGGTCCTTCTCCACGGTCTCTATCACCGGGAACCGCGGCTGGTCGCCGACGAGTCTGTCGCCACTCCAGACGCTGTACGTACACGGCGGCGTCCGCAGCCGCGGTCCCTACGCGGGACTCACCGACGAGCGCTTCATCGAGGCGTGCGTCGCCGATCTGGAGGATCTGCTCGGCCACACCCGCGCGCCCGCCGCGCTGATCGCCGAGCCGATCCAGGGCGTCGGCGGCTTCACCGCGCCGCCGGACGGGCTGTACGCGGCGTTCCGCCAAGTCCTCGACCGGCACGGCATCCTGTGGATCAGCGACGAGGTGCAGACCGGCTGGGGCCGGACCGGCGAACACTTCTGGGGCTGGCAGGCACACGCCGAGAACGGCCCGCCGGACATGCTCACCTTCGCCAAGGGCATCGGCAACGGCATGTCCATCGGCGGAGTCGTCGCCCGCGCCGAGATCATGAACTGCCTCGACGCCAACTCCATTTCGACCTTCGGCGGCAGTCCCGTCACCATGGCGGCCGGCCTCGCCAATCTCTCGTACGTACTGGAGCACGACCTCCAGGGCAATGCCCGCCGCGTCGGCGGACTGCTGATCGAGCGGCTGCGGGCGATCGGCGCCGGAGTCGACTCCGTACGCGAGGTACGAGGCCGCGGGCTGATGATCGGTATCGAACTGGTCAGGCCCAGCACGGGAGAAGCGGCGCCCGAGACGGCCTCGGCCGTGATCGAGGCGGCGCGCGAGGGCGGACTGCTGCTCGGCAAGGGCGGCGGACACAACACCAGCGTGCTGCGGATCGCGCCGCCGCTCACCCTGACCGTCGCGGAGGCGGAAGAGGGCGCCGCGATCCTCGAACAGGCCTTGCGCGGCGCGTAGTTCGCGTAGTTCGCCTGGTTCGCCGTACGGCCGGATCGCTCGTAGCGAGCGAGCGAGCGATCCGGTCCTGGGCCGGCCGATCGTTCCGAAGGCCCGATCGTTCTGAAAGGGAGCGCCACCACCATGAGCAGTACCCGCACCCTGATCCGTGGCGGACTCGTCATCACCGCCGCCGACGAGACCCATGCCGATGTCCTCATCGAGGACGGCCGGATCGTCGCCCTCGCCGCGCACGGCACGGACGTGGCGACGGGCTGGACCGCCGACCGTACGATCGACGCCACCGGCAAGTACGTCATCCCGGGCGGAGTCGACGCCCACACGCATATGGAGCTGCCGTTCGGCGGCACCTTCGCGTCCGACACCTTCGAGACCGGCACCCGGGCCGCCGCCTGGGGAGGCACCACCACCATCGTGGACTTCGCCGTCCAGTCGCCGGGCCAGGCGCTGCGCGAAGGGCTGGACGCCTGGTACGCCAAGGCCGACGGCCAGTGCGCGATCGACTACGCCTTCCATATGATCATGGCCGACGTCAATGAGAGCTCGCTCAAGGAGATGGACCTGCTGGTCCAGGAGGGCATCACGTCCTTCAAGCTCTTCATGGCCTATCCCGGTGTTTTCTACAGCGACGACGGCCGCATCCTGCGCGCCATGCAGCGCAGCGCGCACAACGGCGGACTGATCATGATGCACGCCGAGAACGGCATCGCCATCGACGTCCTCGTCGAACAGGCCCTGGCCGCTGGCCGTACCGATCCGCGCTACCACGGAGAGGTACGCAAGGCTCTGCTGGAGGCCGAGGCCACACACCGGGCGATCAAGCTCGCGCAGGTCGCCGAGGCTCCGCTCTATGTCGTCCATGTCTCGGCGGAGGAGGCCGTCGCCGAACTGGCCGCCGCCCGTGACCAGGGACTTCCCGTCTTCGGCGAGACCTGTCCGCAGTATCTCTTCCTCTCCACCGACAATCTGGCGGAACCGGACTTCGAGGGCGCGAAATACGTCTGCTCCACACCGCTGCGGCCCAAGGAACACCAGGACGCGCTCTGGCGCGGGCTGCGCACCAATGACCTCCAGGTGGTCTCCACGGACCACTGCCCGTTCTGCTTCACAGGACAGAAGGAGCTGGGACGCGGCGACTTCTCGAAGATTCCCAACGGGCTGCCGGGCGTGGAGAACCGGATGGATCTGCTCCATCAGGCCGTGGTCGAGGGAAAGCTGAGCCGCCGCCGCTGGATCGAGATCGCCTGTGCCTCTCCGGCCAGGATGTTCGGTCTCTATCCGCGCAAGGGCACCATCGCGCCGGGCGCCGACGCCGATGTGGTCATCTACGATCCGCACACCGAGCAGACCATCTCCGCCGAGACACATCATATGAACGTCGACTACTCGGCGTACGAGGGCAAGCGGCTCACCGGACAGGTGGAGACGGTGCTCTCGCGCGGTGAACTCGTCATCGACCGGCGGGAGTTCACCGGCCGGGCGGGACACGGGCAGTACACGCCGCGCGCCACCTGCCAGTACCTCCTCTGACACCGATCTCCTCCGACCCTGATTTCTGATAGCTGACACCGATATCCCCTTTTCATCCATACCGAGGAGTGACCAGGCCATGGACTTCGGACTTGTCCTCCAGACCGACCCGCCGTCCTCGGCGGTCGTCGGGCTCATGCGGCGCGCGGAGCGCAACGGTTTCCGCTACGGCTGGACCTTCGACTCCGCCGTGCTCTGGCAGGAACCTTTTGTCATCTACAGCCGCATTCTGGAGCACACCACCACACTGACCGTGGGACCCATGGTCACCAACCCGGGCACCAGAACCTGGGAGGTGACCGCCTCCACCTTCGCCACGCTCAACGAGATGTACGGCAACCGGACCGTCTGCGGTATCGGGCGCGGCGACTCGGCGATGCGGGTGGCCGGCCGTAAGCCCAACACACTGGCCCGGCTGGGCGACGCGATCGAGGTCATCCGCGATCTGGCGGAGGGCCGTGAGGCCACCGTCGACGGGCAGACACTACGGCTGCCCTGGGTACGGGACGGCAAGCTGCCGGTGTGGATGGCGGCGTACGGGCCCAAGGCGCTGGCCCTGGCCGGGCGGAAGGCCGACGGCTTCATCCTCCAGCTCGCCGATCCGTTTCTGACCGAGTGGATGGTCAAGGCGGTCCGTACGGCGGCCTCCGACGCGGGACGCGATCCCGACTCCATCACGATCTGTGTCGCGGCGCCCGCCTATGTCGGCGACGATCTCGCGCATGCGCGTGAGCAGTGCCGCTGGTTCGGCGGGATGGTCGGCAACCATGTGGCCGATCTGGTGGCGCGGTACGGCGAGGGCTCGGGCCTGGTGCCGGACGCGCTGACCACGTACATCAAGCAGCGCGAGGGATACGACTACAGCCACCACGGCCGGGCCGGGAATCCCTCGACGGACTTCGTGCCCGACGAGATCGTGGACCGGTTCTGTCTGCTGGGTCCCGTCGAGGCGCATGTCGAGAAGCTCCAGGTGCTGCGCGACCTGGGCGTCGACCAGTTCGCCGTCTACGACATGCATGACGCCAAGGAAGCGACGATCGACGCGTACGGCGCGGAGATCATCCCGGCGTTCCAGGACTGAACCGGCCTCGGTTCCAGAGCTGAACCGGCTCCTCCCGCCTCGGTCCTGGGACCGAGGCGGGACCGGCCCCGTCCCCGGCCTGAACCGTTTCCAGGCTTAACTGTCCCCGGCCTGAACCGGCCCCCGGCCGGCCCGGGGCCGGACAGGCTCCCCTCCCCGATCTCCCGCACGGCCTCGTTCGACATCCCCGACACCCGCTCTCGAACGAAGGGTCCCGCCGCCATGACCGCGACCGCTCCGCCACCGTCCTCCGGAGAACCAATAGCCAGTGCCGATGCTTCGACCGATCCTCAAGGCCGTGTCGAGCTGCCGCCCGGCGCGCTTCCCGACGACGGCCGCTTCGTCAACGACGATCTGCTGCCCGTCCCGGTCGCCCGCCGCCGCTGGACCACCTACAACTTCGCCGCGCTCTGGGTCGGTATGGCGCACAACATCCCGTCGTGGCTGCTGGCCTCCGGGCTGGTCACCCTGGGCATGGACTGGAAGCAGGCGGTCTTCACGATCGCGCTGGCCAATCTGATCGTGCTGTTCCCGATGCTGCTGACCGGGCACGCGGGACCCAAGTACGGCATTCCCTTTCCCGTCCTCGCCCGTGCCTCGTTCGGGCTGCGCGGCGCCAATCTGCCCGCGCTGATCAGGGCGGCCGTCGCCTGCGCCTGGTTCGGCATCCAGACCTGGATCGGCGGCCAGGGCATCTTCGTACTGCTCGGCAAGATCTTCGGCGGCTGGGCCGACGCGTCGAGGATCGGCGGTCAGCCCTGGACGCTCTGGCTCTGTTTTGTCCTCTTCTGGGCGCTCGAACTCGCCATCATCTACCGGGGGATGGACACCCTGCGGCGCTTCGAGAACTGGGCGGCGCCGTTCGTGATCGTCGGCGCGCTGGTGCTGCTCGTCTGGATCACCGTCAAGGCGGGCGGCCTCGGTCCGCTGCTCGACCAGCCGTCCCAGCTGGGCTGGGGCGCGGACTTCTGGCCGGTCTTCTTCCCGTCGCTGATGGGAATGATCGCCTTCTGGTCCACCCTCTCGCTGAACATCCCGGACTTCACCCGCTTCGGCGCGGGCCAACGGGCCCAGATCTGGGGCCAGTCGCTCGGTCTGCCCACGACGATGACTCTCTTCGCCCTGCTGTCCGTCTTTGTCACCTCGGGCTCACAGGCGGTGTACGGAGCGGCCGTCTGGGATCCGGTCGAACTGGCCGCCAAGACCGACAATGTCTTCGGACTGCTCTTCGCGCTGGTGACCGTACTGATCGCGACGATCTCCGTGAACATCGCGGCCAATGTCGTCTCGCCCGCGTACGACCTCGCCAATCTCGTACCGAAGCTGATCAACTTCCGTACGGGCGCGCTGATCACGGGTGTGGTCGGTGTCGTGATCATGCCGTGGAAGCTGACGGCCACGCCCGAGCTGTACATCTTCACCTGGCTGGGACTGGTGGGCGGGCTGCTCGGTACGGTCGCGGGCATCCTGATCGCCGACTACTGGATCGTCCGGCGTACGGTCCTGGACCTCGCCGATCTCTACCGCCCGGGTGGCCGCTACTGGTACGCCAACGGCTGGAACGTCAGGGCGGTGGTGGCCTTCGCCGTCGGTGGTGTGCTGGCCGTGGGCGGCTCCCACTCGGCGCCTGGCAAGGGCCCGTTCCCGGAGGACGGTCTGATCCCGTTCCTGAAGCCGCTCGCGGACTACGGCTGGGCGGTGGGGCTCGCGGCCTCGCTGGTGCTGTACGTGGCTCTGATGGCGCCGGGCCGACGGACCGCGACGGCCTGAGGACTCGACGGGGCTTGCCCGAACAGGGCTTGTCCGGGCGGGGCTTCGAGGAGCGGCGTGAGCGCACGGGCCAGGCGCTCGCGCCACTCCTCGGCGTTGTGCGGCGAGGGAGGACGGGCGGCCGGGCGCTCCCGCAGCGCCGCCATCAGATCCTCGTACGGACCGGGCGGATGCTCGTACTCCTGGGCATCCACCCACCGCAGTCCCTCGCTCTGGGCTGCTACGGCACCCGGGCTGTCCACTCCGGTGTGCTGAACTTTGTCTTCGCCAGCTCGCGCGCCCGTGCCATCTCCTCGTCCGTGACCTTGCCGGCCGTGAGCCCGTAGCGGCCACGGAAGGAGTCGATCATCCGTTCGATGACCGCCTCGCGCGGCAGGCCCGTCTGGCGCCGCAGTGGGTCGACTCGCTTGTTGGCGCTGCGCGTGCCCTTGTCGGAGAGCTTCTCGCGGCCGATGCGGAGGACCTCGACCATCTTGTCGGCGTCGATGTCGTACGCCATCGTCACATGGTGCAGTACGGCGCCCGTGCCGTTCACAACGCGCTTCTGGGCGGCTCCCGCGACCTTGCCGCTCTCGGTCGCGATGTCGTTGAGCGGCTGGTACCACGCCTTGATGCCCATGTCACCGAGCGCTCCCAGCACCCAGTCGTCCAGATAGGCGTAACTGTCCGCGAAGGTGAGCCCCTTGACCAGCGAGTCCGGGACGGAGAGCGAGTACGTGATGGTGTTGCCGGGCTCGATGAACATGGCGCCGCCGCCCGAGATACGGCGGACCACCGTGACGCCATGGCGTTCGGCGCCCTCGGCGTCGACCTCGTTGCGCAGGGACTGGAAGCTGCCGATCACCACCGCGGGCGCCGCCCACTCCCAGACCCGCAACGTCGGCGGCCGGAGACCGGCCGCGACCTCGGTGGTGATCACCTCGTCGAGCGCCATATGGAGGGCCGGCGACTGCGGTGCGTCGTGGATGAGCTGCCAGTCGTAGTCGGTCCAGTCGGTGGCGTGCGCGAGCGCGCGGCGTACGGCGACGGCGATGCCCTCGGCGGTGAGCCCGTACATCACCGTTCCCGCGGGCAGCGCGGCCTCGATACGGGCGGCGAGACCGGCGGCGTCGGTGTCGGCGGGAGCGCCCTCCAGGGCGCGGTCGATCGCGTCGATCGCCTCGTCGGGCTCCAGGAAGAAGTCGCCGGCGACCCGGACATGGCGCAGCGCTCCGTCCTCCGTGTCGAGATCGACCACAACGAGCTTGCCGCCGGGGACCTTGTACTCACCGTGCACCGGAACCTCCACCACTGGGCGTGAACAGTGCAAATCGTACTGCTGGACGAAGACACTCCCGCGACAGTGACGTCCCGGCTGCGTCCGTCGTCGCCTCCGCCTCTGCCTCCGCCTTTACGGGCCGGCGGCCGGGCATACCCTGAGAGTTATGGAGAACCGGAAGAGAGATCCGGAGAACCGGAACCGCTTGGGCGAATTCCTCAGGGCACGCCGAGCCCGGCTTTCGCCGGAAGACGTCGGGTTTCCTCGCGGAGGAGTGCGCCAGGTGCCGGGGCTGCGCCGGGAGGAAGTCGCGGAACTCGCGGGCCTGAGCACCGACTATCTGGCACGTCTCGAACAGGGACGTGAGACGCATCCCTCGGCCAGTGTGCTTTTCGCCCTCGCGCGGACACTACGGCTGGAGCCGGAGGCCCAGCGCTATCTCTTCGCCGTCACCGACGGCCACCCGAGTCCCGTCGCGATCGATACGGCTACTGGTACATCTTCTACCGGTACGTCTTCCACTGGTGTGTCTTCCCGGCCGATCGGCGAGAATCTGCTGTCTCTCCTGGACGAATGGGTCCATCACCCTGCGATTGTGCTGGACATCAGCCACGACGTGGTCGCAGCGAACCATCTCGGACGGGCCCTGTTCGCCGGACACCGGTACAGCGGAAATCTGATGCGCCTGGTATTCCTGGACGAGGAGGCCCGGCCCTTTTTCCGTGAACGGGAGAAAGTCGCCGCGTCCGGCGCCGCCGCACTTCGCGCCGCCGCGATTCGGGCGCCCGATGACGCGGGACTGACGGCTCTCATCGACGAGTTGATATCGGGCAGCGAGGAATTCGCCCGACTCTGGACCAAGGCGGAGGTCCGGGACAAGAAATCCGAGCATTTCCGTGTACGGCATCCGATCGTCGGCGATCTCGACCTGATTTTCGAGACCTTCCGCCCGAACGGTGACAGTGACCATCTCGTCAAGGTGTACCGCCCGGAGCCCGGTACGGCCACCAAGGAAGCCCTGGCCGTACTGGGAAGCCTCACCGCCGAGGAAGCCGAGCGACCCGAGGAAGCCGCGGAAGAGGAGACGGCCGAGACGTCCAGGGCGAGGCGCTGAGAGGTACCGGGCGGCGGGCGACGGGCCGATAACCGCACGGCGGCCGTTTACACCTGCCCGGGGTGGGTGTAACTCGCCCTCCCCGTCCGGAGCGCCTTCTCCTAGCGTGGTGTGTGACGGCATGTGATGGGGAAGGACCCGCGCCGCCGACGGAAGGCGCCACCGATGGGAGGCCTCAGTGACCGCGCGTGACGTTGCGACATCCGAGGCCCTGGCGCCCACGCCCCGTATGACACGTGCTCTGACCTTGCTCTTCGCCGTCGCGGCGGGCGGTGCCGTGGCCAACCTCTACTACGCGCAGCCGTTGCTGGATGTCATCGCGGGAGATCTACGGGTCGGCGAGAGCGTCGTCGGCCTGCTGATCACGGCGACACAGATCGGCTACGCGCTCGGCATTCTGTTCATCGTTCCGCTCGGCGACTTCCGTGACCGTCGCCGGCTGATTCCCTTGATGATGGTCCTCTCGGCCGGTGCCCTGGTGGCCTGTGCGGTCGCGCCGGAGATCATCACACTGGCCCTGGCGATGGTCGCGGTGGGTGTGACGACGGTGTCGGGACAGATCCTCACTCCGCTCGCGGGCGATCTCGCCGACGACGCGTCCCGGGGAAGAACCGTGGGCATCGTCGTCAGCGGTCTGCTCTCCGGAATCCTGGTCGCCCGGATCTTCAGCGGACTGATCGCCGACGCCACCAGTTGGCGCGTGGTGTTTCTCATCGCCGCCGGCGTCGTGCTCGTCCTCGCGTTCCTGCTGCACCGCTCGATCCCTCGACTGAAGCCCAAGACGGCGGTGATCTCCTATGGCGCGGTGCTGCGCTCGGTCTTCTCGCTGATCGCACATGAGCGGAAACTGCAAGTCACGATGGTGCTCGGCGCGACCGGCTTCGGCCTGTTCACGATGTTCTGGACGGCGCTCACCTTTCTGCTGAGCGATCCTCCCTACCGCTATCCCATCTGGGCGATCGGTCTCTTCGGCGTCGCGGGCCTGGTCGGCGCCGTCGCGGCGCAGGGCGCGGGACGGGTACACGACCGCGGCTGGTCGGTCACCGGCACGGGGCTGGCGTGGCTGCTCGTGGCCATCGCCTGGGCCATCGCGGGATTCGGCGGCCATGTGCTCGTCTTCGTGGTGGTCGGCATCGTGCTGCTCGACATCGGGGTCCAGGGCCAGAACATCCTGAACCAGTCGAGGATCTTCCAGATCTCCGCCGCCGCGCGCAGCCGCCTCAACACGGCGTACATCGCGGGCAACTTCGTCGGAGGCTCCATCGGCTCCTTCGCCGCCGCCCTGCTCTGGTCGACAGGCGGCTGGCCGGCCGTCTGCACCACCGGAGCCGCCCTGTCCGCTTTCGCACTCCTGATCTGGCTCACAACCCGCCACAGCGCCCTGCGCACACAATCCGCGACGGTTTCCGGTCGGCGATAAATCCCGGAGACCAACTCCGCGCTCTCGCGCCCGTTGGGCGCATTCTTTCTGTTCACCTGTTATCTATCTATGGTGATGCGGGTGTTTGCCTCACTCTCCGGCCGGTTGATTTCTCGAATCGCTCTTTATCTGCGATTAAAGGCATAAAGCTTCGCTCTGTGACCTTGATCACCGTTGGTTTCCTGTGTGCTGCCGTGGTTATGATCCCTGCGTTATTCGTGAAGCTTGTGCGCTACATGGGGTGGGGCTGTGAATTCAAGTGTGTGGGGTCGGGTTTCCTGTGCGTAGCCCGCGGATGCGTCGTGTCGTTGCAAGATCCCTGGCGTGGGCATTGCTTGTCGGCGGAATAGTTGTCGTGAATGCTCCGGCTGTTCAGGCTGACGCGCCGGCGCCTCAAACGCCGTCCGAGCGGGCCGCGGCCTCGGGTGAGCCGGTCGAGGTGACGGCAGAGCGTACGGAGTACGCGCAGACCTTCGCGAATCCGGATGGTTCGTACACCCTGAAGCAGGCGACGTCGCCGCAGCGGGCGAAGGATGCCTCGGGTGCATGGCATGACATGGACACGACGCTCGTGCGTGGGGCCGACGGCACGATCGGACCGCGGTATGCCGCGGTGGATGTGTCGTTCTCGGCCGGTGGTGCCCAGGACATGGTCCGTCTGGAGCATGAGCAGGGTGCGCTGTCCGTGCGGTGGCCCGGTGATCTTCCTCAGCCCTCGCTGGACGGCGCGACCGCCACGTACTCAGAGGTGCTGCCCGGCGTGGATCTGCAGTTGACCGCGATGCCGGACGGGTATCGGGAGGTTCTGCTGGTCAAGTCGGCGGAGGCCGCGCAGAACGAGGCTTTGGAAGAGGTGCGGTTCGCCGTCGCGGGCGAGGGCGTGTCCGTGGTCTCAGGAGCCGGCGGTGGGCTGCGCGCGGTCGATGCGGATGGCAACGCGGTGTTCACGGGGCCGGCGGGAAAGATGTGGGACTCCTCCGGGGACGGCACCGGTACCGGTATCCGGCCTCAGACGCTCCGGGCGGCCGGTGCCGAGACGGTCGGCGATTCGGGGACGGCCTCGGGGGCGGCCGGTGCGGATGACCCTGGTTCCGTCCAGCCGCGTGATGGTGACGTGACGGCCACTCTGCCCGTACAGGTCGACGCCGACAGCATCGCTGTTGCCCCCGACCTGAGCCTGCTGCGAGGCGACGACACGGTCTACCCGGTTCGTATCGATCCGTCGGTGGGTCTCTCGCGCCCGGAGCGTACGGTGTTGTCCTCCGACGGCGACAAGTTCTACCAGTTCTCAGGCGAATACGGCGTGGGACGCTGTTCGAGCGCGGACGGCTACTACTGCGGCGAAAATTACGTGAACCGGATGTACTTCGAGTTCAGCCCGAGTGGTCTGGCGGGAAAGCACGTTCTGCACGCCACGTTCCGGGCGCATGAGACGTGGTCGTTCAACTGCAATCCCTATACGGTCAATCTGGAGCGCACCGGGAACATCTCCGAAGGGACGCGGTGGCCCGGACCGGCCATCGGGAATCTCATGGATTCCAAGAAGGTGTCAGCCGGCCGAGGCGACAATTGCAGTCCTTCCCAGCCCGATTCCTGGGTTGAGTTCAACGGCGGTCTTACCCAGAACGTGCGGGACTTCGCCGACGGGAAGTTCTCCCGTCTCACGCTGATGCTGCGTGCCCTCGACGAGAGCGAACCGCGCGCCTGGAAGCGTTTCGACGACAACGCCGAGCTCACCGTGGATTACGTGCCGAATCCCGGTGTTCCGATCAATGTCGGTGTCATTCCGGGTGTGCCCGGGGTGAAGGCGGCCGGGTACTGCGAGCCGGAGAGCGCGCCGCTGGCCGTCACGGTGGATCAGCCCACGGTCCGCGGCCGGGTGGAGACGGAGGTCTCGCCGGGAGTCAATGACAGCAAGGGCCAGTTGAAGATCAACTACCGTATCGCGCGCAAGCTCGACACCGGTGCATGGGAGGAGATCTGGGCGGCGGAGAGCCCCGACGACGTGGAGGGCGAGCCCGCCAAAAGCTATGCTGCGGACGGCACGCTGCTGGACAAGCAGACGACCAAGCGCACGGACGGCACCCAGTATCGCTACCGCGCTCGCACGCAGTCCCATTGGTCGTACAACGGTGACAGCGGCGAGCTGTACTCCTCGTTCTCGCCGTGGTGCTACTTCACCATCGATTCCTCCGCGCCCAAGGCCCCGCGGATCGAGCCCAAGGATCCGGTCAATGGTTCGCCCTATGTGGAGTGCGGGACAGACGTGTGCTCTCCCAAGGGTGGTCCGGGTATCGCCGGCACCTTCGTCTTCAAGCCCAACAGTGCCGATACGGACATCAGTAAGTACCAGTGGACGCTGAACGGTCCGAGCGGGCAGGTCGGGAAGACGCATACGGTTACGGCAAAGGCCGATCACACGGCTGAGATCACCGACGCCATACCGAGCATGGGCGGCACGCACCACCTGAAGGTGTGGGCAATCGACGTCCGGGCACGAACGGGTACGCCCGAGACCTTCGACTTCCAGGTCAGTCTTCCGCCGGGCCCCATCGGGCGGTGGCACTTCAACGACGGCGCTCCCGATTCCGGAGATCCCAAGGCCAAGGACAGCGCCGGCGACGATCCGCAGCACGATCCTTCCGCGGCCACGCACGACTTGACGCTCCGGGGCGGCGCCGGCTTCTCGACCATGGCGCGGCGAGGCGACGACGACACTTCGATGTGGCTGGACAGCAGCAACCCCGCTCTGCAGCAGGCGTACGCGGATGCGTCGACGCCGGTGGTGAGTACCGCGCACTCGTTCACCGTGTCGGCCTGGGTGAACCTCACGGATGCCTCGTCCAGCCGGATGATCGTGACCGCGCCCGGCGCGCAGGCCCAGGCGTTCGCGCTGTACTACTCGTCGTCATCGAGGTCGTACGTGTTCCACTACACGGCCACGGACTCGGCCACTCCGGTGTTCATCAGGTCGGACGCGTCCGCCACCGACCCGCCGCTGCGGGTGTGGACGCATCTGGCCGGTGTCTACACCGCCGCCACCGATGCGAGCGGCAACCGGACTCCGCAGGGTGACACGATCCAGTTGTTCGTCAACGGCCGAGCCCAGGGCGAACCGGTCAACCTGCGTGCTACGGCGCCCAGTTACGTTCCCTGGGAGGCCGGGCAGGGCTTGCAGGTGGGACGGTCGATCGTACGTGGCGCGGCCGGGCAGTACTTCCGTGGCCGTATCGACGAGGTCGCGGTCTGGCAGAGCGCGCTGTCCGCCGACGAGGTCGCCAAGGAAGCTGGGGCGAGGGAGGACAACGCACCAACCACGGAGCTGGTCGCCGACTGGAACGCGGAGGGCTCTTCGGGGACAACGGTGGGTGAGTTCTCGCCCTACCCGATCGGTGCCATGGCGCTGTCCGGCGGGGCGAGCCTGGACGAGGAATCCAGCACCCTGGTTCTGGACGGGAGCAACGGCTATGCATCGGTGACCGGTCCGGCGATCGACGAGACGGGCTCGTTCACAGTCTCCGCCCAGGCCCAGATCAATCCGGACGTACTCAACACCAAACCCGATGGGTATCAGGCCCAGATTGCGGGCCAGGCCGGAAGCGGGGGCGCCTCGTGGGCCCTGGCGGTGCAGAAGTTGGGGCCGGACGTATATGTGTGGAAGTTCGTGCGCACCACCTCTTCCGGGACCAGTGTGGCCACGGCTGATGTGACGGATGTGTCCGAACTTGCCGATACCAGTTCCTCGGTGACGTTGACCGGCGTGTACGACGCGCAGGACCAGGGCGGTCGCATGCATCTGTATGTGGGTACCAAGCCGGTGGACGACGGCCTCAACAATGCGGTCACCGCGCCCCAGCAGGGCACCGGCACCCTGTCTATGGGCGGCACCTTGGACAGCAGCCGCTTCGCGGGACGGCTGGGCCGACTGCGTATCTGGGCCGGAGCGATGACCTTCGAGCAGGTCCTTTCACGCATCATCGCCGGCGACTGATCCGGTCCCGGTGGGCGAAGAGAACCGCTTCTTCGTCCACCGGGCCGGCTCCGTACCCCGTACTCCGTACGACCAGCAGCCCGCCGGGCCGACTGCGTCCCCTCATCTCGCCCGCCGTGCATGGGCACGGCCTCCCATCTCCACTCACCTCGTGCCTCCTCGGGGGCCTTTGATGGAACTTGGACGTGAGACTCATGCCGCCGTTCCGCCGTCGCACCGCCACCAGGGTGAGAACCCGCTTGCGTGGTCGGGTAGCCGTGACCACCGCGTTCGTCCTCCTGCCCGGCCTGCTCAGCCCGCTGACCGCGGTGGCCCAGGGCATACAGCCGCAGGGCCGTCCCGACGCACCCAAGCCGGTCTCGGTGAAGATGGTGCCGCTGAAGCCGATACAGACGGCGACGTCTCGTCTGATCGCCCGTCAGGAGACCGCCAACAAGAAGGCGGCGGACCGGGCGCTGCGCGACCAGGCCGCGACGGTGGTCTGGCCGACGGCCGCGACCACCACTCTCACCACTCCCGCCACCGGAACGGCGAAGGCCACCGCGGGAACTCTGCCCGTCTCCTTGTCCGCGCCGACCACCAAGGCGGCCCGGGCGAAGAAGTCGGCGCAGTCCGTCAAGGTGTCTGTGCTGAGCCGGAAGCAGACAACCGCGCTCGGTATCAAGGGCGTTGCCCTGACTGTCACGGGCCCGCGCGGCGGTGGGACGGCTGATCTCGCCATCGACTATTCCGCGTTCGCCGGAGCGTACGGTGGCGACTGGGCCGGCCGCTTGCAGGTCCTGCGCCTGCCCGACTGTGCCCTCGACCAGCCCGGCAAGGCGTCGTGCCGTAACACGACACCGCTGGCGTACACCAACGAGCGCGGCGAGCGACAGCTCCGTACCCGTCTCGACTTCAGCGCCGCCGGAACCGCCGCCGGTGACGCGCCCACTGCGGAGCCCATCGCGGATCCCAGCGCCAAGCTTTCCGCCAAGTCGGCGACTGCCGGCGGGCAGTCCATGGTGCTCGCGCTCGCGGCCGGAACCAAGTCCGGTGGCGGTGACTACAAGGCGACCCCGCTCTCGGCCTCTTCCACCTGGGAGGCGGGCGGCTCATCAGGCACCTTCACCTGGAACTACCCGCTCAAGACACCGCCGGCCGCCGCCGGTCCCACTCCGGACCTGGCCATCTCGTACGACTCGGGCAGCGTGGACGGACGCACCGCGAACACGAACAACCAGGGCAGCCAGATCGGTGAGGGCTTCGACCTGACCTCGTCGTACGTCGAGCGCAAGTACGGCTCCTGCGACGACGACGGCCAGACGGACAAGTTCGACCTGTGCTGGAAGTACGACAACGCCTCCCTCGTCCTCAACGGCAGGGCCACCGAACTGGTGAAGGACGACACCAGCGGAACCTGGCGCCTGAAGAACGACGACGCCTCGGTCGTCACCCACTCCACCGGCGCCGACAACGGCGATGACGGCGACGACATCTCCGGTGGCAAGGGAGACGGCAAGGGGGAGTACTGGACGGTCATCACCGGCGGCGGCACGAAGTATGTCTTCGGCCTCAACAAGCTGGAAGGCGCCGGCAGCGAACGCACCAACAGCGTCTGGACCGTCCCGGTCTTCGGCGACGACGCCGGTGAGCCCGGCTACAGCAGCGGCACCTCGCTCAGCGGACGCGCCAAGACCCAGGGATGGCGCTGGAACCTCGACTACGTCGAGGACACCCACGGCAACGCCATGAGCTACTGGTACACCGCCGAGACCAACAACTACGACACGCTCGGCGAAGACACCACCGGCACCTCGTACACCCGTGGCGGATACCTCACCAAGATTCTCTACGGTCAGCGGGCCGGCGTCCTGTTCACGGGCGCGCCCGCGGCCTCCAACAAGGTCGCCTTCACCTACGACGAGCGGTGCATCCGTGACACCGGCTGCGACTCCCTGACCGAGAGCACCAGCCCTCAGTGGCCGGACGTGCCGTTCGACGCCATCTGCAAGGACGGCGACAAGTGCACCGGCAACGTCGGCCCCGCCTTCTTCACCCGCAAGCGGCTGACGGGCATCACCGCCTACGCGTGGAACGCCGCCCGTACTCCGACCGCCGATTTCGAGTCCGTCGATTCCTGGAAACTCACGCAGCAGTACCAGGATCCGGGTGAGACGGGTGACTCCAACGACCAGTCCCTGTGGCTGCGTTCCATCCAGCACACCGGCGAGCACGGCATGCCGCTCTCGACGGATCCGGTCACCTTCACCAGCGAATTCCTCACCAACCGCGTCGACGGCCAGGCCGATGACATCCTGCCTCTGGCGAAGCCTCGCCTGACCGGCCTGACGAGCGAGACCGGTGCCAAGACCGCCGTCACCTACGCCGCGGCCGAGTGTGTCGCCGGCGAGACCAGACCGCGTCCCGACCAGAACACCAGCACGTGCTATCCCGTCCGCTGGAAGCCGAACGGTGGCGGGGACGCCATTCTGGACTGGTTCCAGAAGTATCCGGTGACCGCCGTCTCGACCAGCGACCAGACGGGCGCCTCCGGCACCATCACCGACACCTACCAGTACTCCGGTGGCGGTGCCTGGCACTACAACGACGACCCCATGACGCCCGAGAAGGACCGCACTTGGTCCATCTGGCGTGGCTTCGCCAAGGTCACTCATCAGACCGGCCCGGCCAACGGCACCCGGAGCAAGACCGTCAGCGTCTATATGCGCGGTATGGACGGCGACCGGCTGCTGAAGGCCGACGGCAAGACGCTCGACCCGGACGCCCGCAGAAGCGCCCAGGCCACGGGCATCAAGGCCGCCGCCATCACCGACGCAGACCAGTACGCGGGCTTCACCCGGGAGACGGTCACCTACGACGGCGACAGCGAAGTGGCCGGCACCGTCAATGATCCCTGGTCCCGCAGGACCGCCACCCAGCACAAGTCCTACGCCGACACCGAGGCGTACTTCGTCCGCACCGGCGCCACCCACAACCGGACCAACGTCACCGTCATCAGCCCGGTCGACCGCGTCCGTACGACCGTCACCACCTATGACGACTACGGCATGCCGCTGACCGTGGAGGACAAGGGCGACGACGCCGTCACCGGTGACGAGACCTGCGCGCGCACCTGGTACGCCCGCAACCCGTCCGCGGGCCTGACCTCACTGGTCTCCCGCACCCGCGTCACCGCGAAGCCCTGCGCCACCGCCGAGAGCGCACTCGACCTGCCGGCCGACTCCACCAAGCCCGGCGACATCATCTCCGACACCGCCGTGACATACGACGCGACCGCCGCCTGGACGGCCGGCCAGAGTCCCACTCTGGGCGAGCCACGGTGGACCGGTCGCGCGAGTGGTTACGACAGCGGCGACCAGCCCAGCTGGCAAAAGCTCAGCACGACGACGTTCGACGCGCTGGGCAGGCCTCTGCTCGTCAAGGACACCAACGACAACCAGACCAGCAAGAGCACCTACATGCCGGTTGCCGCCGGTCCTCTGACCGCCTCGACGGTCGCCGACGGCAAGGACTACACCACCAGCACCGTCGTCGACTTCGCCACCGGCGCGGCCACCAAGATCACGGACCCCAACTCGAAGATAACCGAGAGCACTTACGACAGCCTCGGACGCGTCACTCAGGTCTGGCTGCCGAACCGGCCGCGTCTCCTGGGTGGCATTCCAAACTATAAGTACGAATATCACCTCTCGAAGGACACGGCGTCCTGGGTCTCCACGGGCGCACTCACACCGACAGCCTCGGGCTACATCACCAGCTACACCATCTACGACTCCTTGCTGCGCGCCAGGGAAACCCAGTCCCCGTCTCCGGCCGGCGGACGCGTGGTCAGCCTGACCCAGTACGACACCCGCGGCCTGGTCAGCTCCACTCTGTCGGACATCTATGACAAGAGCGCCCCACCCTCCGGTAACGCGGCCACCGTCGAGGGCGGCCAGGCCCCACTACAGGTGGACACCACCTACGACGGCGCGGCCCGTTCCGTCGCCAGCGAGACCAAGGTGCAGGGAGTCCACCGCTGGACCACCGTTACCAAGTACCAGGGCGACCGTGTCCTCCAGACGGCTCCCACCGGCGGCCAGGCCACGGCGACTCTGACCAACGCTCTGGGCCAGACCACCGAGACCCGCGAATTCGCCAACCCCGAGGACACCGGCTCGTACAACCACACCCGCTACACCTACACGCCCGGCGGGCAGCAGAAGACCGTCACCGCCCACGACAACAGCGTCTGGTCCTACACCTACGACCTCTTCGGCCGCCAGACCAGCGCCACGGACCCGGACAAGGGCACCACGGACACCCGCTACACCAGCCTCGACCAAGTCGACTCGACCGAGGACGCGGAAGACCGCAAGCTCTTCTACCAGTACGACGTCCTCGGCCGTAAGACCGACCTGTGGCAGACCGACAAGACCGTCGCCGCCAACAAGCTCGCCCACTGGGACTACGACCTGGCGGCCAAGGGCCGGCAGGACACCGCCACACGCTACGTCGGCGGAACCGGCGGGCAGGCGTATGTCCAGAAGATCACAAAGTTCGACGCTCTCTACAACGTCACGAACAGCCAGCTGACTCTCCCGGCCAATGACCCACTCGTAACCGCCGGCGTCCCGCAGACGCTGACCTTCGCCGCCAACTACAACGCGGCCAACCAGCTCTCCACCATCACTGACCCAGCCGTCGCCGGCCTCGCCCAGGAAGGCATCACCAACACCTACGACGGCCTCGGCAACTTGAAGAACGTCAACGGCACCACCGGCTACCTGCTGGACGCCGGCTACTCCGAACTCGGCGACCTCACCACCCTGAGTCTGGGCATCAGCTCCGTCGGTTCCGCGAGGAAGGGCTCCCTCAACTACGAGTACGAGAACGGCACTCGCCGTCTGACCCGGTCCTATGTCACCGACCACAACGGCAACAAGGCGCAGGACCTCACCTACGTCCAGGACGACGCGGGCAACGTCAAGTCCATCAGCGACGCCATCAGCCTCGGCGGCACAGGCCAGGCCGACAACCAGTGCTTCCTCTACGACGGCTACCGCCGTCTGACCGAAGCCTGGACCCCGAAGACGGCCGACTGCTCCGACACGGGACGCACCACGGGCAACCTCGGCGGTGCGGCGCCCTACTGGACGTCCTACAGCTACACCGCCGCCGGCCAGCGCTCCACCGAGAAG
Organism: Streptomyces sp. NPDC059743; assembly: GCF_042732975.1. NCBI lineage: Bacteria > Bacillati > Actinomycetota > Actinomycetes > Kitasatosporales > Streptomycetaceae > Streptomyces > Streptomyces sp. NPDC059743. The sequence continues at coordinate 142,288 of NZ_JBHWGS010000015.1, read as the reverse complement.
CAGAACCTGGCCACCGGTGACCAGACCACCACCTACGCCTACGGGACCAGCACCGGCCAGCCCCATCCGCTGGACCACACCACCGGCGCCAAGAACGCCACCTACGTCTACGACGACACCGGCAACACCACCCACCGCCCTGGCACCAGCGCCACCCAGACGCTCGCCTGGAACAGCGAAGACCAGCTCTCCAGCCTCACCGAGGGCACCAAACAGACCGGCTACCTCTACGACGCCGACGGCAGCCTCCTCATCCGCCGCGCCACCGGCGACGGCGATACCGTCCTCTACCTCGGCGACATGGAAGTCCGCCTCACGGTCAAGGGCACGACCAAGACCCTCAGCGGCACCCGCTACTACACCGCGGCCGGCCAGACCATCGCCGTCCGCACCGCCACCGCGGGAGTCACCGGCACCAAACTCAACTTCCTCGCCGGCGACCACCACGGCACCTCCAGCCTCGCCATCGACGCCACCACCTGGGCCGTCACCAAGCGCTACACGACACCCTTCGGCGCCCCCCGAGGCACCCAACCCACCACCTGGCCCGACGACAAACGCTTCCTGGGCAAACCAGCCGACGACTCCACCGGCCTGACCCACATAGGCGCCCGCGAATACGACCCAACAATCGGCCAGTTCATCAGCGTCGACCCGGTCCTAGCCCTGAACCAGCCCCAGTCCCTCAACGGCTACAGCTACGCCAACAACACACCGGTCACATCCAGCGACCCCACGGGCCTGTGCCCCGCCGACCTCTGCGGCGACGGCTACCCCATCGGCGGCACCGGTCAGGTAAAGGGCGACCCCACCCGCTTCGTCACGACACACCCAGACGTGTCAAACAGATACGCCGTCGTCCCACGTACAGGCGGCACCGCTACGGCAGCTAGCTCCGCGCAGACAATGGTCGACAATGACGGCCAAGTCGTCGCGTGCGCTGTGGGACACTGTTTGGCTTTTGTCAACGGCCCAAGCGATTTTGAGCGGCGCGCAGGGAATTATTTGAGGAGTCAAATTCCGGACGGGCCCTTGGTGGACCTGATCAAGGGAAATCCCGGTGATGCCTGGGATCAACTGATGCAGGGCACATGTGAACCTGGCCAGGTGACCGCGTGTCCTCCTCTGACGGGAACGGTAGCAGTTGGTCCAGGCGGGCTACTGGGAAATGCCGGACGCGAGGTGGCTGTGCGCGGGGTCGGCCGTGAGCTGATCGGCGCTGAGAGGTCGAAGCACATTCTTGATAACCACAGGTACCCGGGGGCGCCAGGGAAGGATGCTTTCCCGAAGGGTTGGTCCGATCCCCAGATCCTCGATGCTGTGGCTGACGTGGTGACAAGCCCGAACAGTCAGAGGACCTGGTACCAAGGATCTGCTAAGTACGCTGAGAGAACTCTGAAGACTAAGAAAGGAAAACCAGCTGTGCTGAATGTCGTTGGAACGGTGGGGGAAGTGAGGATTCTGGTGCGTTACGAGCCTCTCACTGGGAAGGTGCTCACGGCCTTTCCGGAGTGAGACGACATTCCGCTTCGTGTGTAGACTGTTCGATGCGATTGGAGGGTCATGGAGAATCTGCTGGAAATTTTGCGTCGGCTAGATGATCCCGAGGGGCTGGAATCTCCGGCCGACTACAGCAAGGCGGAAGTCGCGAACGCATTCAATCGTCTAGTTGTCAGGATTAATTCTGACTTCTCGACGAATTGTGAAACCGACCAGAATATTCAAGACTCGGCCCAGTACGGGCGACTTGAGGTGCCGGCGGAATCCACGGTTTGTGGGACAAGAATTGTTGTCCTGGTGAGCAAGTTCAAACCCTTGGCTATGGTGGCGGCGGATAACCCTGGCGCCTTCTTCGGTACGGAAGACGCACGCGCTGAAGGTGAGCTCGACTCCGGTGACCTTGAGAAGGTGGAGTGGGCTCTTGTAAGCCTGGGGTATGTGATGGTGCCGGAAGAGCTTCTTACTACACATTATGACGGAGCTGCAAGCCTACGTTTCCATGGTTCTGACCCTCCTGATTGGTGGGACCGATTCTTCGGCTCCTTCTAAGCGGCCTGGAATCGAGAGTCGCTTTTCGCATACCGTTGAGGTCGCATCAGTCATGGTTGATGAGACCTCAACGGTAAGTTGGAGTGGGTGGGCATAGTCGAGGACCTGGCCAATCCCCAACTGACCCTCGCTCGCGCCTGTAAGGCTCTAGACCTCGGCGATGAGCATGTCGTCGCCCCGAGACCGGAGCGGAGTAGGGTCACTGACGGCGGAGCGGCCGAGCGTGGTGGGCTGGTGCGTGGTCATTAGCAGCCCCTTCTGCCGTGAAAACTATGGTCGCGGGTGGGCCGCTGGTGCGGGCCTGTTCGTGCGGCGGGCGTGGTGCGGAGCACCGAGACTGATCGAATAACAGCGGGACGGTGGAGAAGTCCTCCCGGAAGGCGAGCGTGTGTGCTCACTCCCAGAGTTTGAGGTGGGCTAACTTCGGCGGCTTGCCCAGCTCCCAAGGTGCGGATCATCTGCCGCACATGACATGTGACACGGCGACCGTGCCAGTGGACAGACGTCCTTGGGTCCCTTGGGTAGTGTGTTACTGCGTGGTACAGGTGAGCCGGTGTCAGGCGCGAAGCTGTTTGTTCTCCTCAATACGGGCGCGGCATTTTTCGGACTCGGTTCGGGCGACGTCGATCGTGGGCATGAGGTCGTTCATGTCAAGCGGCAGGTGTGGATACTCAACGGCCGTGCGCGCTTGACGCTTCCATGAGGCGGGTGTTTGCCATGGGGGCGAAGCCGTGGCATTGGGAGGGGCGTTGGGGGATACGCTTCTTGGTGGTGATCGGGCGGGCGAGAGTTCTGGTGTGGACTCCGATCGGTGTGAGCGGTTCGGTTCAACAGTGAGGTGGCATACGTATGTTCACGACTCGGCCCACCCTTCAGGGGACCTTCGGGATGGTGTCCTCCACTCACTGGCTCGCCTCGCAGTCCGCGATGGCCGTGTTGGAGGACGGCGGCAACGCCTTTGATGCCGCCGTCGCCGCCGGCTTTGTCCTGCATGTTGTCGAGCCGCATCTCAACGGGCCCGGTGGCGAGGTGCCGATCATTCTTGCGCCCGCCGGCGGCGAGGTTCGGGTGCTCTGTGGTCAGGGGCCGGCGCCTGCGGGGGCGAGTATTGGGCACTACCGTTCCCTCGGGCTCGAACTGGTTCCCGGTACCGGTCCGTTGGCCGCCGCCGTGCCCGGTGCCTTTGACGCGTGGATGGTGCTGTTGCGCGATTACGGCACCAAGTCCCTGGCTCAGGTGCTGCGTTATGCCATCGGATACGCCGAGGACGGCCATGCGCCGGTCGAACGGATCGGTGAGACCGTCGAGTCGGTCCGCGAGCTCTTCGAGACCGAGTGGACGTCCTCCGCCGATGTCTATCTTCCCGGCGGCAAGGCACCGGCGCCCGGGGAGCTGTTCCGTAACCCTGTTCTCGCCGCGACCTGGCGCCGGCTGATCTCCGAGGCCGAGTCGGCCGGCGAGGACCGGGTGGCGCAGATCGAGGCCGCCCGTACCGTCTGGTGTGAGGGCTTTATCGCGCAGGCGCTGCTGCGTCAGTCCGCCACGCCCACCATGGACACCAGCGGTTCGCACCACACCGGCACCCTGACCGAGGCGGATCTGGCCGGCTGGTCGGCGGCGTACGAGGCGCCCGCCACCTACGAGTGGGACGGCTGGACCCTCTGCAAGGCGGGCGCCTGGAGCCAAGGGCCCGTCTTCCTCCAACAGTTGGCGCTGCTGCCCTCCCGCGCGGCCGACCTGCCCACGTACGGCTCGGCGCAGTACGTTCATCAGCTCATCGAGGGCTGCAAACTCGCCATGGCCGACCGGGAGGCCTGGTACGGCGACGCCACCGAGGCGCCGCTGGCCGCCCTGCTCTCCGAGCCGTACAACACCGCCCGCCGTGCGCTCATCGGTGAGCGTGCCTCGTACGAGCTCCGCCCAGGCAGCCCGGAGGGACGCGAACCGGTCCTCAGCGCCCATGCCACCGCCGTCTCCACGGGCGAGCCCGGCTTCGACGCGCTGGGCCTTCCGACCGCGGGCGTGGGCGAGCCGACCGTGGGCAAACCGACCATCGGGGAGTCAGCCGTGGGCAAGCCGTCCGTCGGGGAGCCGGTCGTCGCCAAGGACGGTGCCACTCGCGGCGACACCTGCCATCTCGACATCGTCGACCGCTGGGGCAATATGATCGCCGCCACGCCGAGCGGCGGCTGGCTCCAGTCCAATCCGGTCGTCCCCGAACTGGGCTTTCCGCTCGGCACCCGGCTCCAGATGGCCTGGCTTGACCCCGGACTGCCGAACTCACTGACGCCCGGCCGCCGGCCCCGTACCACCCTCACACCGTCGATCGCGCTGCGCGAGGGCGTACCGGTGCTTGCCTTCGGCACGCCCGGCGGCGACCAGCAGGACCAGTGGCAGTTCCACTTCTTCCTGGCGCTCGCCCTGCGGGCACCGGTCCGGGGCGGGCTCGATCTCCAGGGCGCGATCGACGCGCCCAACTGGCACAACGACAGCTTCCCCGGCTCCTTCTACCCGCGCGGGATGCGGCCCGGCAGTGTGACGGTGGAGAAGGGCATGGACCCGGACGTCATCGAGGCGCTGCGCCGGCGCGGCCATGAGGTGACCGTCGGCGAGGCCTGGTCCGAAGGGCGGCTGTGCGCGGTCGCCAGAGATCCTGAGACCGGTGTCCTGTCGGCCGCGGCGAACCCTCGTGGCATGCAGGGTTATGCCGTAGGACGCTGAGAGTCGCCCTAGGGTCTTTCGTTTGGGGCTGGCCGGATCAGGGAGCGCCCGCCGCGGTAGCGGCTGATGTCGGCGTTGGTGCCGTGGATCGCAAGGCGGAGGAGGGAGCCATGGCGGAGCCCTGGTGACCGACGACAACGCGGCGAGGCGCGGTGCCAGGGCTCGCGAGCCCGGCAAGATCCAAACGAGAGGCCCTAGCCGTCACGGGGCTGCCCTCCGGAGTGTCATAGGCGCGTGATTGGCTGGTGGGCATGATCGATGACGCTGTGTACGGAATGTACGGAACGGTTCCCCTGAGGGAGCGGGAGACGGCGGACGGGCGGACGGCCCGGCAGATGCCTCATGGGCTCCGTGTGTCCGCCATCGAAGAGGCGGTACGCGCGGCAGCCGCGGCCGAGATCATGCCGCGCTTCCGGCAGCTCGCCGCTCACGAGATCGCTGAGAAGAGCGGTCCGCACGATCTGGTGACGGTCGCCGACCGGCGCGCGGAGGAACATCTCACCGCCGCTCTCACCGCGCTGCTTCCCGGCTCGGTGGTGGTCGGCGAGGAGGCGGTCCACGCGGATCCGGCGGTGTACGACGCGCTGCGCGGCGAAGCGCCCGTATGGATCGTCGACCCGGTCGACGGCACCCGCCAGTTCGTCCGTGGCGAGCCCGGTTTCTGCACGCTCGTCGCCCTCGCGCAGGGCGGTGAGGTGCTGGCGTCCTGGACCTACGCGGCGGCGCTGGACGAGATGGCGATCGCCGTACAGGGCCGCGGCGCCTGGCTCGACGGCGTCCCGCTGCGCTCCGGCGCGCCCAAGCCCGGCGCGGTGCTGACGGTCGCGATGTCCCATCCGGACTACACGACGGACGCCCAGAAGCGCGCCCTCCTGGGACTGCGCACCGAGGACATCGACGCGCGCGCGTGCGGCTCGGCCGGGCTCGAATATCTGGACGTGGCGCGAGGCGCGCTCGACGCGGTGGCCTTCAACTGGGAGCTGGCCTGGGACCATGCGGCGGGCCTGCTGCTGGTGACGGAGGCGGGCGGCGCGCAGCAGACGCTCACGGGCGAGCCGTTCCGTATCACGGGCGGCAACGCGCTGCCCTTCACCGCGGCCCGCGACGAGGCCACGGCGCGGCGGATACGGGAGCGGCTGCTGACGGGCGCGTGAGGAGGCGTGAGGACGCGTGAGGAAGCGCGGCCATCAGGCCTCAGCGGCGGTCGTACCACCAGCAGCCGGACCGCCGGCGGCCGGACCACGGGCGGCCGGGCCGTTCTCGGTCAGGAGCTCGGTCAGGCGCCCGCGTCCAGGACGGTCCGTACCTCCGTCACCAGCGCTCCGGCCGCCTCCACCGCCTCCGCGTCCAGTGACCTCAGCGCTCGTGCGATACGCGCGGCGAAGTCCGGTGGCGTGTCCGGGAGGGCGGCGGCCGTTGCCGTGGCGCCCTTTTCGTTGAGGCACCAGACGCGGTGGTGGGCGAGCAGGGCCTGTACGAGGATGCCGAAGGCCCGGGACAGACAGAGCGAGACATGCAGCACATCGCCCGTGCCGGCCGGTCCGCCCGTCACACCGCCAGCCGGTCCGCCTGTCACTCCGCCCGCCGACTTACGGGCCGCCGCCACCGAGAAGTCCGCCTCCCAGGCCGTTTCGGTGAGTGCCCTGCGCAGCGGCTCCGGATAGGTCCGGGCCGCCTCCCGCAGTGCCGTCAACTCCCCGGTGGGATCGGCCAGTACGCGGCAGAGCGCGACCTCACCGGCGTATGCGGGCGACCAGAACCCGAGCGGATGGCCAGGCTGCGTACCCACCTCGAAGCGGCCCTCGCGGCACTCCTCCCAGACCCGTTCCACGCGGTCCAGATCGCGCAGGATCCAGTCCACCGCGACGCCGTCCACCGACAGCCAGGCCCCGCCGTTCACCCAGGGACCCCACTCACCAGGGCCCGCGACCTCCACCGGTGAGCCCGTCATCTCGGCGGCCAGTGCGGCCAGCTCCGCCAGCGCCGCTCTGTCGAGCCCGCCGTGCCCGCCATCGATCCCGCCGTGCCCGCCGCGGTAGTAGACGCCCAGGTCCCAGTCCGAGTCCGGGCGGTGCGTACCACGGGCTCGGCTGCCGCCGAGTGTCACGGCACGCACTCCGCGTACGTGCGTGAGCCGTGTCGCCATGGTGTCGATGAAGCGCGGCAGGGCCGCGTCCGGTGCGGTGTTCATCGTCGCGGACAGTACCCGCCCTCGGGCTGTCGGTGCCCGGGAATATCCTGGGGTTTCTTGCCATCGGCTACGAAGGAGTCCGAAGGTGACGTCGATGCTCGATGCCGTCGTCGTGGGGGCGGGACCCAACGGGCTGACCGCCGCCGTCGAGCTGGCCAGGCGGGGCTTCTCGGTGGCCGTGTTCGAGGCCGCCGACACGGTGGGCGGAGGCGCCAGGACGGAAGAGCTGACGCTGCCCGGCTTCCGGCACGATCCCTGTTCGGCCGTGCACCCGCTGGGCATCGGCTCGCCCGTCTTCGGGACGATGCCGCTCGGCCGGTACGGACTGGAGTGGCTGCATCCCGAACTGCCGATGGCGCATCCCTTCGACGACGGCACGGCGGCGGTGCTGTCCCGTTCGGTCGCCGAGACGGCCGCGTCCTTCGGCCCTCGTGACGCGGGCGCGTACCGCCGTCTGGTCGCGCCCTTCCTCGGCAAATGGGACACGCTCGCGCGGGACTTCATGTCCCTGCCGCTGACGGCGCTGCCGCGCGATCCCGTCACCCTCGCCCGGTTCGGACTGGCCGGGCTGCCGCCCTCGACCTGGCTGGCGCGCCGCTTCCACGACGAGAAGGCGCGTGCCCTGTTCGCCGGGCTCGTCGGCCATGTCATAGCCCCGCTGAACGGGCTCGCCACCGGCGCCGTCGGGCTGATCTTCGCGCTCGCCGCGCACGCGGGCGGCTGGCCGCTGCCGCGTGGCGGCTCGCAGTCGATCTCCGACGCGCTCGCCGCGTATCTCCGGGATCTGGGCGGTTCGGTCCACACCGGATACGAGGTCAAGCGGCTGGACGAGCTGCCGCCCGCCCGCGCCTATGTCTTCGACACCTCGCCGACCGCCCTGGCCCGTATCGCGGGTCTCGGCCGCGTGTACGACGGCTACCGCTACGGAGCGAGCGTATTCAAGATCGACTACGCGCTGGACGGTCCGGTGCCCTGGACGGCCGAGGAGCCGCGCCGGGCCGGGACCGTACAGATCGGCCCCACCAGCGGAGAGATCGGCACGGCGCTGCGCCTGGTCGCGGCCGGCCGGCCGCCCGCGACACCGTTCCTGATCACCGCCCAGCCGAGTCTGGTGGATCCGTCCCGCGCGCCCGAGGGCAAGCATGTCTTCTGGGCGTACGGTCATGTCCCCAGCGGCTGGCAGGGCGATCTCACCGACGCCGTGGAGCGGCAGCTGGAGCGCTTCGCTCCCGGATTCCGCGACCGTGTGCTGGCCCGGGCCACCGCGGGCCCGCCCGAGCTGGCCGCCCGTAACCCCAACTATGTCGGCGGCGACATCGCCTGCGGCGCCGCCTCGGGGCTCCAGCTGCTGCTGCGTCCCAGGATCTCCCTCTCCCCGTACACCACTCCGCATCCCGCCGTCTTCATCTGCTCCTCCGCGACCCCGCCGGGCCCCGGTGTGCACGGCATGTCCGGGCACAACGCGGCGAAGGCGGTCTGGCGGCGGCTGCGCGAGGTCTGAGGAGGTCGTGCAACGGAGGCCTGAGGAGGTCGTACGACGAGGTCTGAGGAGGTCGTACGACGAGGTCTGAGGAGTCCGTGCGACAGGTTTTGCGACAAGGTCTGAGGAGGCCACCGATATGACAACCACAACCCTGACACTGGTCCGAGGAAGCATCACCGACCAGAGCGTGGACGCCATCGTCAACGCCGCGAACTCCTCGCTGCTCGGCGGAGGCGGTGTCGACGGCGCGATCCACCGCGGCGGCGGCCCGGAGATCCTGGCCGAGTGCCGCGCCCTGCGCGCCGCGCGGTACGGCCGTGGCCTGCCCACCGGCCAGGCGGTGGCCACTACGGCCGGCCGCCTCGACGCCCGGTGGGTGATCCATACGGTGGGCCCGGTGTATCAGGTTTCCGGCAGCGATCCCTCGCTTCTGGCTTCCTGCTACCGGGAGTCTCTCCGAGTGGCCGATGAGCTCGGTGCGCGGACCGTCGCGTTCCCAGCCATCTCCACCGGCGCCTACAGGTGGCCGATGGAGGACGCTGCTCGTATCGCCGTAGAGACCGTGCGGAACACGGAGACGGCGGTCACCGAGGTCAGATTCGTGCTCTTCGACGAGCGGGCGTACGCGGCGTTCGCCGGGCAACTCCACTGACCGCCGCGGTGGCGCCCTCCTGATCCCGTGGCTGATCCCGTGGCGGCGAGATCGATCACGGCCCCGTCCTGGAAACGCTGTCCTTACGTCAGGAACGCTGTCCTCACCTCAGGGTGATGTGCCCTGTCTGCAACGCGGCGGTGACGCCGCCGTCGACCAGGAGGTCGCTGCCGGAGATGAATCCGGCGCCGGGGCTGAGCAGGAACTCGGCGGCCCTCGCGATGTCGGCCGCCGTGCCCTCGTGCTTGGCGTTGGAGCCGTCGATCATGGCCTGGATGATGGCGCCGTGTTCGCCGCCGAGTTCGGTATGGCCCATGGGCGTGGCGATATGGCCGGGGCTGATCGCGTTGATTCTGGCGCCCTTGGCACCCCAGGTCACACTCGCGGCCTGGACGCGTACGAGGTTGGCCCGCTTGGCGAAGGCGTAGGCGGCTCCGGCGTGGGGGAAGTTGGCCGGGTCCGCGATCGGCAGGTCGAGAAGCCGGTCGGCGGGCGTGGTGGCCAGTTCCCGTGCCTGCTCCGGAGGGAAGGGCGGGTAGTTGTGAGCGGCCATGCTGGCGATGACGACACCGGCGCCGCCGGACGCGACGACCTCGCCGAACTCCTCGGTCACCAGGGCGACACCGAGCAGATCCACCGCCAGGATCGCGGGCACCGGCGCCTGTACGGGCGAGAGACCGGCGGTGTGCACCACGTACCGGACCTCGCCGAGGGACGCGGCGCGCTTGGCGAGCGCCGCCACCGACGCGCGCGAGGAGACGTCGACGGCCTGGGAGGTGACCTCGTATCCCTCTCCGCGCAACTGCCCGGTCACGGTGTCCAGAGTCTCTTCGTTGAAGTCCGCGAGGAGCAGACGGGCGCCCGGTCCGACGCGCCGCGCGATCGCCTGTCCCATTCCGCCCACGCCGATGACCACTGCGATGTGCTGCGACATGTTCACTTCCTTGCCGAGGTCGTAGTCGTACGTACGTCTGCCGAGGCCGTACGTCGGACACGCCCCGCGTCCGACAGCCGCCCCCTGTCGAAGGCCGCCCTCTATCAGACAGCTGTCCGTTATCCTACAGGTGTCGGAGAGGATACGCTCTCGCCATGCCTGCGCACCATGTGGACGCCCGCATCCGCCGCTCCCGCAGCGCCCTGGAGACCGCCCTGCGCGAGCTCGTCGCCGAGCGCGATCTGGCCCAGCTCTCGGTCTCGGACATCACCAAACGCGCGGGCGTCACGCGGTCCACGTTCTACGAGCACTACAGCGATGTGCACGAGCTGGCCGCCGCCGCGTGCACCTCCATGTTCGACGGACTGGTGGCCGCCACCCCGGCCGCCGGACGGGATCTCCCGCGCGACGGCCGTTCCCGGGACAACCCTCTGCCGATGCTGTTCGCCCATGTCGCCGAGCACGCCGCCCTCTATCGCGCCGTACTCGGCCGCGACGGCAGCGCCCGCGTGATCAACCACCTGTTGCAGCGGATCGCGATCGCCGTGCACGTCAGCCGCGGACCCGCCGAGGCCGTCCCGCCCACCCACGCCGACGATCCGACGGCCATCCCTCACGACCCGGCGGCGGCGTTCGTGGCGGGCGCCCTGCTCGGCACCGTCCTCGACTGGCTGCACCACGGCTGCCCCGGCACCCCCGAACAGATGGGCGCCACGCTCTGGCCCCAACTCCTCGCCGGCACGGAGGCGGCCACGACGACGATCACGTAGAAGGGCCGCATCATCCGGCCGGCACCACCATCGCCATGCTGAACTGCCCTTGCCCGCCCACCGATGGCGAGTGGCGCGTGGTGCAGGTACTTTCGGCGCAGAGAGCGTCACGAAAGAGGGCATACGCGGCATGAGTGAGCAGAGACCGCCCGGCCCGGAGGACGAGGGCGAGGACGAGGACAGGGCGGACAGCTCGGACGGCTCGGACGGCGACGGTTGTCCGGCGGCCTTCTTCGCGCGGCGTTCGTTTCTCCAGGGCACTGTCGCCACCGGACTCGCCGGAGCGGCGGGCGTCGGCCTGCTGGACGGCGGTGGTACGGCCCGTGCCACCGCGCCGGGTGACCGAGCCGCCGAGGACACCGAGGCGATTCCCTTCCACGGCTACCACCAGGCCGGCATCGTCACACTTCCGCAGCGGGACGCGACCTTCGTCGCGTTCGACGTGACCGCGTCCGACCGGAAGGCGCTCACCGATCTGTTCCGTACGCTGACCACCCGGGCCCGCTTTCTCACCGCCGGCGGCACGCCTCCGCGGACACCGCCGGACAAACCGCCGTCCGACACCGGCGTCCTGGGCCCCAAGGTCCTACCGGGCGAGCTCACCGTCACCGTCGCCCTCGGCGCGAGCCTCTTCGACGACCGCTTCGGACTGGGCCCGGAGAAGCCGGTCCAGCTCGTCACCATGAAGGCCTTCGCCCACGACGATCTGGATCCCGCGCTGTCCCAGGGCGACCTGCTCGTACAGATCTGTGCCAAGAACCGTGACACCACGGTGTACGCACTGCTCGACATCCTGTTCCACACGAGCGGCGCGATGAAGCAGCGCTGGCGGATCAACGGTACGCGCAATCCGTCGCGGCCCGTCGGTGTGCCCCGGGACTGGTTCGGCTTCAAGGACGGCATCGCCAACCCGGACCTCAGCGATACGGCACAGCTCAACCAGGAGGTGTGGGTACAGCCGCACACCGACGAGCCGGCCTGGGCGGCGGGCGGGACCTATCAGGTGCTGCGCATCGTCCACTTCCGCCTTCAGAAGTGGCAGGAGGTGCCTCTTGAGGAACAGGAGCGGATCTTCGGCCGTCGCAAGGTCAGCGGCGCGCCCATGTACGCAGAGGACCCGGACGCCTCCGACCAGCTCGACCCCATCTACACCAACGATCCGCAGGGCCTGATCACTCCGCTGAACAGCCATGTCCGGCTGGCCAATCCCCAGACTCCGGAGACCGCGTCCACCAGCGCCATTCTGCGCCGCAGCTACGACTACGACCGCAGCCCCGATGTACGCGGCGGACTCGACCTGGGACACGCGTTCTGCTGCTTCCAGCGTGAACTCAACACCTATATCGCCATGCAGACCCGGCTGGAGGGCGAGGCGCTGGTGCCGTACATCAGCCCACGCGGCGGCGGCTACTTCTTCGCGCTCCCCGGTGTGCGCGACACCCAGGACCACTACGCCCGTGGACTCCTGTCCTGACAGGACGAATCCCTCGATTCCCTCGATGCGCGCAGGAGGCACGATGCGTTCCCTTCGTTCCCCAGGACAGACCCGAGCCCGTGCCGGTACGGCCGACCGGCACCGCAGGAAGGCGCTCCGAGGGAAGGCGCTCCGGCCGGCGCTGCCCGTACGCCCGGCGCTCCCACTGCTGCCCGTCCTCGCGGTGGTCATCGTTCTGCTGCTGGTGTCCTGCACCTCGGCCGGATCCGCGCGACAGGACCCGGTCGCCGCGCCCTCCGCGAGCGCGCAGCGGTCCGCCGGCCGTGTCTATGTGACCAACCAGCTCGACAACACGGTCTCCGTGATCGACGCAGGCACCCACAAGGTGGTGGCCACCGTGCCGGCCGGTACCGGCCCCGAAGGCATCGTCATCACTCCGGACGGCAAGCACGCCTATATCGCCAACAGCGAGTCGGCCAAGGTCTCGATCCTCGACACACGGACCGACAAGATCGTCAAGGCCGTCGCCGTCGGCAAGAACCCGAGCGGTGTCGCGCTGAGCCCGGACGGCGGATCTCTGTACGTCACCAACGGCGGTTCGAACAATGTCTCGGTGCTCGACACCCGTACCAACCGGGTGACCGCCACCGTCCCGGTCGGTGTCTCACCGGTGAGCGTGGCCGTCAGCCACGACGGCAAGTCCGCCTATGTAGCCAACTCGGGCTCGGACAGTGTGTCGGTCATCGACACCGGTACCGACCGGGTCGTCCGGACGCTCCCGGCCGGCCGCTCGCCCGTGGGCGTCGCCGTCACTCCGGACGGCGGATCGGTCTATGTGGCCAACGAGGTGACGGCCCGTGTCTCGGTCATCTCGACCGGCACCGGCAAGGTCACGGCCACCGTGCCGGTCGGCGAAGGCGTCTTCGACGTGACCTCCGCACCCGACGGGAAGAAGATGTACGTCGCCGTTCTCGGTCCCGGAAATGTCTCGGTGATCGACACCGGCAGCCGTCGCGTCACGGGAACGGTCAATGTGGGCCCGCCGGGAACCGATCCGTTCAATATCGCCGTCACCTCCGGCACGGTCTATGTCACGGACCAGGGCGCGGGCACCCTCTCGGTCATCGACCGTACGACGCTGAAGGTCACCGCGACGGTCACGGTCGGCAACAGCCCGTACGGTGTGGCCGTGAGCCCCTGACAAGCGCATCCTCAGGTCCGTGACTCCAGCCTCCCTCGGTTCTGGAGGACGTAGAGGACGGCCAGCGACGGCGCGACAAGCAGCCCGGCGGCGCAGGCGACACCGGTGAGCACCCAGAGCGTGGGCGTCGGCGCCGCCGCCTCCGCGATGGTGAGATGAGTGCCCAGCAGATACGGGTACTGAGCCACGCCCCAGCCGCACACGACCGTCGCCACGGCCAGGGCGGCCAGCATACGCAGGGCCAGAGGCTTCTCGCGCCTGAGCAGAAAGAGACTGAGCAGCCCGCTCAGCGCCGAGACGATGAGCAACGGCAGTCCGCGGTGGCTCAACTGGTGGAACAGCCGCGGCGAGTCGGCCTGGAGCACGAAGATCCCGGCCAGGCCGACCAGGCCGGTGACGACTCCCGCGAGCAGCGCCCGGCGGCGGAACCACCTTTCGAGCGGCGGACTCTGGTTCTGCCGTGCCGAGGCGGTCAGAAACACCGCGGCGAGATAGGCGCACACCGACACGGCCAGAATTCCGCCGAGGACGGATGTCGGATTGTTCCAGCTCCCCAGCGCGTCGCCCTTGCCCGCGGTGGGCACCCGGCCGGACGCGATGGCACCGGCCACACTGCCGAAGCAGTACGGAGTGAGCACCGAGGACAGCGCGAACGTCGCGCCGTAGATGCGCTGTTCGGGCGTGCGCATCGAGGCCTTGCGGAAGGCGAAGCCCGCGCCTCGCAGCACGATTCCCAGCGCGGCGAGGCCCAGCGGGATGTACAGCGTCGTGGTGATGGCCGTGAACGCGGCGGGAAAAGCGCTCCACAGCATGACGAGGCAGTAGATCAGCCAGATGTGATTGGCCTCCCAGACAGGGCCGATCGACGCGTCGATGAGACGGCGTGGCCTGCTGCCGCGCGCCGCTCCGCCGGCGGTCAGATCCCAGAAGCCGGCGCCGAAGTCGGCCCCGCCGAAGAGCGCGTAGGCGATGACGCCGATGAACAGCAGGACCGAGACGGTGTCACCCATGACCGAGACGGTGTCACTCATGTCTGCCGGCCTTCTTCCGTGTGCGCGTCGGTCAGCGGCCGGTTGGGACCGTAGGGAACGTCCAGTCCCTCGTCCTCTCCCTCGCCTCCGCCGGCTCTCCATCGTCGGGTCAGGGACCGCAGGATCAGCACCGCGCCGGTGCCCACCGCGCAGTAGATGGCCAGTACGGCGGAGAAGAACGGCCAGAGATTGCCCTGCGTCGCCACGGCATCCCTGGTGAGCAGCAGACCGACCACGGTCCACGGCTGCCGTCCCACCTCGGTGACCACCCAGCCGCTCTCCAGACACACCACGGCGACGACTCCGCTGAGGGCTGCGCAGCCCAGGAACCACCGGTTGGTCGGAACCCGCCGTCGGCGCCACCACAGCCAGGCGAACCAGACGACCAGCGCGAGCAGAGCGGTGGCCGTGCCCACCATGATGTCGAACGCGAGATGGACGACGCTCACCGTGGCGTCGTCGGGACGTACCGCCGGCGCGATCGCGTCGAGTCCGCGGATCCGTGTGGACGGACTGAATCCCGCGAGCAGTGAGGCCACGTCCGGAATCCTGAGGCCATAGCGCACCTTGCCGTCGATCAGTACACCGCCCAGTGTCTCGGGAACATGGGTGCCGGTGTCGGGCAGCAGTTCCAGCGCGGCGAACTTCGCGGGCTCGCTCTGGAAGACCTGGCGCGCGACGACATCACCGACATAGATCTGTACGGGCAGGACGACGGCGGCCACGACGAATCCGATGAGGAAGCCGGTCCGGTGGTAGTGGTCGCGGCGTCCTCTGAGCATGCCGAACGCGTAGACGCCGGCCACCGTGAAACCGGCGACGATATAGGCGGCGAGCAGCATATGTACGGTCTCGAACCAGAAGGCGCCGTTGAAGAACACCTCGGCCGGCCGGACCTCCACCACATGGCCGTCGCGCATGGTGATACCGCCCGGCTGGTTCATCCAGCTGTTCGCCGCCACCACGGAGGCGGTGCCGCCCATGCTCGCCAGCACCACCGGTACGCCCGTCCAGAAGTGCGTCCAGGGCGGGAGCCGCTTCCAGCCGTAGATATAGATCGAGACGAAGATCGCTTCCAGGAAGAAGAAGATGCCTTCGATCGCGAACGGGAAACCGAAGGCGGCGCCGTATCTGCCCATCAGTCCCGGCCACAGGATGCCGAGTTCGAAGCTCAGCACCGTACCGGTGATCGCTCCCACGGCGAGCAGTACGGCGGCGACCTTCGACCAGCGCTGGGCGAGCAGCAGCGCCTGCTCGTCTCCGTACCGCAGACCGCGGTAGTTGGCGATGAGCATCAGGGCGGTGAGCGCCACTCCGAACGGCACCAGGATGATGTGGAAGCCGAGAGTGAAGGCCATCTGCTCCCGGGCGGGCAGAAGCTGTGGCGGGTCACCGGCCGAAGCGGCGGCACGCAGCAGAATCCCGGCGGCGTAAGTGGAGGATGGCATTCCTGCATCGTCCACGCGCCGGTCGGTGCGCTGGTACGGCGACACGGACCCACGGCGAGTGACACCCGTTCAGGTGACCGGGATCAAAGCTGAGTCTCGAAGTCAGGTCCCGGAACTGAGTCCCGGAGCTCAGTCCCGGAGTTCAGGAGCGTAGGGAGTTCAGGGAGCTCAGTTGGAGAGTCCGGCCATCGCACGAGGATCGATGATCCGGTCGTACTCCTCCGCGCTGAGATAGCCGGTGGCGAGCGCGGTCTCGCGCAGGGTGCTGCCCTCCTCGGCGGCCCGGTGGGCGATCTCGCTGGCCCGGTCGTAGCCGATCTCGGGCGAGAGGGCGGTGACGAGCATCAGCGAGCGCGAGACGTCCTCGTCGATACGGTCGCGGTGCAGCTCGGCGCCTTCTACGCAGTAGACCCGCAGTTTCTCGCTCGCGTCGGCGAGGATCCGGGCGCAGTGGAGCACATCGCTGATGATCACCGGACGCATGGCGTTGAGCTCGAAGTTGCCCTGACTGGCGGCGAACGCGACGGCACCGTCCTCGCCGAGGACCTGGATACAGACCATGACCATGGCCTCGCACTGGGTCGGGTTGATCTTGCCGGGCATGATCGAGCTGCCGGGCTCGTTGGCGGGCAGGGCGAGTTCACCGAGTCCGCAGCGTGGACCGGAGGCCAGCCAGCGCAGATCGTTGGCGATCTTCATCAGCGGTACGGCGACGGCGCGCAGTCCCGCCGAGGCGGCGGCCATCGCGTCCAGCCCGCCCTGAGCCGCGAAATGGTTGGCGGCCACCGTGAAGGGATGACCGGTCTGGCGGGCCAGTTCGGCGGCGACCGCGGTGCCGAAGTTCTCGGGTGCGTTGAGGCCGGTGCCGACCGCCGTCCCGCCGATCGCCAGCTCGTACAGCGCGGGCAGAGTGGCGCGGACACGCTCATGGGCGTCGGCGAGCTGCGCGGCGTAACCGGACCACTCCTGGCCGACGGTGAGCGGGACCGCGTCCTGGAGATGCGTACGGCCGACCTTGACGACATCACGCCACAGGACGGCCTTGTTCTCGATGGCCTGCGTGAGCGCGGCCAGGGAGGGCAGTACGTCGTGGTGCAGGGCCCGCACGGTGGCCAGATGCATCGCGGTGGGAAAGGTGTCGTTGGAGGACTGGCCCATGTTGACATGGTCATTGGGATGGATCGGCGTACGTGAGCCGAGGGTGCCGCCGACGAGCTGGATGGCGCGGTTGCTGATCACCTCGTTGACATTCATATTGCTCTGTGTGCCGGAGCCGGTCTGCCAGACATAGAGCGGGAAGTGCGCGTCGAGAGCACCGGAGATCACCTCGTCGGCGACCTTGGCGATCAGCTCGCTCTGCCAGCGCGGCAGCCGGCCGTCGCGGCCGTTGACCAGGGCGGCGGCCTTCTTGACACGGCCGTAGGCGTGATAAACGGCCTTGGGCATCCGGTCGTCGCCGATCGAGAAGTGGATCAGCGAGCGCTGGGTCTGCGCGCCCCAGTACCGGTCGGCGGGCACCTCGACCGTACCCAGTGAGTCACGCTCGGTACGGGTGCCCTCGGCGTCGATGCCGATCGGCAGATCCCGTACCACCGGCGGGGCCTCGCTCATCGCGCGCTCCCTTCGTGGGAAGGGCCGGGATCGTGGGAAGGGCCGGGGCCATGGGAATGACCGGGGCCGTCGGAATGGCCTGGAAGATCGGGAATGGGCCCGTACCGCGGCTGCCACATCGCGTCCTGGACGGCCTGCACCAGATCCTCCGGAGCGTTCTCGGCGACGCCCTCCGCGATCGCGGCGCGCGCGACGGCGACGGCCACGGTGGCGGAGGACGCGCGCAGATCCGACACCGGCGGCAGCAGGGACGCGCCGGGAGCGCCGACCCGCGCCTGGCCCGCGACCGCCTCGGCCGCGGCCAGCAGCATGCCGGAGGTGACCCGGCGGGCCCGGGAGACGATGGTGCCCAGGCCCAGTCCCGGGTAGAGCAGGGCGTTGTTCGCCTGGCCGATGACATGCCGGACACCGTTCAGCTCGACAGGTTCGACCGGGATGCCCGCGGCGGTCAGCGCTTTGCTGTCGCTCCAGGCGAGGATGGCGGAGGGCATGGCCTCGATCCGCTCGGTGGGATTGGAGAGCGGAAAGATGATCGGCCGCTCGACATGCCGGGCCATCGCGGTCACCACCTCCTTGGTGAAGGTTCCCGGCGAGGTGGAGGTGCCGATCAGAATGGTGGGCCGCGCCTGGCGCACGGTGGTCAGCAGATCGATACGGCCGGTACGGCCGGTACCGGCCCGGTCGATTCCGCCCTGGTCGGACCAGCCGCGCACCTCGGCGGCCGGGCGGGCGTAGTCGCGCTGGTAGTCCCGCAGATCGTTCATGTCATCGGTGAGCAGCCCTTGCTTGTCCACCAGCCACACCCGGCGTGCCGCCTCGGCCGGCTCCAGACCGTCCCGGACCATCGCCGCCACGAGCTGATCGGCGATTCCCACACCCGCGGTGCCGGCCCCGAAGACCACCACGCGCTGGTCACGGAAGGCCGTCCCGGTGACCTTGAGAGCGGAGACGACAGCGGCGAGAGTGATCGCGCCGGTGCCCTGAAGATCGTCGTTGAAGATCCGGTAGCGGTCGGCGTTCTGCTCCAGGATGCGCCGGGCGTTGCCGGGACCGAAGTCCTCGAAGTGCAGCAGCGCGTGCGGGAACAGATCGGCGGCCGTCGCCAGATAGGCGGCGATGAAGTTGTCGTAAGGCTTTCCACGGGTGCGGCTGCGCCGTACGCCGAGATAGAGAGGATCGTTGAGAAGCGTCTCGTTGTCGGTGCCCACGTCCAGTACGACGGGGATACAGCGGTCGGGATGCAGACCGGCCGCCGCGGTGTAGACGGCGAGCTTGCCGACCGAGATCTGTACGCCGTTGACGCCCCAGTCACCGATACCGAGGATCTCCTGTGCGTCGGTGACCACCAGCATGTCCACATCGTCGGGCCCCAGCCCCAGGTGTTCGAGGGCGGCCCGGATGTCCTGCGGATGGTCGATGGAGAGATACACGCCGCGCGGGCGGCGGAACTCGTGGCTGTACCGCTTGATCGCGTCGCCCACCGTCGGGTCGTAGACGATCGGCAGCAGCTCGGCGAGATGATCGGCCAGTACCCGGTAGTACAGAACCTCGTTACGGTCGTGCAGCTGCTCCAGATACACATTCTTGGCCAGCGCGTCGGGCTGCCGCTGAAGCTGCTCGTACGCGCGCCGCAGCTGCTCGTCCAGGGACAGGACGGCATCGGGCAGCCGTCCCACCAGATCGAGTCTCTCGCGTTCCTCCTCGGTGAACGCGGTGCCGCGGTTGGTCAGCGGATCGGACAGGACGGGAGGCAGGGCCTGAGACACGGGAACACTCCTTTCGAAGGTCCGGTCCTTCCATCGTCACTCCCTCGGGTGCGCTCCGCTCGCGCAGACGCGGCGGGTCGGCGGCCGATGTCAGGAGGTGTCCGAGAGCCGGTTCAGCCAGTCGGTCATCAGGGCCGTCTCGGCGGTGCTGAGCACCGAAGCCGGTGACCGGTGCAGCAGGGCGTTCAACCGGGCCGCTGCCGAGGCCACCGACATGTGTGTTCCTGTCCCGTTGTTCTCATGGTCGGAGCCGGTCGTTTCCGAGGTTTCCGGCGTCTCCAAGGTTTCCGGTGTCAGAACCGCCGCGTGCACGGCGTCCCGTACACGGCGCGAAGTGCTCGGATCGGTGAAGGTCGCGGGACGGGAGACAAGCATCAGGGCCACACCGACATTGGCCGACATGACGACCTGCGCGGCCAGTTCGGGAGTGAGGCGCAGTCTGCCCCGGGCCGCCGCCCGTCCCAGGTCCCGTTCAAGAATCCGGTGGGACTCCAGAGCCGCGCCCGGTGGTGTACGCATCGCGGGCGAGTTCATCAGCCGGTAGCGGTTGGGATTCCGCAGGGCGAAGTCCACATGGCTGTCCCAGCCGTCGCGCAGATCCTCGACCGGGTCCGCGTGCGGACTGTGGTGCTTCTTCGTCGCGAGGTAGGTGCCGAAGCCATGGTCCACGACGGCCGACAGCAGGCCCTCCTTGTCCCCGAAGTTCCGGTAGAGCGCCGGGGCTCCGACCTGCGCGGCCTCACACACGGCCCGTACGGAGACATCTCCGTCCACGGACCGCGCCACCAGGTCGGCGGCCACTTCCAGGATCCGGTCCCGCGTGCTCATGGAGTCCCGTGTACTCACAGAACCGACTGGCCGACGGCGTGAGGAGTGAGGAGTGAGGAGATCGTCCAGGCCTATACGGGCGAGGAACTCGGCACGGATACGGTCCGCGACCTCGCTCACTTCCTCCGAGCCGTCGTTCGCGGGATCCACATGGACCCGGAAGGGACGGCTGCCGTGCGGCGTGTCCACGACCTTGACGATGGCTTCGGCCACCTGGGACACATCGGCGTCGGCCGGCGCGAGGGCGGCCAGACGCTGGGAGACCTGGTCCATCAGACCGGCGTAGCGCGCCTCGTACGCCGGTACGACGGTTTGCTCGGCGGGATGTCCGCCGGTGGCGAAGTGGTTGGTGCCCGAGGTGAAGGAGCCCGGCACGACGATGGAGGTCTCGATATTGAAACGGGCCAGCTCGGCGGCGTAGGAGACGGCCAGCGAGTCCATCGCGGCCTTGGCGGCGAAGTACGGTGCGAGATAAGGCGGAGTGCCGCCTCGGGTGGACGTGGAGCCGATCCACAGGACCAGTCCGTGCTGCTGGGCGCGGAGATGAGGCAGCGCGGCGCGGTTGACGCGCTGAGTGCCCAGCACATTCGTGTCGTAGACGGCGACCAGTTCCTCCGGAGTGAAGGCCTCGGTCGGTCCTGTCACCATATGGCCGGCGTTGTGGATCACCACATCGAGCGAACCGGCCTCGGCCAGAACGGTGTTGACCGCCGCGTCGGCGGACTCCTGGGAGAGCACGTCGAGTTCCACCGTACGCAGGTCCACCTGATGCTCGGCCGCGTAGGACTCGGCCTCGGCGACACGTGTGGCATTGCGGCCGGTGGTGTTGCGCATCGCGGCGTAGACGGTGTGCCCGGCCTGGGCCAGGGCGCGAGCGGCCAGTGCTCCGAAACCGGAGCCGGCACCCGTGATCAGGATGGTCTTACCCATGACAGAGCTCCTCAGTTGGATGACGGAAGGCAGGTGATGGAAGGGACGGCAGTTGATGGCGGAAGAGACGGCGGCATGTCAGACGATGCCGCCGTTGGCGCGCAGGACCTGTCCGTTGATCCAGCGAGCGGGACCGGCGAGAAAGGCGACGACCTCGGCCATGTCCTGCGGAGTGCCGAGCCGCTCCAGCGGTGCCTGGCCGGCCATCCTCGCGATGGTCTGCTCGTCCTTGCCGTCCAGGAACAGCGCGGTGGCGGTCGGTCCGGGAGCGACCGCATTGACGGTGATGTCCCGTCCGCGCAGCTCACGGGCGAGGATCAGTGTCATGGCCTCGACCGCGCCCTTGGTGGCGGCGTAGGCGCTGTAGCCGGGAAGGGCCAGTGACACGACGGAGCTGGAGAAGTTGATGATCGCCCCACCGGAGCGCAGCCTGCGCGCCGCCTGCTGGTCGACCACGAACGTCCCTCGGATGTTCGTGCGGTGCATACGGTCCAGGGCGTCCAGGTCCGTTTCGACCAGCGGTGCCAGTGTCATGACTCCCGCCGCGTGCACGACCACGTCGATCCCGCCGTATGTCGCCTCCGCGGCGTCGAAGAGGTCCGATACGGCCTTCTCGTCCGCCACGTCGGCACGGAAGGCCATCGCCTGTCCGCCGGCCGCGGTGATGGCCGCGACCGCCGCTTCGGCCTCTGCGCTGTTGCCCGCATAGTTGACGACCACGGAGAAACCGTCGGCGGCCAGCCGCTCGGCGCTCTCCCGGCCGATCCCACGGGATCCTCCGGTGACGATCGCCACCCGCGCGGCGCGGTCTGTACGGTCCGCACGGTCCGAGGAAATGGTCTGCTCGGTCATGATTGCTGCTCCTTGTTCTGGCCCGGCGTTCTGACGTCTCGACGGGTAACGCTGTTCGCGATCCGACGAGATCAACGTTAACACCCTTTGAGTATCGACGCTACCTCTGATGGGTAGCGACGTTACGATGGCGTCCACGGGAGGCGTTCCGTCTCTCCCGGCCGGCGAACGCTGATGTCGTATTCCTGCCAGCCCCGAGCTCTTCCGTGGCGGATGCTTGAACCCATGTACACCGATACCGAGCGCTGTGTACGGGCCGTCAGGTCCAAGGACGGACGCTTCGACGGCTGGTTCTTCACCGCGGTGCTGACCACCCGGATCTACTGCCGGCCGAGCTGTCCGGCCGTACCGCCCAAGGCCGAGAACATGACGTTCTATCCGAGCGCCGCCGCCTGTCAGCAGGCCGGTTTCCGGGCCTGCAAGCGGTGCAGGCCCGATACCAGTCCCGGCTCGCCCGAGTGGAACGCGCGCGCCGACACCGTCGCCCGTGCCATGCGGCTCATCCAGGACGGAGTCGTCGACCGGGAGGGCGTGCCAGGTCTGGCCGGGCGGCTGGGTTACTCCGCCCGCCAGATCGAGCGGCAGCTCCTCGCCGAGCTGGGCGCGGGACCTCTCGCGCTGGCTCGCGCACAGCGGGCGCAGACCGCGCGTGTGCTCATCGAGACAACCGCGCTGCCGATGGCCGAGGTCGCCTTCGCGGCGGGTTTCGCCTCCATCCGGGCCTTCAACGACACCGTCCGCGAGGTCTTCGCGCTCTCGCCGAGCGAGCTGCGTACGCGCGCCTCGCGCGGATCGTCCGCGTCACGCGGTACACGGGCGAGGGACACACGGGCGGGGGACACACGCGAACAGCCCGGCACTCCCGGCGCGATCTCGCTGCGGCTGCCGTTCCGTACGCCTCTCAACCCGGACAACCTCTTCGGACACCTCGTCGCGACCGCCGTTCCCGGTGTCGAGGAGTGGCGCGACGGCGCCTACCGGCGCACGCTCTCCCTGCCGTACGGACATGGCATCGTCGCCCTCTCGCCGCGCCCCGACCACATCGCCTGCCGGCTCTCCCTCACCGATCCGCGCGATCTCACACTCGCCATCAGCAGCTGCCGCCGGATGCTCGACCTGGACGCCGATCCGGTCGCCGTGGACGAGCAACTGCGGGCCGATCCGCTGCTGGCGCCGCTGGTCGACAAGGCGCCGGGACGGCGGGTGCCGCGTACCGTCGACGCCGCCGAGTTCGCCGTACGGGCCGTGCTCGGCCAGCAGGTCTCCACCGCTGCCGCGCGGACGCACGCGGCCCGGCTGGTCACCGCGCACGGCGTGCCGGTCGAGGATCCGGAGGGCGGGCTGACACATCTCTTCCCGGCTCCGGAGGCGCTGGCCGCGCTCGATCCGGAGGCGCTGGCGCTGCCGCGCACCCGGCGTACCACTCTGATCAGCCTTGTCGCGGCGCTCGCCGACGGCTCGCTCCGGCTCGGCACCGACAGCGACTGGGAGCAGGTGCGGGAGCGGCTCACCGCCCTGCCCGGGTTCGGGCCGTGGACGGTCGAGGCGATCGCGATGCGCGCGCTCGGTGATCCCGACGCGTTCCTGCCGACCGATCTCGGTGTCCGCCGGGCCGCCGGACGGCTCGGCCTGCCGTCCACTCCCGCCGCGCTCACGAGGCGCGCCGCGGCCTGGCGACCGTGGCGCGCGTACGCCGTGCAGTATCTGTGGGCGACGGACGACCATGCCATCAACCGCCTTCCCGTATAAGTACGTTCGCCTCTGAGTACGTTCGCCTCAGTACGTTCGACCCAGCACACCAGGAAGTTCCCTCATGACCGGACAGCAGCACACCGTGCACACCGTGATCGACAGTCCTTACGGACCACTCACACTCGTCGCGGCCGACGACGTCCTGAAGGGCCTCTATATGGTCGGGCAGCGCCATCGCCCGCCGGAGGAGAACTTCGGCGAGCCGGATTCCCGGCCCTTCACCGAGGTGGTGCGCCAGCTCGACGCGTACTTCGAGGGAGAGCTGACGGAGTTCGATCTGCCGCTGCGGCTCGACGGCACCGCGTTCCAGCGCAGTGTCTGGGAGCAGCTCCGGAAGATCCCGTACGGCGAGACGCGTTCGTATGGCGAACTGGCCGAGAACCTCGGCAAGCCGGGCGCCTCGCGGGCGGTGGGACTGGCCAACGGCAAGAACCCGATCGGCATCATCGTGCCCTGCCACCGGGTGATCGGTTCCACCGGCAGCCTCACCGGCTACGGCGGCGGGCTCGACCGCAAGCAGCGACTGCTGGTCTTCGAGGGTGCGTCGGCCGACGCGCCTGCCGCGGCCACGCTCTTCTGACGCGCCGGATGCGCCGGATGCCCTGGCCCGCGTATCAGCCTGCGCGGTAGCGCGTCAGCAGCGCGGGCAGCGCCGTGCCGATCGGCTCGCGGATGATCTCGTCCGCGCGGTCGTCGTACGGCGTCGGCTCCGCGTTCACCACGATGAGCAGCGCGCCGTGGTCGGCGGCGATTCCCGCCAGCGAGGCGGCCGGCTGTACCTGGAGAGTCGTACCGACCGCGATGAACACCTGGCATACCTTGGCGATCGTCATCGCCTGCGCCAGTATCTCCGGATCGAGCCGCTCGCCGAACATCACCGTCGCCGACTTGAGGATCCCGCCGCACGCCAGGCAGCGCGGATCCTCCTCGCCCGCCGCGACCCGGCCCAGCGCCTCCTTCATCGAGGACCGGACCCGGCACCCGGTGCAGACGATCTCCCGTGCGGTGCCGTGCAGTTCGAGCACCTTGCGGGCCGGCAGCCCGGCGAGCTGGTGCAGTCCGTCGACATTCTGTGTGATCACCCGGACCGCCGTCCCCGACCGGCTCAGCTCCGCCACCGCGCGATGGGCGGCATTGGGTTCGGCACGCAGCGTGGGACTGTCGCTCCGCATCCGCCAGGACCGGCGCCGGATCTCCGGATCCGTCATATACACGTCGTACGTGACCAGCTTCTCGGCGCCGGGATCGCGTCGCCACAGTCCGTTCGGACCGCGGTAGTCGGGTATGCCGGAGTCCGTGGAGATACCGGCGCCGCTGAGGAGCGCGACGAGAGTCATGGTGCGAGCGTACGCAGCGGAGACGGCGGGCGGCGAACTGTTTACGCACCCCGCCTTGCGCACCTCGTCGGCGGGACCGTCGGTCAACTCCGCGACCGGCGGAGGCGTTCTACGGCCGGCGGCCGTTCTCCAGCTCCACCGTGCCCGCGCCCGACTCCACCACGTCGAGTGCCGCCTGCACCCGCAGTCCGAGCGAGCCCAGCAGATACGCCGGGATCTCCTCGCGGTCGAGCAGCCGCCACGACAGCAGCTCCTCCTCCTGGAGGCGGATCGCCGCGAGCTGCTCCTCGTCCAGCACTCCGCCGTCGTAGAGATAGGCCGCGATCGGCGGGCGGGCCTTGCCCGGCACCCAGTCCACGGCCAGCAGCCGTCCGGGCTCGATGTCCAGCCCGATCTCTTCGAGCGTCTCGCGCCGGGCGCCCGAGCGCGGCGTCTCGCCGTCGTCGGACTCGACCGTTCCGCCGGGGAGCGCCCAGCCCTCCCGATAGTTGGGCTCGACGATCAGTACACGGCCCTCGCCGTCCCTGAACAACATGGCGGCGCCGGCGAGGACTCGGGGGAGGCCTGCGATGTACGCGGCGTATTCGGTATCGGTATCCGTCACACGGGAAGCCTAAGGGCCCTGTCTGACAAATGGTGCCGTCCGCCAAATGGCGCCGTCCGCCTGCGGAGTGCGGAGCAAGGCCTGTGACGGCGGGCATGGGCAGACCGACGGCGGGCGGATAAGGTCGGGGCGGCGCGACTGCCTGTTCGAGAGCAGAGGATTCGAAGTGACGGACGGAGCAGTAACCGAGGTCGCCCGCGTACTGATCGCGGCGGACAAGTTCAAGGGCTCGCTCACAGCGGTGCAGGTCGCGGAGCGGGTGACGGCCGGGCTGCACCAGGTCGCTCCCGAGGTGGCGGTCGAGACCCTGCCCGTCGCGGACGGCGGCGACGGTACGGTCGCGGCGGCCGTGGCGGCCGGTTTCGAACGGTGCGAGGTACGGGTCACCGGGCCGCTCGGCGAGGAGCTGACCGCCGCCTATGCCCTGCGGGACGGCATGGCCGTGATCGAGATGGCGGAGGCGTCCGGCCTCCAGCATCTCCCGGCGGGAGTCTTCGCACCGCTCACGGCGACGACCTACGGATCCGGTGAACTGCTGCGCGCCGCGCTCGACGCGGGCGCCCGGAGCATCGTCTTCGGAGTCGGCGGCAGCGCCACCACCGACGGCGGCGCGGGAATGCTCGCCGCGCTCGGCGCGCGTTTCCTGGACGCGGACGGGCAGCCGGTCGGGCCGGGCGGCGGCGGTCTGCGGGATCTCGCCACCGCCGATCTGTCCGGTCTGGACGGCCGTCTCGGCGCGACGGAGATCGTCCTCGCCAGCGATGTCGACAATCCTCTGACCGGACCCAAGGGCGCGCCGGCCGTCTACGGTCCGCAGAAGGGCGCGAGCCCGGAGGACGTGGCCACGCTCGACGCGGCACTCGCCCACTACGCCGCCGTCCTGGAGACGGCCATCGGCTCCCGCGCCGCCGAGCTCGCGCTCTCGCCGGGTGCGGGCGCGGCGGGCGGTATCGGCTACGGCGCGCTGGTCGGCCTCGGCGCGAGCTTCCGTCCCGGTATCGAGGTGATGCTCGATGTGCTGGGCTTCGCCTCCGCCCTGTCCCGGGCGACGCTGGTCATCACCGGTGAGGGCTCGCTGGACGAACAGACACTCCACGGCAAGGCCCCGGTGGGTGTCGCGGCGGCGGCCCGCGCGCGGAACATCGAGGTCATCGCGGTCTGCGGCCGGCTGGCCCTCCCGCCGGAGGCCCTGGGCCGCGCGGGCATCCGGCGCGCGTACGCCCTGACCGAACTTGAGCCGGATCCCGCGGTCTGTATGGCGGAGGCGGGCCCGCTGCTGGAACGCCTGGCGGCGAATATCGCGCGGGACTTCCTGGTCTGACCCGAGGAGGAGGGAGACAGCACCGGAGCACAGGGCTGTCTCCCTCGTCCCGCCCACTTCCGTCCCGCTCCTCCGTCCCGCCCGCCCTCACGTGTGTCCTCTCCGGCCCTCGCGCGTGTCCGGGCCCGTGCCCGCCCGTACGGCACGTATGACTAGAGGTCTGCTGACCACAGACCTGCGCGCCGAGCGAAGGAGCACTCCCCATGGCTTACCGCCTGAAGACGATCAAGCGTAAGGAACATCTGGCCTTCGTCGGAGCCAGACCCTCGATCAGCCATATGCAGGTTCCCTCGTGGGGGGACGTGAAGCCGGACTGGCGGGCGGAGAGCCTCGGGTGGTTCGACGAGCGGGGGAACATCATCGGCGCGGGACTCGTCCTCTACCGGCCGGTACCGAAGATCAAGCGGTATCTCGCCTATCTGCCCGAGGGCCCCGCCATCGACTGGTTCGCCCCGGACCTGGCCCGGTGGCTCCAGCCGATGCTGGCCCATCTCAAGTCCCGCGGCGCGTTCTCGGTGAAGATGGGCCCGCCCGTCGTCGCCCGCCGCTGGACGGCGGACGTGGTCAAGGCGGCCATCGCCGATCCGGAGGTCCGTAGGCTGCGTGATGTCGAGCCGACCAGGACCGAACCGCGCGCCTTCGCGGTCAGCGACCGGCTGCACCGTATGGGCTGGCGGCAGAACGACGACGGCACGGACGACGGCTTCAGCGTCGGCCAGCCTCGGTATGTCTTCCAAGTGCCCTTCGCGGGACGGTCGTTGGACGAGATCCAGCGCGGCTTCAACCAGCAGTGGCGGCGCAATGTGAAGAAGGCCGAGAACGCCGGTGTGAAGGTGGAACGCGGCGGCTACGAGGATCTGCCCGCCTTCTACGAGCTGTACCGGGAGACCGCGGAGCGCGACCAGTTCCTGCCGCGTCCACTGACCTACTTCCAGGGCATGTGGACCGCGCTGACCGGCGAGCATCCCGACCGGATGCGGCTCTATCTCGCCCATCACGACGGTGAGGTCCTGTCCGCGGCCACCATGCTCACCGTCGGTGACCACGTCTGGTACTCGTACGGAGCCTCCACCGCCCGCAGACGCGAGGTGCAGCCGAACAACGCCGTCCAGTGGCGGATGATGTGCGACGCCCATGAACTCGGCGCCAGCGTCTACGACCTGCGAGGCATCACCGACACCCTGGACGAGAGCAACCATCTCCTCGGTCTGCTCCGCTTCAAGGCGGGCACGGGCGGCGAGGCGGCCGAGTATTTGGGCGAGTGGGACTATCCGCTCAACAAACTGCTGCACAAGGCGCTCGACCTCTATATGGCCAAGCGCTGAACCACGCGCCGGCCGGCAAGGATGCCGGCGGCCGGCACCGGTCCGGTCAAACCGCGAGGGCCCGGGTGCACAGCGCACCCGGGCCCTCGCGGTCAAGACGTACTACGGAAGCTGCGCCGCCCGCGCCTCGCGGCGGTTGTCGCGGAAGGTGTTCACCCGCCGGGCCGTGGCGAAGAGCGGAATGACCGCGCCCGTCACGACCTGGAGCGCACAGCCCGTCTGGAGCAGCAGCTGACCGCCGGGAGCGTCGAACGCCCACGCCGCCAGCAGCCCCATCGCGGCCACGATCCAGCTCAGCATCGCCACCGCGAGAATTCCCCGTGGCTTCGGATACTCCACCCGGCTGACCATCAGCCACGCGACTCCGACGATCGCGAGCAGCGTCGGCACGAAGGGCAGCTCCAGCAGCACGATCGAGATGACCGTCAGCGCGCCGAAGGGGCTCGGCATGCCCTGGAACATGCCGTCCTTCAGCGTCACACAGGAGAATCTGGCCAGCCGCAGGACGACGGCGAGCAGCACGACCACCGCCGCCAGCGCCGAGACCCGCTGATGGGCGTCGTCCGCGACCATCCCGTACACCAGGACGAAGTACGCGGGAGCGAGACCGAAGCTGATCAGGTCGGAGAGATTGTCCAGCTCGGCGCCCATCGGTGAGCTGCGCAGCTTGCGTGCCACGAGCCCGTCGAACAGATCGAAGACCGCCGCGCACAGCATCAGGATCACGGCCGTCGCCGCGGAGTGCCGCGCCATGCCGGTCTCGTCGCTGCCCGTGAGATGCGGGATGAGAATGCCGGTCGTGGTGAAGTAGACGGCCATGAAGCCGCAGGTGGCATTGCCGAGTGTGAGGGTGTCCGCTATCGACAGCCTCAGCGACAGCGGCATCTCCTCCGCGTCGTCCTCCGCTTCGGCCTCGGCCTCGGTGGCCCAGCCGGCTTGCGTATCAGGATCAATCACGGTCAATTCGAGTCACCCCTGCGGTCGTGGTCTGACCGACCTCGACAGCGACATCGACACCTTCCGGAAGGTAGATGTCGACACGCGAGCCGAAACGGATCAGGCCGATGCGCTCGCCCTGTTCCACCTTGGTTCCCTGAGGCAGATACGGGACGATGCGGCGGGCCACCGCGCCCGCGATCTGCACCATCTCGATATCGCCCAGCTCGGTGTCGAAGTGCCAGACAACGCGCTCGTTGTTCTCGCTCTCCTTGTTGAACGCCGGAACGAATCCGCCGGGGATGTGCTCGACGGACGTCACGGTTCCCGCGAGGGGAGCGCGGTTGACATGGACGTTCAGCGGACTCATGAAGATGGCGACCCGGGTGCGCCCGTCCTTCCACGGCATGATGCTCTGCACCACACCGTCGGCCGGCGAGATGACCCGGCCCTGAGTGATCTCACGCTCGGGGTCGCGGAAGAACCACAGCATGCCCGCCGCGAGCGCGGTGGCGGGCACAGCGAGGACAGCGGCACGCCGGGAACGGCGAGCACGGACCAGCCCGATCGCCGCGGTGGCGACGGTGGGCAGGAGCCACGGCGATGCTCCGCGCGCGAGGCGGACCCGGCCGCGTGGTGCAGAGGTTTGGCTGTGGGGCATGGATGACCTTCGTAGCGGATGATGCCGCGCGGGTAACGGGGGACGGCGGCTTTCCAGCGATGGTATCGGTTGCGAGCAGCAACTGAGCAAGCCAGCAGCCGAGTCGAGCGGCTTGAAGCCGGTGGCCCTTGTCGCCCAGGTGTGGTCAACTTCGCGGCCAAACAAGATCAAAAGCGACAATCAGGCCTGCGATCGGTACTCCTCCAGCAGTCGGCGGCCAATGATCATTTTCTGGATCTCGGCGGTACCCTCGCCGATCAGCAGCATCGGTGCCTCGCGGTAGAGGCGCTCGATCTCGTACTCCTTGGAGAAGCCGTAACCGCCGTGGATCCGGAAGGCGTCCTCGACGACTTCCTTGCAGTACTCGGAGGCGAGGTACTTCGCCATCCCTGCCTCCAGGTCGTTTCGCTCCCCGGAGTCCTTTTTGCGTGCCGCGTTCACCATCATCGCATGGGCGGCTTCCACCTTGGTCGCCATTTCGGCCAGCTTGAACTGGATCGCCTGATGCTGCGCGATGGGCTTGCCGAAGGTGTGACGTTGCTGGGCATATGCCACGCCCAGCTCGAAAGCGCGCTGTGCGACGCCACAGCCGCGCGCGGCGACATTGACCCGGCCCACCTCGACGCCGTCCATCATTTGGTAAAACCCCCGGCCGGTGGTACCGCCGAGTACCCGATTGGCCGGAATGCGCAGTCCGTCCATGATCATCTCGGTGGTGTCGACGCCCTTGTAGCCCATCTTGTCGATCTTCCCGGGAATGGTGAGTCCGGGCCGTACCTCACCGAAGCCGGACTCCTTCTCGACCAGGAACGTGCTCATCGAGCGGTGCCTGGCCGTGCCCTCCGGATGGCCCTCGTCGGTACGGCACAACACGGCCACAAGAGTGGACGTACCGCCGTTGGTGAGCCACATTTTCTGGCCATCCAGTACATACGAGTCACCGTCCCGCACACCTTTGGACGTGATCGCGGAGACGTCCGAGCCGAGACCGGGCTCGGACATCGAGAACGCGCCACGCACCTCGCCGGCCGCCATCTTGGGCAGGAAGGCGTCCTTCTGTTCCTGGGTGCCGTGCTGCTTGAGCATGTACGCCACGATGAAGTGGGTGTTGACGATGCCCGAGACGGACATCCAGCCGCGGGCGATCTCCTCCACACAGAGCGCGTAGGTCAGCAGCGACTCGCCCAGACCGCCGTACTCCTCGGGAATCATCAGTCCGAACAGTCCGAGTTCCTTGAGGCCCTCGACGATCTGCGTCGGATATTCGTCGCGGTGCTCCAGCTCCGTGGCGACCGGGAGGATCTCCTTGTCCACGAAGTCCCTGACGGTCGCCAGGATCTCCCGCTGGATATCGGTCAGCCCGGCTGTCTGGGCGAGTCGGCTCATGGCTGTGTCACTTCTCCCGGGGCTCGGGGCGGCCGGGCTGCTCGCCGCCGCGCTCCTTGACGTACTTCTCGGTGGGCACCATCACCTTGCGGCGGAACACACAGACGACCGTGGAGTCCTGCTTGTATCCCTTGGTCTCCACATACACGATCCCGCGGTCGCTCTTGGACTTCGACGGCGTCTTGTCGAGCACGGTTGTCTCGCCGTAGATCGTGTCGCCGTGGAAGGTCGGCGCGATATGGCGGAGCGACTCGACCTCCAGATTGGCGATGGCCTTGCCGGAGACGTCCGGCACCGACATGCCCAGCAGGAGTGAGTAGATGTAATTGCCCACGACGACGTTCTTCCCGAAGTCGGTCGTCCGCTCGGCGTAGTTGCTGTCCAGATGCAGCGGGTGGTGGTTCATGGTGAGCAGACAGAACAGGTGGTCGTCGTACTCCGTGACCGTCTTGCCGGGCCAGTGCTTGTAGACCGCGCCGACCTCGAACTCCTCGAAGGTCCTGCCGAATCGCATCGCTCACGCCTCCGGAGCTTCGAAGGCGGTGGTGCGCCGCATCCCGGCGGCCCGGCCCTTGCCGGAGATGACCAGCGCCATCTTGCGGCTGGCCTCGTCGATCATCTCGTCGCCGAGCATCGCGGAGCCCTTCTTGCCGCCCGCTTCGGACGTGTAGTACTCGTACGCGTCGAGAATCAGCTCGGCGTGGTCGTAGTCCTCCTGGGACGGCGAGAAGATCTCGTTCGACACCTCGATCTGGCCCGGGTGCAGCACCCACTTGCCGTCGTAGCCGAGCGCCGCCGCGCGCGCCGCCACCTCGCGGTAGCCGTCCACATCGCGGATCTGGAGATACGGGCCGTCGATCGCCTGGAGATCGTATGTACGGGCCGCCATCAGAATGCGCATCAGGATGTAGTGGTAGGCGTCCGCGCCATAGCCGGGCGGCTGCTGCCCGACCACCAGGGACTTCATATTGATCGAGGCCATGAAGTCGGCGGGACCGAAGACGATGGTCTCCAGACGCGGGGACGCGCCGGCGATCTCGTCCACGTTCACCAGGCCCTTGGCGTTCTCGATCTGCGCCTCGATACCGATCCTGCCGACCTCGAAGCCCATCGTCTTCTCGATCTGGGTGAGCAGCAGATCGAGGGCGACGATCTGCTGGGCGTCCTGGACCTTCGGCAGCATCACACAGTCGAGATTGTGGCCCGCGCCCTCCACCACCGTGATCACATCGCGGTACGTCCACTGCGTCGTCCAGTCGTTGACGCGGACCACCCGGATCTTGCCGCTCCAGTCGCCCTTGTTCAGCGCGTCGACGATGGTGTGCCGGGCGCCCTCCTTGGCGAGCGGTGCGCAGGCGTCCTCCAGATCGAGGAAGACCTGGTCGGCCGGGAGTCCCTGGGCCTTCTCCAGGAAGCGCGGATTCGAGCCCGGTACGGCGAGACAGGAGCGGCGCGGACGCAGCCGGTTCGCGGCGGCTCCGGCCGTCTCCGGCGCGGTGGACGCGGCGGCTGTGGCGGGCGTGGCAGGCGCGGTCATGCGTGGACCTCCAAGGGATCGAGCTTGTTCGCTTTCCTGATCTCATCGACGATACGGCCGATGATCCCGGTGATTCCGAAGTCCTTCGGCGTGAAGACGGCGGCCACTCCGACCGCCTTCAGCTCCTCGGCATCGCCGCTCGGGATGATTCCGCCGACGACCACCGGGATGTCGCCCGCGCCCGCCTCGCGCAGCCGCGCCAGCACGTCGGGCACCAGCGCGGCATGCGATCCGGAGAGGATCGACAGGCCCACACAGTGCACATCCTCGGCGAGCGCGGCACCGACGATCTGCTCCGGTGTCAGTCTGATGCCCTGGTAGACCACCTCGAAGCCGGCGTCGCGCGCGCGGACGGCGATCTGCTCCGCGCCGTTGGAGTGCCCGTCCAGACCGGGCTTGCCGACCAGCAGCCGCAGCCGTCCCGAGCGCAGCTCATCCGCGGTGCGGGACACCTTCTCCCGTACGGAGGCGAGCGCGGTGCCCGTCTCCGCGCCCACCGCGACCGGCGCGCCGCTCACGCCCGTCGGCGCGCGGAACTCGCCGAAGACGTCCCGCAGCGCCCAGGACCACTCACCGGTCGTCACTCCGGCCCGCGCGCACTCCACGGTCGCGGGCATCAGATTGGCGGTGCCCGCCGCAGCCTTCTTCAGCGCGGCCAGCGCCTCGCCGGCCCGGGCCTCGTCGCGGCCGTCCCGCCAGGTGTGCAGCGCCGCCACCACCCGTGCCTCGTTCGCCGGGTCGACCGTCATGATCGCGGTGTCCAGATCGGCGGTCAGCGGACTGGGCTCGGTGGACTCGTAGCAGTTGACACCGACGATCCTCTCCTCGCCCGACTCGATCCGCGCCCGGCGCCCGGCGTGCGAGGAGACCAGCCGCGACTTGAGATAGCCGGACTCGACGGCCGCCAGCGCGCCGCCCATCTCCTGGATACGGCCGATCTCCGCCAGACTCTCCGTGACCAGGGCCGCCACCTTGTCCTCGACGACACGCGAGCCCTCGAAGATGTCCTCGTACTCCAGCAGATCGCTCTCGTGCGCCAGCACCTGCTGTATCCGCAGCGACCACTGCTGGTCCCAGGGCCTGGGCAGTCCCAGCGCCTCGTTCCAGGCCGGGAGCTGTACGGCACGGGCGCGGGCGTCCTTGGAGAGCGTCACCGCCAGCATTTCGAGGACGATCCGCTGGACGTTGTTCTCCGGCTGGGCCTCGGTCAGTCCGAGCGAGTTGACCTGGACGCCGTAGCGGAAGCGGCGCTGCCGGGCGTCCTCGATGCCGTACCGCTCACGGGTGACCGTGTCCCAGATACGGGAGAACGCCCGCATCTTGCACATTTCCTCGATGAAGCGCACACCGGCGTTGACGAAGAACGAGATCCGGCCGACCACATCTCCCTTGCGCTCCTCGGGAATCCGCCCGGACGCGAACACCGCGTCGAGCACGGCGATCGCGGTGGACATCGCGTACGCGATCTCCTGCACCGGAGTCGCGCCCGCCTCCTGGAGGTGGTAGCTGCAGATATTGATCGGGTTCCACCGGGGCATGTGGTTCACCGTGTAGGTGATCATGTCCGTGGTCAGCCGCAGACTCGGGGCCGGCGGGAAGACATACGTCCCGCGCGAGAGGTACTCCTTGACGATGTCGTTCTGTGTCGTGCCCTGGAGGGCCGCGATGTCCGCGCCCTGTTCCTCCGCGACCACCTGGTAGAGCGCCAGCAGCCACATCGCGGTGGCGTTGATGGTCATCGAGGTGTTCGTACGCTCCAGCGGGATGTCCTGGAACAGCCGCCGCATGTCGCCGAGATGGGAGACCGGGACGCCGACCCGGCCGACCTCGCCGCGGGCGAGCAGATGATCCGGGTCGTAGCCGGTCTGTGTCGGGAGATCGAACGCGACGGAGAGGCCCGTCTGTCCCTTGGCGAGATTGCGCCGGTACAGCTCGTTGGAGGCCTCGGCGGTCGAATGACCGGCGTAGGTCCGCATCAGCCAGGGCCGGTCCTTCTGATGGTCCGTCATGGCACCGCCCTCAGGCTTCGGTTGACGCGGAGGCGGCGGAGGCGGCGTGCGGGCGTCCCTGGGAGTGCGATCGCCCGTCCTGCCGCGCGGGCGCGTCGCGGAAGAGGTTGATGGCGTCGATGTGCCGCGCGCGCAGCTCCTCGTCCCGTACGCCCAGGCCCTCGCGCGGCGCCAGCGCCAGCACACCGACCTTGCCCTGGTGGCGGTTGCTGTGCACGTCGTACGCGGCCTGGCCGGTGTCCTCCAGGGCGTACACCTTCGACAGCGTCGGATGGATCCGGCCCTTGGCCACCAGCCGGTTGGCCTCCCACGCCTCGCGGTAGTTGGCGAAGTGCGAGCCCACGATCCGCTTCAGGGACATCCACAGATAGCGGTTGTCGTACTCATGGGTATAGCCGGAGGTCGACGCGCAGGTCACGATCGTGCCGCCCTTGCGTGTGACATACACACTCGCGCCGAAGGTCTCGCGTCCCGGGTGCTCGAAGACGATGTCCACGTCCTCGCCGCCGGTCAGTTCGCGGATGCGCTTGCCGAAGCGCTTCCACTCGCGCGGGTCCTGGTGGTGTTCGTCCTTCCAGAACCGGTAGCCCTCGGCGGTACGGTCGATGATCGCCTCGGCGCCCATCCGCCGGCAGAGCTCCGCCTTCCGGTCGCTGGAGACCACACAGACCGGATTCGCGCCGCCGGAGAGCGCGAACTGTGTGGCGTACGAGCCGAGTCCGCCGCTCGCGCCCCAGATCAGCACATTGTCGCCCTGCTTCATCCCGGCGCCGTTGCGGGAGACGAGCTGGCGGTACGCGGTCGAGTTGACAAGTCCGGGTGCCGCCGCCTCCTCCCAGGTCAGATGCTGGGGCTTGGGCATGAGCTGGTTGGACTTCACAAGGGCGAGCTCCGCCAGACCGCCGAAGTTGGTCTCGAAGCCCCAGATCCGCTGCTCGGGATCGAGCATCGTGTCGTTGTGACCGTCGGACGACTCCAGCTCGACGGAGAGACAGTGCGCGACGACCTCGTCGCCCGGCCGCCAGGCGTTGACACCGGGCCCGGTGTGCAGCACGACACCGGAGAGGTCGGAGCCGATGATGTGGTACGGCAGATCGTGCCGCTTGGCGAGTTCGCTGACCTTGCCGTACCGCTCCAGAAAACCGAAGGTCGGCAGCGGCTCGAAGATCGACGTCCAGACCGAGTTGTAATTCACCGAGCTGGCCATGACGGCCACGAGGGCCTCGCCGGGCCCGAGTTCGGGCACCGGTACCTCGTCGAGATGGAGCGACTTGCGCGGATCCTTCTCACGGGTGGCGAGACCGGCGAACATCTCGGTCTCGTCCTTGTGCACGGTCACCGCACGGTACGAACCGGGAACGGGCAGTGCGGCGAAGTCGGCGGACGTGGTGTCCGGCGATTGGATCGCGTCCAGGATTTCCTTCACGGTGGAGCCTCCGGCGAAACTGAGGGAGCGAGATGCGAGAGGGCTGCTCGCTGCTTGCTGGTGTGCGGTGGAGGTGCCGTCGGTTCGGCGGGTGCTGCTGATCGCGCTGATCGGCGGCGCCGGGTGGGCGCGGAGGTTGCCTGTGACGCAGGCGTCCGGGCGCACAAGCGAGATGGCTTGCGGGAACAGCCGGACAACCTCACGGTATGGCACGCCGTGACACATGACAAGGCACTGGGTGCCAGAAATCTCTCTCACTTGTCATCGGTGACACACGCATGAGCAATGTCTACCGCTCCCTCGGCAGGGAGTATCACCTCATGTGACCATATGGGCGCATAGTGTGCCGCGGGACGACCACAGCGCGGTCACAGCACGGCTACGACGCGACTACGCGTCTCTGAGCGCCTGCTTGATGGTGCGCATGACCTCGTCCAGCGGCGCGTCCGTGCGCGCCACCGTCACCAGGACATCCCCGCTGGTACGGGCCGAGGCCGCGGCGTGCTGCGGCTTGCCGCCGATGGTCCGGCCCGCGCCGATACCCGCGCCGAAGGTCTCGCGCACGATGGCGAAGGCATGGTCGAGCTGCGCCTCCACATCACCCTGGCCGCCGGCCCGCAGCCAGCGGCGCAGTACATGGTTGTGCGCGGTGACGACGGCGGACGCGGCCACCTCCGCCAGCAGCGGATCGTCGTTGCCGTCGGTGTGGTCGCGCTCGTCGAAGTGGCCCAGCAGATAGCGGGTGAACAGCCGCTCGTAGCGGGCCACCGAGGCGATCTCGCGCTCACGGAGCGTGGGCACCTCACGGGTGAGGCGGTAGCGCTCCACGGAGACCGCCGGGGAGGCCGCGTACATCCGCATGACTTCCTTGATGCCCCGGCAGACCGTGTCCAGCGGATGCTCGTGCGCCGGCGCGGCGTTGAGCACCGCCTCCGCCCGTACGAGCGTGTCGTCGTGATCCGGGAAGATCGCCTCTTCCTTGGAGCGGAAGTGCCGGAAGAAGGTGCGGCGGGCGACGCCGGCCGCGGCGGCGATCTCGTCGACGGTCGTCGCCTCGTACCCCTTGGTCGCGAACAGTTCCATCGCCGCCGCCGCCAGCTCCCGGCGCATCTTCAGCCGCTGGGCGGCGGCGCGGGTGCCTGCGGCACTCTCCGGAACGTCGGACCTGGTGCTCGTACGGGAGGACTTGGCGGGCTGGGACATGAGGTGAACGTACTGCATCGGCGCTGGAGAGCGCTCCCCGGCGCCGGGAACATGATCAGCGCCGGGCGTATTCGCGGAAGCCACGCCCGGTCTTGCGGCCGAGACAGCCCGCCGCCACAAGATGTTCGAGCAGCGGTGCCGGAGCCAGGCCCGGATCGCGGAACTCGCGGTGCAGAACACGCTCGATGGCCAGGGACACATCGAGACCGACCACATCGAGCAGTTCGAAGGGACCCATCGGATAGCCGCCGCCCAGCTTCATGGCGGCGTCGATGTCGTCGAGGGTGGCGTAGTGCTCCTGGACCATCTTGATCGCGTTGTTCAGATACGGGAACAGCAGCGCGTTCACGATGAAACCGGCCCGGTCGCCGCAGTCCACCGGGTGCTTACGGACGGCCGTGGCCACCGCGCGGGCGGTGGCGTGGACATCGTCGGCGGTCAGGACCGTACGGACCACCTCGACCAGCTTCATCGCCGGCGCCGGATTGAAGAAGTGCATCCCGATCACATCCTGCGGGCGCGAGGTCGCGCGGGCACAGGCGACCACGGGCAGCGAGGAGGTGGTGGTGGCCAGGACCGCGCCGGGCCGGCAGACCTTGTCGAGCGTGGCGAAGAGCTCCCGCTTGATCTCCAGATCCTCGGCCACGGCCTCGACGGCGAGATCCACCTCGGCGAGGGCGTCCAGGGAGCCCGCCGCGGTGATCCTCGCCAGGGCCTGGTCACGCGCCTCGGCGGTCAGCCTGCCCTTGTCCACGGAGCGGGCGAGAGACTTTGCGATCCGGGCCGTGGCGTCCGCGGCCTTCTCCGGGCTGCGGGCCGCGAGCACCACGTCGAAACCGGCCTTGGCGAAGACCTCCGCGATCCCGCTCGCCATGGTGCCGGAGCCCGCGACACCGACGGAGCGGACGGGCCGGGCCGGGCTCTCGGGCCGGCCGGGCCGGCCGACGTCCGGCGAGGTCAGGCCGTCTGCCGGAGTCAGCACATCTGCCGAGGTCAGGGCGTCCGCCGGAGTCAACGCGTCCGGCACCACCGTGCCGCTGCCGGGGCCCTCGTACGTATAGAAGCCGCGCCCGGACTTGCGGCCGGTCAGCCCGGCCTGGCTGAGCTGTCTGAGGACCGGCGCGGGCGCGTGCAGCCGGTCGCGTGAGGCCGCGTACATCGCGTCCAGCACCGTACGGGCCGTGTCCACGCCGATCAGATCGAGCAGCGCGAGCGGTCCCATCGGCAGCCCGCAGCCCAGCTTCATCGCCGCGTCGATGTCCTCGCGGGAGGCGTACTTGGCCTCGTACATCGAGGCGGCCTGGTTGAGATAGCCGAAGAGCAGACCGTCCGCGACAAAGCCCGGGCGGTCACCCACCGCGACCGGCTCCTTGCCCAGCTCCTGGGCGAGCGCGGTGACGGCCGCGACGGCCCGTGGCGCGGTGAGGACCGAGGAGACCACCTCGACCAGCTTCATCGCCGGTGCCGGATTGAAGAAGTGCAGGCCGAGCACGCGCTCGGGATGCGCGGAGTCCGCGGCCAGCCGGGTCACCGACAGCGCGTTGGTGCCGGTCGCGAGGATTGTCGAGGGACCGACGATGCCGTCCAGCGCGCGGAAGATCCGCTGCTTCGTCTCGTACGACTCCGGGACCACCTCGATCACCAGATCGGCGCCGGCGGCGGCGTGCAGATCGGAGAAGGTACGGAACCGCGCGAGGACCGTGCGCCGCTCCTCCTCCGTGAGCCGGCCGCGCTCCACGGCCCGCGCGGTGGACGCTTCGAGCGAGGTCACGGCCTGGGCGGCGGCCGTGTCGCTGATGTCGATGCCGACGACCTCACGGCCGGCGCGGGCGAGTATCTCGGCGATACCGGTCCCCATGGTGCCGAGACCGACGACGGCGATGGTGGAGAGAGGGATGTCCATCACGGGACTCCAGAGGATGAGTGACGACTGAGGAGAGGCACGAAAGATCACGGAAGGCGAGGCGCGCGGAGGGCGGCGCCGGAGCGCGGCGAGAGCGCGCGTGCTGAAGCGGATCGCGGTGGTGATCGGCGGACTCTGTTCCGGAGCCGCGCCGTACGGACGGTCCGGACGGGCCGGACCGCGAAGGTGCTGAACCGACAGCGCTCACGACGGCTGCGTCACCAGGCCGTCGGGAGCCACGGGGGTTTCCCGCTCATTTGAGATTAACCGACGAGTAACGAGCGCGCCATAGCTGGGTCTCTGTGCGCTGCATCACGATGGCGGGCTGGATGACGGCGGCGGACGGCGGCGACGGACGGCCGGGGCGCCAAGGTCGGTGGAGCCTCGTGGGCGTCGATACGCTAGGCCGTATGGATGAGGACTTCCGCTCGCTGGTGGACCGGGTGCGGGACGAGTCCGGTGGCTCCGAGGCATGCGAGCGGCTCATCGCCACCGAGGACACCGAAGAACTGGCCGCCGTCCTCACCGAGCGTGAACGGCCGCTGTGGGCACGGGAGATCGCCGCGTTCCGGCTCGGCCGCGCCGGTGACCGGCGGGCCTTCGAGACGCTGGTGCTGCTGCTCAACCACCGCGATCCGGAGCGCTGTGTCTCCGCCGCCTACGCCCTCACCCGCCTCGGCGACCCCCGCACACCCAGAGCCGCAGCCGCCCTCGCCACCAATGCGCTCCGTACGGCCTACGCGCTGCATCCCGTACGGCTGCTCACCGCCTTACGCGCCCCCGAGTCCGTACCGACACTGATCAGCACCCTTGAACGGCTCCTGGCACCCGACGAGCCACACTGGCGGGTGGCGCTGGCCTGCGTCGAGGGCCTGGGCACACTCGGGGACGGCCGGGCACGGCCCGTGCTGGAGGCCGCCCACGATCATCCGCGGCTCGGCTCCGCCGCCGGGGACGCGCTGAGCCGTCTCGCACAGCGCACCTCGGGCACCGCCACTCCGTCCACATCGAACTGCTCCTCCCGGCCGTCGGGCGCGAAGCCCGCCCAGGCGTAGAAGCGGCGGGCCCGGTCGTTGGCCGCGAGGACCCAGAGCAGCAGGGAAGAGGCGCCCGCCGCCTCGGCTCTGGCGGTCAGTGCGTCCACCAGCGCGCTGCCCACCCCGGTGCCGATTCGCTCCGGCAGCACATACAGGGCGTACAGCTCCGCCGTCCTGTCCGGCACGTCCTCGTCGCGGCTCGGGCCGCAGCAGCCCCAGCCGACCACCTGGCCCGCCCGCTCGGCCACCAGATCGACCACCCGGCCGTCGCCCTTGATCAGATACTCCCGGCGCCGGGCCGGTCGCCCGTCCAGGCACGGGCTCAGTAGTGGGGCAGGAGGTCATGCGCTCAGTCCGTACTGCCATCGGTCTCCCCGATGATCGCGAATGCCTCTATCTCCACCAGCAGTTCGGGCCTGAACAACGCCGCGACCTGGACCGCGGAGCTCGCCGGCGGACGCGTCGTGTCGATCACCGCGTCCCGCGCCTCCCGTACCGCGGGCAGATGGGCCACATCGGTGACGAAGTACGTCAGCTTGACGACATCGGCGAAGCCGGCCCCGGCCGCGGCCAGACAGAGGCGCAGATTCTCGAAGACCTGACGGGCCTGGGCGGCCGGATCGCCCTCGCCGACCACCTTGCCGTCCGCGTCGAACGCGCACTGGCCGGAGACGGCGACAAACCGGCCCGTGCCCCAGACGACATGGCTGTAGCCGTTGCCCGGAGCGACACCGTCGGGGGCGCGCAGATGCGTGAGTTCAGTCATGCGCCCATCCTCGCCGATGCCACTGACAGTCGGCCAAGCGGTTTCCCCGACCGCTGTGATCGCCGGTCACAGCAGGCCGGTCACAGCAGCGTGAGCTGGGTGGTGCCCGGGCGTACCGGCAGGTCGGGGACGGCGGGCCGGTCCGTGTCCCTGGTGGGCGTGATACGCCGGGCCTCGCCGCGGCTCGCCGGGCCGATCCCGTACTCGTCGGCCAGTTCGTGCACCTGCCGGGTGATCCGGCGCTGGTACCACTTGGGCGCGTACGCGCCCTCCGCGTACAGCCGCTCGTACCGCGCCACCAGATACGGATGGTGCTGCTCCAGCCAGGCCATGAACCACTCGCGCGCGCCCGGCCGCAGATGCAGCACCAGCGGTGTCACGGAGGTGGCGCCGGCCGTGGCTATCGCCCGTACCGTCGCCCGCAGCTGGTCCGGCCGGTCGCCCAGGAAGGGAATGACCGGCGCCATCAGCACTCCGCAGCCGATGCCGTTCTCGGCCATCGTGCGTACGACATCGAGCCGGCGCTCGGGCGAGGGCGTGCCCGGTTCGACCGTGCGCCACAGCTCCTGGTCGATGAAGCCGACCGAGACCGAGACGCCCACCTCGGTGACGGAGGCCGCCTCCCGCAGCAGCTCCAGATCGCGCAGGATCAGCGTGCCCTTGGTGAGGATGGAGAACGGATTGGCGCGGTCGCGCAGCGCCGTGAGGATGCCGGGCATCAGCCGGTAGCGCCCTTCCGCGCGCTGGTAGCAGTCGACATTCGTGCCCATCGCGATATGCGCGCCCTGCCAGCGGCGCGAGGCGAGCTGGCGGCGGACCAGCTCCGGTGCGTTGATCTTGACGACGATCTGGGAGTCGAAGTCCAGGCCGGTGTCGAGGTCCAGATAGCTGTGGGTCTTACGGGCGAAGCAGTAGACGCAGGCGTGCGTGCAGCCCCGGTACGGATTCACCGTCCATTCGAACGGCATACGGGACGCGCCCGGCACCTTGTTCACGATCGAACGGGCACGGACCTCGTGGAACGTGATCCCGCGGAATTCGGGGGTGTCGAAGGTCCGGGTGGTCACCGCGTCCGTACCGAAGAGCGCGATGTCCCCGTTCGCCCCCGGCCTTGAGGTGTTCTCGACCAGATTGTCCCAGCGCATGGGTACCTCCTCGGTAGCA
Source organism: Streptomyces sp. NPDC059743 (assembly GCF_042732975.1). Taxonomy (NCBI): domain Bacteria; kingdom Bacillati; phylum Actinomycetota; class Actinomycetes; order Kitasatosporales; family Streptomycetaceae; genus Streptomyces; species Streptomyces sp. NPDC059743. Next base: position 100,019 of record NZ_JBHWGS010000015.1, on the reverse strand, counting down.
CTGGCCTCAGAATAGAACACATGTTCCCTTGATCGCATGTGACCTGGATTTGGGCGCGCGGACCGGAGGGTGGTTGGGTGGCCGCACCCCACCGAAAATCGAGTGCTGGAGGAACAGCCATGGCGCAGGTCGAGGCCACGACGGAGCGAATCATCGCGGCGGACCCGGAGACAGTGTTCGATGCGCTGGCCGACTACGAGAACACCCGCGCGAAGCTGCTGCCCTCGCAGTTCAGCGAGTACGAGGTGCGGGAGGGCGGCGACGGCGAGGGCAGCCTGGTCCACTGGAAGCTCCAGGCCACGAGCAAGCGGGTACGTGACTGTCTGCTGGAGGTGACGGAGCCGAGCGACGGGCGGCTCGTGGAGAAGGACCGCAATTCCTCGATGGTCACCACCTGGACCGTCACACCGGCCGGAGAAGGCCGTTCGAAGGCCGTCGTCACCTCCGTCTGGGACGGCGCAGGCGGCATCGGCGGCTTCTTCGAGCGCACCTTCGCGCCGAAGGGCCTGGGACGTATCTACGACGTGATCCTGGAGCGGCTCGCCGCCGAGACGGAGACCACGTCGCAGTCCGGGAACGGCGCGGGCACCGGGAAGTAGCGCCCGGCTCTCCCGTCCTCCTCGTTCTCCAGGTCCTCTCGGTTCTCCCGGTCCGCTCGAAGCCGGTTCACCGTCGGCCCACGTCGGCCCACGTCGGTTCACCGTCCGCACGACTCGTCCCGGCCGGTCTCGGCGCGTCATCGCCGAGGTCACCGTTTCGAGTGGTTTTCCCCGCGGCGCCGTTGCGCGCCCCCCGCGTGACACGTCGCGGGAAAGCCCCTGATGAGCGCCATGGCGCACGCTCTGCCGCTCAACCCGCCCCCGTCACAACCTCGTTCAGCCGCAAAGCCTTCCGCTTGCTCCTGCTTGGCGTGCAATGTGAAGAATGACGCCGCGCAGGTGCGACGAGGGGAGCAGTACGTGGGCGGGACCACTCTGGTCAAGGACGGCGGGCGGGCCATCGAGAACGAACACGGCGCCGCGCTGGCCGTGGCGCCGGCGCCACCCGCCACCGCCGGCCCTCCGCCGCCACCGCCCGCCGGCGGCACGGCTCCCGGCGAGCCTCTCAGCCCTCGCCGGGTGCGGCTGGTCTTCGTCGGACTGATGCTCGCCCTGCTGCTGGCCGCGCTGGAACAGATGATCGTGGCCACCGCGCTGCCGAAGATCGTCGGCGAACTCCAGGGCCTGGACCGGATGTCCTGGGCGATCACCGCGTATCTGCTCACCGCCACCATCGGGCTGCCGATCTACGGCAAGCTCGGAGATCTCTTCGGCCGCAAGGGCGTCTTCCAGTTCGCGATCGTCGTCTTCGTCATCGGCTCCGCGCTGGCCGGCTGGTCCCGCACCATGGACCAGCTCATCGCCTTCCGCGCCATCCAGGGCATCGGCGCCGGCGGACTCATGATCGGCGTCCAGGCGATCATCGCGGACATCGTGCCCGCCCGTGAGCGCGCCCGCTTCATGGGCCTCATCGGCGCCGCGTTCGGCCTCGCCTCGGTGGCGGGACCGCTGCTCGGCGGCTTCTTCACGGACCATGTCTCCTGGCGCTGGTGCTTCTACTTCAATGTGCCCTTCGGTCTGATCACTCTCGCCGTCGTCGCCGTGGTGCTGAGACTTCCCAAGCCCACCGCTCCCGCGCGGCTCGACATCCTCGGCGCGCTCACGCTCACCGCCGCGTCCACCTGTCTGGTCCTGCTGACCAGTTGGGGCGGGACCGAGTACGCCTGGGACTCCCGGGTCATTCTCGGTCTGGCCGCGGGCACCGTCGGAACGACCTTGCTTTTCCTGGTCGTCGAGCACTTCGCGGCCGAACCGATCATTCCGCTGCGGCTGTTCCGTGACTCGGTCTTCAACATCACCAGTCTGGTCGGCGCGGTCGTCGGTGTGGCGCTGTTCGGCGCGGCCAGCTATCTGCCGACCTTCCTCCAGATGGTCGAGGGAGCCAGCGCCACCGAGTCCGGGCTGCTGATGCTGCCGATGATGGGTGGCATCGTCGTCGCCTCTCTCGTCTCCGGACAGCTCATCAGCCGTACCGGCCACTACAAGATCTATCCGGTGCTCGGCAGCGCGCTCTCGGTGGCGGGCATGTGGCTGCTGTCGCGGCTGGAGACCGACACGTCCATGGCCGAGTGCGGATTCGCACAGGCGGTGCTGGGCCTGGGCATGGGCCTGGTGATGCCGGTGCTCATCCTGGCCGTGCAGAACGCCGTACCGCCCGCCGACCTCGGCACCGCCACCAGCGCCAACAACTACTTCCGGCAGATCGGCGGCAGCGTGGGCGCCGCCGTCTTCGGCACTCTCTTCGCCAACCGGCTCGCCGACGCGCTCGTTGACCGTATCCCCGCCGGAGCGGGCCTGCCCGACGCCGAGTCCATCACTCCGCAGGCGGTCCACGCCCTGCCGCCCGCCGTCCGCGACGGCTATGTCCAGGCGTACGCGGACGCCATGCCGCGGATCTTCCTCTATCTCGTGCCGGTGCTTGTCCTCGGCCTGTTGATCGCCTTCTTCCTCAAGGAGAAACCACTGGTGTCCCAGAACGCCTCAGCCGCCGAGTCCCTCGCCGTCCCGGGCGCGCGCACCGCACCGGACGGCGGCCCGGCCGCCACGCCTCCTCCGCCGGCTCCGTACATCTCGGGAGTGGCCGTCTGCGGCACGGTGCAGCACCACGACGGCTCCACCGTGCCCCGTGCCGCGCTCACCCTCATCGATGTCCATGGACAGCAGATCGGGCGCGGAGCGAGCGGGAGCGACGGGCGGTACGCGCTGAGTGTGCCGGGCGCGGGCTCGTACGTGATGATCGCGGCGGCCTCCGGACATCAGCCGCAGGCGGTCACGGTGACCGTCGGCGAGCGGCCCGTCGAGCTGGATGTGGTCCTCGGCGGCGCGGGCCGGCTGGCCGGTGCCGTGCTCACCGCCGACGGCACTCCGGTGCGCGACGCCGCCGTGACGCTCACGGATGTACGAGGCGATGTCGTGGCGTCCACGCGCAGCGGGCGCGAGGGCGCCTATGTCATCTCGGAGCTGGTCGCCGGGGAGTACACCCTCGCCGCGAGCGCGCCCGCCTTCCGGCCCGCGGCGCTGCCGGTCAGTGTGCAGGCCGCGCGTGAGACGCGGCAGGACATCGAGCTGGCCGGCGGAGCGGTGCTGCGCGGTACGGTACGCGCGGGCGGCGGCCGACCGGTCGAGGACGCGCGGGTCACGCTGCTCGACGCCGCGGGCAATGTGGTGGACACCCTGACGACGGGATCCGACGGCACGTTCCGGTTCGTGGATCTCTCCTCCGGTGAATACACGGTGATCGCGGCCGGGTATCCACCGGTCGCCACGGTGCTCCAGGTGGCGGGCGGCGGACGCACCGAACGCGATCTCCAACTGGGCCAAGAAGATTGACTGAATTTCAGTCAATAGAAGGTTGTGCGCGGGCGCGCGACCTATTAGTTCATTGCCCGGCGCAACCCCTGTGAAGGGCCGTACCGTGGAGGGCGGAGCCGCGGATCCTGGCGGCAGGGAAGGAGCCTTCCACCCATGGACAGTGGTGTTCCGCCGGGACTGCCGCAGCAGTTCACCGCGGCCGGCCGGATTCCGCTCGCCGTGGTCGTCGTGGACGGTGACGGCCTCGTATCGCACTGGTCGTCCGGCGCATGGCGGCTTTTCGGCCATCCTAAGGAGGAGGCCGTCGGTCAGCCCGCAGGTGATCTGATGCCGGTCGCCGGAGCGCTCGCCGAGGAAGAGTACGGCGTGGCGCACGGTGTGTACGACGGCTATGACGAACTGGGCCCGGAACTGCACGCGCGTGGCTCGTATCCGACCGCGGGCCGCGCGAAGGTCTCCCATCCCGAGCGCGGCCGGCTTGATGTTCTCTGGTGGGCCTATCCACTGATCGGTCCGGGACCGGGACGCCATCTCGTACTCGCCGCGGACGCAGGCCAGTTGCGCCCTGGGATCCACGAAGACGGTGCGACCGACGCGGACTTCCTCCGGATCGCTCCGGGCTTCGCCCATCACACGGAGTTCGCCCACTCGGACGCGCTGGCCCGGCGGCTGCCCGACATCCTGCCGAACATGGGCCCGGCCGAGTCCAACCGGATCATCGCGCAGGTCCTCGAACTGGGCTATCCGGTGCTGGAATTCAGCCGCCATGACCGGGTGCCGGTCACTCCCGACTGGGGCGTGCCCCGGCGGCCCGTCGTCCGGTACGAAAGCCCCGCGGCCGAGCCCGTACCGGCGCCGTCCGGACGAAGAGCGGTGCCTCGTGCCGAACTCGACCTCGAATACGCGGCGGTGCGCGAGCGGCTGGAGTTTCTGAACGACGTCAGCGGCCGAATCGGTTCGTCGCTCGATCTGGCCCGTACGATCCGCGAGGTCACCAGCGCCGCCGTGCCACGCTTCACCGACTTCGCGGGCACGCATCTGCGGGCCGCTGTCCTGGCCGGTGAGGGATTCCCGGACGGCCCGCCCGATGTGACCACCATCTGGCACCGGGTGTGGGTCGAGCACAACGACGAGCCGGGCCGCTGGGACGACACCGTGCCGGTCGGTGAGGCCATCGCCTTCCCGGAACACACTCCGTTCTTCCAGTGCATGGTCACCGGAGAGCCCGTGCTCATCCCGCGGCTGAGCGAGGAGATGGGGAATCGTATCTCCGGTGAGTTCGAGAAACGGGATCTGCGTCCGCTCATCAATCACCGCTCCATGCTGCTCGTACCGCTGAAGGCACGGGACGTGGTGCTCGGTTTCATGGTGCTGATGCGACGGCCCGACCGTGAGCCGTTCGACGACATGGACCGGACGACCGGCGCCGAACTCGCCGCGCGGGCCGGGCTCGTACTCGACAACGCGCGGATGTACACGTACCAGGAGAATGTCGCGGAGACGCTCCAGGACAGCATGCTGCCACAGGTCGCGCCGCGTATGGCCGGCTGTGACATCGCCACCCGCTATCTGCCCGGCACCCGGCTCGGCCGGATCGGCGGCGACTGGTTCGACGCCGTCAAACTGCCCGGATCGCGTACCGCGCTGGTCGTCGGTGATGTGATGGGCCATGGGCTCAACTCGGCCGCGATGATGGGCCAGTTGCGTACCGCCGTCCAGACGATGGCGGCCATGGAGACACCGCCCGCCCAACTGCTCCGCAATCTGGACGACTTGGCGCAGCGGCTCGGTGAGCAGTATCTGGCGACCTGTCTGTACGCGGTGTACGACCCGATCGGATCCCGGATCCAGATCGCCAACGCCGGTCATATCCCGCCCGTACTCGTACGCGCCGAGGACGGCAGCGCCGAACTGCTGGACATTCCGACCGGCGCGCCCGTCGGAGTGGGCGGTGTGGCCTTCGAGACGCTGACCGTACGGGTCAAGCCGGGCGACCGGCTGGTGCTGTGCACGGACGGTCTGGTCGAGGTGCGCGGCGAGGACATCGGTGACGGTCTGGCCGCGCTCTGCGCGTCCGCCGCGCATCCCGCCGCCTCGATGGACGACGCCTGCGACACCATCATCCGCGCGCTGAACACCCGTGACGGCCGCAAGGACGATGTGGCGCTGCTGATGGCCAGACTGAACGGCATCCCGGACGGTGATGTGGCCGAGTACGAACTCGCCCTGGATCCACGGGAGGTGAGCAGAGCGAGACGGATGGTGCGCGAACGGCTGCTCGGCTGGTCGCTGCCCGACGCGGTGGAGGCGGCCGAACTGATGGTCAGTGAGCTGGTGACCAACGCCATGAACCACACATGCTCCCGGCGCGTCGGGCTGCGCCTGGTCCGTACGGACGCCCTGCTCTGCGAGGTCACCGACGACGAGCCGGCGCCCGCGACCTTGCTGAACGCGGGTCAGGGCGACGAGTCCGGACGCGGTCTACGCGTGGTGAGCAGTCTGGCGCGGGAGTGGGGAACGAGCAGTACGGCGCACGGCAAGACGGTCTGGTTCGAACAGGCCCTGACGCGGAAGTCGCCCATCCGCTACCACGGTTGACGAAAGAAATCTCCCGCCCTCTTGCCCGCGGACCTGCGCGGACGGTAGTCCGGACGCTACAACTCGCCTCCGGCGGGCCGGACCTGGGGAGGGCCGTATGGACGTGTCACAGCGTTATCGCGAGGCGTGGGAAGGGTACTGGCGGGAGACCTCGGACACGCCTGGTGAGGCGATCTGGGACGCCGATCCGTCGCTGACCGCGATACCTCACAGCGAGCTGCTGCTGCCGTACGCGGATGCCGCGCTGCCCGTGGTCGATCTCGGGTGCGGCAACGGCACCCAGACCCGTTATCTGGCCACCCGGTTCGCCCGGGCGATCGGTGTCGATCTGTCCTACGCGGCGATCGAGCACGCGCGCCGCGCGGACACCGCGAAGACCGCCGAGTTCGAACAGCTCGATCTGGTCGACCAGGACGCGGTGTGGGCGCTGCGGGACCGGATCGGCGACACCAATGTTTATATGCGGGCGGTGATCCACCAGAGCGAGCCCCAGGACCGGCCGGTGGTCGCGGGAGCGGTGGCGGAGCTGCTCGGCGCGCGTGGCAGGGCCTTTGTGGTGGAGCTGACTCCGGCGTCGAAGGCGGTGCTCCAGCAGGCTGCGTCGGGTCCTGACGGGCCGCCCGCGAAGTTGCGGCGGGTCTTCGACCACGGCCTCAAGCCGGCCGGCGCCACGGACGAGGAGGTGCCGGAGCTGCTGCGGGCGGCGGGCCTGACGATCCTGGCGACGGGCGACACCGCGCTCGCCCAGACGGAGCAGATGCCGGACGGGTCCCGTATCGATCTGCCGGCCAGATGGTTCGTGCTGGCGCGGGAGTGAGCGGCGGGCGCCGACGCGGCGGGCGGGTGCTGGACGCGGCGGGCGGGCGCCGGACGCGGTTCCTCGGACGTGGACGGGCGGGGGCCGGGAGTGAGACCTCCGGTGTCGCGGGTGAGACTTCCGTCATGACACCTCAACCGACACTCGTAATCGGCGGTACGGGCAAGACGGGCCGCCGGGTCGTGGCCCGGCTGCGCGCGCAGGGCGTGCCCACGCGCGCCGCCTCGCGGTCCGGGGAGACGCGGTTCGACTGGGAGGACCGCGCCACCTGGAAGGCCGCGCTGGACGGCGTGGGAGCCGTGTACATCGTCCCGCTGGACACCGTGCCGTCCCGGACGCCCGCCCTGGTGGAGCAGGCCGTGGCGGGCGGAGTTACAAGGCTGGTGCTCCTCTCGGCCCGAGGAGCCGACGTACCCGGCTACTTCGGCCCGGCCTTCGACGGCGGACCTCATGTCGAGGGCGAACGGGCGGTACGCGCCTCGGGCGTGGCCTGGACGATCCTGCGGCCCGGCTGGTTCGCGCAGAACTTCAGCGAGGGCGCGTTCCGCGACGAGGTGATCGCCGGTGAACTGGCGCTGTTCGCCGGGGACGGAGCGGCGTCCTTCGTGGACGCCGAGGACATCGCCGAGGTCGCGGTCGTCGCGCTCACCGGACCGGGCCACGAGGGCCAGATCTACGAACTGTCCGGGCCGCGCGCCTTGACCGTCGACGACTGTCTGGCCGAGATCGGGAGGGCCACGGGCCACCGGGCGCGCTATGTCCCGCTGGACGAGGCCGCGTACCGCGCGCGCCTGATCTCCCAGGGAGTGCCCGAGGACTCCGTGGCGACCTGGGCCGACGCGCTGAAGCCGATCAGGACGAGCCAGGAGGCGCCCGTACTCGACGGTGTCGTACGGGCGCTGGGCCGGCCGCCGCGCGACTTCGCGGACTTCGCGCGTGCGGAGGCCGAGGCGGGAGCCTGGCGCGTATGACGCACTTCGGTGGTCCGGTGACGTGCTTCGGTGGTCTGGACCGCCGATGGTTATCCACAGGGCTGGCAGGGTGCCGTGAGGACACGTACGGTTTCTCACCATGAAGATCTTGATCAGCGCCGACATGGAGGGCGCCACCGGTGTGACCTGGCCGGCGGACGTTCTGCCGGGCACACCGCAGTGGGAGCGGTGCCGCTCCCTGTTCACATCCGATGTCAACGCGGCGGTGCTGGGCTTTCTCGACGGCGGCGCCGATGAGGTGCTCATCAACGAGGCGCACTGGTCCATGCGCAATCTGCTGCTGGAGCGGCTGGACGACCGTGCGCAGATGATCACCGGGCGGCACAAGTCGCTCTCCATGGTCGAAGGCGTGCAGCACGGCGATGTGGACGGGATCGCCTTTGTCGGCTATCACACCGGTGCCGGTACGGAGGGCGTGCTGGCGCACACCTATCTGGCCAACTCGCTCACCGGTGTGTGGCTGAACGGCGCACGGGCGAGCGAGGGACTGCTGAACGCGCGGGTGGTCGCGGAGTACGGCGTTCCGGTGGTGCTGGTCACCGGTGACGATCTGACCTGCGCGGACGCCGACGGATATGCGCCGGACGCGCACAAGGTCGCGGTGAAGGACCACGTCTCGCGGTACGCGGCGGTGTGCAGGACGCCGGCGCGTACAGCCGCCGACATCCGCGCCGCCGCCAAGGAGGCCACGGCGCTCGCCGGACGGTACGAACCGGTCGTGGGCGGTCCCTTCACTCTGGAGCTGGAGTTCGACGCCACACATCTCTCCGAGGTCGCCACGGTCGTGCCGGGTGTGGCGCCGAGCGGCGAGCGGCGTGTGACGTACACCAGCGGGACGATGTATGAGGCCATTCGTACCTTCAAAGCGGTCACGACGATCGTTTCGGCCGCTGTGGAGGAGCAGTATGGCTGACATGACGCCCATCGACACGAGTGTGGCTCCTGATACGGCGGCGTTCGACGAGGTGGTCACCTTCACCTCGGAACTCATCCGTATCGACACCACCAACAGAGGCGGTGGGGACTGCCGGGAGCGGCCCGCGGCCGAGTATGTCGCCGAGCGTCTCGCCGACGCGGGAATCGAACCGACGCTGCTGGAGCGGACTCCCGGCCGCACCAATGTGGTCGCCAGGATCGAGGGCACGGACCCGTCCGCCGACGCGCTCCTCGTCCACGGCCATCTCGACGTCGTGCCCGCGGAGCCCGCCGACTGGACCTCGCATCCGTTCTCCGGCGAGGTCAGGGACGGTGTGGTGTGGGGCCGTGGCGCGGTCGACATGAAGAACATGGACGCGATGGTCCTGTCGGTCGTGCGGGCCTGGGCCAGATCGGGAGTCCGGCCGCGCCGGGACATCGTGATCGCCTACACCGCCGACGAGGAGGCCAGCGCCGCCGACGGCTCGGGCTTTCTCGCCGAGCGGCACGCCGAACTGTTCGAGGGCTGCACCGAGGGCATCAGCGAATCCGGCGCCTTCACCTTCCACGCGGGGCCTGGTATGGCGCTCTATCCGATCGCCGCGGGAGAGCGAGGCACCGGCTGGCTGAAGCTCACCGCCCATGGCAGGGCCGGCCACGGCTCCAAGGTGAACCGCGCCAACGCGGTCAGCAGACTCGCCGCCGCCGTCGCCAGGATCAGCGAGCATCCCTGGCCGGTCAGGCTCACCCCGACGGTGCGGGCGGCCCTCGCCGAACTCGCCGCGCTGTACGGGATACACGTCGATGTCCATGCTGAGGGCTTCGACCCGGACGGGCTGCTGGGCAAGCTCGGCCCGGCCGCCGCGCTGGTCGAGCCGACGATAAGGAACAGCACCAATCCGACCGTCCTGGAGGCCGGTTACAAGGTCAATGTGATTCCGGGTCAGGCCATCGCCTATGTCGACGGGCGGATGGTGCCCGGCGGCGAGGAGGAGTTCCGCACCACCCTGGACCAGCTCACCGGACCGGATGTGGAGTGGGAGTTCCACCACCGTGAGGTCGCGCTCCAGGCGCCGGTCGACTCACCGACCTTCGCCAAGCTGCGCGCCGCCGTCGAGCGCTTCGATCCGGACGGACATGTCGTGCCGTACTGCATGTCCGGCGGGACGGACGCCAAGCAGTTCTCCCGGCTCGGGATCACCGGCTATGGCTTCTCGCCGCTCAAGCTGCCTCCCGGCTTCGACTATCAGGCGCTCTTCCACGGAGTGGACGAGCGGGTGCCCGTCTCGGCGCTGCACTTCGGCGTCCGTGTCCTCGACCACTATCTGAAATCCGCTTAGGAGCCCTGACGATGCCGATCACACGGTCCGTGGACGCCTACGGGACGTGGCCGTCGCCGATCGACGCCACGCTGGCCGCCTCGCACGACGGGCGCCCCGAGTATGTGGGGACGGTCGGTGACGAGGTGTGGTGGACGGAGCCGCGTCCGGCGGAGGAGGGCCGGCGCGCACTGGTGCGGCGGCGGACGGACGGCCGCGAGGAGTCGGTGCTGCCGGCTCCCTGGAATGTCCGCAGCCGCGTGATCGAGTACGGCGGTCTGCCCTGGGCCGGTGTCACCCGGCCCGACAGAGGCCCGCTGGTCGTCTTCGTCCACTTCCCGGACCAGCGGCTGTACGCCTACGAGCCGGACGGCGCCGACGGGCCACGGCCGCTCACCCCGGTGTCGGCGACCGGCGGCGGACTGCGCTGGGCCGATCCGCGGCTGCTCCTGGACCGCGGTGAAGTCTGGTGCGTGCTGGAGGAGTTCACCGGCGAAGGGCCCACCGATGTACGGCGGGTGATCGCGGCCGTCCCGCTGGACGGCTCGGCCGCCGAGGACCGCTCCGCGGTACGGGAGCTGTCCGACGACCGGCACCGCTTTCTCACCGGGCCCCGGCTCTCGCCCGACGGACGCCATGCCGCCTGGCTCGCCTGGGACCATCCGCAGATGCCCTGGGACGGCACGGTGGTGATGCTGGCCGAGGTGACGGAGACCGGCCCGTTCATGGAGGTCAGGCCGGTGGTCGGGGATACGTACGAATCGGTCGCGCAGGTCGACTGGGCGCCGGACGGCTCACTGCTCTTCGTCTCCGACGTCAGCGGCTGGTGGGAGCTCCAGCGCATCCGGCTCGACGCGCTCGGACAGGGCCCGGGCCCGGACGGAGCGCCGGACGTCATCCCGAGCGCCGGCCTCTGTCCCGGCCGGCGGGAGGAGTTCGGCGGACCACTCTGGAAGATCGGCCTCCAGTGGTTCCATCCCATGGAGAACGGGCTGATCGCCGTCCTGCACGGCACAGGCACCACCGCGCTCGGCATTCTCGATCCGGCGACCGGCGAACTGGTCGACGCCGTCGGGCCCTGGACGGCATGGGCGCCGACCCTGGCCGTGCAGGGCGACCGGGTGATCGGTGTCGCCGCGAGTCCGCGCAGCGCGTACGAGATCGTGGAGCTGGACACCGCCACCGGCCGCGCCCGGGTGATCGGCGCGGAGCACCGGGACGCGGTGGACGCCGCGTACTATCCCGAGCCCCAGGCCCGTACGTTCACCGGGCCCGGAGGCCGTGAGATCCACGCCCATGTCTATCCGCCGCACCATCCGGGCCACCGCGCGCCCGACGGCGAACTGCCGCCCTATGTGATCTGGGCCCATGGCGGACCCACCAGTCAGGTGCCGCTCGTCCTCGATCTGGAGATCGCCTACTTCACCTCGCGAGGTATCGGTGTCGCCGAGGTCAACTACGGCGGTTCCACCGGCTACGGCCGGGCCTACCGCGAGCGGCTGCGCGAGCAGTGGGGAGTGGTCGATGTCGAGGACTGCGCGGCCGTTGCCGAGGCGCTCGCCGCGGAGGGCACCGCGGACCGGGCCAGACTCGCCGTACGGGGCGGCAGCGCGGGCGGCTGGACGGCGGCGGCTTCGCTCACCACCACGGATGTCTACGCCTGCGGCACGATCATCTATCCGATCCTCGATCTGCTCGGCTGGGCGACGGACGAGACGCATGACTTCGAGTCGCAGTATCTGGAGTCGCTGATCGGACCGCTCGCCGAGGTTCCCGACCGTTACCGCGAGCGTTCGCCGCTGTACAACGTCGACCGGATCACCGCGCCCTTCCTGCTGCTCCAAGGGCTGGACGATGTGATCTGTCCGCCCGCGCAGTGCGAGCGGTTCCTGGACCGGACGGCCGGACGTGGAATCCCGCACGCGTACATAGCCTTCGAGGGAGAGGGCCATGGCTTCCGCAGGGCCGACACCATGATTCGCGCGCTGGAGGCCGAACTGTCGCTGTACGCGCGGACCTTCGGCATCGACCGAACCGATATCCCGAGGCTGGAGCTGATGAAGTGACCGCCACATCTCAGAGGTCGGCGTCCTCGCGTGCGCGACTGCTGCCGCTGACCAGGCCCGCGCGGCTGCGTCCCGGGGCCAAGGTCGCGGTGGTGGCGCCCAGCGGGCCCGTCCCGCCGGACCGGCTCGAAGCGGGGCTCGACATCCTGCGCGGCTGGGACCTCGATCCCGTTGTCGCCCCGCATGTCCTGGACGTCCATCCTCAGCTCGGTTATCTCGCGGGCACGGACGAGGACCGCGCCCGCGATCTCCAGGAGGCGTGGTGCGATCCGTCCGTCTCCGCGGTGCTCTGCGCGCGCGGCGGCTACGGGGTCCAGCGCATGGCCGATCTGCTCGACTGGACGGCGATGCGGGCGGCGGGCCCCAAGGTCTTCGTCGGCTACAGCGACATCACCGCGCTGCACGAGGCGTTCGCCCGGCGGATGGGCCTCGCGACCCTGCACGGCCCGATGGTCGCCACCGTGGGTTTCCTCAAGGAGGCCACCACTCAGGAGTCGCTGCGCGCCACGCTCTTCGAGCCCGAGTCGGTACGGACCCTGGGCCGGGACACGGCCCGCCCGCTCGTTCCCGGCCGGGCCCGTGGCGTCACGCTCGGCGGCTGTGTCAGCCTGCTCGCCGCCGATCTCGGTACTCCGTACGGGCGTCCCTCGGCGGCCGGTGGCCTGCTGCTGATCGAGGACGTGGGTGAGGAGCCGTACCGCCTCGACCGTGTCCTCACCCAGCTCGTACGCTCCGGCTGGCTGGACGGCGTCGCGGGCGTCGCGCTCGGATCCTGGACGGAGTGCGGTCCGTACGACGCCGTACGGACGCTGTTCCTCGACCGGCTGGGCGGGCTGGGCGTACCGGTCGTGGAGGAGCTGGGCTTCGGCCATGGAGAGTCGACACTGACCATGCCGCTGGGCGTGCCGGCGGTCCTGGACGCCGAGAGCGGCACTCTCACCCTGGAGGTGCCCGCGCTGACCTGACTCCGCGCCGACCTGACTCCGTATCGACCTGGCCAGGTGCTGAGCCGAGCCCGTACAGCGAGCCCGTACAAGTCACCGAAAGGCTCGGACCGGTCAGCGGCCCTTGCGGTTGATCTTCATGGTGTCCATGTCGGTCACGGTGGACCGCAGCTCGCCATGGCCGTATCCCAGTGTCTTCAGCGCCGTCTCGGCACGGTCCTCGGCGAGCGCTCCCGCCATCTCCTCGCCGTCCGCCGCGTCCGAGACGACCACATACCGGTAGCTGAAGTGCCTCAGCGTCCGGTCATAGGTGAGCGAGCCCTCCGGGGTGAACCGCATCTCCGTCAGACCGTGCCGGTCCACCTCACCGAGCAGCCGGGCCCTCGTTCCGTCCGTCAGCCCTTCGAACGTCCCTCGCACGATCACTCGGTAGGTATGCCGTGTGGTCATCCCGCCGCCCGCCTTCCGTTCTTGCTTCCGCTCTCACCGAAACCTCTTGGAGAGGGAGAATACGGCGGCGAGGATGGTCCGCATGCGGAATATCGTGGTGATCGACGCCCCGTCCAACCTGGGGCTACGCCCTCCGGCGCCTGGTGTGGTGCCGGGCTGTTACAAGCTCGCGGGCGCCCTGCGTGAGCAGCGGATCGTCCAGCGGCTCGGCGCCTTCGAGGGCGGTGTCGTCGTCCCGCCGCGTTATGACCGCGGCGACTGGAAGGAGGGCGACGGCGTCTTCAACGCGGCTGCCATCGCCCGCTACACACCTCGGCTCGCCGACCGGATCGAGCACCATGTCAGGGCCAAGGACTTCCCGGTGGTGCTGGGCGGCGACTGTTCCATCCAGCTCGGCGCGTCGCTCGCGCTGCGCCGGATCGGGCGGTACGGCCTGGCCGCCATCGACGGTTCGGCGGACTTCCGGCACCCGGGCAACTCCGGGCGTATCGGCGCGGCGGGCGGCGAGGAGCTGGCGATCGGCACCGGACGCGGCCAGCGCGATCTGACCGATCTGGAGGGACTGCGGCCGTATCTGCGCGACGAGGACGTACGGGTCTTCGGGATCAGGGACTACGACACGGACCGCGAGGAGCTTGCCCGGCTGAGGATTCCCATTCCCACCGCGACCGTCGGCGAGCTGCGCGAATGGGGCGTGGCGGAGATGGCGGGAGCCGTGCTCCGGACACTGGAGACACCGGTCACCGAGGGATTCTGGGTCCATCTGGACGCGGATGTGCTCGATCCGGAGGTCATGCCCGCGGTCGACAGCCCGGACCCGGGCGGTCTGCTGCCCGGCGAACTCGCCGTACTGCTGCGGACCTTGGTGCGCTCGGAGCGCTGTGCGGGCCTCAATGTGACGATCTACGATCCGGACCTCGACCCGGAAGGAACGGCGGGCGCGCTGCTCACGGATCTGATCGTGGGCGCCTTCGGCGACGACCACTCCGGAGACCACCTCGGCCACGGAAGCGACGCCTGACGCGCCGGGTGACGCGAGGCCCGGCGCGCCGAGTCACCCTGGTCAGTTGGGCCTTCGCCGTGTTCCATGGTCATCGGGCCGTCGGCCGAAGGGGCTGTCGGCCGCCCGTGTGAACGAAGCGAGGTTGCCGTGGCCACGACCGTGCGACGTGCCGTACTGACCCTGCCCGCCGCCCCCTTGGGGCCGGAGAATCCGCTGCCGGCCCTGCGGACCCTCGACGAGGCGCACACGGTCGACGAACGCGACAGAAGGAAACTGCCGGGCGACATGGCGCGGCAGATCGGCTACGAGCCGCTGCGCACGCCGCTGCCCGTCCGGATTCTGGACGGTTACGGACGGGAGCGCCGTGAGACCGGTATCGACGCGATCGTGATCGAGAACGACCGGCTGCGGGCCACCGTGCTGCCCGGTCTCGGCGGCCGGATCCACTCGCTCCACCACAAGCCGACCGGGCGTGAACTGGTCTACCGCAACCCGGTGTTGCAGCCCGCCTGTTTCGCGCTCAGCGGGGCCTGGTTCTCCGGTGGCATCGAGTGGAACATCGGCGCCACCGGCCACACCACCCTCTCCTGCGCACCGGTGCACGCCGCGCTCGTACCCGCTCCCGACGGTGGCGAGATGCTCAGGCTCTGGGAGTGGGAGCGGCTGCGCGATCTGCCGTTCCAGGTGGATCTGTGGCTGCCCGACGGCTCCGACTTCCTCTACGCCGGCGTACGGATCCGCAATCCCCATGAACGGACCGCGCCCGTCTACTGGTGGTCCAACATCGCGGTCGAGGAGGGCGAGGGAACGCGGGTGCTCGCACCGGCGGAGTCGGCCTGGCACTTCGGATACGAGCGCAGGCTGCGCGAGGTGCCGGTACCGGTGGCGGAGCCCGGCGGCGCGGACCATACGTACTCCACGCGCGCCGAGTTCCCGGCCGACTACTTCTACGAGGTGCCCGCCGGCGCACGGAAGTGGATCGCCTCGCTCGACGCGCGCGGCACGGGCCTCGTACAGACATCGACCGACACACTGCGCGGGCGCAAGCTGTTCCTGTGGGGCACGGGCCGCGGCGGGCGCAACTGGCAGCGGTGGCTGACCGAGCCGGGCACACCGGGATACGCGGAGATCCAGGCCGGCCTCGCCCGTACCCAGCTCGAACACATCCCGCTCGAAGCCGAGGGCGAGTTGAGCTGGCTGGAGGCGTACGGACCGCTCGCGGCGGATCCGGAGGCCGTCCACGCGGACGACTGGGACACGGCCCGCGGCGAGGTCACGGACCGGCTCGAAGCGGCGCTCCCGCGCGCGGACGTCGACGCCGCGTACACGGCATGGCTGCCGTACGCCGACACCGAACCGGGCGAGCGGCTCGCGGCCGGCTCCGGCTGGGGCGCGCTGGAAGTGCTGCGCGCCGGGTACAAGCTTCCGGGCACGCCCTTCGAGGAGTCCACGCTCGGCGCGGAGCAGGAGCCCTGGGTGGAGCTGCTGACCACCGGCATGCTGCCGGCGCCGGACACCGCCGTACCGCCCGGGCCCACGCTGGTGGCGCCGCACTGGCGGGACATGCTGGAGACCGCCCTGGACGAACCGCTCACCGAGTACCACCTCGGTGTCGCGCAGTGGCACGCCGGAGATCTGGCCCAGGCCGTACGGAGCTGGGAGCGCGGGCTGCGCCGGGCGACCTCGCGATGGCCGCTGTTGCGCTGCCTCGCCGTCGCCGACCGGCAGGGCGGACACCCGGGCCGCGCCGCCGACCACTACGCGGCGGCCTTCGACGACCTCTGCCAGGAGAGCGGTCTCGCCGAAGGGAACGACACCGGCGCGTGGACGGCCGCGATCGTCTCGCTCGCCCGCGAGGCGATCCCGGCGCTGCTCGCGGCGGACCGTACCGCCGAGGCGCGCGCGGCCTGGGACCGGGCTGCCGTCGCAGGTACGGCGGCGCGGTGCCTTCCGGCTCGTGGAGGCCCAACTGCTGCTCGCCGAGGGCGACAAGGCGGCGGCCCGCGCGGTCTTCGACGCCGGTTTCGAGGTGCCGGACCTGCGGGAGGGCGCCGAGACGCTCGGCGAGGTGTGGGCGGCGCTGACGGACGATCCGCTGCCGGACGCGTACGAGTACCGGATGCGGCCGAAGGGCTGAACTCGCCGGCCCGACCTGACCGGTCGGCCGGTCAGCTGGTCGGGGCCGGTCGTCAGTTCTGGATGGCTCTGCGGTCCACGTACTCGAAGATCGAACCGTCGGGATGTACGGCGATCAGATTGCGGCCCACCGGAGTCGGCACCGGACCCACGAGGACCTGGGCACCGACTCCGGTGAGAGTCGTGACCGCCTCGTCCACATCCTTGACGGCGATGGTCGCCGTGACCTTGCGCAGGACATCGAGCTCGGACGCGGGGCCGCTCATCAGAAGGAAGCAGCCGACAGCCGCGACCGAGACTCCGCCGCGCTCGTAGCGGAGCGCGGAACTTCCGGTGAGTCGTTCGTAGAACACCACCGAGCGGTCCAGGTCGTCGACGCAGATGCGCAACGTGGTTCCCAGGATTTCCATACGGATCAGGTTAGTTGGCGACGCCGGGACAGGAGATCGATTCGGGCAGTGAGAGGGCGGCGAAAAGGGCGGCGAAAGGGCGGCGAAAGGGCGGCGAAAGGGCGGCCCATGGGCGGCGCGAGGACTGCGGAAGAGCAGCGCATGGGCGACGGCTCAGACGCGGCAGAGGATCTCGCCGTGCGGGACCATGAACCAGCCGTCCTCGTCGGCGCCCCACTCCCGCCAGGCCTCCGCGATCTCAGCCAGCCGGGCGCGTGTCGCGTGTCCGCCGCCGACCGCCAGTTCGCCATAGCGCGAGGCCGTCGTACGGTCCGCCCACAGCCCGCTCCACCAGGCGCGCGCGTCGGGCGTGGCGAAGCACCAGTTCGTCGCGGTCGCGGTGATGTCGGTGAAGCCGGCGCGCCGTGCCCAGGAGAGCAGCCGCCGTCCGGCGTCCGGCTCACCGCCGTTGGCGCGCGCCACCTCGCGGTACAGCTCCTGCCAGCCGTCCAGCCCAGGGACGGCGGGAAACCAGGTGAAGGCTCCGTAATCCGCGTCACGCGCCGCAACGACACCGCCCGGCCTGCACACCCGGCGCATCTCGCTCAGGGCCCGTACGGGATCGCCGACATGCTGGAGGACCTGATGGGCGTGGACGATGTCGAAGGAAGCATCGGGAAAGTCCAGTGCGTGGACATCGGCGACCGCGAAGCGGACATGGTCCGCGCCTGCCGCTGCCGCCGTCTCCCGTGCCTGGTCGAGAACGGACTCGGAGGCGTCGACCGCCGTCACCGTTCCCGTCGGCGCGACGAGCGCGGCCAGATCGGCGGTGATGGTGCCGGGACCGCAGCCCACATCCAGTACGTCCTGTCCGGGCCGCAGTTCGGGCAGGAGATACGCGGCGGAGTTGGCGGCGGTACGCCAGCGGTGCGAGCGCAGCACGGACTCGTGGTGTCCGTGGGTATAGACGGCGGTCTCCTTCGGCATGGCCGGACTTCCTCTCGCGAAGTGGTCCGGCCACGGTACGCCGCGATGTCGGATGGTGAGACCTGCGTCTCGCTATTCGGTCTGCGGCGGCTCCGGCCGGTTCGAGCGCGCCCACTGCTCCCGGGTGAGCGCGTACGCCACATCGCCCTGTTCGGATCCTTCGATCGTCTCCGGCCACTCCTCGAAGAAGGTGCGGACATAACGGAGTCCGGTCTTCTCCAGCACACGCCGGGACGCGCTGTTGACCGTCATCGTCTGCGCGGTCACCCGCTCCGTACCGAGCTCGGTGAACGCCTTGTCGACCAGCGCGCGGGCGGCCTCGGTGGCATAGCCGTGTCCCCAGGCCGAGCGGCGCAGCCGGTATCCCAACTCGACCACGTCCCAGCCGGGTTCGCTCTCCGGCTCCAGCGAGAACCAGCCCAGCCACTCGCCCGTCGCGCTCTCCTCGGCGGCCCAGAAGCCGCGCCCGAGCAGCCGTGGCAGGGTCTCGCGGCGGACGGTGTCGGAGGAGACCGGCCGGCCGGCGTCGATGAACCGCCGTACGCCCGGATCGTTGTCGAGGGCGACCACATGGTCGAGGTCGCTCTCGGTGAGGGAACGCAGCCGCAGCCGAGGTGTCTCCAGGAAGAATCGAGCGTCCATGGCGCGATCCTCGGCCGGGTGATCCGGACCTGTCCACCGCATATCCGCCCACCCATCCACGGACAGCCGCACGGGCGTGTGCCGAGCCGTAACCCGTATAACTCTGTATAGAGGGATCAAAAGGCGCAAAGCCCCTACGGCGGACGACTGCGGGAGGTGGCGGTATGCGGCGGCGGACAGCTTCTGAGGGCCGCGTGCCCGTCCGGTTCGCGCCGCCCGTCCCCGAGGCGGGCCTGCCCGCCCTGCCCGAGCTGGCCGACGCGTGCGCCGGAGCCGCCGTACGGACCGAGCCGGAGCCGCCCGGCGGTGGCGCGGTCCTGCGGCAGGCGGCGTGCGGCTACTGGTCGCGGCGCGGGCTGCACGGCGGTCCCGACAGCGTGGTGGCGGCGCCCGGCGGCCAGCCGCTGCTGTTCGCACTGCTCGCCGCGTACGACGGAGACGTGCTGATGCCACGGCCCTGTCCCGCCTGGTGGGCCCCGCAGGCGCGGCTGCTGGGTCGGCCCGCCTACCAGGTGCCGACCTCGGCGGAGGCGGGCGGAGTGCCCGATCCGTACGCCCTGCTGGAGACGGTCCGCAGACTACGCGCCGAGGGCGGTATCCCCAGGGTGCTGCTGCTCTGTCCCGCCGACGATCCCACCGCCACCGTCGCGCCGCCCGAACTGGTCCATGAGGCATGCGAGGCGGCGGTCGGGGAAGGGCTGCACATCATCAGCGACGAGACCTGGCGCGACACCCTCTTCCGACCGCATGAGACCGTGCTGTTCAGCCCGGCGGAGATGTGGCCCGACGAGGTCGTCGTCGTCCTTGACACGGCGGGCTCACTCCTTCCGGCCGCCTGGCCGATGGCCGTCGCCCGCTGTCCCGCCACCGAGGAGGGAGCCGCCCTGCGGGCCAGGACGCTCGACATCCTCACCGCGCTCGGCGCGCTGGTCGCCGGGCCCGTGGCCGGAGCCGCCGCGCTCGCGCTCGACGAGCCGGTGACGGTGATCCGGCGGACACGGGACACGGCCGAGCTGTACGGGACGGTCGCCGTGGCTGCCCACCGCGCGGTCCTCGCCTCCGGCGCCTTCGCCAGGCCACCGGAGGCGGGCCGTCATCTCTACGCCGACCTCGGGCCGCTCCGCGCGCGGCTGGCGGAGCGTGGTGTCACCGACTCCATGGAGCTGGAGAACCATCTCAGCGGGCGTCTCGGGACTCCCGTGCCGGGCGGCCACCGGTTCGGGGACGAACTGGGCGCGTTGCGCGTACGTCTGTCGACGGCGGCGCTGCTCGGCGCGGATCCGGAGCGCCGTCTGGAGTCCCTCAGGGCGGCGGAGCCACTGGAATTGCCGCATGTCGAGCGGGCGCTCGCCGACTTCGCGGCGGCCTTCGCCGAACTGCGCTGACGCGGCGACGCTGTGATACGGCAACGCGCTGATACGGCGACGCGGTGGCGCGTTGCACGGACCGGCTCCTCCGGCCGCGCTTCACGTCTCCTGTCCCTCCGGGCCCTGCCGTCCCTCGGGGCACTTCCGTTCCGTCGAACCCTGCCGTTCCGTCGAACCCTGCCGTTCCGTCGAACCCTGCCGTCCCGTCCGGTCGGAGCCGCCCGTACCGTCGGCCCGGTTCGGGCCCCGGACTCTGCGCCAGAGCACCGGAGCGGCGCTCAGTACCACCGTCAGTACCACCGCGGCGAGCACGCCCTGCCAGGGCTCGGCGAAGAGCGAACCGCCGAGCACCCCGATGAGCTGGTACGTCGCCGCCCAGGCCAGACAGGCCGGTATGTCGCCACGGGCGAACCGCCGCAGCGGCCACTCCGCCAGCAGACAGGCCAGCATCACCGGAACCCGCCCGGCGGGCACCAGCCGGGAGAGCACCAGCACCGTCACTCCGTGCTCCCGCAGCTTGAGCTGGGCCTGCTCCAGCCGGTCGGGCGGCGCGTGCCGGCGCAGCGCGGCCAGCCAGCGCGAGCCGTTCTTCGAGCCGACGCCGCGCTTTCCCAGCCAGTACAGCGCCACATCGCCGAGAAAGGCCGCGAAGGCCGCGACGAGAAACACATAGACCATGGAGAGCGGCGAGGTCTGATGGAACGCCACCACCGCCGCCGAACTCACCACCGCGCCCGTCGGCACCACCGGCACCAGCGCGCCCAGCGTCACCAGCAGAAAGACCGACGGATAACCGACGGCCTGCTGTGTCGACTCGGGCGGCAGCTCGGCGAGCCGGGATATGAACCCGACCATCACACACCCACTCCCGGGCGCGCGCTCTCGCCGTGCCGCAGCAGATGCACGGCCACCTCGGGAGCGAGCCGGGCCGCCTTCCGTACGAACTCGTCGCCCGGCGCGTAGAACTCATGCGGCCGTACGCCGTCCAGACCGATCGGCCAGTACGTACCGAAATGCACCGGTACGGCCGCGCGCGGCGCGAGTTGGGCCAGCGCCTGTGCCGCGCGCCCTGGATCGAGATGGTCAGGACCGAGATGAGGGCCCCAGCCGCCGACCGGCAGCAGGGCGACATCGACCGGGCCCACGGCGTCCGCCATCCCGTCGAAGAGCCCGGTGTCACCGGCGAAGTAGGTCCGTGACTCACCGCTGATCACATAGCCGAGCGCGGGGGAGCGGTGCGGTCCGAGCGGCAGCCGCCGGCCGTCGTGGCGCGCGGGCACGGCCCGTACCCGCAGCTTCCCGATCTCCACCTCGTCGCCCGCGACGACCTCGGTGATCCGCAGCCCGGCCGGATTTCTGCGGGCGTCGAGCCGTCTCAGCGCCGGAACGGACCGGTCCGCACCTCGCGGCACGATCAGCCGTGTGCCGGGCGTGAGCCGGCTCAGCGAGCGCGGATGGAGATGGTCGGAGTGGAGATGGGAGACCAGGACCGCGTCGGCGATCGTCGCCTCCGGCGGTGGTACGGGCCCGAGCCTGCGGCGCAGATGCGCCAGCCTGCGTACGAAGAGCGGGTCCGTCAGCACCCGTACGCCCGAGTCCTCGACCGTGCAGGTGGCATGGCCCCACCAGGTGATGACAGTTCCCAACCCGATCTCAGCTCCGACCTCGGCAACGCCCGCCGGCTCCGGCCACCGGCTCCCTCCGCCCGCCCCGGGCGCGATCTCCGCACTCAGCGTACGGTGGCCGGCGCGCGGGCGGGCAGGCATGGCGACAGCCCAGTACGACAGCCCAGTGCGCGAGCCCTGTGTGCGAGCCGTGCGCGCGGGCCGGATGCGCCTGGCCGCGCGCCCCTTGCCCGCCGGGTACGCGCCTGCCCTCCGAGGGCCCCCTCGGAGTAGGGTCTGCGGACGAGGCCGAGTGCGGGAGCGGTTGGGGGAACAGCCATGGACGACGTACGGACAGCCATGGACGATGTACGGGTGGCCGCGATCGCCAGCCTGACCCCGCTGGAGGAGCTCGACCGGGATCCCTTTCTCGTGGACACCCGAGGCCAGCACGCGATGTGCGCGCGCTGGGCCGAGGACAAGGGCTATGTCGTCACCAGGCAGCTGCTCCTCTACGGACTGCGGCCCAGCCACCGCGGACTGTGGGTGGATGTCGACGCGGGACTGGTGGATCTGTTCGTCGCCGCCAATGAGCGGGTGCTCGACAGGGCGCTCACATCGGTGCGGGCCTTCGCCGCGGAGTGCGAGCGCAGAGGCGTACGGCTGGAGACCGTCGGGCTGGACGAACCGCCCTACGACGCCGCCATGAAGGCCGGTGTCCACCGCAGGATGTCGATGCCGACGGCCGGCTACGACGGCCGCTGACGCCCGGGGCCCGCCGCGCGCTGTGCGAGGCTGGGCCGGAGCCCGTGGAGGTGCACGGGCCCGGACGTGAGGTGACAGGGGAAGTGCTCCAGGGGCGGTGGCGTACGACGGGCTTGGCCCTGCTGCGGGTGATCGTCGTATGGGCGGTGTCCTCGCTGACCATGCTGGTCCTCGCCGGGATCCTGCCGGACTTCCGGCTCCAGTCGGGCGACGGCGAGAGCATCACCAAGGTCGCGCTCACCGCGGCCTGGGGCGCGGGCGCGTTCGGTCTGCTCGGCGCGCTGGTCTGGCCTCTGCTCGTACGGGCACTGCTGCTGGTGCCCGCGCTGGTCCTCGGTCTGCTGGTGTTCTTCCTCAACGGCTCGCTGCTGCTGTTCGCGCTCTGGATCATTCCCGTCGGCCAAGGTGCGGCCAACGCGGAGACGGCGGTGGTGGTCGCGGCCGTGATGTCCGCCGTCGCCTCCGCGACCTCCACCGGACTCGCGGTCGGTGACGACGACGCCTACCGGCGCAGGCTCTCGCGCCTCGCCGACCGGCGGCGGCGCAGAAGCGGCGAGGACGGCCGGCACGGCGGACAGCCCGGTACGGTCTTCCTCCAGCTCGACGGAGTGGGCCACCGGGTGCTGGAGGACGCCGTCGCCGAGGGCGTGATGCCTCATGTCGCCGCGTGGCTCGGCGAGAATCCGACCCACCGGCTGACACCGTGGCGTACCGACTGGTCCAGCCAGACCGGCGCCAGCCAGCTCGGCATCCTGCACGGCACCAACCACGATGTCCCGGCCTTCCGCTGGTACGAGAAGGACAGCGGCCGGATCATGGTCAGCAACCGGCCCGCGAGCGCCGCCGTGCTCCAGCGCCGGGCCATCGAACGCACCGGTGACGGCGGGCTGCTCACTCTCGACGGCGCCAGCCGCGGCAATCTCTTCAGCGGCGGCGCCGACCAGCTCGCGCTGGTGCTGTCGATGGCCGCGCGGCGCGGCAGGGCCAACCGCTCCCGCGCCGGCTACTTCGCCTACTTCTCGGATCCGGCCAACGCCGTCCGTACGGTGGTCTCCTTCGTCGCGGACGTCGGCCGTGAGATCGGCCAGTCGACACGGGCGCGGCTGCGCGGCGACCGGCCGAGGGTGAGCCGGGGCGGGCTCTATCCGTTCATCCGGGCCTTCGCGACCGTCGTCGAGCGCGATGTGGTGGTCGCGGCCGTCCTGGGCGACATGCTGGCGGGACGGACCGCCGTCTACGCCGACCTCGTCGCGTACGACGAGGTGGCCCATCACTCGGGACCGCACAGCAAGGACGCGCTCCGGGTCCTCCGGCGTCTCGACCGCTCGGTCGGCCTGATCGCCAGGGCGGCCGAGCACGCGCCGCGCACCTACCGGATCGTGCTGCTCTCCGACCATGGCCAGAGCCCGGGAGCGACCTTCGAGCGCGTCTACGGACTCACCATCAGGGATCTGGTCAGAGCGGGCTGCGGACTGCCCGTACCGCGCAGGGCCCAGCGGACGAAGAGCGGCGCCGAGGCGCGCGACGCCGCACGCCACGCCGTACGCTCCGCACTCCACCGGCCGGAGCGTGAAGGGACCGTGGAGCCGGCGGAGCCGGGCTCGGACCCGGTCGTGCTCGCTTCCGGCAATCTCGCGCTGATCTCTTTTCCCGATGTACCGGAGCGGATGAGCCGTGAGCAGATCGACCGGCGCCATCCGGCGCTGCTGCGCACTCTGGCCAGCCATCCTGGGATCGGCTTCCTGCTGGTACGGAGCGAGGAGTACGGCTCGGTGGTGCTCGGGCCGGGCGGCGCGGAGGTGCCGGTCGCCGAGCTGGACGACACGGGACCGCTGGCCCATATGGGTCCCGGTGCGGCCGACGCCGTACGCCGTACCGACTCCTTCCCGCATGTCGCGGACATCATGGTCAACTCGATGTACGACCCTGCGACCGGGCAGGTGCACGCTTTCGAGGAGCAGATCGGCTCGCACGGCGGGCTCGGCGGCGAACAGTCGGGGGCCTTTCTGCTGTCGCCGCTGGTGCTCTCGGCGCCGGTTCCCGCGCGGAGCGAGAACAGCGGCGGTGACGGTCACGATGGGCGGGACGGTGGCGGTGAACTCGTCGGCGCCGAGGCCGTGCACCGGGTGTTCAGACGCTGGCTCCGCGAGGGCAGTGGACCTCAGGTGCCGCTGGGCACGGTGAGCGCCGAGGCGGCGAACGTGTGGTCCACCGAAGTACAAACTGCCGAAGGCGAGCTGGACTCGGCATAGCGCTCATCCCCCATGCGAGCGATTTCCGCCGGTAGCAGGACACGCCACGGCGGTACCTGGGCAGAGGACGCATGTCCAGGAGGTCGTGCCCATGTACCATGCCGCGCCCGCTGTCACCCGTGCCGCAGCCGCTCGGGCTGCCGCCGCGCGGCGGGCCGGGCTGGTGACGCTGCTGGTACTGATCGCCTTCCTGGGCATGTCGCTCGGCCCTGGCGTCCCGGCGGTGCGAGGCACGGAGCCTCCGCCTCCGGCCTCCGCCACCCGGGAGCCCGCGGGCGAAGGCCAGCAGGATCCGGCCGAGACCGAACAGAAGACCGCTCCCGGCAGGACGGAGCGGGCCGGCGGGCCGCGCCTGCACCCTCTGACGCACGGCGGATCGCACGGCACGGAGCCGACTCCGTACGCCGACCGGTGCGCTCCGGCCGGACCGCCGCGCGAACCGGCGTTCCCACGCTGTGTGGTGCTGCGCTGCTGACAGGTTCCGGCACCGGGCGCGTTGTGCGCGCCAAGTGCCTTCAGAACGTCAGCAGTTGATTCAGCTCCAGCTCACAGTGAGGACACAGCCATGCCTATTGACCCCTTCGCCGCACTGAACGCCCTGCTGCGCGCCGAGGCCGCCCGTGCCGACGCGTCCCGTCGCCGAGCCTCGGGCTCGGGCTCGGGAAGCTCGGTGGGTTCGGGAGGCTCCGAAAGTTCGGCGAGCTCGGGAGGCTCGGGAAGTCCGGCACGGTCCCCACGGTCGGCGGCCTCCGCGCGTCCGGCGGGCGCCGGACATGACACCGAGCCGGTAGCCGCCGTGGACCGCGCGGCCACGGACAGGAAGTGGAGGCGCGGGACTCCGCGTCCGTAGCGGTCCGGCGCCGCCACGCGGCCGGTCGCGCCCGCCTTCCTGGGACGCGACCGGCCGTACGGCGCGCCGGAGACTGCCGGCGAATCAGCGGACCGTTCTCGCTCGGACGATGATTTCTGACGGCGGTCTCAGACAACGGTCACTTCGTGGCGTACGACGGCGTCGAAGAGATAGCCCTGCGTGTTGTGGACCGCGACCTCGGGCTGCCGGCGACCGCTGCGGTCCGTCGCGCGCGCCAGCAGTACGGCCGTGCCTCGCTCGCGCGGGATCCACTCGGTGGTCCAGCGGACCCAGCTTCCGTGCCGAGGCGTGTCGCGCAGCCGCGCGTGGTGCCAGTGCGCGCCGCCGTCGGTGCTGATCTCCACCGACCGCACCGGCGCACCGCCCGACCAGGAGCGACCCGTCAGCACCTGCCGCTGCCCGGCGGTGACGGTGGCGCCTCGCTCCAGTTCGAAGGCGCTCTTGAGGCTCTGTCTGGTCAGCGGCGCACTGCCGTCGGCCGGATACGCGTCGCCGAACAGCCGGTAGAGCGTGGTGTTCCACGGGCTGTACAGCGGCTCGTCGCTCACCTCGATGTCACCGAGCCACTTGATGTTCGAGATACCCACCCAGGACGGGACGATCAGCCGCACCGGATATCCGTGGTCGGGCGGCAGCGGCTCGCCGTTCATCTCGTACGCGAGTATCACATCGTCCAGCGCCTTCGCCAGCGGCAGCGGCCGACGCACCCGGCCCAGATTCACACCGTCGGTGATGACCTCGGCGTCCAGACCGCGCGGCAGGATGTCCACGGCGCCACGGGTGAGGCCCGCGCGGCGCAGTACGTCCGCGAGCCGCGCTCCGCGCCAGCGTCCGACGCCGATGGCGCCCAGGGTCCAGGCCGTACCGCTCACCTGCTGGTTCTGCTGGGTGGTGTAGTAACTGCGGCCGTTGCCTGCGCACTCGATGAACGCGGTACGGGTGACGGACGGCAGCGCGCGCAGATCGTCGTAGCCGAAGTCCACGGCGGGACCGCGCAGCCCGCTGCCCCAGACCGTCAACTTCCAGTCCTCGGCGGCGAGCTGCGGTGTGATGGTGTGGTTGCGGACGAAGAAGTGGCCGGCGGGAGTGAGCGGGCCGGTGGAGCGCAGGGCCGCGAAGTTGGTCTCGGCGTTGGTGCCCCGGACGGTGAAGACGTCGGACGGCAGCGGCTTCACGATGCCGGGCGCGGCCAACGGCGTCGCGGCTCGCGCGGTCGTCCGGCCCACCGTGAGGGAGCCCGCGGCCGAGGCGGTCGCGAGGAGCTTGAGGAGAGTACGGCGTTCGACACCGGCGGATCGCGCGTGGCCGAGGTGCCACTGGCGCAGTCTCGTCCGGTCGTACGCGGACTCGGTCGGCGGAACGGGCGGCATCGGCGCTCCTTGAGAGGGAGAGATCCGTAGGGCGTCGGCAGCGTCGCAGCGGCTCCTTCGCACGTCAACCACCCTCCTGGCCCGTCGAGTTGCCCGGACGGGCCGGCTCGCGCACGCGCCGCGCCGGCCCGTACACCGGCTCCGACCTGCGCCGGAGCGCTCGGAGCCGATGCGTGTACGACGCTTCGGCGACGGCGCCGGGCGCGCGGCCGATTTCATCAGGCCGCAATACAGCCCGGGCGCGGTACGGGCGCGTTACGGGGGAGGGCGCCATGGACGCGGCTCCCTCCCCCGTGAACGTGCTGGGCACACTCGTGAGTCAGCGCACCGGAGCGCCCGGGCCGAGCGGTATGCCCGTGGCCCACCAGACCAGGAACAGCGCCGTCCACGCCAGTGTCATGGTGACAGCCAGCGGGAGTGTGTACGAGGCCAGTGTGCCGATGCCCGCGTTCTTGCGGTAACGCTGGAGGAAGCCCAGCGCCATGATGAAGTACGGGCTCATCGGAGTGATCGCCGTCGATCCGGAGTCCGCGATCCGGAACAGCGCCTGAGTCGTCTCGGCCGGGACGCTGACGAGCATCAGCATCGGCACCAGGACGGGCGCGGCCAGTGCCCACATCGCGGATCCGCTGGTGACCATCACATTGACCAGCGTCAGCAGGACCAGGATCAGCAGGAACACCAGCACGATCGGCATCCCGCTCTGCTCCAGCGCCTCGGCGGCCCTGACCGCGAGCACATCGCCGATATGCGTCCAGTCGAAGTACGCGAGGAACTGGGCGATCGCGAAGAACAGCACCAGCACCGGCGCCATCTGCTTGACGCCCTCGGCCATCAGCCTCGGTACGTCGCCGGGCGAACTGATCGAGCCCGAGCGGTAGCCGTACACCGTGCCCACCAGACCGAAGACCACCGCCACGACCGCCGCGATCCCGTCCAGGAACGGCGAGTCCACGATGCTGCCGCCCTCGCCGCGCAGCGGTGACGCCTGCGGCAGCATGACCGCGACGACCACCACGAGCGTCGCCAGCAGGGTGAGCACGGCGCCGCGCAGCGCCGAGCGCTCCCGGGCGCTGAGGGTGAGCGCGCCGAGGTCTTCGAGCTCGGCGTCCGGGTCCGCGTCGAGATCGGGCCGCCGGCTCAGTACGAACTTGGTGACCAGGGTGATGACGGCCGCGAGCAGCACCGACGAGGCGATGTTGAAGAACCAGTTGCTCAGCGGCGAGACATAGGCCGCGTCACCGCCGACGATCCGCGCCGCCGCGGTGGTGATGCCCGCGAAGATGGCGTCGTTGGGCGTCGGGATCGGGCTCGCGTCGTAACCGGAGGCGATGGCCGTGTAGGCGACGACGACACCGAGGATGGGCGAGCGGCCCACCGCGCGGAAGGCCAGACCGCCCAGCGGTACGAGGATGATGTACGCGGCGGCCGAGGCGACATGGGCCACCGTGCCCGCGAAGGCGACGGCGAACACCACCCAGGAGGCCGGCACCCGCGAGACGCTGACCCGCATCAGCGCCGCGAGGAAACCGGTGCGTTCGGCCACGGCGACGCCCATGATGACCACGACGATGGTGGCCATCGGCGGGAAGGTGGCGAAGTTCTCGATCATCGTCGAGACGGCCATGGCCAGGCCGTCGCCGCTGAGCAGATTCTGGACCGCGACGGTCTTGTGGTCGCTGGGCGAGACGACCGAGACATCGGCCGCCGCCAGCACGGCGCTGACGACCGCGAGTACGGCGGAGAGGATCCAGAACAGCCAGAACGGATGCGGCAGCGCGTTGCCGGCCCGTTCGATGACGGCCATCGCGCGGACGACGCGCGGCAGCCGGGTCTCGTCGCCCGGTGGCGCGGGTCTGCCGGGTGGCGCTGGGGTCGAAGTGGTCATGGGAGCGGCTCCTTGCTCGGTTCCTGAATCGGCGGGGACGGGACTGATCTGCGGAGGGCTGTTTTCCCGGCGGGCTCAGCGGTGGGACGCGGGGGAGTGGTGGGACGCGGGAGTGCGGAACTGGCGCAGGAACTGCCACATGACCTCGTGCGCCTCGATGGTCTGGGTGGTGTATCCGCCGCCGCTGTAGCTGTCGGCGCCGGGCCAGGTGTGACCGCCGTCGGTGACCGCGATATGGCGGACCTCGGCGCCGCGGTCGCAGCCGCGCCAGCGCGAGACGGTGATGTCGGAACCGATCACCCGGTCACGGGCGTGCGTGTCACAGCCGTTGCGGTCGGCCCAGCCGGCCACCCAGTCCTGGATGGCGGGCAGTCCGCGGTCGGCGTCGCCGGCGTACGGGATGGTCGCGTCGCCCGTGCCGTGGAACTCGATGACCGGCACGGGACGTGACGGCTCGCACTTCTCGCCGGTCGGGTAGAGGGCGGCGGCCACGGGAGCGATGGCGGCGATCCGGTCTGCCGCGTGGCAGGCCAGCAGCGTACCGACGAAGCCCGCGCCGTTGGACTTGCCCGTGGCGTACACCCGCCGTTCGTCGACGCAGAGTGTCGCTTCGAGACGGTCGAGGAGGTCCTCGGTGAACCGGACGTCGTCCACACCGGCCGCCGCGTACGGCGCGCCCTGCCATGCCTGACGGTCGCCGTCGCCGGTGCCGATGACACCGTCCGGGTACACGACCACGGCCGGGAGTGTCGAGAGCTTGGAGAACTCCTCCGTCCCGGCGCCGGTGTTGCCGCGGCCGTGGAAGGCGAGGATCAGCGGCCAGTCGCGCTTCTCGGCGTAGTTGTCGGGGAGATGGAGCTGGTACGTACGGTCACGGCCACCGCTGCTGAGGGTCCGCGACGCGCTCGTACCGGGCTGCTGAGGCGCGGGCAGCCGGCAGGCGGACTTCGACGGCTTCGAGGGCTTTGAGGGCTGAGACGGCTTCGACGTGGTCGCGGCCGTGGGGACGGCGGCGGTCGCGGTCCCGGTCGCTCCGACGCACAGGACGAGGCTCACGGCGGCTGTCGCCATCCGTTGGAGGGAGTTCATGGCAGGCTCCTTCTGCCGGACGCCTGAGGCGGACGGCCGGCTGGTTTTCGGGCAGGGGTGCCCCATGCTGCGGGGCGGGATCGCGTGATGGGCGGGCGACGGCCGATACGCGACGGGCGTTGTGCGTTGTGTGTGGTGCGTCCGCGGTGTGCGGTGTGCAGTGTGCGGTGTGATGTGGTGCGGTCCGACGCGATGCGGCGGGCGCTGTGTGTGGTGCGTTGTGTATCGCGTGCTGTGCGTTGTGTGCTGTGCGGGAGGTGTCGTACGGGAAGGTGCTGTCTACGGCACCACGCTCGCCCTTACGCCTTTACGGCCTTGCGGAAGGACGGGCAGGGCGGGTGCGTGATGCCGTACGCGGGTGGAGCGGTGGCGAGTCCGGTGTCAGACGTCCAGCCACTCCTTGACGAAGGCGACCAGACGGACCACAACGGCGTCGACGACCGCCTGTCCGTCCTCGGCGGTCGCCCGGCGCGGGTCACCGAGGATGCCGTTCTCACTGATCCGGTCGTAGCGGACGGCGAGCGCGGGATGGCTGCCGTGGCGCGAGAGCCGGGGGAGCGGATCGAGCTGGGAGGTGGACGTCGTACCGGCCACGAGCCGGTCGGTGTGCACCAGTTCAGGAGCGAGATGGAGCATCTGCGCGGTCTCGGCCTCACCGCTGTGGCCGTGCACCTCGCTGACCTCCATCCCGGACACGACATCCGCGGCCAGCGCGGTGACGGGTGACCAGGCGAACTGGAGATCGGGACGGGTGGTGAGCAGATCCTGCGCCACCGTGGCCAGTGTGGCGTTGTTGCCGCCATGGCCGGTCACCACGAGTATCTTTCGCCAGCCGTGCCGGTGGAGGCTCTCCACATACTCACGGACCACCGCGGCCAGAGTCGTGGTGGTGAGAGTGACCGTGCCCGCGAAGGCGAGATGGTGCGGCGACACACCGACCGGCAGCGGAGGACCGATCACCGCGCGCCCGGCCAGTGCGGCGGCCACCCGGTCGGCCACTCCCTCGGCCCGGACGGTGTCCGTGGCCAGTGGCATACCGGGACCGTGCTGTTCGAACGCGCCCGCCGGGATGATCACCACAGGGCTCGCGGTGACCGCCTCGGCGGCCTCCAGTGTCGTCATCTCGGCCAGCCGCAGCGGCGGTCGGCCGCTCACCGGACCACGCCCGTCTCCGCGCCTGTCTCCACGTCGGCCTCCGCGCCCGTCTGCGCGTCGGCCTCCGTACCGGCTTCCGTATCGGTCTCCGGGAAGTCGGCCGCGAGGACCGCCTCGCGGATGGACCCGAGGTGTTCCCGGGTCAGCCGCTCGGCCGCCTCGGCGTCTCCGTCCCGTACCGCCGCGAAGATCTCCACATGCTCCGCGTGGTCCCGCGCGCGGTCGTTGTAGCGGTGCCGGATCTCGACCTGCTCCCGCGCCCTGACCTGGAGCAGCGCCTCGACGGCCTCGCGCAGCAGCGCGTTGCCGCTGGCGGCGGCCAGCGCCACATGAAAGTGGACCGACTGCCGGAGCGACTCCTGAGGCGGATGCAGCGCGTTGGTGGACGCCGCCTCCAGCCGTGCCACGGCCTCCGGCACCCGGGTACGGGCAGCGGCGGCGGCCACGGCGGGCTCCAGGACGAGCCGCGCCTCGACCAGTTCGAGCACCGACTCACGGCTGCCGCGCGGGAGATGCGGATTGGCGAGCAGCCGCCGCTCACTGCCGGGACCTACATACGTACCCGAGCCGTGCCGGAACTCCACCACGCCGGTGGCCTCAAGTCTGCGCAGGGCCTCGCGGACCGTGGGCGTGGTGACGTCGAACCGGCGGGCGAGATCCCGGGAGGACGCCAAGGCGTCCCCGGGAACCAGCCGTTCGGTGCGGATGATCTCGACGATGCTGTCCGCGAGATGCTCGGACAGCGACAGTTCACTGCGACTCATAAAGTGAATAGATCACTTGATCTCTTGGGGTGTCAATGGTCGTGACAAGAATGATTTTCGGCCAAGCGGAAGGTGCCAGGAAGGTGTCAGACAGAGCCTGGTGCCGGGCCTGTGCTCTCCCGCTCGATCAGCGCCGGCAGCGGTACCTGTACGGTGCGTGGCTCGCCGCCGTCGAGCAGCGCGGCCAGCTCGCGCGCCGCGATCCGGCCGAACCCGATCGTGTCGCGGGAGAGCGCCGTCAGCCAGGGCCGTACCAGCCGGCACAGGGCCGAGTCCTCCCAGGAGACGACCGAGACATCGCCCGGTACGGAGAGACCGAGCTCCGCCGTGACCGCCGTGCCGGCCGCGGCCATCACATCGTTGTCGTAGATCAGGGCCGTCGGCGCTCCGGCCCGCGCCAGGACCCGACGGGTCACCGCCGCGCCCTGGGTGTCGGAGTAGTCCGTCGTCAGCGAGCGCACCTCGGTCAGTCCGCGCCGGCCGACCTCGATCCGCAGCGAGCGGATGCGCCGCTCGGTGTGCGCGAGCGAGGGAAGCCCCGCGATATGGACGATCCGCCGGTGGCCCAGCGCGTACAGCCGGTCGACCACGGACGCCATCGCGCCCGCGTCGTCGGCCCGTACCTGCGAGAGAACCGGATGCGGACCGGCGTCGCTGTCGGGCAGCGCGCCGATGACGACTCCGGGCAGGCCCAGCCCGTCCAGCAGCCCGGGCCGCGGATCGTCGGTCCTGGGATCCACGACCAGGACGCCGTCCACCCGGTGCTCCGCCCACCAGCGCCGGTAGACCGCGCACTCGGCGTCCATGTCCTCCACCACCTGGAAGAGCAGACCGAGTTGACGGTCTGACAGGATCTCCTGGATGCCGGAGATGAGCTGGAGAAAGAACGAGTCCACGCCGAGGCTCGCCGCGGGCCTGGCCAGCACCAGCCCGACCGTGGCCGAGCCCTCGCCGGAGAGCGCCCGTGCCGCCGTACTGGGCCGCCAGCCGAGCTGTTCCGCGACCCGGCGGACCCGGTCCCGCGTCGCCTCGGAGACACCGGGCCGGCCGTTGAGCGCGAAGGAGACGGCGCTCTCGGAGACACCGGCGCGCCGGGCGATGTCCTTCATGGTCGGACGGCGCGCCGGAGTGCGTCTGCGCGCCGGACCTTCGCTGGCCGGACCTTCACTGGCCGACGGCCGGTTCGCTGCCATCCGCGTGCCCCTTTTTCCCGTACCTTCCGGCCGTACCGGACGAGCCGTGTGGACTCTGGACTAATGCGCTTGAGTCCGAGCATCCTAAAGCGCATTAGTCATTCGTACAAGGAAACCGGCCGAGCGGCCCTGAGCTGCACTGATGATGTTCCCTTTGTTGTCGTCCCTGATGTCGTCCCGGTTTCGGCGGGCGAATGTGTTGACTTTGCTCCGGACACCTTGCAAGGTCTGCGGGGAATAAGCAGCCGGCGGCCCATGGCTCCGGCTCGCCGCCGGCACGTCCGAGTCCGAGCAAAGGAGCCGTTCACCGTGCGCATCTCCCGCAGAGCAGCCGCCGTCGCCGCTGTTCTCGCCGCCGTCCTGCCGCTGAGTGCCTGTAGCAGTGGGGACACCGGCACCGAGGAGTCCTCCGACGCCTCAGGACCCATCAAGGGCCAGATCTCCTTCCAGACCTGGAACCTCCAGGCCAACTTCAAGGACTACTTCAACGGAGTCATCGAGGACTTCGAGAAGAAGTACCCGGACACGAAGGTGAGATGGGTCGACCGGCCGGCCGAGGGCTACGCCGACAAGCTCAGCGCCGACGCCGCCGCAGGCACCCTGCCGGATGTCGTCAATGTCTCCCCCGACCAGCTCGCCCCCTTGACGAAGGCCGGGCTCACGCTGGACCTGGACAAGGACAAGACCGCGGCGGCGTTCCGCGAGGAGTATCTGCCGGACGCCTGGAAGAGCCAGCAGATACCGGGTGTGGAAGGGACGTACGGCTTCCCCTGGTACCTCAACACCGGCCCGATGTTCTACAACAAGCGGCTCTTCGAGGAGGCCGGGCTCGATCCCGAGAAGCCGCCGACCACCTACGACGAGGTCTTCGCCGCCGGACTGGAGATGGCCGAGAAGACGGACGGCAAGATCGCCACCCTCGGCCAGGTGCCCACCATCGAGGACTTCGGCCGCTACGGCGTCCAGCTCGTGAACAAGGAGGGCACCGGCTTCGCGTTCAACGACGCCAAGGGCGTGGAGATGCTCACCCGGTACAAGGAGCTGTTCGACGCCAAGGCGCTCGATCCGCAGGCGCTCACCGCGAGTCCCGAGTCCACGGGCGCCAAGTTCCTCACCGAGTCCGTGGCCATGAACCCGGGCAGCGCGCTGGACCTGGAGAACTTCAAGAAGCAGGCGCCGACGCTCTACAAGAACATCGGCATCACCGACCAGGTCACCAGCACCGGCAAGGTCAACATGTATGTCATGGGCGTGATGGTCAACTCCAAGACCAAGGAGAAGCCCGCCGCCGTGGCCTTCGCGCACTTCGTGACCGACGCCACCCGCCAGATGTCGTTCGCCAAGCAGGTCGCCATCTTCCCGAGCACCAAGGGCTCGCTGGACGATCCGTACTTCACCAAGGAGGACGGCACCGACGAGACACGCGTACGGATCGCCGCCGCCAAGTCCCTGAAGAACGCGGTCAATTACACACCGGTCCTGTTCAGCGAGCAGATGAAGACCGAGCTGCGCAACCAGGTGGCGAAGGCGCTGCAAGGAAAGCAGAGCCCTCAGGAGTCGCTCGACCGCGCTGTCGAGGCCTGCGACAAACTGCTCAAGCAGAGCTGAGCCGAGCACATGAAAAGCACCACCGCACTCGGGGCGCATGCCCCGGACTCCGCCGCGGCGGGGCTCGCATCCCGGAGCCCCGGCTCCGGCCGCGGGTCCCGCCGTGGGCCGGGCCTCGGATCCGGCCGGGTGCCCGGCCGTGGCATCCGTCGCCAGCTTCCCTTCAGCCCCTGGCTGTTCGCCGCGCCGGGACTGCTGATCGTCGGCGCGTTCAGCCTCTATCCGTTCTTCAGCACCCTGGTGAACTCCTTCACCGACCGGCGCGCCCTGATGCCCGGCCGGTATGTGGGACTCGCCAACTTCCGTGAGCTGCTCGACGACGAGATGTTCTGGATCGGGCTGCGCAACAGCACGCTGTATGTCGTCGGTGTCGTCCCGGCGCTGGTCATCCTGCCGCTGCTGCTGGCGTTGCTCGTCCAGCGGCATATCCCGGGCATCGCCTTCTTCCGCGCCGCCTTCTACACACCCGTCGTCGCCTCGATCGTCGTGGTCGGGCTGATCTGGGTATGGATGCTGGACGACCGTGGGCTGATCAACTCCGTACTGGAGACCGTGGGGATCGGCAGGATCGGCTTTCTCAGCGACCAGTGGCTGCTGCTGCTCAGCGCGATGGCCGTCACGGTCTGGAAGGGCCTCGGCTACTACATGATCGTCTATCTGGCCGCTCTGGCCAACGTACCGCGCGAGCTGCACGAGGCCGCCGCCGTGGACGGTGCGGGAGCCGTACGCCGCTTTGTCACCGTGACCGTCCCGGCCGTCCGCTCCACGATGGTCCTTGTCGGGGCGCTCTCCTCGGTCGCCGCCTTCAAGGTGTTCTCCGAGGTCTATCTGATGGCGGGACCCAGCGGCGGTCCCGCGGGCGAGGACACCACTCTGGTGATGCTCGTGCAGCGCGTCGGTACGGGACTGACCGGCCGGGTCGGCTACGCGTCCGCCATCTCCGTGGTGGTCTTCGTCGTCACGGTGGCCCTGATGCTGCTGGTGCTCCGCGCCGACCGCAAGGAGGACGCGTGAGCTTCCCACCCCCCACGACGACCGCGACCACGGACATGTCTGCCCGTACCCGTACCTTCAGCGACGCCGATGGGCGGCGGATCGCGCCCTGGCAGCTCGTGGTGCGCTATGTCCTGCTGCTCGCCGTGCTGGCCCTGATGGTCGGCCCGTTCCTCTGGCAGCTCTCCACCTCGCTCAAGGGCCTGCGCGAGGACATCTTCAGCTCTCCGCCGACGTTCCTCCCGAGCGATCCGACTCTCGACAACTACGGCCGCGTCGCCGACACCATCCCGGTCTGGGATTACGCCTTCAACTCGCTGAAGGTCGCCCTGGCCAGTGTGGTCACCAACTGTGTGGGCGCCGCGCTGGCCGGCTACGCGCTGGCCCGGATGCGCTACCGCGGACGCCGGGCGGCGACGCTGGCGTTCATCCTCGCCATGCTCGTGCCCGTCGAGGGCATCATCATCGCCCAGTTCACCACCATGCGGGAACTCGGTCTGAACAACACCCTGGTCGGCGTGCTGCTGCCCGGATCCATCAGCGCGCTGAACGTCCTGCTGATGCGCAACGCCTTTCTCCATCTCCCGCAGGAGGTGGAGGAGGCGGCCTATGTCGACGGAGCCACGGTCTGGCAGCGGTTCCTGCGGATCGCCCTGCCCTCGGTCAAGGGCACCCTCGCCGTGGTCGCGATCTTCGCCTTCATGGGCGCCTGGGACGACTTCCTCTGGCCGCTGATCGTCCTCAGCGATCCGGAGAACTTCACTCTGACCATCGGACTGAACTATCTGCACGGCACGTTCGCCAACGACGAACGGCTGGTCGCGGCGGGCACGATCATCGCCGTACTCCCGCTCATCGGGCTCTTCGCCTGTCTCCAGCGCTACTTCTTCCGAGGCGTCGGCGAAGGCGCCGTCAAAGGCTGACGGACACCGCACCCAGAACCAGGACAACGTTGCCAGTATGAGCACTTCCGCACCACCCGCGCCTTCCGCACCCGCGTCCGCGCCTGCGTCCGCGCCGCGTTTCGGCGTCAACTACACGCCCAGCCAGGGCTGGTTCCACCACTGGCTGGACTTCGATCCCGACGCCGTACGTGCCGATCTGGACTCCATCGCGGAGCTCGGCCTCGATCACATCCGGGTCTTCCCGCTCTGGCCGCTCTTCCAGCCCAACCGCACCCTGATCAGGCCCCGCGCGATCGAACAGCTCGTCCAGCTCGCCGACGCGGCGGCCGAACGCGGACTGGACGTCAATGTCGACGGACTCCAGGGCCACTTGTCGAGCTTCGACTTCCTGCCCGCCTGGACACAGACCTGGCACCGCCGAAACATCTTCACGGACAACGATGTCGTCGCCGGACAGGCCGAGTATCTGCGTACGCTCGCCGTCGCGCTCGCCGACCGGCCCAACTTCATCGGGATGACCGTCGGCAACGAGATCAACCAGTTCTCCGGGCCGCCGCATCCCGATCCCGACCTCATCACTCCTGCGCAGGCGGCCGGCTGGCTCCACCGGATGCTGGAGGCATGCGAGCAGGGAGCGCCAGGCAAGCTCCATCTGCACGCCGAGTACGACGCCGCCTGGTACCAGGACGGGCACGCCTTCACTCCGGCGCACGCGGCGAGGATCGGTGCCGTCACCGCCGTGCACTCCTGGGTGTTCAACGGCACCGCCCAGCGGTACGGCCGTACCGGCACCGCCACCGAGCACCACGCCGCCTATCTGATCGAGCTGGCCAAGGCCTGGGCGCTGGAGCCGCACCGGCCGGTCTGGCTCCAGGAGGTCGGTGCGCCCGCGCCGGTGATCCCGGCCGAGCACGCCGCCGCGTTCACCGAGGCGACCGTGGCCAACGCGCTGGACTGCGCCGATGTCTGGGGCATCACCTGGTGGTGCTCGCACGATGTGTCGCGCTCGCTCGCCGACTTTCCGGAGCTGGAGTACAGCCTCGGTCTGCTGACCAACGACCGGCAGGCCAAGCCCGCCGGACGGGCCCTCGCACGGATCGTCGAGGAGTGGCGCGGCAGACGGTACGCGCCCGAGGTGCGCACCACCGCGCTCGTGGTGGACACCGGGGACGACGACGCCGTGCCCGCCCGTGCCGTCTGCGGTCCCGGCGGAGCGTTCTTCGAGGCCTTCGCCCGGCTCACGGCGGCCGGTGTCCGTCCGAGCGCGGTCCTTGCGGGCCGGGCCGGGGACAAGGAGCATCTGGCGATGCGCGGTATCACCGAGGTCGTCCATCCGGACCAGGTCGGCTGATCCTCCGATCCCGGGTACACCTTCCCGTAGCCCGTAGCCCGTAGCCCGTAGCCCGTAGCCCGTAGCCCGCGACCTCGTACTCCGTATACCGTCCCTGCCGGCCGCCAGCAGGTCGGCCACTGGCCACCCGCACTCACCGCACCTCTCACGCACCTCAGGAGCGTTCCCACATGCACGACGACCGCAGCCTGGTCGAAGGCCGCCTCAAGCGGGTCCTCGACGAGCGCATCCGGCCCGCCGTATATCCCGAATCCGTACCGCTCGACATCGCCGTCTGGACCGCGCCGGGAGAGCCCGTACCGGTCGAGGAGGGCCTCGCCGGCCCGACCACGCCGATCGCGGTCGGCGACCGCTGGGGCGCGCCCTGGGGCACGAGCTGGTTCCGCGTCTCCGGAACCGTCCCCGAGCGGTGGGCGGGCCGCACCGTGGAGGCCCTGCTCGACCTCGGATTCGACGAGAACATGCCGGGATTCCAGTGCGAGGGCCTGGTCTACCGGCCCGACGGCTCTCCGGTGAAGGGCCTCAATCCGCGCAACCAGTGGGTACGGATCGGCGCGCCCGTCGCGGGCGGCGAAGAGGTGCTGCTGCATATCGAGGCCGCGTCCAACCCGGTGATCCTCGACTATCACCCGTTCCTGCCGACCACGCTCGGCGACAAGGAGACCGCGGGCACCGAACCGCAGTACACGCTCGCGCGGATGGATCTCGCCGTCTTCGACGAGACCGTCTGGCAGCTCGTCCAGGACCTTGAGGTGCTCGGCGAACTGATGGCCGAGCTGCCTGTCGACGGCGCCCGCCGCTGGGAGATCCTGCGCGCCATCAGCCGCGCGCTCGACGCGGTCGACCTCCAGGACGTGGGCGGCACCGCCGCCGCCGCCCGGGAGCGGCTCGCCGAGGTGCTGGCCGCTCCGGCGCCGTCGACCGCGCACCGGATCAGCGCGGTCGGCCACGCGCACATCGACTCGGCCTGGCTGTGGCCGCTGCGCGAGACGGTCCGTAAGGTGGCCCGTACGACGGCCAATATGACCGCCCTGCTGGAGGACGAGCCCGAGTTCGTCTTCGCGATGTCGCAGGCGCAGCAGTTCGCCTGGATCAAGGAGCACCGGCCCGAGGTCTACGCCAAGGTCAAGAAGGCCGTGGCGGAGGGCCGGTTCGTACCGGCCGGCGGTATGTGGGTCGAGTCCGACACCAATATGCCCGGCTCCGAGGCGATGGCCCGGCAGTTCGTCCATGGAAAGCGTTTCTTCCTGGACGAGTTCGGCATCGAGAACGACGAGGCGTGGCTGCCCGACACCTTCGGCTTCGCCGCGGGACTGCCGCAGATCATCAAGGCCGCGGGATCCAAGTGGCTGCTCACGCAGAAGATCTCGTGGAGCAAGATCAATAAATTCCCGCATCACACCTTCACCTGGGAGGGCATCGACGGGACGCGGATCTTCACGCACTTCCCGCCGATCGACACCTACAACTGCTCGATGACGGGCGCCCAGATCGCCCATGCCGCACGGAACTTCAAGGAGAAGGGCGTCGCCAGACACTCGCTCGCGCCGACCGGGTGGGGCGACGGAGGCGGCGGCACCACCCGCGAGATGGTCGCCAAGGCCGCCCGGATGCGCAGCCTCGAAGGCTCCGCGACCGTCGAGTGGGAGACGCCCGGCGCCTTCTTCGCCAAGGCCGAGGCGGAGCATCCGAATCCGCCGGTCTGGGTCGGCGAGCTCTATCTGGAGCTGCACCGCGCCACTCTCACCAGCCAGGCGAAGACCAAGCAGGGCAACCGGCGCAGCGAGCATCTGCTGCGCGAGGCCGAGCTGTGGGCCGCCACCGCCGCCGTACGGACCGGCGCCCTGTATCCGTACGAGCAGCTCGACCGGATCTGGAAGACGGTGCTCCTGCACCAGTTCCATGACATCCTGCCCGGCTCGTCCATCGCCTGGGTGCACCGCGAGGCCGCGCGGACCTACGCACGTGTCGCCGAGGAGCTGAACGGGATCATCGACTCGGCGCAACGCGCTCTCGCCGGCGATCCGGCCGGTTCCACGGCCCTGCTCTTCAACTCCGCGCCGCACGCGCGCGGTGGTGTCGCGGCGGGCGCGGCGGGAGCTGCCACCGGCGGCGGCAGCGCCGAGCTGCTGCCGCGCGAGGGCGGCGGTTACATGCTCAGCAACGGTCTGCTGGAGGTCGAGATCGACAGCCGCGGACTGGTGGTGTCGGTCTACGACATCAGCGCGGAGCGCGAGACCGTCGCTCCCGGCGAGGCGGCCAATCTCCTCCAGATCCATCCCGACTTCCCGAACCAGTGGGACGCCTGGGACGTGGACGAGTTCTACCGGAACACCGTCACCGATCTCACCGATCTCGACGAACTCACTCCGGTCGAGGGCACCGGCGCCGCCTCCGTCCGTCTCGTCCGCACCTTCGGCGCGTCGAAGGTCACCCAGCTTCTGACGCTCGCGCCGGGAGTCAAGCGGCTCGACATCGACACCGAGGTCGACTGGCACGAGACCGAGAAGTTCCTGAAGGCCGCGTTCCCGCTGGACGTGCACGCCGAGCGCTATGCCTCGGAGACGCAGTTCGGCCATGTCTACCGGGCCACCCACACCAATACGAGCTGGGAGGCCGCCAAGTTCGAGGCCTGCAACCACCGCTTCGTCCACCTTGATGAGCCTGGCTGGGGTGTCGCACTGGTGAACGACTCGACGTACGGACACGACGTGACCCGTACGGTACGGGCCTCGGACGCCGGTACGACCACGACGGTGCGTGTCTCGCTGCTGCGCGCGCCGCGCTTCCCGGACCCGGAGACCGACCAGGGCGTGCACCGCTTCCGGCACGCCCTGGCGCCCGGCGCCTCCATCGGCGACGCCGTCCGCGAGGGCTACCGGATCAATCTGCCGGAGCGCAGGCTCACCGGAGACACCGAGGTGGCACCGCTGGTCACCGTCGACAACGATGCCGTCGTCGTCAGCGCGGTGAAGCTGGCCGACGACGGGAGCGGCGATCTGGTCGTACGGCTCTACGAGTCGACCGGCGGACGGGCGAAGGTCCGCGTCGGCCTGGGCTTCGAGGCCACCGGGCTGGAGGTGACCGATCTGCTGGAACGGCCGCTGCGGGACGGTGTGGAGCGGCCGGAGCTGACGGACGGCGCGGTACGGCTGTCGCTCCGCCCGTTCGAACTGATCACCCTGCGGCTGACACGCGGCTGATCCGTCGGCCGACGGGGCCGGACGGATACGTGGGACGGGCGCGCCGGAAACGGAGCGCCCGTCCCACGGGCGCCCTGCTCCCGGACGCCCTGCTCCCGTGGCTTTCGTGGCTCCCGGGACGCCGGGCCGCCCGCTCACCGGTCCTCCGCCTTCCCGCCGCCCGGCGCCGGGCCCAGCGCCTGGGTGGCGACCAGATGCAGGAAGTCCCGCTCGTTGCCCGCCAGTCCGGCCGCGGTCAGGGCCGCGTCCGCCTCGGCGAGAGGAGCCGCCAGCAGCGGCGCGGCGAGCGCGGCCTGAAGCGGATCGTCCAGCACCGCCCGTACGGCCGCCATGAGCCGCAGATAGGCCTGGGCCGCGCTGTACTCGCTCGCCGTGCCGGACGTACTGGACGTGCCGGACGTAGTGGATGTGGTGGTGGTCATACCGGCTTCCTCCCCATGGATCTGTCGGACCATCAAGTCTTGACCATGGGTCTGACATCCCGCCCGATGCCCGGGACACGACGTATCGTCGGCCGCGTCGCCTCCCGTGTCCCCCATGTCCCCACATTTCCGCAAGGAGCTTCGCCCATGGCCACCGAACCGCTGTCCCCGCAGGAGATCGAGGCACGGCTGCGAGACTTTCCCGGCTGGTCCCTGACGGACAGCCGTCTCGCCCGTACCTACCGGCTCGGCAGCCACTTCGCCGCGACCGCCATGGTCGTCCATGTCGCCCGGATTCAGGAGGAGTTGAACCATCACTCCGATCTGACGCTCGGCTATCACACCGTCGCTCTCGCCGTGCACACCCATGACGCGGGCGGCGCCGTCACCGTGAAGGACTTCGCCCTCGCACGGCGTGTCGAGGAGATTGCCCCGGCACACGGCGCGAACTGATCGGTGCGGCGACGAGTCGCCTGCCCGGTGCATTTACGCTGGTGACCATGGACGTACTCGCCGGACTCCTGGACGGACCGCGGGCCCGGGGGGCTTTTCTGCTGCGCATGGTGATGGAGCCGCCGTGGTCGGTGCGCATCGAGGACCGCGCTCCGCTCTGTCTGATGTGCGTCACCCGAGGCGAGGCGTGGATCGTCCCGGACGGCGGCGCCGAGCCGGTGCTGCTGCGGCCCGGAGATGTGGCGATCGCCCGTGGCCCCGAGCCGTATCTCACCGC
This sequence comes from Streptomyces sp. NPDC059743, assembly GCF_042732975.1. Taxonomy (NCBI): domain Bacteria; kingdom Bacillati; phylum Actinomycetota; class Actinomycetes; order Kitasatosporales; family Streptomycetaceae; genus Streptomyces; species Streptomyces sp. NPDC059743. The sequence continues at coordinate 57,821 of NZ_JBHWGS010000015.1, read as the reverse complement.
GGACAGCCCGCTGACCGCGCCGCGCGCGCTGATCGGTCCCGGCGGTGTCTGTCACACGCTGGAGGGCGAACCGCTCGCCCAGTCCATGCATCTGGGCGTACGGACCTGGGGCAACGCTCCGGACGGCGGTACGACCGTACTGATCGGGACGTACCAGATGGACGGTGAGGTCAGCCGACGGCTGCTGGACGCCCTGCCCTCGCTGATCCAACTCCCCGCCACCGCCTCGAACAGCCCGCTGATGACGGTCCTGGACGAGGAGATCTCGCGGGACGAACCCGGGCAGGGCGTGGTTCTCGACCGGGTGCTGGATCTGATGCTGATAGGTGTGCTCAGAGCGTGGTTCTCGCGGCCTGACGCCGAGGCTCCCGGCTGGTACCGTGCCATGGCCGATCCGGCGGTCGGCAACGCCCTGCGGCTCCTCCAGAACGAGCCGGCCCGTCCTTGGACGGTCGCCACTCTCGCCGCCGCGTGCGGAGTCTCCCGGGCCGGACTCGCGCGCCGCTTCGCCGAACTCGTCGGAGAGCCGCCGATGGCGTATCTCACCGGCTGGCGGCTCGCGCTCGCCGCCGATCTGCTGCGCGGTACGGACGCGACGGTCGAGTCGGTGGCCAGAAAGGTCGGCTACAGCGGCTCGTTCGCGCTGAGCGCCGCCTTCAAACGCGTACGGGGTGTCAGCCCGCAGGAATACCGCGCGGGCGCCGCGACAGGTGCGTAGGCCCTATGGACCTCGCGCCGCGGCGCCCGCGCGCCGTGTGTGGCCTCGATCGCCGGACGGGCCCGGCGCCGGCTCAGACGTTGAACGTCGCCGGGTCCGGGCCGAGACGCCTGCCCTCGTCCAGCGCGGCGAACGCCGCCAGATCGTCCGCGTCCAGCTCGAAGCCGAAGACGTCGATGTTCTCCTGGATCCGCGACGGCGTCACGGACTTGGGGATCACCACATGCCCGAGCTGGAGATGCCAGCGCAGCACCACCTGCGCCGGAGTCCGCTCGTGCTTGCGCGCGACCGCCACCACCGTCGGCACCTCCAGCAGTCCCTTGCCCTGGCCCAGCGGTGACCAGGCCTCGGTGGTGATGGAGTGCTCGGCGTGGAAGGCGCGGGACCCGGTCTGCGGAAGCTGCGGATGCAGCTCGATCTGGTTGACGGCCGGGACCACGGAGGTCTCGCCGATCAGCCGCTCCAGATGCGCGGGAAGGAAGTTCGAGACACCGATGGCCTTGGCGCGGCCGTCCGCGTGGATCTTCTCGAACGCCTTGTACGTGTCGACATAGGTGCCGGCGTCGGGCCTCGGCCAGTGGATGAGATACAGGTCGACATAGTCCAGCCCGAGCTTCTCCAGCGAGGTGTCGAAGGCGCGCAGGGCCGACTCGTATCCCTGGTCGCTGTTCCACAGCTTGGTGGTGACGAACAGTTCCTCCCGGGCGATCCCGGAGGCGGCGATGGCCTGGCCCGTGCCCTCTTCGTTGCCGTAGATGGCGGCGGTGTCGATGCTCCGGTAGCCGGACTCCAGGGCGGTGGCGACCGCCTTCACCGCCTCGGCGTCCGGTACCTGCCAGACGCCGAAGCCGAGCTGGGGCATCTCGATGCCGTTGTTGAGGGTAAGCGTGGGGACCTTGCTCACGAGCGGTCGATCCTTACGTCGTCGGTGGCTTCTTCTCTGCTCCTTCGCTGTTCCAACGATCACAGCGACGGACGGATTCCCGCCCTCCTCAGGGGTGGAGCGCCTCAACGGTAGAGTGCGTCGACCTCGGCGGCATACGCGGTCTCGATCGCCTTGCGCTTGAGCTTCAGCGAGGGCGTGAGCAGCCCGTGCTCCTCGGTGAACGGATGCGCCAGGATCCGGAACGTACGGATCGACTCGGCCTGGGACACCGCCGTGTTCGCGGCCACCACCGCTCGTCTGATCTCCGTCTCCAGATCCGGGTCCCGGACCAGCTCGGCCGGTTTCAGCGGCGGTTTGCCCTGGACGGAGAGCCAGTGGTCCACGGCGTCCCGGTCCACGGTGACCAGCGCGGCGATATACGGACGGTCATTGCCGACCACGATGCACTGGGCCACCAGCGCATGGGCCCGTACGCGTTCCTCCAGAGCACCGGGCGACACGCTCTTGCCGCCCGAGGTCACCAGGATCTCCTTCTTCCGCCCGGTGATGGTGAGATAGCCGTCCTCGTCGAGCGAGCCCAGATCTCCGGTGGCGAGCCAGCCGTCCCGCAGCACGGCGTCGGTCGCCTTCGGGTCATTGAGATAGCCGGAGAAGATCTGGCCGCCGCGCAGCCACACCTCGCCGTCCCTGGCGATACGCACCGAGGTGCCCGGGACCGGCTGTCCCACCGTGCCGTAACGCGTGCGCTCGGGCGGATTGGCCGTGGCCGCCGCGCTCGACTCCGTGAGCCCGTAGCCCTCGTAGACGGTGATGCCCGCGCCCGCGAAGAAGAGCCCGAGCCGCCGGTCCATCGCGGAACCGCCGGACATGGCATGACGTACCCGGCCGCCCATCGCCTCGCGGACCTTGCCGTAGACGGCCTTGTCGAAGAACTGGTGCTGTACGCGCAGCGCGGCGGAGGGCCCTGGGCCGAAGCCGAAGGCCCGCCGCTCCACCGCCTCCGCGTAACGCACGGCCACATCCACGGCCTTGTCGAACGGGCCCGTTCTGCCCTCGGTCTCCGCCTTGCGGCGCGCCGCCGCGTAGACCTTCTCGAAGATGTAGGGCACGGCCAGGATGAACGACGGCCGGAACGCGGCCAGATCGGGCAGCAGCGCGCTCGCCTGGAGCGCGGGCTGATGGCCCAGCTTCACCCGGCCGCGGATCGCCGCGATCTCGATCATCCGCCCGAAGACATGGGAGAGCGGGAGGAAGAGCAGCGTCGACGCCTCGTCGCCCGATCTGGTGTGGAAGACCGGCTCCCAGCGGGCGAGCACCGTGTCCGCCTCGAACATGAAGTTGGCGTGGGTGATCACACATCCCTTGGGCCGGCCGGTGGTGCCCGAGGTGTAGATCACCGTGGCCACGGAGTCCGGTGTCACCGCCCTGCGATGGCGGTGCACCATCTCGTCGTCGAGCCCGGCGCCCGCCGCGAACAGCTCCGCCACCGCGCCGGCGTCGAGCTGCCAGAGCCGTTCGAGCCGTGGCAGCCGGTCGATCACCGAACCGACGGTCATGGCGTGGTCCTCGTGCTCCACCACGCAGGCCGAGACCTCGGCGTCATGGAGCATCCAGTGGACCTGCTCGGCGGAGGAGGTGGGATAGACGGGTACGGGCTGGGCGCCGACGGACCAGAGCGCGAAGTCGAAGAGCGTCCACTCGTAGCGGGTACGGGACATGATCGCGACGCGGTCGCCGAACCGTACACCGTGCGCGAGCAGCCCTTTGGCCAGCCGGAGCACCTCGTCACGGAACGCGGCGGAGGTGATGTCCCGCCAGCGGCCCTCCTCGTCCTTGCGGCCGAGCACGACATGACCGGGATCGTCGAGCGCGTGCTCGAAGACGGCGTCCGCGAGCCCACCGACGTGGGGGGCGGCCGGCAGAGGAGGGAGGCTGAACTCGCGCAATGACTTGCTCCTTGTCACGCTCCGCGCAGCGCCGGAGCGGGGCCGACATCTGACCACGGAGTCGGCGGGAGTGGGTCGGGAGCGGGTGGAGTCTGCACCGAATCCGTACGTCACTGATACGTCACTGACACGGGTGAGCCCTCGCCGGGAAGCTTGGTCCGTACCTACGGGGCGGACTTACGGGCGGGACCTACGAGGCGGGCGGGCGCGTCAGGCGTCGGTGGGCGACAGGCGGTGCAGCCGGTCGCCGGCCGCCAGGATCGCCGTGGCCAGGGCATCCGCCGCCTCCTGGGCCGCCGCGTGCCCGCGGCCTCGTCCGTGCAGCAGGACGAAGTCCACCTCGCCCAGTTCGGGCAGGCCGGCCCTGGCCGGTACGGGCAGCAGGCCCGGCGGGATCAGCCCGCGCGTATGGGCCATCACGCCGAGCCCGGCGCGGGCCGCCGCGATCAGCCCGCTCAGGCTCGCGCTCGTACACGCGGCGCGCCAGCTCCTGCCGTGCGCCTCCAGCACCTCCAGCGCGCGGGCGCGGGTGATGGCGGGCGGCGGGAAGAGGATCAGCGGGAGCGGGCGGTCCGGATCGAGCCGTAGCCGTGGCGCTCCGATCCAGTCGAGCGTGGACTGCCAGACGAGCTCGCCATGGGTGTCGCCCGGGCGCCGTTTGGCCAGTACGAGATCGAGCCGGCCCGCCGCGAGCCGGGCGTGCAGCGTGCCGGACAGCTCGACCGTCAGCTCCAGATCCACCTCGGGATGGTCGCGCCGGAAGGACTCCAGGATCTCCGGCAGCCGGGTCAGTACGAAGTCCTCCGAGGCCCCGAAGCGGAGCCGGCCGCGCAGCCGGGTGCCGGTGAAGAAGGCCGCGGCGCGCTCATGGGCCGCCAGGATCGTCCGGGCGAAGCCGAGCATGGCCTCGCCGTCCTCCGTCAGCTCCACCCGGTGGGTGTCCCGGATGAACAGCGGTCGCCCGGTGGCATCCTCCAGCCGGCGGATGTGCTGGCTCACCGTGGACTGGCGCAGCCCCAGTCTGCGTGCCGCCCGTGTGAAGCTGAGCGTCTGCGCCACGGCGAGAAAAGTGCGGAGCTGTCCTGGGTCGTACATACGGCCAGGTTATGGCCAGGTCATGTGGTTATCACGAAGCCTGATAACAGTCAGTGCGGTATACGGGATTCCCGATCAAGGGCGATCGGCGGATGATGGGGAGGCACGACGCGTACCGACAGCCAGTAGTGGAGCACTTGCAGTAGTGGAGCACATCGACCGCCGCCGTACCCCACGCCCGCGCATACCGTCATGGCTGCCCGTCGATCCGTTCATCCTGGCGCTTCTCGCGAGCGTCGCGCTCGCGGCCGTACTGCCGGCCTCCGGCCGGGCCGCCGAGGTCGCGGACGGCGCGTCGACCGGCGCGGTGGCGGTGCTGTTCTTCCTCTACGGGGCCCGGCTGTCCACCCGTGAGGTGGTCGAAGGACTGCGGCACTGGCGGCTCCATCTGACCGTCCTCGCCTGCACGTTCATGGTCTTTCCGCTGCTCGGGCTGGCGGCAGGCGGACTCGTCCCGTCGGTGCTGACTCCGCAGCTCTACAACGGGCTGCTCTTCCTCTGTCTGGCGCCGTCGACCATCCAGTCGTCCATCGCCTTCACCTCCATGGCGCGCGGCAATGTGCCCGCGGCGATCTGCGCCGGATCGTTCTCCAGCCTCGCGGGCATCGTGCTCACACCGGTGCTCGCGGCGCTGCTGATCGGCGGCGACACGGCCGGCTTCTCGGCCGACTCGCTGGCCGGGATCGTCGTGCAGCTCCTGCTGCCCTTCCTGGCGGGCCAGGCGCTGCGCCGCTGGGTCGGCGGCTTCCTCACCCGGCACCGGAAGCTGCTGGGCTTCGTCGACCGCGGTTCGATCCTGCTGGTCGTCTACACCGCGTTCGGCGAGGGCATGGTGGCGGGCATCTGGCACCGCGTGACTCCGGCCGCCCTGGCCGCGCTGCTGGCCGTCGAGGCGGTGCTGCTCGCGACGATGCTGACGCTGAGCTGGTACGGCGCGAAACGTCTGGGCTTCGGTCGGGCGGACCGGATCGCGATCCAGTTCGCGGGCTCGAAGAAGAGCCTGGCGGCCGGACTGCCCATGGCGAGCGTGCTGTTTGGGTCGGGAGCGAGCCTCGCGGTACTGCCGCTGATGCTCTTCCACCAGATGCAGCTGATGGTGTGCGCGGTCATCGCGAAGCGCCGGGCATCGGCGCTCGGCGCCTCGCCGCCGGCCGCGGGGCCCGTGCCTGACCCTCTCCCGCGCGAAAGCGCCGCACCGCCGGCGGGGGCACGGGCCGCGCTCTGACCGGCGCGCGCTTGGCCGCGAGTGCTGAGCGCCGATGCAAGGTCACCGGGTCTGTGCGGGGCCGTTCCGTCCTCAATCGCCGGACGGGCTGGGTTTTGCCGGCCGGTACCGGGGCGCGGGGTGCGCCGGGCGGCGCGGAGGCCGGTGGGGGGAACCGGCCGCCGTCCGGGATGAAGGTATGAAGGTGTCGCCGCGCGGGCCGCTTTGGCAGCGGTGGGGCCATCCGATCCCACAGCCATGTACTGCATGTGGCGCATATGACTTCAAGAATGAGGGGAACCTTTCGAGGCTGCAATCACCCAGATCCGTTGGCCAGGACCAGCAGATGCGTCCCGGCTGATGTGGATCTGCCGACCATGGAGGGTTCCACCTCGTGGCTAACGTGTTTCGTAGGCTCCTCGTACCCGCCCTTGTCGCACTGACGTCCTCCGCGCTGCCGTCGGCCGCCGTGGCGGCCGTCGCACCTGTCGACGCGGTCTCGGCCGTCGGCACCATGTGCCTGGCCAGTGACTACCCGAGAACTCGCATAGTCAACGTGGAGTCGTGCAACTCCTCCGGGCCCCGCCAGCACTGGACCATCAACGGCGAATCGATCTCGCAGTCCCTGTACCCCGATATGTGTCTGGCCAGTAACTACCCGCAAACCCGCATAATCAACGTAGAGCCGTGCAACCCCTCCGGGCCTCGCCAGCACTGGACCGTCAACGGCGAATCGATCTCGCAGTCCGTGTACCCCGAAATGTGCCTCGCCAGTGACTACCCGAAAACCCGCCTGACCAACGTGGAGCCGTGCAACCCCTCCGGGCTCCGCCAGCACTGGACCGTACAGGGAGAGCGGATCAGCATGACCTTAGTGTGATCCTCTGATCCACTTCAGCGGCCTCTCGCCCGCTGGTAGGCGCCGCCCCGCCGATACGCGCGGCGGCGCCCACCAGCGTTCCCCGCCAGGCGGGTGGCCTGCCGGCGGGGTGCGGGTGCTTGTGGAGCTAGACGGTGCCCGTTCGTACGGCGTTGATGAACTGCTGCCATGCGGCCGGTTCGAAGGTGTGGGCTCCCAGGGGGCGGTTCTTGCTGTCGCCGACGGCGACGAGGCCCTCGGCGGTCGTCTGTCGTTCGAAGCATTGCCCCCCGTTGTCAGGGCTGTAGGAGGACTTCTGCCACTTGTCCTCGGGGAGGCCGTGCCGGATCATCTCGTCTACCTGCCTCTAGCTGGTCAGCGCTCTGGCCACTCGTGTGATCAGGGCCATGGACTGTCGCGACGGTAGAGCGCTCGCCCGGAGTTGGTCAAAAGCGAGCTTGTACCGGTCGACAGGTCCATCCTCCTCCAGATACAGCATCCCGTCGAGGTATCCCAGGCTGACAACGTCCAGATCCATGGGATCCGGGTACGAGAAGATAGTGAACGCGCCATCCAGGCCCGCGTGCCAGCCCTGTCCGAAGGGGATGACCTGGATGGACAACTGTGGCGGGTTGTCCAACTCGATCAGCCGTTGGAGCTGGGCAGCCATTACCTTCGGCCCGCCGACCGCGCGATGAAGCACGGATTCGTCCAGCAGGCAGACGAGTTGGGGTGCGTTCTCCCTCCGCAGGATCTCCTGCCGGTCCATCCGTACGGTGATGAATGACTCGATCCGATCCTCGGGAGCGCCCTTCTCAACGTTTCGGATGGATTCCTCCGCGTACTCCCGCGTCTGCAGGAGGCCAGGGACCAGTAGCGGCTGGAAGGCCAGTATCCGGACTGCGTCGGACTCGATGCTGATCTGCTCCTCGAAATGTTCGCCAACGAGGTCGCTGTACTGCGCCCACCAGCCCTTCCGTCGGCCCTCCCGCGCCATCGTCGTCAGCGCCGTCTTCAGCCGCTGGTCCTCAACCCGGTACAGGGCCAGCAACGCTTCGGCCTCCAGCTTGGTGATTCCCTGACGCCCGTTCTCCTGGCGGGAGATCTTGGACTTGTCGCCGCCGATGCGCTCGGCGGCCTCCTCCATCTTGATGCCCGCCGCTTCGCGCAGGCGCTTGAACTCGCCGCCTACCTTGCGGCGTCGGACCGTTGGACGTGGATGGCTTGGCAACTCGGCCTCCTTTCCGGATGAGTTCGGCAGTGGTGTGCCGTATCGAACCACAGCATCTCCAACTGTCGCCACGCGCCGACTCGGTTGGCAAGTTCTTGCCAATCTGCAATTTTGTAGCTCACCTAGTTGCGGTACGGGCGTGGGTGGGTCCACTCTGTTGCCATCACAGATGGCGTCCGAGAAGTCACGGGGCGTCAAAGCCACTTGCGATGCGCCTGGTTCAGGGCGCCGAAGGAGCCATGGGCGTCATGGCAGACACAGACACCACGCAGTACCGGCAGGAGCTGACCGTTCGACCGGGTGTCCTCGGGGGTATCCGTCAGATCGTCGGCGTGTACGTACGGCTCTGGGGCTTTGCCTCGTTGGCGGAGACCACCGCGCTGTGCACGCACGAGCTGCTGTCCAATGTGGGCAAGCACACCGATTCCGCGCAGTGTGTGCTCACTCTCCAGCGCCGACTTGACGGCGTCCGCGTAGTGGTCAGCGACACCAGCGGCGCACTGCCGGTCGTCCGCGAACCGGACTGGGCCGCGGAGAGCGGACGCGGCATGGTCGTCCTGGAAAGCATGGCCGATACCTGGGGAGTTGAGGGGCACTCCCTGGGCAAGGACGTCTGGTTCGAGATCCGCAGGCCCTCCCGGGAGGTCGCGGCGTGACCGGCGAGTTGAAGGTCCCGTTCATCACGCGGTGGAGTGACGAGCGGGATGTGTCAAGGGCGGACCTGTGCCTCAGTAGGAAAGGGCTGTTTTATCGGCACGATGACGCGGCCGACCGTGACAAGTTCGGTGCGCTGTGGGCGCGCACCGTCGGCCGCGCCGGGGTCGGTGAGCCGCGGTTTCGCGATGTGAGTTTCTCGCGGCAGCGCCAGGCGATGCGGGACCTGCTGTGCCAGGTCTGTGCCGGTCCCGCCAGTACGACCCGGCTGGGCACGCTTTTCTTATTGGAGGGAACGGTCCGCAGCGCCGCCGAGCTGGAGGAGGAGCCCACCGGGCAGCCGCCGTTGTGCCTGCCGTGCGCCCGGCTCTCCCGTGAGCAGTGCCCGCGTCTTGTGCGGCGGTACACAGCCGTGCGGGCCAAGAAACCGACCGTCTGGGGAGTGTTCGGGGTTCCGTACCTCCCGCCGACGCCCTTTCTCCCGGCGATGGGCGGGCTCGTACCGGAGCCCAGGACCCTTCAGGTGGGATACGGCAGAGCTGATCTCCGCTTCGTTCTCGCCCATCAACTCCTGCGCCAGCTCCGCCGCGTGACGGTCATCGACCTGGACGCCGAACTCGCCGCTCAAGGAACCGGCCAATGACGACGGACCCTCTGGCCAATCTCCGACACCGAGCTGACCAGCTACTGAACTTGATGGGGTGATGTCGGGCTATCGGCCTGACGGTTGAGTGTCAGGTCCGGTAGTTCTGGGGGCGCACAACCAGACCACCAAACAGCGCAAACACCAGGGCGCCGGCAGACCCGTGCCTCGCGCTCAACCGCCTTGACCTCCTTACAGCTGGTCCCCCATGCGGGCTGGTTCCGGAGGATGCGTCCCGCCACCGTCCTTGACGTCCTGCTCGCAGGTTCGTCGGTCGTAGGACTGGTCATTGGGGATCAACAGCACTCCGTCAACCTGCTCAGGGTGCTCGACGGCGAGCCAGTCGTCGCCCGTGAGGGCACCGTCCGGCCCGGGCCACGCCCCGGACGAATAAACCGTCTGACACCCCAACGCCACGCGCTCCTTGTCGACCGCGCAGGCATCCACTCCAGGTTCGGATATTTCATCGGCGCCGTCGAAGCGGTAGTGGAAGTGGACCTGGTCACCTTCGGAGGGCACCTGCGGGTGGGGCTCAAGTCGCCAGTCAACGACCTCGGCGGTGACGCCGAGAGGCTGCCCGGACGTGTTCTCGACCTGCACCCTGACACCGGCCTCACCGCGCTCCGCCGTCGTGTCGGTGCAGTCCCAGAGGGTAGAGCAGCCGGACAGGGCGAGAATCAACAAAGCCAACGGGGCACCGGCAAGTACCCGTGCGGGGAACACTGAGATGACCTCCGGTCGGGGTGGGGCGGAGCAGTGTATCCCGGGGCCTGGCAGCTGCGGGTGATGGCGGCGGGCGCCTGCGGCGGCGAAGCCGAAGCGCAGAGGAGCCCTGTGAACTGGGCGGGCGCTTGGACAACATCACGATACAGCCGACCCAATGACCGGTCGTCTACGCATCTGTGTGGCGCCCCTGTGGGCGCGGCTGACAGGTGCCTGATGCGCTGGCCGTTACGAGTGGCGGCCTTGCGGCCATCCGGCTGCGTCGAAGACGGCGACGGGGTCCAGGTAGTCGCGCCAGTGGATCACCTTGCGGTCCTTGACGGTCACGACCGAGACGAAGCGGTTGTCGTAGGGCCGGCCTGTCTGGACCGACGTGCCGTGCACTTCGTACTCCAGGACCACGACGGAAGTCTCGAGGTCCCGGTGGACGCGGAGATTGTCCGCGCTGCCCAGCTTCATGTAGTCGCCGTAGTTGCTGTAGAGGTCGATGATCCCCTGCCGTCCCTCGACCCGCTTGGGGTACCCCGGCACGGAGATCACGTACTCGAAGACCACGTCCTCGGCGAGAAGATCGAAGTAGTCCTCCCCGTCGACCAGGCCGTCCAGGCCCTCCTTGATGATGCGGAAGAACGGGCTGTTCGCCCCGAAGGGAGCGCTGTCGCCAACGGTCTTGCTCATGACGCCTCCACTGTCCAGGCGCGGGCGTTGCGCTCGGCGAACTCGCGGAAGGTGGTGGCCGGCCGGCCGGTGACCTTCTCGATGTCGCCTGTGGACGTGGAGCCGTTGCCGGTGACGATGGCGCTGGTGAGCCAGCGCAGCATCACCGCGTAGTCGGCGGGGACTCCCGCGGCGAGCGCGCCGTTGATCCATGCCTCCTGGTCGATGTCGTTGTAGAAGACGGGGCGGCCGCTCACGGAGGCGATGGTGTCCGCGACCTCGCGGAAGGTGAGGGCCCGCGGGCCGGTGAGCGCGTAGGTGGCCCCGGCGTGCGTTTCGGGGTCCAGCAGCGTCTCGGCCGCGGCTGCCGCGATGTCTTCCGCGTCGACGAATGCCTCCCTGCCGCCGCCGCTCGGGGCCGTGATCACCCCATCGATGACTGGGAGGTGGTCGTCGGCGAAGTTCTGCATCACCCAGGCGGGGCGCAGAACGGAATGCGTCATGGCGCGCCGGGAGGCGAGGTCGGCCTCGACGGCTGCGATGTCGATTTCCCGTGGCGCCTGGTGGGCGTTGTAGGTGCTCAGGAAGGTGACGTGGTGTACGCCGGCCGTCTCGGCGACGTCCAGGAAGTCGGCGACCTGGTCCGCGTACCGGACGCGCATGACCGGTGTCACCAGGTAGAGGCGGTCCACGCCGTCCAGGGCGTCCGGATGGGTGGCCGGGTCGTCCCAGTCGAACCGGACGTCGGCTCCGCGGCGCGCGGCGGTACGGGGGGTGATTCCTCGCCGGGCGAGTGCGCCCGTCAACAGCGAGCCGGTCCGGCCGGTGCCACCCAGGATGAGTGCGGTAGGTGCTTCATCGTTCATGGCTCCATACTCGAAGCCGAGGCCGAGACAATCCATGCGTGTTCCGCTCGATTGTTTACGTGAAACTCTCGCACCTTGACCCAGACGCTCGTCCTGCTCAACCATGATTTTATGGACCTGCTGTCTGACCACCTGGTGCGGGCGCGCGCCACCGGCGCGGTGTTCGCGCGGACGGTCGCCGAACCGCCGTGGGGACTGCGGCTGGGCGGCTCGATCCAGCTCGCCGTGCACACCGTCGTCCGCGGACGGGCCTACCTCTGGCTGGACACCCCCGGCAGGCCGGTGGAGCTCGCACCGGGAACCGTTGCGCTGGTACGCGGCGGGCCGAACCACTACATTGCGCACGAGCCGGGCGCCGAATGCCTGGAGCCGGAGGAGTTCCGGGCACGCCACGCCCAGGCGGGCCCCGGCGACAACCCGCAGGCCACAGTGTTCCTCTGCGGCGCCTATCAGTTCTCCGGCGATGTCGGCAGCGGACTGCTCGACGCACTGCCCCAGGTCATGACCCTCTTGGCGGCGATCGACGATCCCCTGCGGGAGGTGATCACCCTGCTGTCCCGCGAGCTGGTCCGGACCGAACCCGCCCAGCAGATCGTACTGGACCGCCTCCTGGACCTGCTTCTCGTGCTCGCCATCCGCAGCGACTTCCGCCGCAGCTCGACCGCACCGCGCTGGTACCGGGCCTCCGCAGATTCCCGGCTGGGCGCCGCGCTGCAAGCCATGCACGAGAACGCCGCCCACCCGTGGACGGTCCCCGAACTCGCCGCGATCAGCGGACTGTCCCGGGCCGCCTTCGCGAGGCTGTTCCGGGAGGCGCTCGGCCAAGCCCCCATGCAGTACCTGACCGAATGGCGCATGACGCTCGCCCGCGACCACCTGCGCGCCGACGATCTCACCCTCGCCCAGATCGCCGACGCCGTCGGCTACGGCTCACCCTTCGCGTTCGCGGCCGCCTTCCGCCGCCACCACGGACACCCGCCAGGAACCTGGCGCCAGAGGGAACGAGCAGCAGAAGGCACACCACCGCTCACCACCACGCACCCCGGCTCGTGAGGCACTGCGTACGCGACACCGACGGCGGCCCGAGCGAGATCGCCCCCGCACAGCTGCGCCACCGCACTGACGGGTAGTCGGCGATGCGGTCGATGCGCCACATCTTCTGGTCGGGCAGGTCGGGTCGGCCGCCCCGGGTCGCGGAGACGCCCCGGCCCCGCACGGACGCCGGCGAGTGAGCCGAAGGGGCGCGTCGGTGCCGAAAGGGAGAGCGCGCGGAGGTTCGCGAGGTACGAGCGAATCGAGCACGGTCGACCGTCGGCATCGACATAAAGCGCCCCGGAGGCGAACCGAGCCCCAAAAAAGAGGGGCCCGGAGGCGAACCGAGCCTCAAAAAACAACCGGAACGGACCCGGCCGGCGCAGGGGGCGCTCCCCGCCGGCCAGGTCCTTGTCCCGTGCAGCGGGGAGAGTCACACCCCGGTGTGCAAGGCGATACGCTCATCGCCCGCGTACACGTTCATGGACGAGCCGCGCAGAAAGCCGACCAGGGTCAGCCCGGTCTCGGCCGCGAGATCGACGGCGAGCGATGACGGCGCGGAGACCGCCGCCAGCACCGGGATTCCCGCCATCACGGCTTTCTGCGCCAGCTCGAAGGAGGCACGGCCCGACACCAGCAGGATCGCCCGGGAGAGCGGCAGCAGATCCTGCCGCAGTGCCCGGCCGACCAGCTTGTCGACCGCGTTGTGCCGGCCCACGTCTTCCCGGATGTCCAGCATCTCGCCGCTCTCCGAGAACAGGGCCGCCGCGTGCAGCCCTCCGGTCCGGTCGAAGACCTGCTGTGCCGCCCGCAGCCGGTCCGGGAGTCCGGCGAGGAACTCCGGCTCCACCCGGACCCGGGGATCGTCACCGATCGGGAAGCGGGCCGTGGTCCGTACCGCGTCCAGGCTGGCCTTGCCGCACAGTCCGCACGAGGAGGTCGTGTAGACGTTGCGCTCCAGTGTGATGTCCGGGACCGGCACACCGGGAGCGAGCTGGACATCGACCACGTTGTAGGTGTTGGAGCCGTCGGCCTTGGCTCCGGCGCAGTACACGATGGAGCGCAGATCGGCGGCGCTCGCGAGGACGCCCTCGCTCACCAGGAAGCCCGCCGCGAGTGCGAAGTCGTCGCCCGGGGTGCGCATGGTGATGGCGAGCGGCTTGCCGTTCAGCCGGATTTCCAGTGGCTCCTCGGCCACCAGGGTGTCAGGACGGGCCGAGACGACTCCGTCCCTGATACGGATGGTGCGACGGCGTTCGGTGACCCGTCCCATGGTGATCAGTCCTACTCGTCAGGCGTTCAGCGCTGCTGTACGTGCTGGTAGCCGAAGCGGCCCTTGATACAGAGGTTGCCGTGTGTCACGGGGTTGTCGTGCGGAGAGGTGACCTTGACGATCTCATTCTCCTGTACATGCAGTGTCAGATTGCATCCGACGCCGCAGTACGCGCAGATCGTGGTGGTCTCGGTCTGCGCCGACTCGTCCCATGTTCCGGCTTCCCGCATGTCGAACTCCGACTTGAAGCTGAGCGCTCCGGTCGGACACACCTCGATGCAGTTGCCGCAGTAGACACACGCGGAGTCGGTGAGCGGAGCGTCGTGCTCGGTGGAGATACGGGCGTCGAAGCCCCGGCCCGCCACAGAGATCGCGAAGGAGTTCTGCCACTGTTCGCCGCATGCGTCCACACACTTATAGCACTGGATGCACTTGTCGTAGTCACGGACGTACAGATCGTTGTCGACCTTGGGCTCCTCGTTGAGCCGGGCCGCGTCCGCGCCGAAGCGCTCCGGCTTCGCCTCGTACTCCTTGATCCATTCGGCGGCCCTCGGTGTGGTCGAGAGATCCGTCGAGGAGGCGAGGAGTTCGAGGACGATCTTACGGCTGTGCCGGGCACGCGCACTGTCCGTGCTGACTGTCATACCGGCCTCGGCCTTGCGTGAGCAGGCCGGAGCGAGCACACGCGCGCCCTCGACCTCCACGACACACACCCGGCAGGCGTTCTTCGGCGTCAGTGTGTCGCCCTCGCAGAGCGTCGGGATGTCCTTGCCCGCCGCCCGGCAGGCGTCCAGGATCGTGGAGCCTTCGGGCACCCGTGTCTCCTGGCCGTCGAGTGTGAACTCGATCAGACGGCGCGGCAACTGGAGAGGTATCGCGGTCACTTGTAGGCCCCCAGACGGTCGATGGCGGACTCGACGGCACTCCACGCGGTCTGTCCCAGACCGCAGATGGAGGCGTCCTTCATGGCCTGACCGACCTCGCGCAGCAGCGCGATGTCGTCGGCCGCCGCGGCACCGGTACGGTCCACGATCCGGTGCAGCGCTTCCTCCTGGCGGACCGTGCCGACCCGGCAGGGAACGCACTGGCCGCAGGACTCGTCACGGAAGAACTCGGCGATACGGACGAGGATCCTGGGCAGTTCGACCGTGTCGTCCAGCACCAGCACCACGCCGGAACCCAGCGTGGTGCCCGCGGCCCGGGTGCCCTCGAAGGTGAGCGGGATGTCCAGCTCGTCCGGCCGTACGAAACCGCCCGCCGCGCCGCCGAGGAGGATCGCCCGCATGGTGGGCGACGGGCCCGCCAGTTGGAGCAGCTCGCCGAGCGTGGCGCCGAACGGCAGCTCGTAGATACCGGGCCGCTCCACATTGCCCGAGACACAGAAGAGCTTGGGGCCGGTGGACTGGCCGGTCCCGATCGCCGCGTACGCCTGCGCGCCGCCGGTCAGGATGGGCAGCACATTGATCAGCGTCTCGACGTTGTTCTCGACGGTGGGCTTGCCGAACAGGCCCTTCTCCACCGGGAACGGAGGCTTGGAGCGCGGCTCGCCGCGATAGCCCTCGATCGAGTTGAACAGCGCGGTCTCCTCACCGCAGATGTACGCGCCGGCGCCGCGCCGGATCTCGATGTCGAACGCGTATCCCTGGCCGAGGACGTCGTCCCCGAGCAGTCCGCGGGCGCGCGCCTGGTCGATCGCGTGCTGGAGGAGCCGCAGGGCGCGCGGATACTCGCCGCGCAGATAGAGGAAGCCGCGCTGCGCGCCGACCGCGTACCCGGCGATGGTCATCGCCTCGACCAGCGAGTACGGATCGCCCTCCATGACCACCCGGTCCTTGAAGGTGCCGGGCTCGGACTCGTCGGCGTTGCAGACCAGATAGTGCGGATGGGCGGGCTGGGAGGCGGTGGCCTGCCACTTGCGCCCGGTGGGGAAGGCCGCGCCGCCACGGCCCACCAGACCGGCGTCCGTGACCTCCCGGATGACTCCGGCGGGCCCGAGCTCGAAGGCCCGCCGCAGCGCCGTGTAGCCGCCGTGCGCGCGGTAGTCGTCGAGGCTGTACGGATCGACCACACCGACGCGTCCGAGCAGCGTCAGCCCGGGCTGTCCGGCCTGCGGTACGGCCATGGCGGCGGCCGGTTCGCCGGGCGCCGCCTCGGGCTCGGCCGCCGCGAGGACGAGGGCCTCGGCGGTCGCGGGCGCGATGACGGCCGTGGCGTACGGCCGGGGCGCGGGCTCCTGAGGCGTGCCCTCGGGCCGTACGCCGTTCACCGGGGCGGTGGCCCCGGCCGGCCGCAGCGGGCCTGCCGGATCGGCCCCGGCCGGCCAGGAGGGCCGGGCGCCCCAGGGAGCTGGTGCCGGCTCCGCGCCGTCCCGCGCGGAGCCGGCGCTCACAGTGGCCGTGGCGGCCTCGGACGGGACGCCGGCCTGGATGACCAGCGCCGCCGGGGCCCGTTCACAGAGACCGAGACAGGGACTCGGCTGCCAGACGACTCCGCCCGCGGCGGAGCCGGCCGCGCCGAGGCGCTCCTCCAGCGCCGCGCAGAGCGCCGTGGAGCCATGGGCCGCGCAGGCCACGTCCGTACAGACGTGCAGCACCTTCGCCGGGCGCGGCTTGACCGCGAACATCGCGTAGAACGTGGCGACGCCGTACGCCTCCGCCGGCGGCACGGTCAGCCGCCGGCAGAGATAGTCCAGCGCGCCCTCGCTGATCCAGCCGATGCGGTCGTTGACCGCGTGCAGCCCCGGCAACAGCAGGTCCCGCCGTTCGCGTGCCTCACGGCCGCCGCGTGCCCAGCGCAGATCCGTGTCCGTACGGTCGTCCGCGCCTTCCCACGCCGAGGCCGGCGGGCCGAGCAGCGCGTCGACCGCGGCCCGTTCCTCGTCGGTCGGCTTGCTGTCACCGAAGTGCAGATCCACTGATGCTCAGCTCCTCACGCGGACGCGGACAGGGACGCGGTGGTGGTCACGGGCAGCTTCTCGATCCGGATCGCCGACGCCTTGAACTCGGCGGTGCCGGCGATCGGGCAGTTGGCCTCGATGGTGAGCTGGTTGGTGTCCACCTCGTCCGGGAAGTGCATGGTCATGAAGGCCAGTCCCGGCCGCAGCCCGGGATCGATCCAGACCGGTGCCTGCACCGCACCGCGCCGCGAGCTGATCCGTACCTCCTCGCCGACCGACACTCCGTACCGCTCGGCGTCCTCCGGGCACAGCTCCACATACTCGCCGCGCCGCAGCGGAGAGGCGAAACTCCCGCTCTGCACACCGGTGTTGTACGAGTCGAGCCGACGGCCCGTGGTGAGCCTGATCGGGAACTGATCATCTGTCAGATCGACCGGAGGATCGTGCTTGACGATGCCGAACGGCGCGAGCCTGCCGCGCCTGGCGGGATCCGCCTCCCACAGCCGGCCGTGCAGATAGGTGGGTTCGAGCTTCTCCGTGTCCGGACACGGCCACTGGATTCCCTGGTGCTCGGCCAGCCGCTCATAGGTCATCCCGTAGTGGTCGGGAGAGACCGAACGCAGCTCGTTCCAGACCGACTCCGCGTCCGCGTACTTCCACGGGTGGCCGAGCCGGCCCGCCAGATCGCAGATGATGTCGATGTCCTCGCGCGCCTCGCCCGGCGGCTCGACCGCCTTGCGTACGCGCTGCACACGGCGCTCGCTGTTGGTGGTGGTGCCGTCGGTCTCGGCCCAGGCGGCCGTGGCGGGCAGCACCACATCGGCGAGTTCGGCGGTCTTGGTGAGGAAGATGTCCTGCACCACCAGATAGTCGAGCTGCTTCATCCGCTCCACGGCCTGCTCGCTGTCCGCCTCGGACTGCGCGGGATTCTCGCCGATGCAGTAGACGGCCTTGAGGTCGCCGGTCTCCATCGCCTCGAACATCTCCGTCAGCGTCATCCCGTACCTGGGTTGGATGACGGTGTCCCACGCGGTCTCGAACTTCTGCCGTACGTCCGGCTCCAGGATGTCCTGGAAGCCGGGCAGCCGGTTGGGGATGGCTCCCATGTCGCCGCCGCCCTGGACGTTGTTCTGGCCGCGCAGCGGCTGCACACCGGAGCCGTACCGTCCGACATGGCCGGTGAGCAGCGCGAGATTGATCAGCGCCCGGACATTGTCGGTGCCGTTGTGGTGCTCGGTGATGCCCAGCGTCCAGCAGAGCTGGGCCCGTTCGGCGCGGGCATAGGCATGGGCCAGATCGCGGATGGCCTCGGCCGGTACGCCCGTCACCTTCTCGGCCACCGTGAGCGTCCACGGCTCGACCTCGGCGGCGTACTCCTCGAAGCCGGTGGTCGCGCGCTCGATGAAGGACACATTGTGCAGTCCCGCGTGAATGATCTCGCGGCCGACCGCGTGCGCCAGCGGAATGTCCGTACCGACATTGAGTCCGAGCCAGCTCTCGGCCCATTCCGCGGTGGAGGTACGGCGCGGATCGACGGCATACATACGCGCGCCGTTCCTGATACCGCGCAGCACATGCTGGAAGAAGATGGGATGCGCGAAGCGCGCGTTGGAGCCCCACATCACGATCAGATCGGTGTGGTCGACCTCGCCGTACGAGGAGGTGCCGCCACCGGATCCGAAGACCGCGGAGAGACCGGCCACGCTGGGCGCATGGCATGTCCTGTTGCAGGAGTCCACGTTGTTGGTGCCCATGACCACACGCGCGAACTTCTGCGCCACATAGTTCATTTCGTTGGTCGCGCGTGCGCACGAGAACATTCCGAACGCTCCGCGCGCGGCACCCAGGCCCGCCGCGGCCCGGTCCAGCGCCTCGTCCCAGCTCGCCCTGCGCAGAGGGCCGCCCTTTTCGTCCCGGACCATCGGATAGGTGATACGGGCATACGTCTTCGGTGTTCGGTCTCGTTTTTTCACGCCGCGCTCTCCTCATGAGTGAGGGCCAACTGGCCGCGCCCATTGCATACAGTATTCAGTAGGCGGGTACGCGTGGGAACCCTCTATAAGGGAATTGACGCGTACCCGCCTATCGCGAGTGAGGATCGGGTAGTGCGGGAAGATCAGGCGGCCACGCCGCGGGCCAGCAGATCCGAGATCGCTTCCACCGTACGGAGCGTCGGCACCGGCACACCGGTGATGTCCGCGAGCTCCACCACGGCCGAGAGCAGAACGTCCAGCTCCAGCGGTTTGCCCTTCTCCAGGTCCTGGAGTGTGGACGTGCGGTGGTCCCCGACGCGTTCGGCGCCGGCCAGCCGCTTCTCGATCGAGATGTCGGGACGGCAGCCGAGCGCCTCCGCGACCGCCAGGGTCTCGGACATCATGTGCTCGATCACCTGACGGGTACTGCCGTGCAGGCACATCTCCCGCATCGTCGCCCGGGTGAGGGCGCTGATCGGGTTGAAGGAGATGTTGCCGAGGAGCTTGATCCAGATGTCATCGCGCAACTCGGGCTCGACGGGGCATTTGAGACCGCCCGTCCACATGGCCTCGCTGAATTCCAGACACCTTCCGGACACCGAGCGGTCCGGTTCGCCGATGGAGAAACGGGTTCCTTCGAGATGCCGGACGACGCCCGGTCCCTCCAGTTCCGTCGCGGCGTAGACCACGCATCCGATCGCGCGCTCGGGCGGCAGCACGGAGCTGACCGAACCGAGCGGATCCACGCTCTCGACGCGACGGCCGTCGTACGGGCCGCCGTGACCGTGGAAATACCACCAAGGGATGCCGTTCTGAGCGGCGATCACCGCGGTGTTCTCCTTGAACAGCGGTGTCACCAGCGGCCCGCACGCCGCATAGGAATTCGCCTTGAGGCCGAGGAACACATAGTCGACCGGGCCGATGTCCTCGGGCCGGTCGGTGGCGTGCACCCGCGCGGTGAAATCGCCGCGAGGGCTGAGCACCCGGACTCCGTGCTCTCTCATGGCCGCCAGATGCGGCCCGCGGGCGATGAGATGGACGTCGGCACCGGCCCGGTCGAGGGCGGCTCCGACATAGGCGCCGATGGCTCCGGCGCCGACAACTGCGACTTTCATGTGGGGCTCTCCGTTCGGTTTGAGGGAGACCGAGGGAAGGGTCACACTCTGTTGCTCGCACCCTGACGGGCGATATATTGTCTACAGTATGGAGATCTGGCCGACAAGGCTTCCGTTCGGTATGCAGTCGGCAAACTCGGCGGTGGATCTTCTCCGGACCTTCCCAACCTGGGCGTTCGGTTTCTAGAGTTCGGCGAATGACCCCACCACTCGCGCCCGCCGGCTGGAGCCGTTGGCTGGTGCCCCCCGCCGCGCTGTCGGTGCATCTCTCGATCGGCCAGGCATATGCCTGGAGCGTGTTCAAACCCGCGCTCGAATCCGCGCTCGGTCTCTCCGGTACCGCGAGCGCGCTGCCCTTCCAGCTCGGCATCGTGATGCTCGGCCTCTCGGCCGCCTTCGGCGGCACACTCGTCGAGCGCAACGGACCGCGCTGGGCGATGACCGTCGCCCTGTGCTGTTTCTCCTCCGGCTTTCTGCTCGCCGCGCTCGGCGCGGCCACCGAGCAGTACTGGCTGATCGTCTTCGGCTACGGCTTCGTCGGCGGCATCGGGCTCGGCATCGGCTATATCTCGCCGGTCTCCACGCTCATCAAGTGGTTCCCGGACCGGCCCGGCATGGCCACGGGCATCGCCATCATGGGCTTCGGCGGCGGCGCGCTCATCGCCTCGCCCTGGTCGGCGCAGATGCTGGAGTCGTTCGGTACGGACAGCAAGGGCATCGCGCTCGCCTTCCTGGTGCACGGTCTGGTGTACGCGGTGTTCATGTCGCTCGGCGTACTGCTCGTCCGGGTGCCCCGCCCGGACGACCGGCCGCGCAAGGCTCCCGACGCGGTACGGCCCGCCGGCGCGCTGATCTCCACCGCCCAGGTGTCGGCGCGGTCCGCCGTACGCACTCCGCAGTTCTGGTGTCTGTGGGTCGTGCTGTGCATGAACGTCACCGCGGGCATCGGCATCCTGGAGAAGGCCGCGCCGATGATCACCGACTTCTTCGCGCGGACGGACACACCGGTCTCCGTCTCCGCCGCGGCCGGCTTTGTGGCCCTGCTCTCCGCCGCCAATATGGCGGGCCGTATCGGCTGGTCCTCGACCTCGGACCTGATCGGCCGCAAGAACGTCTACCGTGTCTATCTCGGTGTCGGCGCCGTGATGTATCTGCTGATCGCGCGGTTCGGCGACTCCTCCAAGCCGCTGTTCGTGATCTGCGCGCTGGTGATCCTCTCCTTCTACGGAGGCGGCTTCGCCACCATCCCCGCCTATCTCAAGGACCTCTTCGGCACCTACCAGGTCGGCGCCATCCACGGCCGGCTGCTGACCGCGTGGTCCACCGCGGGCGTGCTCGGCCCGCTCATCGTCAACCGGGTGGCGGACAGCCAGGAGGAGGCGGGCAAGAGCGGTTCCGGACTCTACGGACTCTCCTTCACCATCATGATCGGCCTGCTGGTCGTCGGCTTCGTCGCCAATGAACTCGTCAGGCCCGTCCATCCACGCCACCATGTCCCCGCCCCGAACGCCCCGAAGGAGGAAGCGGATGACCAACTCGCCGACGAACAGCAGCACGACGCCCGGGACCGGGCCGCTTGAGACACCCCGGCGTACCGGTCTGATCGTCTTCGCCTGGCTTTGGGTGGGCCTCCCGCTCGCGTACGGTGTGTACGAGCTGGTCCTCAAGGCCAAGCAGCTCTTCACCGGATGATCGGGAGTCTCCAAGCGGCGGCGGCGAATCCTGTTGGTTCGCCTGTCCCCTTACTCGTGAGTCGCTGAGGAGACTGGAGCACTCCTGACGTCGACAGCAGAGGGGGTCCCGGGCATGACCGGCACTCGTATCGCCGCGCTCGGGCACTATCAGCCCGCCAAGGTGCTCACCAATCACGATCTGGCGGCGCTGGTCGACACCAGTGATGAATGGATCAGCAGCCGGGTAGGGATCAAGACCCGCCATGTGGCGGGACCGGACGAGCCGGTGGACGAGCTGGCCGCGCACGCGGGCGCCAAGGCGCTCGCCGCGGCCGGTCTCACCCCGGCGGACGTCGATCTCGTACTGGTCGCGACCTCCACCGCGACCGACCGCTCGCCGAACACGGCGGCCCGGGTCGCCGCCCGGCTCTCCATGGCCTCGCCCGCGGTGATGGACCTCAATGTCGTGTGCGCGGGCTTCACCCATGCCCTGGCCACGGCCGACCATGCCGTACGGGCGGGCTCCGCGTCCCGGGTCCTGGTCATCGGCGCCGACAAGATGACCGCCGTCACGGACTGGGCGGATCGTTCCACCTGTGTGCTGGTGGGCGACGGCGCGGGCGCGGCGGTGGTCGTGGCGACCGGTGACGCCGAGGAGCCGGGCATCGGTCCGGTGCTCTGGGGCTCGGTGCCGGAGATGGGCCACGCCGTACGGATCGAGGGCACTCCGCCGCGGTTCGCCCAGGAGGGCCAGTCGGTCTACCGCTGGGCCACCACCCAGCTGCCGCCCATCGCGCGCAAGGTCTGCGAGAAGGCGGGAGTCACTCCCGAGGAACTGGCCGCGGTCGTGCTCCATCAGGCCAATCTGCGGATCATCGAGCCGGTCGCCCAGAAGATCGGCGCGGTCAACGCCGTGATCGCCCGCGATGTCGTGGAATCGGGCAATACGTCCGCCGCGTCGATCCCCATGGCCCTGTCCAAACTTGTGGAACGCCGAGAGGTCGAATCCGGTGCTCCGGTGCTGCTCTTCGGCTTCGGAGGCAATCTCTCCTACGCGGGCCAGGTCATCCGCTGCCCATAACCCTCGCCGTTCTCGGTAGACTGTAGACGATAGCCAATGTCTTGAAGTGAGTCGCTACCGTCATTGACACCGCCGGCCATGAGGGGGACCCGCGATGTTGTCCGCGAAATTGGCACAGGGAGCCGTACCCAAGCTCGAACGGCCCGGTCCGCTGCGTGAGCGCGTGTACGAAGCCCTGCTCGAACTGATCACGACCAGGGCGCTCCGGCCCGGCCAGCATCTCGTCGAGAGTGAACTCGCGGGCCATCTCGGAGTGTCCAGGCAGCCGGTGCGCGAGGCGCTCCAGCGGCTGAACACGGAGGGCTGGGTCGATCTGCGCCCGGCCCAGGGCGCCTTCGTCCATGAGCCGACGGAGGAGGAGGCGGATCAGCTCCTCTCGGTCCGTACGCTCCTGGAGGCGGAGGCCGCCCGGCTGGCCGCGGCCAACTCCGGCACGGCCGGGATCGCCGCCCTGGAGGCGCTCTGCGCCCGGGGCGAGCAGTCCGTGGCGGACGACGACGTCGATCTGACGGTCGCCACCAACGCGGCCTTCCACGCCAAGGTCATGGAGCTGGCGGGCAATGTCGTGCTCGCCGAGCTGGCCGCGCAGGTGGACCGCCGGGTCCGGTGGTACTACACGCCGGTCGCCAGACAGCGCGGCAAGCAGTCCTGGATCGAGCACCGCGAGCTGATCGACGCGATCTCGGCGCGTGACGAGCGGCGTGCGGTCGAGGTCATGAAGGGCCACACGGAGCACACGCGCAGCACCTATCACCACCGTACGCAGGTCTGATCCGCCCATAACCGGCTGATCCGGACGAATCACACATAAGGCCCCAAGGGGTCTCAAAAGTCATGCCAAAAAACAGCTTTGTCCTCGGTGTGGAGAAAGTTGGGACTGATTCCCGCTCAACTTCTTCCCACTGAGGGCAAGCGCTGCTACGTTCCCTCGAAAGCCGACAGACATGGCCGAGAAGGCGGGGAGGGGCGCGTGAGACGTATGACGGCACGACCCGCGAACGCCCATCAGGCGCGACTGCTCAGACTGCTGCGCGACGGTGGGCCCAACTCCCGTGCGCAGCTCGGCGATCAGGTCGATCTGTCGCGCTCCAAGCTCGCCGTCGAGGTGGACCGGCTGCTGGAGACCGGTCTGGTCGTCGCCGACGGGCTCGCCGCCTCACGCGGCGGCCGGCGCTCCCACAACATCCGGCTGGCGCCCGCCCTGCGCTTCCTCGGCGTCGACATAGGCGCCACCTCGATCGATGTGGCCGTGACCAACGCGGAGCTTGAGGTACTGGGACATCTCAACCACCCCATGGATGTCCGCGAAGGGCCCGTCGCCGTCTTCGAGCAGGTGCTTGCCATGGCGGCCAAGCTCAAGGTCACCGGACTCGCCGAGGAGTTCGACGGTGCGGGGATCGGAGTCCCGGGTCCTGTCCGCTTTCCCGAGGGTGTCCCGGTCGCGCCGCCGATCATGCCCGGCTGGGACGGCTTCCCGGTACGGGAGGCCCTCAGCCAGGAGCTCGGCTGTCCGGTCATGGTCGACAACGATGTGAATCTGATGGCGATGGGCGAGCAGCACGCGGGTGTCGCGCGCTCCGCCGGAGACTTCCTCTGCATCAAGATCGGCACGGGTATCGGCTGCGGCATCGTCGTCGGCGGCGAGGTCTACCGCGGTACGACCGGCAGCGCCGGTGACATCGGCCATATCCAGGTCGTGGCGGACGGCCGCGCCTGCGCCTGTGGCAACAAGGGCTGTCTGGAGGCCTACTTCAGCGGCGCCGCGCTCGCCCGTGACGCCGAGGACGCGGCGCGCACCGGGCGCTCGCCCGAGCTGGCCGGACGGCTGGAGGCATCGGGCCGGCTCACCGCCGTCGATGTGGCCGCGGCTGCCGCCGCCGGAGATCCCACCGCGCTGGATCTGATACGCGAGGGCGGTAACCGCGTCGGTCAGGTCATCGCGGGCCTCGTCAGCTTCTTCAACCCGGGCCTGGTGGTGATCGGCGGCGGTGTGACCGGCCTCGGTCACACCCTGCTCGCCAGCGTCCGCACCCAGGTCTACCGGCAGTCACTGCCGCTGGCCACCGGCAATCTCCCCATCGTCCTGGGGGAGTTGGGCCCGACCGCCGGAGTCACCGGCGCGGCCCGGCTCATCAGCGACCATCTGTTCTCGCCGGCCTGAGGCCGGCGGCACGCACCACCGGACACCACGCACCATCCGCAAGAGCCGCACCACCGAGCACCACCCTGCACCACCCCGCAGGAGCCGCACCGCCCGCACCACCAAGCAGTACCGGCACCGCCCGCACTACACAGCAGAACCGGCACCACACGCAGCACCCGCACCGTCAGCACCGCCGAGCACGACCGGTACCACCGGCGCACCACCGTAAGAGCCGCACCATCGGCGCCACTTGATCCATCCGCACCACCGGCACCAGCCGTACCCGATGTCGCCGCGCTCCCGTGTCCCACGGGCCCTCGGCACCCGCACGAGCCGCACACCACCGTCACAGCGTCAGCACGAGCCGCAGCACACGCACCGTACGACCGGCGTCGCCGTACCCGTACGACCTCACACAGCTCCGCCGCACCTGGTTCCGCCCTGCCCTTGTTCTGCTCCGCCTCTGTTCTGTCCTGCCCGCAGGGCGGGCCGCATCCGCCGAGGGGATTACGCCATGGCACCAGCACCACCACAGAGCCCTCTGCTCACCATGTCCGGCATCACCAAGATCTTTCCTGGCGTCCGCGCGCTCGACGGTGTGGACCTGGAGGTCCAGGCGGGCGAGGTCCACTGCCTGCTGGGCCAGAACGGCGCCGGCAAGTCCACCCTCATCAAGGTGCTCGCCGGGGCCCATCAGCCCGACGGCGGAGTGATCACCTGGCAGGGTGAGGAGGTCACGCTCAAGTCGCCCGTCGCCGCCATGAAGCTCGGGATCGCCACCATCTACCAGGAACTCGACCTGGTCGAGGGCCTGTCGGTCGCCGAGAACATCTTCCTCGGCCATGAACCGACCACCGCGGGCTTCGTGGTCAAGGGCCGGGAGGCGAGGAGCGCGGCGACGGCGCTGCTCAAGCGGCTCGGCCACCCGGAGATCCAGGCGCACCGGCCGGTCGGCTCGCTCTCCGCCGCCCAGCAGCAGATCGTGTCCATGGCACGGGCCCTCTCCCACGACGTACGGCTCATCGTGATGGACGAGCCGTCGGCCGCACTCGATCCCGACGAGGTCGACAATCTCTTCCGGGTGGTGGCCACACTGACCGCCGACAATGTCGCTGTCATCTACATCTCCCACCGGCTGGAGGAGATCCGGCGCATCGGCGACCGTGTCACGGTCATCAAGGACGGCCGTACCGTGGCCGTCGCCCTGCCGGCCAAGGAGACGCCGACCCGCGAGGTCGTCGCCCTGATGACCGGCCGCGATGTCGAGTACGTCTTCCCCGAGCGGCCCGCGCCGGCCACGGCCGCAGCCGCGTCGGCCGAGCCCGTACTGCGTGTCGAAGGGCTCGCCAGGGACGGCGAGTTCGAGCCGGTCGACCTCGAACTGCGGCCCGGCGAGATCGTCGGACTCGCGGGACTCGTCGGCTCGGGACGCTCCGAGATCCTGGAGACCATCTACGGAGCACGCAAGCCCAGTGCGGGCCGTGTTCTTGTCAACGGCACTCCGCTGCGGCCCGGCAGCGTACCCGCCGCCGTACGCGCGGGACTTGGGCTGGCGCCCGAGGAACGCAAGGCCCAGGGCCTGCTGATGCTCGAATCGGTCACCCGCAATGTGTCGGTGTCGTCGCTCTCCCGGTTCGCGCGGATCGGCTGGCTCGACCGCTCGGCGGAACGGACCGAGGCCAGGGCGGCCACCAGGGAGCTCTCCCTGCGCCCCGACAACCCGGACGTCCCGATCCGTACGCTCTCCGGCGGCAATCAGCAGAAGGCGGTCCTCGCCCGCTGGCTGCTGCGCGGCTGCCGTGTCCTGCTACTTGACGAACCGACACGCGGTGTCGATGTCGGCGCCCGCGCCGAGCTGTACGCCGTGATCCGCCGGCTGGCCGACGAAGGCCTCGCCGTGCTGCTCGTCTCCAGCGAGGTACCCGAAGTACTGGGCCTCGCCGACCGGGTGCTGGTGCTCCGTGAGGGCCGGATCGTCCATCGGGCGCCCGCCCAGGAGCTTGACGAGCACCGTGTACTCGACCTTGTGATGGAAGGGAGCCCGACGCCATGAAACAGCCTGCCTCCGAGGCGCAGCAGGGCGGGCCCGACGCCGCGGCCACGTCCGAGCCGCCCACGCCCGCCACGACTGCCTCATCCACGTCCGCAGCCAAGTCCCCGGAGGAGAAGGGCGGGTGGCGTTCCCTCGGGCTCCGTCTCGACGTCCGTAACCTCTCCCTGCTCGGCGTGCTCGCCGCACTGATCGTCGTCGGCGGTATCACCAAGCCGGATCAGTTCCTGGACACCAACAACCTCCAGCTCGTCCTCACCCAGGCCTCGGTCATCGGTGTGGTCACGGTCGGTATGACCTTTGTGATCACCAGCGGTGGTATCGATCTGTCGGTGGGCGCGATCGTGGCGCTGTCCTCCGTCTGGGCGACGACACTCGCCACCCAGGAGTACGGCTTCGCCGGCATCCTCTTCACCGCCGTGGTTGTCGGTCTCGGCTGCGGACTGGTGAACGGACTGCTGATCGCGTACGGCGGGATGGTGCCGTTCATCGCGACTCTCGCGATGCTCGCCTCCGCCCGCGGTCTCGCCCTCCAGCTCACCGACGGCAAGACCCAGATCGTCACCGTCAACTCGGTGCTCGACCTCGGTATCCCCGACTCGTACATCCTCGGGATACCGCCGCTCGTACTGGTCTTCGCCGCCGTCACGGTCATCGGCTGGCTGGTGCTCAACCGTACGACCTTCGGCCGGCGCACCGTCGCCGTCGGCGGCAACGCGGAGGCCGCCAGGCTCGCCGGTATCGATGTACGGCGCCAGCGCCTCTATCTCTATCTGCTCTCCGGGCTCTGCTGCGGTATCGCGGCCTTCCTGCTGATCATCCTGGCGGGCTCGGGACAGAACACCAACGGAAACCTGTACGAGCTGGACGCCATCGCCGCGGCGATCATCGGCGGCACCCTGCTCAGCGGCGGCCGAGGCACCATCGTCGGCTCCGTCCTCGGTGTTCTGGTCTTCACCACGATCACCAATATCTTCGCGCTCAACAATCTCCAGAGCGATGTCCAGCAGATCGCGAAGGGCGCCATCATCGTCGCCGCCGTACTGGTCCAGCGCCGCACCGTGCGCAACGGCGAGGCCTGACCTCCGACCTCGCACCCGCTACCCCTGTACCGCCCTAACTTGAAGGGTTGAACCGCCATGCCAGAAACCAGCCGCAGAGGACTGCTCTTCGGCACCGCCGCCATCTCCGCGGGTGCCTTCCTCACCGCCTGTACCAGCAATGAGCCCGAGAAGAAGGAGTCGGCGACCAACACCCAGCCGGCCGCCGCCGACGACAAGCCCGGCTCGCCCGTCACCATCGGCTTCGCCGGCCCTCAGGCCGACCACGGCTGGCTCAACGCGATCAACGAGAACGCCAAGTCGCGTGCGGCGAAGTACTCGGAGGTGACGCTGGACATCACCGAGGGCTCCAACGACACCGCCGCCCAGATCGGCCAGGTCGAGACGCTGATCAACAAGAAGGTCGACGTCCTGGTGATCCTGCCTGCCGACGGCAAGGCGCTCACCCAGGTCGGGCTGAAGGCCATGCGCGCCGGTATCCCGGTCATCAACCTGGACCGGATCTTCGCCGATCCGCAGGCGTACCGCTGCTGGGTGGGCGGCGACAACTACGGCATGGGCGTCAGCGCCGGCAACTACATCGGCGAGAAGCTCAGGGACAAGCCGAACGCCAAGGTCATCGAGCTGGCCGGGATCGACAACCTGGAGCTGACGCAGCAGCGCACCCAGGGCTTCGACGACGCGCTCAAGAACTTCCCGAACATCAAGAAGGTCGCCCGCCAGGCGGCCGACTTCACCGTCGAGTCGGGCCAGGCCAAGATGGCCCAGCTCCTTCAGGCACAGCCCAGCTTCGACGCGCTCTGGAACCACGACGACGACCAGGGTGTGGGTGCGCTGCGCGCCATCCAGCAGGCGGGCCGTGACGGCTTCCTGATGGTCGGCGGCGCCGGTGCCAAGGCGGCGATGGACGCCATCAAGGCCGACAACAGCGTGCTCAAGGCCACCGTGCTCTACCCGCCGACCATGGCCGCCTCCGCCATCGACCTGGCCCGCGCACTGGGCCAGGCCAAGGGTGTCAGCGGTCTGGCCGAGCTGGAGATCCCGGCCTCGCTCACCTGCTACTCGGCCGTCGTCGACAAGGAAAACGTCGACCAGTACCTGCCCACGGGCTTCAGCTGACCGGCCTGTTACCGGCCGCCCCCACCAGCGACAGACGAGGAGTACTCCGTATGACCCCCACGGAAGCGTCGGAGAAAGAGGCCGGTGCGCCACCGACACTCGGTATCGGCATGGTCGGATATGCGTTCATGGGCGCCGCCCACTCACAGGGGTGGCGTACCGCGGGACATGTCTTCGATCTGCCGGTGCGGCCCGTGCTCGCCGCGATCTGCGGCCGTGACGAGGGCGCGGTACGGGCCGCGGCGGCCAAACACGGCTGGGCCGCCGCCGAGACCGACTGGCGGCGGCTCATCGAGCGCGACGATGTGCAGGTGGTCGACGTCTGCACACCCGGGGACAGCCATGCGGAGATCGCCATCGCCGCGCTGGAGGCGGGCAAGCACGTGCTGTGCGAGAAGCCTCTCGCCAACTCGGTGGCCGAGGCCGAGGCCATGGTCAGGGCCGCGGAGGCGGCGAGGGCACGCGGTCAGCTCGCCATGGTGGGCTTCAACTACCGCCGTGTGCCCGCCGTCTCGTACGCCAGGAAGCTGATCGAGGAGGGCCGGCTCGGCACTCTGCGCCATGTCCGGGTCACCTATCTCCAGGACTGGCTGGTCGATCCGGCGTTCCCGCTCACCTGGCGGCTCAAGCGCGAGCAGGCGGGATCGGGCGCGCTCGGCGACCTGGGCGCGCACATCATCGATCTGGCGCAGTTCCTGACGGGGGAACCGCTGGTCGGTGTGTCCGCGCTCGCGGAGACCTTTGTCAAGGAACGGCCGCTGGTCAGCGGGGTGTCGGCGGGACTCTCCGCGACCGGCGGCGGTGAGGTCGGCCCGGTGACCGTGGACGACGCCGCGGTCTTCACGGGCCGGCTCGCCTCGGGCGCGCTGGCCTCCTTCGAGGCCAGCCGGATGGCGGCCGGACGCAAGAACGCGCTGCATCTGGAGATCAACGGCGAGCTCGGCTCGCTCGCCTTCGATCTGGAGCGGCTCAACGAGCTGTCGTTCCACGACCACACCGAGCCCGCGGCCTCCTCCGGCTTCCGCCGGATCCTGGTCACGGAGCCGGAGCATCCCTATCTGGACGCGTGGTGGCCGCCGGGCCACGCGCTCGGCTACGAGCACACCTTTGTCCACCAGGCCCGCGATCTGGTCGAGGCGGTCGCCGCCGGGACCGATCCGGTGCCGTCCTTCGCGGACGGGCTCCAGGTGCAGCGGGTGCTCGCGGCGGTGGAGGACAGCGCGGCGAAGAACGCGGTGTACACGCCGGTGCCGCAGCTGTCTGAAACCGACGGCGCGTCCGCGTAACAGGTAGAAGAGGACATAGCTGACGCAGTAGTGCCAAGCGAAGGCACAGCACCTAGAGAAGGAGGTCCGAATGCCACGTCCGTTCACGCTGTTCACCGGCCAGTGGGCCGATCTGCCCTTGGAGGAGGTGTGCAGGCACGCGCGTGACTTCGGTTACGACGGTCTGGAACTCGCCTGCTGGGGAGACCACTTCGAGGTCGACAAGGCGCTCTCCGACCCCGGCTATCTGGACAGCCGCCACCAGCTCCTCGACAAGTACGGTCTGAAGTGCTGGGCGATCTCCAACCATCTCGTCGGCCAGGCCGTCTGCGACAATCCCATCGACGAGCGCCACCAGGGCATCCTGCCGTCCCGTATCTGGGGCGACGGCGAGCCCGAGGGCGTCCGGCAGCGAGCAGCCGCCGAGATCAAGGACACCGCCAGGGCCGCGGCGGCGTTCGGCGTCGACACGGTCATCGGCTTCACCGGCTCCTCGATCTGGCACCTCGTCGCGATGTTCCCGCCCGTGCCGCCCGGCATGATCGAGCGCGGGTACGAGGACTTCGCGGAGCGGTGGAACCCGATCCTCGATGTCTTCGACGCCGAGGGCGTGCGGTTCGCGCACGAGGTCCATCCGAGTGAGATCGCGTACGACTACTGGACCACGAAGCGTGCGCTGGAGGCGGTCGGCAACCGGCCGGCGTTCGGGCTCAACTTCGACCCGAGCCACTTCGTCTGGCAGGACCTGGACCCGGTCAACTTCCTCTACGACTTCCGGGACCGGATCTACCACGTCGACTGCAAGGAGGCGCGCAAGCGCCTCGACGGCCGCAACGGCCGGCTCGGCTCGCATCTGCCCTGGGGCGATCCGCGGCGCGGCTGGGACTTCGTCTCGGCCGGCCACGGCGATGTCCCTTGGGAGGACGTCTTCCGGATGCTGCGGTCGATCGGCTACGAGGGCCCCATCTCGGTCGAGTGGGAGGACGCGGGCATGGACCGCCTGGCCGGCGCGCCCGAGGCCCTGAAGGACCTGAAGCGCTTCGACTTCGACGCGCCCACGGCCTCCTTCGACGCGGCCTTCGGCGGCGGCGACTAGCGGTCCGGGCTCCTGCGGAGCCGGACAAGCCTGGTGGTAAGCGTTACCACCAGGCGGTCCGGCCTGCCCGAAATCTCCTTTGTCCTGAAGGAGGAAGAAGTGCAACATCTCCTCTGCGCAAGGGCTTTCGGTCCCGGACGAACACAGCTACGGTCCACTGAGATGTAACTGAGATGTACAGGACATAGGTGGTCCCCGATGTGACGGCGCATGTCGGTGACTCAGCCACCTCCCCCGAGGATCCGGTGCAGGACGAGCACCGCCCCCGAGAGGCGAGCGCGATCGCATGCCGCGCTCCATTGGCAACCCGCACGTACGAACAGCCCATTGTGGAGGACTTTCGTGCACAGAAAACGCCCCAGAGCCAGAACCCTCCTCGCACTCCTGACGGGCGCCCTGCTCGCAGGTTCGAGCATCAGCGCCGTACCCGCCGCCGCGCACCCGGATCACCCGGACGTCGCGGAGGAAAGCTTTCAGCAGGTGACCCTCGCGAAGGGCGCCGACGAGGTGGGCGAGCCGATGTCGCTCGCCGTTCTGCCGGACCGGCAGGTGCTGCACACCTCGCGCGACGGCACACTGAGGATCACCGACGCCGGCGGAGACACCACCGTCGCCGGCACGCTGGACGTCTACAACCATGACGAGGAAGGTCTCCAGGGCGTCGGGGTCGACCCCGACTTCGCCGAGAACCGCGCGATTTATCTCTTCTACGCGCCCAAGCTCAACACTCCCGCCGGTGACGCGCCCGAGAACGGCACGGCCGCCGACTTCGCTCCCTTCGACGGATACAACCGCCTCTCGCGCTTCACGCTCAACGAGGACGGCACCCTGAACAAGGCGAGCGAGAAGAAGGTCCTCGACGTCGCCACCTCCCGCGGCACCTGCTGCCATGTCGGCGGCGACATCGCCTTCGACGCGGACGGCAACCTCTATCTGTCGACCGGTGACGACACCAACCCGTTCGCCTCCGACGGCTACACGCCGATCGACGAACGGCCGGACCGCAACCCGGCGTTCGACGCGCAGCGCAGCTCGGGCAACACCAACGACCTGCGCGGCAAGATCATCCGTATCAAGGTCGCCGAGGACGGCTCGTACACCATCCCGGAGGGCAATCTCTTCGCTCCCGGCACCGAGAAGACGCGGCCCGAGATCTACGCGATGGGGTTCCGCAACCCGTTCCGTATCTCCGTGGACCAGAGGACCGGCATCGTCTACGTGGGTGACTACGGCCCCGACGCCGGCGCCGCCTCGCCGACCCGCGGCCCGGCCGGTCAGGTGGAGTTCGCCCGGGTCATCAAGGCCGGAAACTTCGGCTGGCCGTACTGCACGGGCGACAACGACGCCTACATCGACTACAACTTCGCGACCCAGGCCTCCGGCGCCGCCTTCGACTGCGCGGCACCGAAGAACACCTCGCCGCACAACACCGGACTGACGGACCTGCCTCCGGCCCAGCCCGCGTGGATCCCGTACGACGGCGGCAACGTGCCCGAGTTCGGCTCCGGCTCCGAGTCCCCGACGGGCGGTCCCGTCTACCGTTACGACGCCGACCTGGACTCTCCGGTGAAGTTCCCCGAGTCCTACGACGGCGACTACTTCGCCGGTGAGTTCGGCCGCCAGTGGATCAAGCGGATCGAGCAGGGCGACGACGGCACCGTCCAGTCGATCAATCCCTTCCCGTGGACCGGCACCCAGGTCATGGACATGGAGTTCGGCCCCGACGGCGCGCTCTACGTCCTCGACTACGGGCTCTCCTGGTTCGGCGGTGACGAGCACTCGGCCCTCTACCGGATCGAGAACTCCACCGGCGGCAAGTCGCCCATCGCCGAGGCCACCGTCGACAAGACGTCCGGCAAGTCCCCGCTGAAGGCGGTCTTCTCCTCCGCCGGCACCTCGGACCCCGACGGCGACGCCCTCACCTACGCGTGGGACTTCGGCGACGGAGGCACCTCCACCGAGGCCAACCCCACGTACACGTACAAGAAGAACGGCACCTACTCCGCACGGCTGACCGTCACCGACCCGACGGAGCGCACCGCGACCGCCTCCGTACGGATCGTCGTGGGCAACACCGCGCCCGAGGTGGAGCTCGATCTGCCCAACGAGGGACACCTCTTCAACTTCGGTGACACCATCCCGTTCAAGGTGAAGGTCAAGGACCGGGAGGACCGGGACAACGGCCCGATCGACTGCTCCAAGGTCATCGTCCGCTACATCCTGGGCCATGACAGCCACGGCCACCCGATCACCTCGGTCAACGGCTGTGAGGGCACCATCACCGCGCCCGCCGACACCGAGCACGATCCCAACGCCAATATCTTCGGTGTCATCGACGCCGAGTACACCGACGGCGGAGGCGGCGGCCAGGCCGCGCTCACCAGCCACGACCAGGCGCAGCTCCAGCCGCGCCACCGGCAGGCCGAGCACTTCAGCGCCTCCTCCGGCATCAGGACCTACGACAAGGCACCGGCCAACGGCGGCAAGACCGTCGGTGACATCGACGACGGCGACTGGATCTCCTTCACGCCGTACAACCTGACCGGTTCCAAGACGCTGACCGCCCGGATCTCCTCCGGCGGCGCCGGCGGATTCCTCGAAGTACGCACGGGCTCCGCCACCGGCGAACTGCTGGGCTCCACGCCGGTTCCGATCACCGGCGGCTGGGAGACCTTCCAGGACGTCGACGTACCGCTGCGCTCCGTACCGAAGAAGACCACCGAGCTGTTCCTGGTCTTCAAGGGTGGTGTGGGCGGCGGCGCCCTCTTCGACCTGGACGACTTCGAGCTCTCCACGGCCGAGCCCGGCAGGACGGAGAAGCGCGTTCTGGTCTTCTCCAAGACCGCCGGCTTCCGCCATGACTCGATCCCCGCTGGTGTCGCCGCGCTGAAGGAGCTGGGCGCGACCACCGGGATCAAGGTCGACTCCACCGAGACGGGCGCCCAGTTCACCACCAACAACCTGGCCAGGTACGACGCGGTGGTGTTCCTCTCCACCACCGGTGATGTCCTCAACGCCGACCAGCAGCAGGCGTTCGAGAACTATGTCGCCACCGGCGGCGGCTACATGGGCGTGCACGCCGCGGCCGACACCGAGTACGACTGGGCCTTCTACGGCGGCCTGGTGGGCGCGTACTTCCAGGGCCATCCGCAGATCCAGTCGGCCACCGTACGTGTCGAGGACCACGACCACCCGTCGACCGCGCATCTCGACGACGAGTGGCAGCGGACCGACGAGTGGTACAACTACCGCACCAACCCGCGTGAGCAGGCACGAGTCCTCGCCACCCTCGACGAGACCACCTACCAGGGCGGCACCATGAAGGGCGACCACCCGATCGCCTGGTGCCAGACGTACGAGGGCGGCCGTGCCTTCTACACCGGCGGCGGCCACACCAAGGAGTCCTACACGGACACCGCCTTCCGCCAGCATCTGCTGGGCGGACTGCGGTACGCGGCCGGCCAGGTCAAGGCCGACTGCAAGCCGCAGACCGGCTACCGGGACCTCTTCAACGGAAAGACGGCGGAGGGCTGGAAGCAGGCCGGACCGGGCAAGTTCAACGTCGTGAACGGTGAACTGCGCTCCGAGGGCGGTATGGGCCTGCTCTGGTACCAGGCCAAGGAGCTGAAGTCCTACTCCCTGAAGCTGGACTGGAAGCTGGAGGGCGACGACAACTCCGGTGTCTTCGTGGGCTTCCCGGCCTCCGACGACCCCTGGTCCGCGGTGGACAAGGGATACGAGGTGCAGATCGACGCCACCGACACCCCGGACCGCACCACCGGCTCGGTCTACGGCTTCAAGTCGGCCGACCTCAAGGCCAGGGACCGGGTGCTGCGCCCGCCCGGGCAGTGGAACAGCTACGAGATCAGGGTCCAGGGCGAGCGTCTCCAGGTCTTCCTCAACGGGGCGAAGATCAACGACTTCACCAACAAGGATCCGGAGCGCAGCCTCAAGGACGGCTACATCGGTCTGCAGAACCACGGCGCTGACGACCAGGCCTCCTTCCGCAACATCCAGCTCAAGGAACTGCCGGCCTCCTAGGTACTCCTAGGACGGACGGCCCGTCAGCCGGCGGCGGGCGGGGAGGCGCCGTACCCCCCGCCCGCCGTCCACCAATCACCACCGACCAGCACCGACCAGCACCGTCCAGCACCGTCCATCAACCACCACCACACCATCGGCAGGGAGGCAGCCCGTGACGACGAGCGGTACGGAATCGACTGCAGTACGCACCGGAGTCTGGTTCGTCGGAGCGCGCGGCTCCGTCGCCACGACGGCTGTCGCGGGATGCGCGGCGGTCACGGCCGGCCTCCATCCCGCGACGGGCATGGTCACCGAGACCGCGCCCTTCGCGGGTACGGGCCTGCCCGCGCTCTCCTCACTCGTCTTCGGCGGACATGACACGGCGAGCTGTCCGCTGCCCAAGCGGGCGGAGGAGCTGACCGTCGCGGGAGTGCTGCCGCACGGTCTGCCCGCCGCCATCCACGCCGAACTGACCGCCGCCGACCAGGAGATAAGGACCGGCGGCCCACAGCCGGGCGACACCAGGAGCGACGAGGAACTCATCGCCGCCTTCGCCGACGACATCGCCGGATTCGCCCGCCGTACGGGCGTCGCGCGGACCGTCGTCGTCAATGTCTCCTCCACCGAGCCCAGCCCGGCGCCGGACGATCCGCGGCTGCCCGCCAGTTCGCTGTACGCGGCGGCGGCGGTCCGGGCCGGCTGCTCGTACGTCAACTTCACACCGTCCACCGGGCTGCGCACCGAGGCCCTCACAGCCGCCGCCGAGGCCGCCGGACTTCCCCACGCCGGCCGCGACGGCAAGACAGGCCAGACGCTGCTCCGTTCCGTGCTCGCCCCGATGTTCGTGCAGCGTGCCCTGACCGTACGGGCCTGGTCGGGCACGAATCTGCTGGGCGGCGGGGACGGAGCGGCGCTGGCCGACCCGGCTGCCGCGGCGGCCAAGAACGCGGGCAAGGAGCGCGTACTCGCCGACACACTGGGCACGGCGCCCGAGGGCGAGGTGCATATCGACGACGTGCCGGCGCTGGGCGACTGGAAGACGGCCTGGGACCATATCGCCTTCGACGGCTTCCTCGGCTCGCGGATGATCCTCCAGACGATCTGGCAGGGCTGCGACTCGGCGCTCGCCGCGCCTCTGGTGCTCGACCTGGCGCGGCTGGTGTCGCGCGCGCACGAGGCGGGACTGAGCGGTCCGCTGCCCGGTCTCGGCTTCTACTTCAAGGATCCGGACAGCGGGCCCGCGGCGCTCGCCGAGCAGTTCGAGGCGCTGCTGGCGTTCGCCGAACGGCTGCGGGAGAGCCGGTGAACGTACGCGGGCGGGTGCGTGCCTGGGCGGAACTGCTGCGGGTGTCGGCCCTGTTCACGGTCCCGGGCGACGCCCTGGCCGGCGCGGCGGCCCTCGGCGCACGACCCAACCGCGGTACGGCGCTGGCCGTGGGCGCCTCGCTCTGTCTGTACGAGGCGGGCATGGCGCTCAACGACTGGGCGGACCGCGACGAGGACGCCGTGGACCGCCCGCACCGTCCCATCCCGTCGGGCCGGATCAGCCCGGCGGCGGCCCTGACGGCGGCGGCAGGGCTGACCGCCGCGGGCCTGGCACTCGCCTCGCGGGCCGGCCGCCCGTCCCTGGCGGTCGGTACGGCGCTGGCCGCCGCGGTCTGGTCGTACGACCTCCGCCTCAAGCACACCCAGGCGGGCCCACTGGCCATGGGCGCGGCCCGCTCCCTGGACCTGCTTCTGGGCGCGACGGCCACGGCGTCGAAACGCGCCGCCGCCGTTGCACCGCGCGCCGTCGCACCGCGCGTCGGCGCGGAGGCCGCGCGCAAGGCTCTGCCTGCCGCCGCCGTGCTCGGGGCTCATACCGTCGGCGTCACCGTCGTGTCGCGCCGCGAGGCGCAGGGCGGATCCACGCTCGCGCCGCTCGCCGCGCTCATGGGCACCGCCGTGCTCGGCGGCCTGACCGGGCGGTGGCGTCGCGGCGGCCCGGTCTCCGCCGACGCCCTGGCTGCCGGCGGCCTCGCCGCCGTATACGCCGGGACCGCCGGAAAGCCCCTCGCGCACGCCGTGCTCAATCCCTCGCCGCCGCTCACCCAGCGCGCCGTCGGCGGCGGGATCCGGGCGATGATCCCGCTCCAGGCGGCGCTCGCCGCACGCGGCGGGGCCGCGGGGACCGCGCTGGGAATCATGGCGCTCGTACCACTGGCACGGAAATTCGCACGGAAAGTGAGCCTGACATGAGTCTGCGTTTCGGGTACGGCACCAACGGGCTCACCGATCTCCGGCTCGACGACGCGCTCGCGCTCCTCGCCGATCTCGGCTACGACGGTGTCGGGCTCACTCTCGACCATATGCATCTCGATCCGATGGCGCCCGACCTCGCCGCCCGCACTCAGCGTGTCGCCCGGCGGCTGGGCGAGCTGGGGCTCAGTGTCACCGTCGAGACCGGTGCGCGCTATGTGCTCGATCCACGCCGCAAGCACGGGCCCACACTGCTCGACGCCGAGCCGGAGGGCCGCGCCGCCCGCACCGGGCTGCTGCTGACGGCCGTTCAGGTCGCCGCCGATCTCGGCGCGCACGCCGTGCACTGCTTCAGCGGTGTCACTCCGCCGGGCACCGACACCGACACCGCCTGGAAGCGGCTCGAAGAGTCGCTGACACCTGTGGTCGACGCCGCCGAGCACGCCGACATCCCGCTCGCCGTCGAGCCCGAGCCCGGCCATCTCCTCTCGGACCTCGCCGGTTTCCATCAGCTCAGACACCGTCTCGGCGATCCCGATCCGCTCGGCCTCACCCTCGACATAGGCCACTGCCAGTGCTTGGAGCCTGCTCCGCCCGCCGACTGCATCCGTGAGGCCGCGCCCTGGCTGCGCCATGTACAGATCGAGGACATGCGGCGCGGAGTGCACCAGCATCTGCCTTTCGGCGACGGCGAGATCGACTTCCCGCCGGTGCTCGCCGCGCTGGCCGCCACCGGCTACGAGGGCCTGACCGTGGTCGAACTGCCGCGCCACTCCCACGCGGGCCCCGAACTCGCCCGTACCTCCATGGACTTCCTCCGTACGAAGGGAGCAGCATGACCTCGAACCAGCCGCCGACCCGCGAGGATCTGGCTCCCGGCCTGGACGCCGCCGCCCGGGCGTGGCTCGACACCGCCCTGGCCGAGGCCGCCGACGCAGCCGCCTACGCAGCCGTGGACGCCGGGCGCACCGGAGAGAGCGACAACGTTGCCGTCGCTCCCGCCGTCGCGCCCTGGGAGCTGCGCTTCGCCGCCGCCGGACGCCACTGCGGCCAGGAACACGCCGACTCCGTACGCGTCCTGCTCCTCCAGCGGGCCCGCGCCGACCTCACCGTCCTCACCCGGCTCTACCACCAGGGCACCGCCGCCGAACGCCGCGCCGTGCTGCTCGCCCTGCCTCACCGCGTCACAGGACCCGGCGCGCTGCCGCTGATCGAGGACGCCCTGCGGACCAATGACACCCGGCTGGTGGCCGCCGCCGTCGGTCCGTACGCCGCCGCCCATCTCGACTCCCACGGCTGGCGGCACGCCATCCTCAAATGCCTCTTCACCGAAGTGCCCGTCACCGCCGTCGACGGCCTGGAAAGACGCGCCCACGGAGACGCCGAACTGGCCCGTATGCTCGCCGACTTCGCGGCCGAGCGCACCGCGGCCGGCCGTCCCGTACCCGCCGACCTGCACCACGCGCTGAATCTGACCGGCGAGGAGTCCTGATGCGCATCTTCGACCCCCACATCCATATGACCTCCCGCACCACGGACGACTACCAGGCGATGTACGCCTCCGGTGTGCGCGCCCTGGTCGAGCCGTCCTTCTGGCTGGGCCAGCCCCGTACCTCTCCGGCGAGCTTCTTCGACTACTTCGACGCGCTCCTCGGCTGGGAAGCGTTCCGCGCCGCCCAGTACGGCATCGCCCACCACTGCACACTCGCCCTCAACCCCAAAGAGGCGAACGATCCGCGCTGCGCGCCCGTGCTGGACGCCCTGCCGCGCTATCTCGTCAAGGACGGTGTCGTCGCCGTCGGCGAGATCGGCTACGACTCCATGACTCCGGCCGAGGACACCGCGCTCGCCGCACAGCTCCAGCTCGCCGCCGACCACCAACTGCCCGCGCTGGTCCACACTCCGCACCGCGACAAGCTGTCCGGTCTGCGCCGCACCGTCGACGTCGTACGGGAATCCGCGCTGGACCCGGAGTGGGTCCTGCTCGACCATCTCAACGAGACGACCGTCAAGGACGCGGCGGAGAGCGGGAGTTGGCTGGGCTTCTCCATCTATCCCGACACCAAGATGGACGAGGACCGGATGGTCGCCGTCCTCAAGGCCCATGGCACCGACAAGGTGCTCGTCAACTCGGCCGCGGACTGGGGCAAGAGCGATCCGCTCAAGACCCGCAAGGTCGCGGACGCGATGCTCGCCGCCGGTTTCGGCGAGGACGACGTCGACAAGGTCCTGTGGCGCAATCCCGTCGCCTTCTACGGGCTCAGCGGGAGACTCCAGCTCGACGTCCCCGC
This sequence comes from Streptomyces sp. NPDC059743, assembly GCF_042732975.1. Lineage (NCBI taxonomy): Bacteria > Bacillati > Actinomycetota > Actinomycetes > Kitasatosporales > Streptomycetaceae > Streptomyces > Streptomyces sp. NPDC059743. The sequence goes on along the minus strand of NZ_JBHWGS010000015.1, from coordinate 18,010 downwards.
GCCGGAGGCCCTCCACGAGGGCAACTCCATTCTCCGCGGCGGGGAGTGATCCCATGCGCTTCCGCCATCCCGACGGCTCCACCGTCCATCTCTCGTACTGCACCAATGTCCATCCCGCCGAGAATCTCGAAGGCGTACTCGCCCAACTGCGCGACCACTGCGAGCCGGTACGCAAACGGCTCGGCCGCGACCGTCTCGGCATCGGCCTCTGGCTCGCCAAGGGCGCGGCCCAGGCCCTGATCAACGATCCGGCCGCGCTGCGCGGACTCCGTGCCGAGCTGGACCGGCGCGGCCTCGAAGTCGTCACGCTCAACGGCTTTCCGTACGAGGGATTCGGCGCCGAAGAGGTCAAGTACCGCGTCTACAAGCCGGACTGGGCCGATCCCGAGCGGCTCGCCCACACCAGCGATCTGGCCAGGCTGCTGGCCGCGCTGCTGCCGGACGATGTCACCGAGGGCTCCGTCTCCACCCTCCCGCTCGCCTGGCGCACCGCCTTCGACGCCACCGCGGCCGGTGCCGCCCGCACCGCGCTGACCACGCTGGCCGAACGGCTCGACGCGCTGGAGGAGCTGACCGGCAAGTCCATCAGGATCGCCCTGGAACCGGAGCCCGGCTGCACCGTCGAGACCACCGCCGACGCGATCGGCCCGCTCACGGAGATCGGCAGCGACCGGATCGGCATCTGTATCGACACCTGCCATCTCGCCACCTCCTTCGAGGATCCGGCCACCGCCCTGGGCGCGCTGGAGGCCGCGGGTGTCGTCATCCCCAAGGCCCAGCTCTCCGCCGCGCTGCACGCCGAGAACCCGCATCTGCCGGAGGTACGGGAGGCCCTCGGCGCGTTCGCCGAGCCGCGCTTCCTCCACCAGACCCGTACGCGCACCGCCGCCGGGCTGCGCGGCACCGACGATCTGGACGAGGCACTCGGCGGCGAGGCGCTGCCCGACGGCGCTCCCTGGCGCGCGCACTTCCATGTCCCGCTGCACGCGCCGCCCGCGCCGCCGCTCACCTCCACGCTTCCCGTGCTCCAGGACGCCCTGACCAGGCTGATCGGCGGCGCCGCGCCGCGGACCCGCCATCTGGAGGTCGAGACCTATACCTGGCAGGCGCTCCCGGTCCAGCTGCGTCCGCGCTCGCGCGGGCAGCTCGCCGAGGGCATCGCCGCCGAACTCACCCTGGCCCGCGACCTGTTGGTCGACCTCGGCCTGAAGGAGCTGCCATGACCGAGACCTCGGCCGCACCGCCGGCCGACACCGCCGCCGAAGCCCCGGCCCCGGAGTCGGCCCCGGCCCCGAAGCCAACGCCGCTGCTGGTGCTGGATGTCGTCGGGCTCACGCCTCAACTCCTCGCGCACATGCCGAACTTGCGCAAGCTGGCGGGCACCGGCTCCCAGGCTCCGCTGAGCACGGTGCTGCCCGCCGTCACCTGTAGCGCGCAGTCCACCTTCCTCACCGGCACGCTCCCGGCCGAACACGGCATCGTCGGCAACGGCTGGTACTTCCGCGAGCTGGGCGACGTACTGCTCTGGCGCCAGCACAACGGTCTGGTCTCCGGCGACAAGCTCTGGGACGCCGCCCGCCGTGTCCATCCCGGCTATACGGTCGCCAATATCTGCTGGTGGTACGCGATGGGCGCGGACACCGACTACACCGTCACCCCGCGCCCGGTCTACTACGCCGACGGCCGCAAGGAGCCCGACTGCTACACCCGTCCGCCGGCGCTGCACGACGAACTCACCGAGAAGCTCGGCACGTTCCCGCTCTTCCACTTCTGGGGCCCGGGCGCCGACATCGTCTCCTCCCAGTGGATCATCGACGCCACCCGCCACATCATCCGCACCCGCACACCCGATCTGGCGCTCTGCTATCTGCCGCATCTCGACTACGACCTCCAGCGCTACGGTCCCGACGACCCGCGTTCCCACCGCGCGGCGGCCGAGCTGGACACCGCGATGGCACCGCTCCTGGCCGACGCCAGGGAGGAGGGCCGTACCGTCGTCGCGCTCTCCGAGTACGGCATCACCCGGGTCTCCCGGGCCGTCGACATCAACCGGGCGCTGCGCAGGGCCGGGCTGCTGGAGGTCCACACCCAGGACGGCATGGAGTATCTCGATCCGATGGCCTCCCGGGCCTTCGCCGTCTCCGACCACCAGCTCGCCCATGTCTATGTGCGCCGTCCCGAGGATCTCGACGCGACCCGTGAGGCGCTCCAGGACCTGCCCGGTATCGACGAGATCCTGGACGACGAGGGCAAGAAGGCGCACGGTCTCGACCATCCGCGCTCGGGCGAACTGGTCGCCATCGCCGAACCCGACGCGTGGTTCACGTACTACTACTGGCTGGACGACGACCGGGCGCCGGACTTCGCCCAGCTTGTCGAGATCCACCGCAAGCCGGGATACGACCCGGTCGAGCTCTTCATGGATCCGCTCGATCCGTACGTCAAGCTCAAGGCGGCCAAGGCGATCGCCCGCAAGAAGCTCGGTATGCGCTACCGGCTCGCGGTCGTGCCTCTCGATCCCTCACCGATCCGCGGCAGCCACGGGCGGCTTCCCGCGAGCGACGAGGAAGGTCCGCTCATCCTCTGCTCCACCCCCGATGCCGTCGATGGCCGTGTCGCGGCCACCGATGTGAAGTCACTCCTCCTCCACCTTGCCGGACTGCACTGACACCCCACTGACAGAAGGAGTTCCGCAATGAGCCGCAAGAAGTCAGCCGATCCCGAGCTCGCGCAGAAGCTCAGCAGACGGAGCATGCTCGGAGTCGCGGCCGGCGCCACCGCCGCCGCGGTCCTCGGTGCCGCGGCCACCCCGGCCGCCGCACACGGCAAGGGACATGGCCACGGCGATGGGCACGGGCACGGACACGGCAAGGGACAGCCGGTCCTGCCTCCGGGCCGCCTCGGCATCCAGCTCTACTCGCTGCGCGACAAGGTCTCCACGATCGGCTTCGCCAAGGTCTTCGACGAGCTGGAGCGCTTCGGCTACGACGAGATCGAGTTCGCCGGATACACCCAGGGCTCCGCCGGAGAGATCACACTGCCTCAGCTCAAGCGGCTGGCCAGGAACCATGGGCTCAAGCCCATCGGCAGCCATGTCAACTACTACGACAACAACAACCCGGACGCCTACAGCTTCGCCCAGAACCTCGAAAAGGTCCTGGACGACGCCCAGACCCTCGGTCTGGAACATGTGGGAACGGCCTCGGGACCGTTCCGCTACGGCTCCACCGTGGACGCCTGGAAGCGGGCCGCCGAGGACTTCAACACCTATGGCGCGGCGGCCAGACGGCGTGGGCTGAAGTTCTACCAGCACAACCACGCGGAGGAGTTCTCCTTCGCCACCGACCAGCCCGACGTCCGTCTCTACGACGTACTGCTGGCCGAGACCGATCCCGATCTGGTCTATCTGGAGATGGACATCTACTGGGCCTTCGCGGGCCAGTTCCGCTTCAGCAAGACTGCGGAGGGCAAGCCCGCGCCCTTCGATCCGCTGCGTTATGTGCTCAAGCAGCCCGACCGCTATCCGCTCTTCCATGTCAAGGACGGCATCGAGGACATCACCGCCCGCGACGGGTACCGGATGGTGGACGTCGGTGACGGTGACATCGACTACCAGCGCTTCATATCGGCGGTGAACAAGACCCGCGGTGGCCGCCGTGACCACCACTGGCAGGTCGAGCACGACCAGCCGGTGGACTCGATCACCTTCGCCCAGAAGTCCTCCGCGCATCTGCACTCGCTGCGCGAACGGCGGTAACGTCCGCCGCGCACAACGCCTGCCACACACGGAGAACGGCCCTCCGTGCGACTTCCGAGGAAGCCGCGCGGAGGGCCGTCTGTGTGATGACGCCCGCCCTCACCGGGTCAGGCGGGCGCCTCACCCGGCGCGCGCGTACGCGCCCACGGCAGTACGACACTCCTTCGCCCGCGTTCCGGACCGCCGGGCTGCCGCAGTACCAGTGAGAGTCCCGCGGCGATCAGCGAGACCACACCGGATGCCACGTACGCGCCGACGAAGCCCCACGAGGCCACCACGACCGCGCCGAGACCACCGCCGAACAAGCCGCTGATCAGCTTGGCGCTGTAGACCATGCCGTAGTTCGAGGCGTTGTTGTTCTCCCCGAAGTAGTCGGGCACCAGCGCGGCGAACAGCGGGTAGAACGCACCGCCGCCGAAGCCCGACAGGAAGGCGAAGACCAGGAACAGTGTCTGGTTGCGGATCTCGCCCGCCCACAGCACACCGAACTGGGCCACGGCCAGCGTCAGACACACATAGGTCAGCGTGGTCCGCCGGCCCAGCTTGTCCGACAGCCAGCCCACCACACCACGCCCGGTGCCGTTGATCACCGACATCACACCCATGGACGACGCCGCGATGAGCGGGCCGAAGCCCATCTCCTTCGCGAACGGCACCTGGAACGAGATACCGAAGATCGACACACCGGCACAGCAGAGCATGCAGAGCCACATCAGTGGCACCACACCCGTCTTCAACGCCTCCTTCGGCGTGAACTGCCGTACCGCGGGCGGGTTCTTGGCGAGAGCCCTGCCGGTCTTCGAATCCCCGGCGATATTGAGCGGATCCACCTCCTCCGGCCACCAGTTCTTCGGCGGATCCTTGAAGAACAGGCCCGAGACCAGCGTCAGCACCAGGACATAGATCCCCACCAGATCGAGCACCGTGTGGTAGTTCGAGGTGTCGAAACCGTAGGTGAAGAGGAAGATGAACGGCACGGCGCCATAGGCGAACGCCCCGTTGACCAGCCCGGTTTTGCCGCCCCTGCGCTCCGGGTACCACTTGCCGACCATATTCACACAGGTCGAGTAGATCAGTCCGGAGCCGAGCCCGCCCAGCAGGCCGAAGCCCACCAGCGCGAGCCAGATGTTCGGCGCATGACTGAGGCTGACGAATCCCACCAGCGAGAAGAACGAGCCGATGAGCATGGCCGCCCTGCTGTTGAGGATGCCCTTCTCCCGCAGCCGGCCGGCCGGGAAGGAGACGGCGGCCTGGAAGAAGATCCAGACGCTGAGCACCCAGAAGGTGTTCGTCGAACTCCAGTGATGAGCCTTGGACAGGGTCTCCTCCGCAGCCCCGAAGGCGTACTCGAAGACGCTGATGGCGAGCATGGCGAGCCAGGGCAGCGCCACCATCGTCCAGCGGGGGAGGCCGAGGATCTGCCGGTCGGATTCACCGATCCGATAGACACGGCCGCGTGCGTCGGTGATTTCGCGGTAGCCCGCGCCGGCCGAAGCCGACGCGGACGTACCGGAGAGAGGTTGTGCTGTCATTTCAGGCGATCTCCCGACCGATCGGGTTGGGGTTGGGCTGGATCTTCTTGTGACTCGGCCTGCCTGGCGCCTTCAGGAACAAGGCCAGTACCGCCGATGCGAGACCGATGCTTCCGGCGATGATGAACGCGCCCTCGTAGTCCCAGGCGGCCACCACCACGGCTCCCATACCGGAGCCGACCAGGCCGGATATCAGCTTGGAGCTGTAGACCATGCCGTAGTTGGAAGCGTTGTTGTTCTCGCCGAAGTAGTCCGCCGTCATCGCCGCGAAGAGCGGGAAGATCGCGCCGCCGCCGAAGCCGGAGACCATCGAGCAGAACAGGAAGAACGGCATGCTTCCCATGGAGCCGGAGACGAGCACACCGAACTGCGCGCTGCCCAGGACCAGACAGACGAAGATCAGTGTGTTACGGCGTCCGTACCGGTCGGAGATCCAGCCGATGACACCGCGTCCCGTTCCGTTCACGATCGCCTTGAGCGACATCGCGGTTGCCACGATCCCGCCCGCGAAGCCCATGTCCTTGCCGAAGGGCACCTGGAAGGCGATACCGAAGATATTGATTCCGGCCGTGCAGAGCAGGCAGAACCACATCATCCACAGCACGGGTGTCCGTGCCGCTTCCTTCGGTGTGTACTGCTTCAGCGCCGGCGGGTTCTTCGCCAGCGCACGCCGGATACGGGGGTCCTCCGACGTCTTGAGCGGGTCCGCTCCCGTGGGCCACCAGTACTTCGGCGGGTCCTTGAAGAACCAGCCGGCGACGGCGACGACCAGGCAGCAGATGACACCGACAGCCACCAGAACTGTCTGGTAGTTGCTCAGGTCCATGTACGAGGTGAAGAGGAAGACGAAGGGCACGGAGCCATAGGCGAAACCGCCGTTGACGAGGCCGGTCTTGCCTCCCTTCCGCTCCGGATACCACTTGCCGACCATGTTCACACAGGTGGCATAGACCAGACCCGCGCCTATGCCGCTGAACATTCCGAAGCCTATGTACGCCACGATCACATGCGGCGCGAAGGCCAGGGAGAGATAGCCGAGGACCGTACCCAGCGCGCCGAGCATCATGGCGTACCGGGCGGGCAGCTTGCCGCTCTCACGGAGCTGCCCTGCGGGGAAGGCCACGGCCGCCTGGAAGAAGATCCAGACACCCATCAGCCAGAAGATATGCCCGCTGCTCCACAGGTGTGCCTCGTGCAGAGTGTCCTCCGCCGAGGTGAACGCGTACTCCGACGAACTGATGCCCATCATTCCCATCCAAGGGAAGAGCACCATCGTCCATCGGGGACGGCCCATGATGTGCCGGTCGGTCTCACCGATCCGGTACACACGGCCGTTGCCGTCCGTCACCTCCTTGTAGGGGACGGAAGTAGGGATCTCGGTAGTTGTCATGTGGTGTTGCACCCCTTGCATCGAAAGAGCTGGCCAGCGCCCCCTGTCCAAAACCTTTCGTGCTGCCCCGGGCGGGCTAGGTCATCGGTAACCTCCCAACCACCTGACCGGTGTGCCGTTCTGACGGTGCGCCAGGTTTGCCAGGGATACGGAACTGACGGTGTCTCGTGAAGATCCCGCGGTCCTGGCCCACTGGCTGTGTTGTCCCGGGTGCAACCCCCGGACCTCCGGCGGCCCCGGGTACGAAACCCGGTCCACCGGACGACTGTGTGTTCTGACGGTGTGTCATATCAGCGGATGCGGTGTGCTCGCGGCGTATCACAGCAGCCCCGCAGCCCGTGCCCACCGGCTGTGTTCTCCCGGGGGCAACCCCCGTACCCCCGGCCGTTTCGGTGTGCTCGCGGCGTATCACAGCAACCCCGCAGCCCGCGCCCACTGATACTTCGCACCGAGCGCGGCGACCGGTTTCTCCGTGGTGTACGGGTACGCCACCACACCGCGCTCGAAGAGGTACTGGCACGCCTCCTCCACCTCCACATCGCCCGCGAGCGACGCCACCACCGGCTTGTGGATGCCACGGGCCCGGAACTCCGCCACGACCCGCGCCGTCAGTTCGGCGAAGACCATCGGCGGAGTGACGATCGTGTGCCAGTACCCGAGCACCAGCGCGTGGATCCGCGGATCCTCCAGGCCCAGCCTGATCGTCGCCTCGTAGGTGGAGGGAGGCTCACCACCGGTGATGTCCACCGGATTGCCGGCCGAGCCGAAGGGCGGGATGAAGGCACGGAACGCCGCGTCCAGATCCGGCGGGATCTCCATCAGCGACAGACCGTTGTCGACGAGGGCGTCCGAGAGCAGCACACCGGAGCCGCCCGCGCCCGTGATGATCACGACATTGCCGCCCCGCGGAGTGGGCATCACGGGCAGCGCCCGCGCGTACTCCAGCATCTCGCCCAGCCCCGGCGCCCGGATGACACCGGCCTGCCGCAGGATGTCGTCGTACACCGCGTCGTCACCGGCGAGCGCGCCGGTGTGCGAGCCCGCCGCCCTGGCCCCGGCCGCCGTGCGCCCGGCCTTGAGGACCACCACCGGCTTCTTCGGTACGGTCGCGCGCGCCGCCTCCACGAAGGCGCGCCCGTCCTTGAGGTCCTCCAGATGCATCGCGATGCAGTCCGTGTTCGGGTCCTCGCCGAACCAGGTCAGCAGATCGTCCTCGTCGAGGTCCGACTTGTTGCCGAGGCCGACGATCGCCGAGACGCCCGTCCTGGTGGTCCTGGCGAAGCCCAGGATCGCCATACCGATACCGCCGGACTGCGAGGTCAGCGCCACGCCGCCCTTGACGTCGTACGGTGTGCAGAAGGTGGCGCAGAGGTCCTGCCAGGTGGAGTAGTAGCCGTAGATGTTCGGCCCCAGCAGCCGTACGCCGTACTCCTCGCCGATGGACACGATCCGCGCCTGGAGTTCGTGCTCGCCGCTCTCGGCGAAGCCGGACGGGATCAGCACGGCGTTCGGTATGCCCTTGCGGCCGACTTCCTCCAGGGCCGCCGGGACGAGCTTCGCGGGGATCGCGAAGACCGCCACATCAGGCTCACCAGGCACGTCCATCACGCTCTTGTACGCCTTACGGCCGAGTATGTCATCGGCTTTGGGGTTCACCGGATGGATCTCGCCCGGAAAACCGCCGTCGATCAGATTGCGCATGACCGAGTTGCCGATCTTGCCCTGCTCGCCGGAGGCCCCGATCACCGCGACCGAGGCGGGCTTCATCAGCCGTCCCATGGACGCGAGGATCTCCTCGCGGGTGTACGTACGCCGCGCGGCCGGAACCTCCCTGGTCAGCAGGATCCGTACGTCGGCGGCCATCACCCCGTTCTCGGACGCGAACACCGGATTGAGGTCGACCTCCGCGATCTCGGGGAAGTCGGCCGCCAGCCGTGACACCTTGACCACCAGCCCGGCCAGCGCCTCCCGGTCGACGGCCGCGCCGCCGCGCACGCCGCGCAGGATCTCCGCGGCGCGGATCCCGTCCAGCATCGACAGCGCGTCGTCCCTCGTCGCCGGCGCGAGCCGAAAAGTGACATCCTTCAGGACCTCCACCAGGACTCCGCCGAGGCCGAAGGCCACGATCTTGCCGAAGGTCGGGTCGGTGACGGTGCCGATCAGCACCTCCGTACCGGCCGGCACCATCTGCTGCACCTGGACGCCGAAGATCCGCGCCTCCGGGTCGTACGCCCGGACATTGGTGACGATCGACAGGAAAGCGCCACGTACCTCCGCGGTCGAATTCAGGCCGATTCTCACACCGCCCGCCTCCGTCTTGTGCAGGATCTCCGGAGAGACGATCTTCAGTGCGACCGGGAAACCGATCCGGTCCGCGAGAGCCACGGCGTCGTCGACGGTCTCGGCGAGCGCCTCGGCCGGGGTGGGAATGCCGTACGCGTCCGTGACGGCCTTCCCCTCGGGAGCGGTCAGGGCCGTACGGCCTGCGGCGAGCGCGGCGTCCAGGACCGCCCGTACGGCCTGCTGATTCGGTTCCGTGCTGTCCATCGGCTAGATGACTCCGTTCGACTTGAGCAGGCGCAGTTCCTCGTCGTCGAGACCGAGCTCGCCGATGTACACCTCTTCGTTGTGCTCGCCCAGCAGAGGTGAGGTGACGACGTCCACGGGGGAGTCGGAGAGCTTCAGCGGGTTGCCGACGGTGGTGAACGAACCGCGCTTGGGGTGAGGGACCTCGATGACCATGTCGTTCGCGGCCAGCGAGGCGTCCTCGATGATCTCCTTGGTGGAGAGGATCGGTCCGCACGGGATGTTGTGGGCGTTGAGCTTCTCCAGCACCTCCCACTTGGGCAGGGTGCTCGTCCACTCCTCGATGAGCTGGAACATCTTGCTCAGCTTGGGCAGCCGGGCCTCCGGCGTCGCCCACTCCGGGTCGTCCGCCAGCTCGGGCCGGCCCATCAGCTCGGTGACCGGCCGCCAGCCGACGGGCTGGACGATCACATACACATAGTCGTTGGGGCCGCCGGGCGCGCATCTGACCGCCCAGCCGGGCTGGCCGCCGCCGCTCGCGTTGCCGCTGCGCGGCACCTGGTCGCCGAAGTCCTCGTTCGGGTACTCGGCGAGCGGGCCGTTGGCCAGCCGCTGCTGGTCGCGCAGCTTCACCCGGCAGAGATTGAGCACGGCGTGCTGCATCGCCACATTGACGCGCTGGCCGCGGCCGGTGTGCTCACGCTGGAAGAGCGCGGCGAGAATGGCGGCGACGGCGTGGATGCCGGTGCCGGAGTCGCCGATCTGCGCGCCGGTCGCGAGCGGCGGCCCGTCCTCGAAGCCGGTGGTGGCCATCGAGCCGCCCATGGCCTGCGCGACGACCTCGTACGCCTTGAAGTTGGTGTACGGGCCGTCGCCGAAGCCCTTGATGGAGGCGTAGACGATCCGCGGATTGATCTCCCGGATGCGCTCCCAGGTGAACCCCATACGGTCCACGGCTCCCGGACCGAAGTTCTCCACCATCACATCGGAGCGGCGGATGAGCTCCGTGAGGATCTCCTTGCCGCGCTCCGTCTTGGTGTTGAGGGTGATGGACCGCTTGTTGCAGTTGAGCATCGTGAAGTACAGCGAGTCGACATCGGGGATGTCACGGAGCTGCTTACGGGTGATGTCGCCGGTGGGTGCCTCCAGCTTCAGCACGTCGGCGCCGAGCCAGCCGAGCAACTGCGTGGCCGAGGGCCCGGACTGAACGTGCGTCATGTCCAGCACCCGTATGCCTGTGAGCGCCTTCGTTCCCACTGCGGTCTCAAGAGCCTGCGTCATGAGGGGGCTCCTCTACTTGTACCTGGTCTGGTTCATGGTTGCGGGGACGTACGCGTCGGGATCGACCCGGACGTTGATCAGCGAGGGCAGCCCGGACTCGCGGGCCCGCCGGAGCGCGGGCGCGATGTCGGCCGGGTCGCGTACCTCTTCGCCGTAACCACCCAGCATCTGGGCGAATGTGTCGTAGCTGATGTCTCCGAGGTGGTGGCCGCCGGCCCGCTCACGCTTGTGGCCGTATGCGGCGGCCTCGGCGTAACGGGTCGGATCGATCGGGGAGTTGTTGCCGATGATGCCGACGAACGGCAGGTTGTGACGGACGAGGGTCTCGAAGTCCCAGCCGGTCCGCGGGAAGGCGCCGTCGCCGAAGAGCGCCACGACCTCCTTGTCGGGCCGGGCCCGCTTGGCGGCGAGGACGAACGGGATGCCGACACCGGGCGTGCCGAGCGGGCCCGGATCCAGCCAGTGACCGGGGGACTTGGGCTGGACGATCTGGCCGGCGAGGGTGACGATGCCGCCGCCGTCGCCGATGTAGACCGAGTCCTCGGTGAGGAACCGGTCGATCTCATGGACCAGCCGGTACGGGTGGATGGGCGCGGCGTCCGAGGTGAGCTGCGGCAGCAGCTTGTCGGCCGCCGTCCGCTCGGCGGTACGCAGCTCCTCCAGCCAGGCCTTGCGCCGGACGGAGCCCGAGTCGATCCGCGCGCTCGCGGCCTCGGTGGCCGACGAGAGCACCAGGCCCGCGTCGCCCGTGATGCCGAGATCGATGTCGCGGTTCTTGTCGACGGTGCGGTGGTCGAGATCGATCTGGACGACGGTCGCGGTCGGCGAGAGCCGTGTGCCGTATCCCACGCGGATGTCGAACGGAGTGCCGACGACGACGATGAGATCGGCGTTGGCGAACGCGTACGGGCGGGAGAGCTCGAAGTGGTGCGGATCGCCGGGCGCCAGGGTGCCACGGCCCGCTCCGTTCGTATAGGCGGGTACGTTCAGCGCCCGCACCAGCGCGACGGCGGCGTCCGTCCCACGGGTCGTCCAGACCTGGCCGCCGAGCAGGACGGCCGGCTTCTCGGCCCGGACGAGCAGATCGGCGAGCTTCTCGACGGCCTCGGGGTCACCGGCCGCGCGGGCCGGGGCCCGGTGGTGACCGGCCTCGGGGATCCGGGCCTTCTCCAGTGGCACCTTGGCATCCAGTACATCGCTCGGGATCTCCAGGAAGGACGGGCCGGGCGCGCCGAGGTAGCACTCGCGGAACGCCATCGACACCAGGCCGGCCGCGTGTGCCGGGTCCGGCACGGTGGCGGCGAATTTGGTGACCGGGTCCATCAGGTCCACGTACGGCGGTTCCTGGAGCGACCCCATCGTGTGCCGGCCGTCCGCGCCCCGGCCGCCGATGAGCAGCATCGGGGACTCGGCGCGGAACGCGCCCGCGACGCCGGTGAGGGCGTCGGTGATACCGGGACCGGAGGTGACCAGCGCGCAGCCGGGCCGGCCGGTGATCCTCGCGTGGCCGTCGGCGGCATGGACGGCCGTCCGCTCCTGCCGTACGCCGACCACGTCGATGCCTTCGTCGGCGCAGCCGTCATGGAGGTCGGTGATCCGGCCGCCGCCGAGGGTGTAGACGACCTCTACACCTTCCGCTTTGAGTACCTTGGCGACCAGATGACCACCGGAAACAAGCTCCTGGCTGGCATCGGACATGAGGGCGGTCCTGTCCCTTCGTAGGGGAGGGCGGTGGCCCTCCCGGTACATTGCATACAGTCGACGAATACTGTATGAAGCTTGTTATCCCGCATCCGGTGGATGGTGTCCAGGGGGCGTGCGGCACTTTCGTCAAATGGGAGCCGGCATGGATCTGTATGAGCACCAGGCAAGAGAACTCTTCGCGGACTACGGCATCCCGGTGCCCGAGGCCGAAGTGGTGGAACTGGCCAGGGAGGCCCGGTTCGCCGCCGAGCGTCTCGGCGGCCGTGTGGTCGTCAAGGCACAGGTGAAGACGGGCGGCCGGGGGAAGGCGGGCGGCGTCAAGCTCGCGATCGACCCGGCCGCCGCCGAACTGACCGCGCGTCAGATCCTCGGCATGGATATCAAGGGCCACACCGTCAGGAAGGTGATGCTCGCTCAACCAGTCGACATCGAAGCCGAGTTCTACGTTTCGTATGTCCTCGACCGTGCGGCGGGGACCTTCGTCGCGATCGCCTCGGCCGAGGGCGGAATGGAGATCGAGGAGGTCGCGGCCAGCCGTCCGGAGGCTGTCGCCCGTATCCCGATCGATCACAGGGAGGGAGTCACCGAGGCCAAGGCGGCGGAGATCGCCGCCGCCGCGAAGCTGCCTCCGGACACCGTTCCGGTACTCCAGGCGCTGTGGCAGGTGCTGGTCCGCGAGGACGCCCTGCTGGTCGAGGTGAACCCTTTGGTACGTACGGCGAACGGGCTGATTATCGCCCTCGACGGCAAAGTCACTCTTGACGACAACGCGCGCTTCCGGCAGGTGCGTTGGGGCGACACCGGAGAGGATCCGCACGCCGATCCGCTCGAAGCCGCCGCGGCGGCCAAGGGGCTCAACTACGTCAAGCTCGACGGCGAGGTCGGCATCATCGGCAACGGCGCGGGCCTGGTCATGTCGACTCTCGATGTGGTCGCCGGCTGCGGCGCACGTCCCGCCAACTTCCTCGACATCGGGGGAGGGGCGTCCGCGCAGGTGATGGCGGACGGGCTGTCCGTCATCCTCTCCGATCCGGACGTCAAGTCCGTGTTCGTCAATGTCTTCGGCGGCATCACGGCCTGTGACGCCGTCGCCGAAGGGATCGTCCAGGCCCTGGAATCGGTGCGGCTGACCAAGCCGCTCGTGGTGCGCCTCGACGGCAACAGCGCCGCCCGCGGCCGTGCGATCCTCGCGGACCGCGCGCATCCGCTCGTGGACCAGGTCACCACGATGGACGGGGCGGCCCGCCAGGCCGCCGTACTGGCGTCCGCCGGATAGCCGGCCAGGACGCCTCACCACCAAGAGGTCCGGCACGTCCGGCACCAAGAGGCCCGACCACCCGGATCCGGCCACCCGGCTCAAGGAGAGCGGACACCATGGCGATCTTTCTGACCAAGGAGAGCAAGGTCCTCGTCCAGGGCATGACCGGCGGCGAGGGCATGAAGCACACCCGGCGGATGCTCGCCGCCGGCACCGATGTCGTCGGCGGTGTCAACCCGCGCAAGGCGGGCCGTACCGTCGACTTCGACGACCGCGCCGTGCCCGTCTTCGGCTCGGTGCGTGAAGGCATGGAGGCGACGGGCGCGGATGTCACGGTCGTCTTCGTACCGCCGCCGTTCGCGAAGGCCGCCGTCATCGAGGCCGCGGACGCGGGCATCGAACTGGCGGTCGTGATCACCGAGGGCATCCCGGTCCATGACGCGGTCGCCTTCCAGGCGTACGCGAAGGAGCGGGGCACCCGTATCGTCGGTCCCAACTGTCCCGGACTGATCAGTCCAGGACAGTCCAACGCGGGCATCATCCCGGCGGACATCGCCGCCAAGCCCGGCCGGATCGGACTCGTCTCCAAATCCGGCACGCTCACTTATCAGCTCATGTACGAACTGCGCGAGACGGGCTTCTCCTCGGCGGTAGGAATCGGCGGCGATCCCGTCGTGGGCACCACCCATATCGACTGCCTCGCCGCGTTCGAGGACGACCCGGACACCGAGATCATCGTGCTCATCGGTGAGATCGGCGGCGACGCGGAGGAGCGGGCGGCGGCCTATATCGCGGCCCGTGTCAGCAAGCCGGTGATCGGCTACATCGCCGGATTCACCGCGCCCGAGGGCAAGACCATGGGGCACGCGGGGGCGATCGTCTCCGGCTCCTCAGGGACGGCCGAGGCCAAGAAACGGGCCTTGGAGGCGGTCGGCGTACGGGTCGGCTCGACTCCCTCGGAGACGGCGAGGCTGGTCCTCGACCGCCTCGCGGCGACACGTGACGTCACTCATAATTGAACGGAGTGCGTGCCGCGGCGCAAGCCGACGTCAAGTAAGCCGAGTAAGTCGAAATAAGCAAGAGATCGCGTCCCATGACGAGTCCCATGACGACCTGATTCTCTCCATCTCCACTGCTATCTCCACCTACATCACCACTCCTTGCCTTCCGGCTTCCACGGCAGGCAAGCCGAGCCATGTCATTTCCCGCCCCTGAAAGCGGAGACCCTCAATGGCACCCACCCTCACTCCTCAATTGACTCTGTCGCTGAAGCCCGGCACAGCCTGGTCCGACGCCTGGGAGCGCTGCCTCGCCGTGGCGCCCGAGGCCTTCCAGGACGACCGTGTGCTGAATCTCTGGGCCGGCTCGTGGCAGTCCGACGGCCGCGCCCTGCCCGCCACCAGCCCGGTCGACGGGAGTCCTATAGCGGGCCCGCCGCGGCTGGACGCGGCCACCGCCCAGCAGGCTGTGCGAGCCTGTCTGGACGAGCACCGCGTGTGGCGGCACGTTCCGCTCACGGTGCGCAAGGCGCGGGTGAGCGCCACGCTCGACGCGCTCACCGAACACCGTGAACTGCTCGCCCTGCTCCTTGTGTGGGAGATCGGCAAGCCGTGGCGCCTCGCCCAGGCCGACGTCGACCGTGCGATCGACGGCGTGCGCTGGTACGTGGACAACGTGGACCGGATGCTGGAGGGCCGGAGCCCGCTGGCGGGCCCGGTCTCCAACATCGCGAGCTGGAACTATCCGATGTCGGTCCTGGTCCACGCCATGTTGGTGCAGGCGCTGGCCGGCAACGCCGTGATCGCCAAGGCTCCCACCGACGGGGGAGTGGCCTGTCTGACGCTGGCCTCCGCGCTCGCCGTCCGCGAGGGCATCCCGATCACCCTGGTCAGCGGCAGCGGCGGCGAGCTCTCCGAGGCGCTCGTGCGCTCACCGGAGATCGGCTGTGTCTCCTTCGTCGGCGGCCGGGACACCGGCGCCAGGATCGCCACCGCGGTGGCCGACCTCGGCAAGCGCCATGTGCTCGAACAGGAGGGACTGAACACCTGGGGCATCTGGAACTACAGCGACTGGAGCGCCCTGACGGCCGTCATCCCCAAGCTGTTCGACTACGGCAAGCAGCGCTGCACGGCGTATCCGCGCTTTGTCGTCCAGCGCTCGCTCTTCGCGGACTTCCTCGCGGCGTATCTGCCCGCCGTACGCTCCATCCGGCTGGGCCATCCCCTGGCGGTCGAGCAGTCCGGGGACCCGCTGCCCGAGCTCGACTTCGGGCCGCTCATCAACGCGGCCAAGGCCAAGGAGCTGGCGGACCATGTGGCCGAGGCGATCAGCCGCGGCGCGGTCCCGCTGCACGAGGGATCGCTGTCCGACGGTCTGTTCCTGCCTGGCCAGGACACCAGCGCGTACCTCCCGCCGGTGACTCTCCTCAATCCGCCGCCGTCCTCACCGCTGCACCACGCGGAGCCCTTCGGCCCGGTCGACACCATCGTCCTGGTCGACACGGAGGCGGAACTGCTGGCCGCGATGAACGCCTCGAACGGCGCCCTCGTCGCCACTCTCTCCACCGACGACCCGGCCACCTACGCCCGGCTCTCCCCGCAGATCCGCGCCTTCAAGGTAGGCCACGGCAAGCCCCGCTCCCGCGGCGACCGCGACGAACTCTTCGGCGGCTTCGGCCACTCCTGGCGAGGCGCCTTCGTCGGCGGGGAACTCCTCGTACGAGCGGTCACGGACGGCCCTCCGGGCGAACGCCCGCCGGGCAACTTCCCGGACTACCACCTGATGCCCTGACCCTGCCCCTGACCGACAGCCACTGACACCGCCCCGCGAGCGCGTGGGGTGCCGTACGGCATATCCCACACGGCCCCCCACGCGCCCCCTGACCACCACATATACGGGTGAGGACCACCCCGATCCCCTGGTATCGTTATCCCCGTCGCCGCGCACAAACCCGCGGTTCGACCACTCGTCCGGGTGGCGGAATGGCAGACGCGCTAGCTTGAGGTGCTAGTGCCCTTTATCGGGCGTGGGGGTTCAAGTCCCCCCTCGGACACGAACCATTACCCCACGGGGTGATGCGGAAGCAGTGACCAGGTCCGGATAGAGGTTCGCCTCTGTCCGGACCTGGTGTTTTCCGGGGTGGTAGGTGCCTTGTATGCCGAGGCTGCGGTAGACGGCGGCCTTCTCCTGAGGCGTGGCGCCGTGGATCGCGGCGATGATGTCGCCGAGGCCGGTGATGAGGGTCTTGATGTCTTGTTTCGACGAGGCCGCCTTCCGGGGTATCGCGCGCAGGCGTGCCTGGGCTTTGGTCTTCTCGGCCGTGACCTGATTCGTCCATCCGACGATAGTGGCCGGGTCTCCGCCGGCGTCGAGGGCGGCCTGGTAGCGCGCGAGCTTGGTGTCGCACTCACGGAGCTGCTGCTGGATCCGCTCCGTCTCCGCGCCGTTGTCCTCGGTGTCGTTCCTGGCTGCCTCGGCCAGGGCTGTGAGCGTGGTTTCCAGTCGGTGGGGGGCGAATGCCCGGACGAGCCAGGAGTCGAGCGGGCCGATGACGTCCGCTTCCCGGAGAAAGACGTTGCGGGGGTGCTGGATCCGGTTGGCGAGCGCGTACTCCTCGGGGAAGCGGCAGCGGTAGTAGGGCTCGTGGTGGCTCTGCTGGCCTTGCATCTTCCGCGAGCACAGACCGCAGGTCATGGCCCCTCGGAAGATGTAGTGGTTGCGGCTGCGGCGGCCCTTGTTCTCCTGGGGTCCGCGGCCACGGGCGGCGAGGAGTTCCTGGGCTGCCGTGAAGGTCTCCTGGGCGTCTAGGCAGTGTCTGGCGGATCGTGTGACCGTCGGATTGCCTGCTCGTTGTACCCGGTATGGGGCGGGGTGATCTGACGAATACGGAGTGGGTCCGGCTGGAGCCGTACTTGCCGGTATCGGGACGGCGTGGCGGACGGTGGACCGATCACCGGAAGATGATTAACGGGATCTTGTTCCGGGTCCGAACGGGCATACCGTGGCGCGACCTTCCCGGGCGTTTCGGCGGTTGGAAGACCGTCCATGAGCGGCACCGGCGCTGGTCGGCGGACGGCACGTGGGACCGGATCCTGCGCGCCGTCCAGGCCGACGCCGATCTCGGGGGCCGGATCGACTGGAGCATGGTCGGCGTCGACTCGACGTCCTGCCGTGCCCATCAGCACGCGGCCGGCGCCCGGAAGGGGAAGCCACGCGTCCCGAAAAAAGGACAACGCCCCGGCACCACCGCCCCGACGAAGGACTCGGACGGTCCCGGGGCGGCCTGACCTGCAAGATCCACCTCGCGGGTGAAGGCGGATGCCGGCCGATGGCCTTCCTGCTCACGCCCGGCCAGTGGGGCGACGCACCGCAGATGATCGAGGTCCTCAAGAGGGCCTACGTCTTCCATGGCACCGTAACCGCCGCCGCGATCCGCTTATGGCTCCGACCGTGATCCGCCGGACAGGGCCTAGGTGTATTGATCACGAGCGTTGTTGACACGTGCCGGTGCTTGATCATGGCGAAGACCTCCGGTGTGGTGGAGCTGTCTAGGACTGCACCGC
>NZ_JBHWGS010000014.1:76657-278662 GCF_042732975.1 Streptomyces sp. NPDC059743 | reverse complement strand
TTTTTTAAGCATCCGGCCACCCCCGATATCTACACTCCCTAACACGCCGGCCGCTTCAGATGTGTATAAGCGACTGGTTCGGGCCGCCGGGCGGCCCGCCCCGCATCCGCCGGACTTCGCCGAGCGGATGCGGGGAGGCGGGGGGAGAATGGCCTCCAGGGGACTGGTCTCGCGCTGCGCGCGATGACGGGAGGTGGTGGACATGCTGCTGCCGGACAGACATCTGGTCGCTGATCTGCTGGCCCGTTACCGGGCCTGGGAACGGCTCGTCCTCGCCGATCCGCTCGACGAGACCACCCGGGGGCGGTTCGAGGACGTCGCGTACACCCTGTGCGTACTCATGGGGCAGCGCACCGCGCGTGAGGCGATCTGGCACGCCGAGGCGTATCTGCGCAGGACCCGGCCGGTTCCGATCTTCCCGGACGGAACGGAGCCCGTCGGCCCGGGAGTTCACGAGATCGGCGCGGAGTGACCGCGACCGCGCGCGGCTGACCGGTGTACGGCGGGTCGGCCCGGCGAACAGGTACGGCTGTTCCCACGGTGGCAAGCGACCGCTTAGTATGCGGTCGAGTGCGGTACCGCCCATCGTGTGGAGGCCCTGAATGCAAGCATGGCGAGTACACCGGAACGGAGAGCCGGGCGAGGTGATGCGGCTCGAAGAGGTGGAGCGTCCCGAGCCCGCCGACGGCCAGGTGCTGCTGCGCGTCCGGGCCGCGAACATCAACTTCCCGGACGTACTGCTCTGCCGCGGCCAGTACCAGGTACGGCCGCCGCTGCCCTTCACACCGGGCGTGGAGATCTGCGGAGAGACCGAGGACGGACGTCGGGTCATCGCCACGCCCGCCCTGCCGTATGGCGGACTGTCCGAGTACGCCGTCGCCGACGAGGCCGCGATCCTGCCCGCGCCCGAGGCCCTGGACGACGCCGAGGCGGCGGCCCTGCGGATCGGCTATCAGACGGGCTGGTTCGGACTGCACCGACGGGCGCGCCTGCGGGCGGGCGAGACGCTGCTCGTCCACGCGGCGGCGGGCGGTGTCGGCAGCGCCGCCGTACAGCTCGGAAAGGCCGCGGGAGCCACCGTCATCGGTGTTGTCGGCGGCCCGGTCACCGGCGGCGGCCCGGACAAGGCCCGGGTGGCCCTGGAACTGGGCTGCGACCTGGTGATCGACCGCCGTACGGACGACCTTGTCGCGGCGGTCAAGGAGGCCACCGGCGGCCGGGGCGCGGATGTGGTGTACGACCCGGTGGGCGGCGAGGCCTTCGACAGGTCCACCAAGTGCGTTGCCTTCGAGGGCCGAATCGTGGTCGTCGGCTTCGCGAGCGGCGCCATTCCGAGCCCCGCCCTCGGTCACGCGCTGGTGAAGAACTACTCGATCCTGGGCCTGCACTGGGGTCTGTACGCCGCCAAGGATCCGGCGGCGGTGGCCGCCTGTCACGAGGAGCTGACCGCGCTCGCGGCCCAAGGCGCGATCAAGCCGCTGATCAGTGAGCGGGTGCCGATGAAGGGCGCGGCCGACGCCGTTCAGCGGGTCGCCGACGGTGTCACCACCGGACGGGTCGTGGTCCTCCCGGAAGGCGTGGCCCGATGACCGACGCCACTCGACCGCTGACCGATCGACCGCTGACCGACGCCGCCCAACTGCGCTCCCTCGTCCGGAAGTTGCTCGCCGAGTACCCGCCGGCCGGGACCGACCGTACCGACTTCCTCAAGGCGCGCTTCGACGCCGGACTCGCCTGGGTCCACTATCCCGTGGGGCTCGGCGGACTTGACGCGCCGCGCTCTCTCCAGGCTGTTGTGGACGCCGAGTTGGCCGCGGCGGGCGCGCCCGACAACGATCCGCGCCGGATCGGCATCGGTCTCGGCATGGCCGCGCCGACGATCCTGCGCTACGGCACCCGGGAACAGAAGGAGCGCTTTCTGCGGCCTCTGTGGGTCGGCGAGGAGGTGTGGTGCCAGCTCTTCAGCGAGCCGGGTGCCGGCTCGGACCTCGCCGCGCTCGCCACCCGCGCCGTACGCGAGGGCGACTCCGCCACCGGCGACTGGATCGTCAACGGCCAGAAGGTATGGACGTCCAGCGCGCATCTCGCCCGCTGGGCCATCCTCATCGCCCGTACCGATCTGGATCTGCCCAAGCACCGTGGCATCACCTACTTCCTCTGCGATATGACCGATCCCGGTGTCGAGGTACGGCCGCTGCGCCAGATCACCGGCGAGGCCGAGTTCAACGAGGTCTTCCTCACCGATGTACGGATCCCGGACGCACACCGGCTCGGCGAGGTGGGCGAGGGCTGGAAGGTCGCACGGACCACGCTGATGAACGAGCGGGTCTCCATCGGCGGAGCCCAACTCCCGCGTGAGGGCGGCATGATCGGCCCGGTCGCCGGTACCTGGCGCGAGCGGCCCGAACTGCGTACCCACGAACTGCATCAGCGGCTGCTGACGCTCTGGGTGGAGGCCGAGGTGGCCCGGCTCACCGGCGAGCGGCTGCGCCAGCAGCTCGCCGTCGGACAGCCGGGTCCCGAAGGCAGCGGAATGAAGCTCGCGTTCGCCCGGCTCAATCAGGAGATCAGCGGACTTGAGGTCGAACTCCTCGGTGAGGAAGGCCTGTTGTACTCCGACTGGACCATGCGCAGGCCCGAGCTGGTCGACTTCACCGGACGCGACGCCGGTTACCGCTATCTGCGCTCGAAGGGCAACTCCATCGAGGGCGGTACGAGCGAAGTACTGCTGAACATCGTCGCCGAGCGCGTCCTCGGTCTGCCCTCCGAGCCGCGCGACGACAAGGACGTTCCCTGGAAGGACCTGACACGATGACGCTGCGGCCGAGCGGATCCGAGGCCTCTCCCGATCTGCTCTACTCCGACATCGAGGACGATCTGCGCGCGGCCGTACGGTCCCTGCTCACCGACCGCCACGATGTACCGGCGGCGCTCGTCCGCGCGGAGTCCGGTGATCCGTACGATCCCGAGCTGTGGACCTCGCTCAGCGCCGGGATCGGAGTGTCCGGGCTGCTCGTCCCGGAGAAGCTCGGCGGCCAGGGCGCGGGCCCGCGCGAGGCCGCCGTCGTACTGGAGGAGCTGGGCCGGAGCGTCACGGCGGCGCCGTATCTGACCAGTTCGGTGATCGCGACCGAGACGCTGCTCGCCTGTGACGGTGAGAGCACGGAGAGCACGGATGTCGCGGGACTGCTCACGGCGCTCGCCCATGGGCACCGGGTCGCGGTGCTCGCCGTACCGTTCACCACCGCGCCGGACGGGCCGCTGTCCGTCGGCGCGGGGACGATCAGGGGTGTGGCGGACGCGCAGCGGGCGGATGTGTTGCTGGTGCTGGAGGACGACGGGCTGTACGCGGTCGAGACGGCCTCGCCGGGCGTCATCGTGGAACCGCTGACACCGCTCGATCTGACCCGGCCGCTCGCCGCGGTCACCGTCGACGCCACCGCGGGTCTGCGGATCGCCGCGCCGCCCTTGGCGGAAGCCGCCGTACGCCGCGGATTGCTGGCCGGGGCCGGGCTGCTCGCCTCCGAGCAACTCGGCATCGCCGAATGGTGTCTGGAGGAGACCGTCCGGCACACGCGCGAACGGCATCAGTTCAACCGTCCCGTCGGCTCCTTCCAGGCGCTCAAGCACCGGATGGCACAGCTCTGGCTGGAGGTCGTCTCGGCCCGCGCCGCCGCCCGCAACGCGGCCGACGCGCTGGCCACCGGCAGCCCCGAGGCACCGCTCGCGGTGGCCCTCGCCCAGGCGTACTGCGCACGGGTCGCCGTCCACGCGGCCGAGGAGTGCGTCCAGCTCCACGGCGGGATCGGAATGACCTGGGAGCATCCCGCGCATCTCGCCCTCAAGCGCGCCAAGTCCGATGAGCTCGCGCTGGGTTCACCGGGCCGCCACAAGGAGACACTGGCCGCGCTCGCCGATCTGCCGGGCCCTCGGTAGTCCCTGTCCGGCGGCTCCGGCCTGCGCCCGGGCCGACTGAACCGCAGGTGGCGGGGTGACGAACTCTGCGGCGGACAGCCCCGGTTGGGCCCCGCAGGGGCGGATACTCGGCTGGTCCGCGCCCCACCGCGTTCCTCCGGAGGCATCATGGCCCTCACCACCCGCCGCAGAGCCGTCAGCACGCTCGCCGCCGCGCTCGCGGGAGTCGTCGCGGCTCCCGCGAGCGCGCAGGCCACCACGCGTACACCAGGCGGCCGGGAAGCCCGGCCGCTGCGTCAGGCACACGCCCACAACGACTACCTCCACGCCCGCCCGCTCCATGACGCTCTGTCACATGGCTTCATGAGTGTGGAGGCGGACATCTTTCTGGTCGACGGTGAACTCCTCGTCGCCCATGAGCCCGCCGATCTCGATCCGGCGCGTACGCTCGCCTCGCTCTATCTCGATCCGCTGCTCGCGCGCGTACGGGCCAACCATGGCTCCGTATACCGAGGTTGCCACCGTCCGGTACAGCTCCTCATCGACATCAAGACGGACGGCGTCGCCGCCTACACCGAACTCCACCGCCAACTGACCGCGTACCGTTCCATGCTGAGCACCTACGCGCACGGCTCCGTACGCCTCGGCGCGGTCACACCGGTCATCTCCGGCGACCGCGCGGCCCGTGTGCCGATGGAGGCGCAGCGGGTGCGGTACGCGTTCTACGACGGACGGCTGGAGGACCTCGGTACGGCCGCTTCCGCCTCCTTCGTACCGCTCATCAGCAGCAACTGGACCCAGAGCTTCGGCTGGCAGGGCGTGGGCGCCTTCCCGGCGGAGGAGCGCGCCGAACTGCGCCGTATCGTCGCCACCGCCCATGACCGCGGGCAGCGCGTGCGTTTCTGGGCGACTCCGGATCTCGCGGGCCCCGAGCGGGACGCCGTCTGGACCGAACTGCTCGCCGCCGGCGTCGACCACCTCAATACGGACGACCTTGCGGGCCTCGAACGTTTCCTGCGCACGCACCGCGCGTAGCCAAGATCACCGCGGTCAACCACCCGTTCGGCGGACACGCCAGTCGGCGGTACGGGCCTCCTCCTCCGCCACACTGGCGGCCGAATGCCGCGATTCCGGTGCGGCGGAGGAGGTTTGTCGATGGCCATTTCGATCTCAGTGGTGCTGCTTCTGGTGATCCTCGCGGTGATCTTCGTACGCAACGGCGGACTGAAGTTCTCGCACGCGACGGTCTGCATCCTGCTCGGGTTCTTCCTCTCGGGCACGAGCATGGCGCCGACCATCGCGAACGGAATCTCCGCCACGGCCGGAGTGGTCAGCAGCCTCAGACCGTGACGGCGCGCCGGTGGACATGAACCCGGGCGGTCCACGTCGGCGCGGGAACAGCGCCACCGGCGGCGGTGACGGCCGGCGAATGGCGTCACCACGGCATGCCGGGCACAGTGGAGAGAAGAGGCGGGCCCGTGAGAGGCGCACCCTCTCGTGCATCCTCTCCGGCCGCACGGCAAGAAGGGGCGGCCCCTGATGGCAACCAGCGAAGCCACTCTGGCGGGACACAAGGAAAGCACGGTCAAGGGAAAGACCACCATCGCCGACTCGGTCGTCGCGTCCATCGCGGGCATCGCGGCCCGTGAGGCGGCCGGTGTCTATGCCATGGGCGGCGGCATGTCACGCACCCTGGGCGCCGTACGCGGCAAGATGCCCGGCGCGGACGACTCCGCACGCGGTGTGCAGGTGGAGGTCGGTGAGAAGCAGACGGCGATCGATCTCGGCATCGTCGTCGAATACGGCACACCGATCACCGAGACCGCGGGCAATATCCGGTCGAATGTCTCCGAAGCCGTGGAGAGCATGACCGGACTGGACGTTGTCGAGGTGAACATCGGCGTACTCGATGTCCATGTGCCCGGAGCCGAGGGCGAAGAGGCCGGCGAATCGCCACGCGTGGAGTGAGCGCGATCCATTCCGGGCGCTGATCCGCGTGCGGAACGAAGTCCCATCCGAAACATCGGCCACGGCCGTCGCGAATTTCACTTCCGTGCCTTTCTCTCCTCTCCTGGATACTCCTGGACACTCCTGGATATGTGTCGCGGAACGCCTGGTGCCCGGCCGGGAAGCCGGTTACGCTGAGCGGCCGGACGGCGGCCCAGGGGGGAAGTCATCATGGCCGGACTGCTTCATGAGCGGCGGTAACGCCCATATCGGCAATGTGGCCGAGTACAATCGTCAATTCTTTCCGGCGCAATTCCGCAGCGATCATTTACGGTCGTGGGACATCGAAGGCCATCATTACGCCGGGCTCGCGTTGTTCTATTCGGCCGATCCCGGTCCGGTCTTTCTGCCGCTGCGTTTCGACCGTGCCTGGCTTGACATGCAGCGCAGCTATCTGCACTGGCCCCATGTGTCGCTCCACTGGACGGCCGGTGAGCCCGGTCTGTCCGATGTGCTCGCCGCCGATCCGGCGGCGGTCGCCACACTGCGTGCCGCGCTGGACGCGCCCGGCGGCGGACATCTGCTGGCGTGGGGCGAGACGGCCGGGACGGAGCGCCTGCGCGCCGCCGTGTCCGGTCGTCCCACGACCCCGGGCGGCGGCCCGGCCCAAGAGCGCGGACAGGCAGCCTTCGAGTCCAAGCGCGAGGCGCACCGCCGCTTCTCGGAGTGCGCGCGAGGACGGCCGGAGATTCTGATAACTCGTCAGGAGGTCTACGGCGACGCGCAGACCGCGGCGGCGGCGCTCGCCGCACGGGCCACGGCGGGCGCGGGCCCGGTGATGCTCAAGTCGGACTTCGGTGTCGGCGGCTTCGGGACCCGGCTGGTCCGGCCCGACGAGATCCCCACCCAGGACGATGTGTGGGCCCTGCTGCGCGCGCTGACCGACGACGACGCGATATTCGGCGTCGTACCGCTGCTCGTAGAGGAGTACATCGAGCCGCATCCGCTCCACTGCCAGCTCACCTACGACGGCGAGATCACCGACGACGGCGTCATCGATCGAGGCACCGCGCTGATGCATGTGACGGGCACCCACTACCGCGGCGCCACCACCGGGCCCGGTGCGCTGCCCGAGCCGCTGCGCCGGCCGGTGACGGACTTCGGCCGCACGGTCGGCGCGATGCTGGCGGCCGAGGGCTACCGAGGCTGGTTCGACGTCGACTTCGTGCGGGCGCGCGACGGCCGGCTCGCGCCGACCGAGATCAACGCCCGCCGCACCGGTCCCTGTGCCGCCATGGCCATCGCCGCGAACCTCGGAGCGTCGGCCGGCCGGCCGGTGGTCGTCAGGACCGAGGACACCCTGCCGCTGCCCAGGGCGATCCCGGAGGAACGTCTGTACGCGCGCTTCGAGACCGTGGCGCGTGTCCTCGCCGACCAGGGCGTCGCCTTCGTCCCGACACTCGTGACGGCGTCCTCGGAGAAGGTCCCGTACGCGGGCTTCGCCCTGGCCGGCGCGTCGGTGGCCGAGGTGGACACCGCGATGCGGCATGTCGTGCATCTGATGAGCGGACTCGCCGAGGAGGGCGAAGCATGAGCATCGACCCGGACCTGAGTGACGCGGACCCGACCGGCCAGGACCTGAGCGCCCTGGATCTGAACGGCCCGGACCTGACCGGCCCGCTCGCGAGGGAGTGCGAGTACATCACCTACTTTCCCGTCAACATCCGCCCACTGATCCCGGCGGATCTGACGGCCCGGCCCACCGACGGCTCGGCCGGCTTCGGGATCTATCTGCATGTCCCGTTGTGTGATCAGATCTGCCCGTTCTGCAACTACAACAAGTTCCTCAGCGGTACACGCCCGGACCGGCTCGGCGGCCTGCTGGAGCAGGAGATCGCGCTGTACGGGAACGTTGTCGCACCGCACATCGACCGGGCGGACTTCGTCTACTTCGGCGGTGGCACGCCGTCGGTGCTGTCCGCGGCCCGTATCGGCTCACTGCTCGCCCGGCTCCGGGAGAGATTCGACCTCACGGCCGCGGAAGTCAGTCTGGAATGCCATCCCTCGCACGCCACGCCCGAGTATCTGAGCGCGCTGCGCGAGGCCGGAGTGAACCGGATCAGCTTCGGCGTACAGAGCTTCGACGCCCGGATGCTCACGGCCATCGGCTCCCATCACACCGCGGAGGACTCCGCGGCCTGTGTGCCCGCCGCCCGACGGGCCGGCTTCGACAATGTCGCCGTCGACCTGATGTTCCTGCTTCCCGGCCAGGACATGGACTCCTGGTCGGCGGACCTCGACCGGGCCGTGCGCACCGGCGCCGACCACATCAGTACATACCGGATGCTGCTGGATCCGATGGGCCCGCTCGGCCGGGGCATCCGGCTCGGGCGTACCGTTCCCCAGGCCGGAGAGGCGACCGAGGTCCGGATGGCGCAGACGGCGCTGGACACTCTCGCCGCCGCCGGATACCGGCACTACGGCTCGTGCAGCAGCGCCGGTTTCGATCTCTGTCTGCCGGGCCGTGAGTCGGTGTACGAGCTGAGGCACCGGGCGGCGCCGCAGTGCGAGTACGCGGCGATCGGCCCGGGCGCGGTCGGATTCCTCAACGGCTCGGTGTACTGGAACATCCACACGCTCGGCGAGTACGCCCGTACGGTCGGCGGCGGCGCGCTGCCCGTACTCGCCGGCCGTCGTCTGACCGACTCCGACCGTCGCTCACGCTACGCCGTCCTCGGTGTCAAACACATCGAACTGCCTCTGGCGCCCTTTCGCGAACGGTTCGGGCGCACACTGCGCGAGGCGTTCCCGGACACACTGGATCTGCTGGCGGCGAGCGGTCTCACCGAGGAGAGCGAGGACATCCTGAGGGTCACACCGCGCGGTGTGCACTACATGGACACGATCTCCAAGGCGTTCTTCAACGCGGACAACCACCGTCTTCCGCAGCCCTACAAGCCGGAGTTGCAGATGATGTCCGTCGACCTCCACGGCAGCCCGGCATGAGCACCGGGGATATGGCGCCGCTCGCCAGCCGGCCGGAGCACACACTGCGCGCCGCGGCACACCGCGCGGCTCGGACGTCTCCGTACTACCGCGATCTACCGACCGGTCACGGCGGCAGCGACAGTGGCAGCGACGGCGACGGCGACGACCACGCCCGTGCGGGCGCCTGGGCGGACATCCCGTTCACCAGCGCGGCCGATCTGCTGCGCGGCGGTTCCAGGATGGCGGCGCGGACGGGCGTCACGGCGTATGCGAGCAGTGGCACCGGCGGATCCGCCAAACCGGCCTTCTTCACGGCCCGCGACCGTGCGGCCACGGTCCGTAGGACCGCCGCGGGCCTGGTCGCCTGTGGCGTCGATCCCGATGACACACTGGTCGTGGCGCACGGCTTCGGCATCTGGCTGATCGGTCCCGACTTCACCTCGGCCGGTGAGGAGTTGGGGCTACGGGTGGTGCCGGTCGGCAAGGGACCGGGCATCGCGCACACGCTCGCGCTGCTGCGTGAACTGGGCGCGGATGTCATCGCGACCTCTCCCGGCTACGCGCAGCGGCTCGCCGCACTCGTCGGGCCCGGGGACGCGGCCACGGCGCTGGGCACCCGGATGCTGCTGCTGTCGGGCGAAACGGTCTCGGGCCGGCTGCGTGCGTCGATGCGGGAGGCCTGGGGCCTCGACGCGGTCCACAGCTTCTACGGCTCCGCCGAACTCGGCCATCTCGGCTGTGATCCGGCCGCCGACGGCTCGATCGCCCTCACCTCGGACCTGGCGTACGAGGTGCTGACCGCGAACGGTCCCGCCGAGTTACGGGAAGGCGCCACCGGCGAACTGGTCGCCACCACGCTCTTCCAGGAAGGCATGCCGCTGGTGCGCTATCGCACCGGCGATCTGGTGCGGCTGACACGAGTGGGACCGCAGGGCCCGGTGGTTGCGCTGGAGGCGCAAGTCCTGGGCCGGATCGCGGAGTCCGCCGTGCTGGAGTCCGGCGAGAAGCTATGGGCATGGCAGGTGGAAGAGGCACTGGTCGGCACCGAAGGGATCACCGACTTCCGGGCGTATGTCGATGAAGTCCCCATGGACCGCCAGTGGTTCGACACCGGCGACCGGCTGTCGGTACGGGTCGCCACCCACGGCGACCGGCCGCTGACCTCCGAGGCGGTACGGCGGCTGATCGCGGGCCTGCGCGAGATGTCCCTGGACATGTCGGCGGCGGTCGGCTCGGTCGAGATCGAGCTGGAGTGGTGCGTGTACGACGACCTTGTGGCCGAGGACGGTCCGGGCAAGCCGCGCCGGCTGGTCGACCGCCGCGACGGTTTTCCGGCGCAAGCCCAGGCCCAGGCCCAGGCCCCGGCTCCGGCCGAGGCGGGCGGCGCGCGGTGAGCACGGCCCATGAGCTACGCGTCGGCCTCATGACCGGCGAGAAGGCGGTGCCGCTGCTGGCCGCCGCGCACACCGGCGCCTTCGCCCGTCGCGGAGTCGCGGTGCGTCTCACCGTGGTCACCGGCGCGGCGGAGCGCGACGCGGCCTTTCTGGCCGGGGAGTTCGATGTCGCCTTGATGAACCTCGTCAGTGTGCTGCGTATCCATATGACCACCGCCGCCATGCGGATCATGACCAATCTGCTGGACGGGCCGGGCGAGGGCGGGATGTTCCGGCTGCTCGCGGGACCGGCCGAGGCCCGGGCGCGGCCGGTTCTCGCGGTCTCACGCGGAACGATCGCCGACTTCAGCGCCTTCTGTCTGCTGGGCCTGCTCGACCGCGACTGGGCCGAGGTCACCGTCGTGGACATCCAGGACATCACTGCCCGGGGCCGGGCCCTCGTGGGTGGCGCCGTGGACTGGGCCGTCCTGCCGGAGCCCGCCGGCTCCTGGTGTCTGAGCCGCGGCTGTACGGTGATGGCCACCGACCGTACGCTCACTCCGCCCGGACCGGCCTTGTGCACGGCAGCCGGGGAGCGGGCGCCGGAAGCCGAGACCGCCGCGGCCTTTCTCGCCGCGTGCCGTGACGGAGCCGCCGCCGTCGCGGCCTCGCCCGGTCTCGCCCGTGAGGTGCTGACCGCCCATGGCATAGAGACCGACGACCGGTGGTCACCGCCGCCGTACCGTATCGGCGGACTGCCCACCGTGGCGGATGTCGCGGCGGTGCTGGAGTGGATGGCGTCCACCGCGCCGGGCCCGGCCGGGCGGTCCGGGCCGACGACGGCCGACCGTTCCGCGTACGCCATACACCACGCCCTGGTCGGCTGACTTCTTACCGGCTGACTCGCAGCCCGCACCGGCCCGGCCCGCCCTGGCCTGGTCCCGTACCGCCGTGTGCCATGCTGGTGCGCCCAGCGGCCCAGCGGCCGGGGGAGGGACCACCGTATGAACACACCTGGCACACCCATCACACCTGGCACACCACTCCCGTTGCCACGCGACCTCGCCGGGCGGCCGGTCGCCGCGCTGCGGGCGACCGCGAAGGCGCTGCGTACGGCGCCCGCCGCCGAGCACACCGCGATCCTCGGCCGACTGGCCGCGTCCGCCGTCCCGGAGGCGCGCTGTGTCGCCGGATACGCCGCCGCCTGGTTCGTACTCCGCCACCGGGACGACGACGCCCGGTCGCTGGTCGATCCGCTGATCGGCGACGGAGACTGGACGGTGCGGGAGGCCGCCACATTCGGCGCCCGGGAGGCGCTCGTGGCGGACGCCGAGCGCGCTCTGCCGCTGGTGCGCCGCTGGGCGGCCGAGGACTGCGGCGACCGCGAGCACCGCGCGTTCCTGGTGGTGGCCCGCCAGCCGAAGCGGCAGACGCCGTCCGTGGTCGAGGAGTTGATCCGGCTGCTGCGTGTGCCGCTCGCCGACGACGCGCCCTATGTACGCAAGAACGTGCCCTTCTGTCTGCGCTATCTCGCCCGTACCCACCCGCATGCCCTGGCTTTCGCGCTCCGCGCATGGGCCGCGACCGACGACCGATGGCTGCTGCGTTCCTGTGCGACGGCGCTCACCGGTGAACTGCTCGCCGCCGAACCGTACGCCGCCGCCGAGATCGTCGGCCTGCTGCGCCGCTCCGGCGACGACTGGACGGTCCGGCGGCTGCCCGCCGCCCACGGATCAACGGTGTACGGGCCCTCCGTACACACCGAGGAGACGGCCACCTCGCTCAACTCCCGTTCGCCAGGCGCGGAATGATGTGCCGGAGAAGGTCCCGCCGTTCCATCGCCTCCACGAACCGGCGTACATCTTCCTCGTCGCTGTAGGCATGGAAGGACACACGCAGCCAGTCCAGCCAGGAACCGGTCAGTATGTCCTCCTCGGCCAGTGACCGCCGTACGGTGACGATGTCGTCGACCGGCACGCACAGCATCGCGCCCGCGCTCCGCAGCGGCGGGCGCGAGCGCGGCCCGGCCGCCCGTACCAGCGCCTCGGCGGCGTCGGCCACCAGGGCCCGGACATGGTGCTCCACCGCGCCGCCGTCCCAGGACAGCACCTGCTCCAGACCGGCTCGGGCGGCCGACGCGCACAGCAGCGACGGCAGCCCGGAGTCGAAGCGGGCCGCGTCCGCGCGGCGCCGTACGGCCGAGCGGGCGGTGGCGAACCGCTCCGCGGCGCCGAGCCAGCCGACCGCCAGCGGCCGGGCCCGCTCCAGCAGCAGATCGCCGCAGTACGTCAGGGTGAAACCGCCCGCCGAGCCCAGCAGGTACTTCATACAGCCCGAGGTCCAGGCGTCGACTCCGGTGGCCGTGACATCCACGCCGACCACACCTGCCTGGTGGTAGCCGTCGACCACGCACAGGCTGCCCACCGCATGGCACATGTCCGCCACCTCCGCCAGCGGAAGTTCGTACCGGCCGTTGTGATGGACGCCGCTGAACACGACCGCCGCCACCCGCTCGGTCAGGGCCCCGGACAGCGCGGCGAGCGCCGCGTCCGTACCGCCCGGGCCACCGGCCGGTGGGGACAGCAGCCGGACCTGCGCGCCGAGCCGACGGGTGGTCAGCGCGATATCGGCCAGCGTCGGGAAGTCGTCCTCGAACAGCACGAGTTCGGGCCGTTCGCGGTAGTCCAGCGCCGTTGTCAGCGCGGCGACGGCCGACGATACGGAGCTGCCGACGAACACCTGCTCGGGCGCACAGCCGATGAGCCGTGCGAAGGCGCCGCGCGCCGCCTCCATCTCCTCCAGCCACAGGTCCCACCGCGCTCCGCCGTCGTCCCACTCGTCCAGAAAACCGGCGACGGCGGCCCGGACCGGCCCTCCCAGCGCGCCCTTGCTGGCCGAGTCGAGGTATGTACGCTGATGCACCAGCGGGAAGTCCGCGCGGTCCACAAGCGCGGCGCGGCCTGCGGCCGGAACAGCGAGGTCCCTATCCTCGGCGTTCACGGCCGCGCCTCAACACCGCCGAGGATGAGCCCGCCGGCGGTCAGCTCCGGCCCTCCTCCGCCAGAGCCGCCGTCAGCCGTCCGGCGATCCACCTCGCGTCCGCCGTCGACACGCCGGGATGCACCGGCAGTGCCAGCAGCCGGTGCCAGGCCGCCTCGGCGTGTACGGGCGGCTCCGGTATCCGGCACACCGACGCCAGGAACGCGTGCCGTGACAGTGGCGCGTAGTAGGAGCCGGTCACGATCCCGGCGCGGCGCAGCCGTTCCACCACACGGTCGCGCGGCGGCCCATGGCCGTCCGGATCCGCCGCCAACTGGATCTGATAGAGATACCAACTGTGCTCCTCCGTGGAAGTCCGGTGGGGCAGATCGACGCCGGGCAGCCCGGCGAGGGCGTCGTCGTAGATCCGTACGACGTCACGGCGCGCGCGTTGCAACTCCGGCAGCCGGGCCAACTGGGCGCGGCCCACGGCGGCATGCACATCGCTGAGGTTGTACTTCCAGCCCGCGGCGACCGCTTCGTAGGAAGCCGCCGTGGCCGGGAGCGCCGGGTCCCACGAGAAACGCAGCCCGTGCCGGGCCAGCAGCCTGGCGCGGTCGACGATCTCCGCGGGACCGGTCAGAGCACCGCCCTCGACGGAGGTGAGGTTCTTCGTGGCGTAGAAGCTGAAACAGGACACATCCGCCTCACCGGCGATGTGCCGCCCGTCGATCCGTGTGTCGACCGCGTGCGCGGCGTCCGCCACCAGCGCCAGGGCATGGCGGTCGGCGACGGCCCGCAGAGCCGTCATGTCGCAGGCGGCGCCGCCCATATGGACCGGTACGACGGCCCGGGTACGAGGCGTCACCGCCGCCGCCACGGCGGCCGGGCCGATGTTCAGGGTCCGCGGATCGACATCGACAAGCACCGGGACCGCGCCGACGGCCAGTACGGCGTTGACGGTGGCCGGGAAGGTCAGCACGGAGGTGATCACCTCGTCGCCCGCGCCGACGCCCAGACACAGCAGCGCCAGATGCAGGGCGGCGGTGCACGAGTTCACCGCGAGGACCGGCCCGGTCCCGAAGTGCCTGGCCAATTCCTCCTCGAAGAGCGCGGTCTCCGGGCCGGTGGTGAGGCCGCCCGAGCCGAGTACGCGTGCGACGGCGGCGAGTTCGGCCTCACCGACGCCATGCCCGGTCACCGGGACAAGACGGCCGCCCTCGGCGCTCTGTGAAGCGTGCGACACCGTGCGTCTCCCCACCCCGAGAGCCTTCTCCCCGTGCGGGGACCGGTGAGTACCTCAGCAGCGTACGCCGATCGCCCGTCATTGAGGGCGGTTTCGCACTCGTTTGATCCGATTGTCTGATGGGTATGCCCCCAGCTCTCCGCACTTCGCACGGCTCTCCCGACTTCATCACTTAGGCCCTCCCTGCGCACCTTCGCCGCCTTTGGAGGCATGCCATGCCGACCGTCACCGCTTCCGAGGTCGAACGCACGCTCCTGCGGGCCAACCGGCAGATCCGGGCCGGGCGGGCGCCTCATCCCTCGGACACCGACTGGGCCGTACGCAAGGGCACTGTCTGGCTGCGACGGCCCTCGGCGGTCGTGGACTTCTACCAGTTCTGGTTCCGTACCCGAGGCTGCACCTTCGACCGGGGCGGACAGTGCAGCATGTGCAACTACGGTGTGGGCCCGGAGATCGATCCCGACGAGGTCCACCGTTCCGTCGCCGCGCGGATCGCGTCCGTGCCGGAGGGCTCACTGATTTATCTCTCGCCCTCGGGCAGTCTGTTCGACGAGCGTGAGGTGCCGCCCGGACTACGGCGGAACCTGCTGCGGTGCGTCGCCCGCCGCAGACCGGTCGGCTTCACCTTCGAGACCCGCCCGGAGTTCTGTTCGCCGCGTCTGCTGGACGAGATACAGGACTTTCTGCCCGATGTCGCCATCGCCTGTCATCTCGGTGTGGAGTCCTGGGATCCCGACAAGCGCCGTCGCTGCCATCTCAAGCGCACACCGACCGCGTGTTACGAGACGGCCGCCCGCGAACTGCGGGCCCGTCGTATCGCTCCCATCGCCAACATCACCCTCGGCGGGCTCGGCATGTCGCCGGCCGAGGCGTACGAGGACACACTCGCCACGATCCGTGGCACGCGCGCGGCCCGCTTCGCCATCCAGATGCTCTTCCCGCTCAGCGCGAAGCAGGGCAGTCTGCTGGGCTGGGCGCATGAACAGGGCCTGTGGGAACCGCCGTCCTTATGGCTGCTGATCCGGGCGCTGCGGACGGCCACCGTCGAGGTGTACGCGCCTGACGAGGCCGGCGACCTCAGTCTCTCCTGGTACAACCCGCAGGTCGGCGAGGTCGTGACCGCCCGCCCTGACAGCTGCCCGGTGTGCCGTCCCATGCTGATCGACACGCTCAAGGCGTTCGCCCTGACACCGTCCGCCGACTCCCTCGGCGAGGCCGCCCGTTGGGACCGCTGCGGCTGCCGGTCGCGGGCCGAGCGGGACCTGACGGAGGATCAGAACGGTTACCAGGAGCGTCTGGAGGCGATAGCGGCCCGTTGGACGCAGATGAGCCGGAGGGCGCCGTAGCCGGTCCGCCCGGCGTCACTCGTTCGCCGAGAGGTCTCTGCCGTACGCCGGAGGCGGTCGCGATGACACTGGAAAACATGATCGACCACATCACACTCCAGGTGAGCGATGTCCGGGCCAGCCGTGCCTTCTACGAACGCCTGCTGGCGCCGTGCGGCACCCAGGTCGTCGCGGAGGACGGCGACACCGTAGGGCTCGGCCGAGGCGACAAGGCGGATATCTGGATCATCCCGGCCGAGGGCCGCACCGATCGCGAACTCCATGTCGCCTTCGGCGCCGACAGCCGCGACCATGTGGACGAGGTGCACAGGACCGCGGTCGAGATGGGCGTCGACGTACTCGGCGAACCGGCCCTCCTCCCGCAGTACGAACCGGGCTACTACGCCTGCTACGTCCGCGACCCGGACGGCCACAACATCGAGGTCGTGGCCCGCACCGTCTGATGCTGATGCCCTATGGCACCGGCCGGCGAGCGCCGTGCGGCGGAACCTGGCCGACTGGCGGCGCCCGGCCTACAGGCGTGGAATGGATCTGGAGCGTCCGGTCCACCGCCAGAAGGGCCGGGCCCCATTGGGCGAGCCCGATCCCAGGAGTCCATGTGTCTGTCGTGCCGCTGACCGACATTCTGTCCGACGCCTTCAAAGAGCGTTATGGCGTGCCGGCCATCAATATCTTCAACGACCTCACGATGGAGGCGGTTCTCGCGGCGGCCGTGGAGAAATCCTCGCCCTTGATCGTGCAGACGTCCGTCAAGACGGTCAAATCGATCGGCAGCGATGTGCTCCATGCCATGTGGACATCGATGACGGCGGGTATCGAGGTACCGGTCAGTCTGCATCTGGATCACTGTCCGGAACGTGCGGTCATCACCGAGTGTCTGCGGCGCGGCTGGAATTCCGTACTGTTCGACGCCTCCCGGCTGCCGGTGGCGGAGAATATGCGGCAGACGGTGGAGGTCGTCGCCGAGGCCCGTGCGTACGGCGCCCATGTGGAGGGCGAGATCGAATCGATCACGGGCGTGGAGGACGACATCGGCACCGACAAGGCGGCTGCCCAGCAGGATCTGGAGGTGGCGCTGGAATTCCTCGACACGACCCATGTGGATGTTTTCGCGCCCGCCATCGGAAACGCTCACGGTACATACAAACGCGCGCCGGTACTTGATTTCCAGCGTGTCTCCGACATTGTCGCGGCACATCCTCTGCCGATCGCGCTCCACGGTGGCAGCGGCCTTTCCGACGAACAGTTCCACGATCTTATTTCCCGAGGATGCGCGAAGGTCAATATCTCGACCGCCCTCAAGGAAACATTTATGAAGTCGAGTCTCACCTTTCTCGAATCGGCCGCGGAGAAACAGAAATGGGATCCGCCGTCTCTGTTCCGTTCCGTGCGCCAGGACGTGATCGGAATGGCCGGCTCGCTCATGACGCTCTTCGGCAGCGCCGGACGGGCCGGGTGACACCGTGCCCGCCCTCGTCTTCGACTGCGACGGAGTACTCGCCGACACCGAGCGCTACGGGCATCTGCCGGCGTTCAACCAGACCTTCAAGGAATTCGGGCTGCCCGTGCGCTGGAGCGACCGCGAGTACGCCGAGAAGGTGAAGGTCGGCGGAGGCAAGGAGCGTATGAAGACGCTCCTCACTCCCGAGTTCATCGCCGCGGCCGGGCTGCCCAGCGATCCCGACGCGCTCGACGAACAGATCGCGCGATGGCACCGGCGCAAGACCGAGGTGTACACCGGGATCATCCAGAGCGGCACCATTCCGCCCAGGCCCGGCGTACGACGGATCGCCGCCGAGGCCGATGCCGCCGGATGGACGCTGGCCGTCGCCTCCACCTCGGCGGAGCCGGCCGTACGGAGTGTGCTGGAACTCGCCGCCGGGCCCGGACTCGCCGCGCGTTTCGCCGTGTTCGCCGGAGACATCGTCCCGCGCAAGAAGCCGGCTCCGGACATCTATCTGTACGCGGTGGACCGGCTCGGGCTCGGCGCCACGGGCACCGTCGTGATCGAGGACAGCCGGAACGGGCTGCGTTCGGCGCTGGACGCGGGCCTCGGATGTGTGGTGACACCCAGCGCCTACACCGGCGAGGAGGACTTCAGCGGCGCGCTGCTGGTCGTGTCGTCCCTGGGCGATCCCGCCGATTCCGCTGATCCCACGGATCCCGCGCGGAAGGAGATCACCACGGAGGTGCTGAGCGATCCGCTCGGCGCGGATCCGCGTCCCTTCGTCCGGCTCGCCGATCTCGAATTCCTGCTCTCCGCTGCCCCCGGCGCGAAGTGACGCAGGCCAGTCAGGAGTCAGGAGAGACGACATGCCATCGACAACAGACAGCGGCAGTGACCGCAGCAGCGAGCGCCGCGACGGGCGCGGCACCAGCGGTGTCGACACCGGCAGTGTCCGTGGCGGCGAGCGTGGCAGCGATCTGGAGTTCGTCGTCAGGACCATCGCGCGGACGGCGGTGGACAACGAACGCGAATTCGGCGAACTCGACGCCGTCGTGGGCGACGGCGACTTCGGATACTCGCTCGCACGGGGCTTCGAGATCGTGCTCGCGGACTGGGACACCTTCGACCGCGATTCGCCCTCGGTGTTTCTGAAGAAAGTGGCCCTGGTGATCTCCAAACGGGTGGGCGGGACCTCGGGACCGCTGTGGGGCACGGCGTTCCTCCGGGCGGCCGGGGCCGTCAACGAACGGTCCTGGTCCGAACTGGGCGGCGCGGACGCGGTCGCCATGCTGCGCGCCGCCGCCGAGGGCATCAAGGTACGAGGCCGGTCCGATCTCGGCGACAAGACGCTGCTGGACGCGCTGATCCCGATGACCGACGCGCTGGAGACGGAGCTGCGGACCGGACAGGGCGCGGCGGCGAGGCCCACCGGGCCGGCCGGGCCGGCCGGGCCCGCCGGTCCGGCGCGGGTCGCGGCGACGGCGGCCCGTATCGCCGCCGACGCCACCACGCCGATGCTGGCCAGACGCGGTCGGCCGAGCTACACGGGAGAGCGCAGCATCGGCTCGCCCGACGCGGGAGCCGTGGCCGTCGCGGTCATCGCGGAGCGGATCGCCGACGAATGGGCGCGGCGCGTCTGACCTCCAGGCCGACCGGAACCGATCCGGACCTACCAGCCCTGTCCCTGCCTCAGCCCTTGTCCCTGCCTCAGCGTCGAGATCCAGGAGCGATTCTCATGAAGAAGTTCGTCAACGATCCGAAGAACTATGTGCCCGAGATGCTGCAAGGGCTGGCCCTGGCCAATCCGGACAGCCTCCGTTATGTCCCCGAGTACAACCTGATCATGCGCGCCGACGCACCGCGCGCGGACAAGGTCTCCATCGTCCAGGGATCGGGATCAGGACATGAACCGGCCCATGCCATGACCGTGGGCAGAGGAATGCTCGATGCCGCGTGTCCCGGCGATGTCTTCTCCGCGCCGCCCACCGACTATGTGTACGAGACGGTCAAGCTGGTCGCGTCGCCGAAGGGCGTGCTGTTGCTGGTCAACAACTACACGGGCGACCGGATGGCGTTCGAGATGGCCGAAGAGCTCTCCGAGGCCGACGGTGTCACCGTCCGTACGCTGTTCATCGATGACGATGTGTCCGTGCAGGACTCCACCTACACGGTCGGCCGCCGTGGTGTGGCGGGCAACTTCTTTGTGATGAAGGCCGTCGGCGCGGCGGCGGAGCGCGGAGACGGTCTCGAAGAGGTGCACCGGATCGGCGCGAAGGTCAACTCCGTCACCCGCACCATGGGCATGGCGCTGACCGCGTGCACTCCGCCGGCCAAGGGATCGCCGCTGTTCGATCTGCCCGAGGACGAGGTCGAGATGGGCGTGGGCATCCATGGTGAGCCCGGACGGCGGCGCGAGAAGCTCCGGCCCGCCGACGCGATGGTGCGGGAGCTGGTCACCGCTGTTGTCGAGGATCTTCCCTACACCTCCGGTGACGGTGTCGCCCTGATGGTCAACGGCCTGGGCGGCACTCCCATCGGCGAGCTGTATCTGGTGTACGGGCTGGCGCACAAGCAACTCACCGAGCGCGGCATCGAGATCCGCCGCAGTTACGTGGGCGAATACTGCACTTCGCTCGACATGGCGGGCGCCTCCATCACTCTGGTCCGGCTGGACGACGAGATCTCCGATCTGCTCGCGGCCCCGGCCGAGATCCCGATCCGTGTCTTCTGAGATCCGCGTCCGGCGGGATTTGTTGTCCAAGCTTTGACGTTGAACGGGCTTGGCAATGTGTCCGCTCCGTAGCAGTGTGTGACGCGACTGGTCGGCCGGCGGCGATCACACCATGTCAGGCTTGTGTGCTGCTTGCTGACGGCCACTCAGTTCGCCGCGCCGCCAGCCGACTTGTGGTGCGGTGAGCCGCACTGTAGGAAGAGACCGACGTGGAACGAGTCAGCGGGGGATACACCCCGGACGTCACTTTGGAGTCACTGCCGGCCGAGCCTCTGCTCGGGCGTGAGTACCAGGACAGCCCGGAGGTTGTGCACGAACGTCTGCGCCAACGGCACGGCGCCGTCGCTCCGGTGGATCTGCTCGGTGTGCCCGTGTGGCTGGTGCTGGGATATCCGGAAGCCCTGCACGTACTCCAGAACGACGCGATGTGGCCCAAGGGCATACAGCACTGGCGGGCCCGTAACGAAGGCCGTGTCCCGGACGACTGGCCGGTCGCTCCCGCGCTGGTGGCCGAGAACATGATGGCGCGAGGCGGTCCCAACCATGGTGCTTACCGGGCCGCTTGGGACGCGGCGCTGAAGCCCTTCCAGGATCCGGGCCATCCGCAGACCCGCAGGCTCAAGGACAACATCCGCCGGACCGCGAAGGACCTCATCACACTCCTCGCACAGGGCGGCAGATCAGGTATCGCGGATCTGGCCGCGCAGTTCTCCCGGCCGCTGCCTCTGATGGTCGCCGGCGAGCTGCTGGGCGCCTCCGGCTCCCTCGATGACGAAGCCCTCATGGACATCTGGCGGATCCTGGACGCCGGACCGGCCTCGGCCCAGGCCTCCGAGCGTGTCCTCGCCGCCATGGGCAGGCTCGGCGAGGAGAAACGGAGCCGGCCGGGCGAGGACTTCCCGTCCTATCTGCTGGCCGCACGGCCGAATCTGACGGCCTCGGAACTGGCCCATGAACTCACCATGCTCATGGGCATGATCGCGGACCACGGAGGCATCCTCATCGCGAACTCCGTCGTCGAGATCATCACCGGCGACGGCCGCGCACGCGCCAGTCTGTCGGCGGGCATGATCCGCGAGGCCGTCAACCATGTCGCCCTCCGCAAGCCGCCGTTGGCCAACTTCGTACCGCGGTTCCCGGTGACCGATCAGTGGCTGGGCGAGTACATCATCCGGGCGGGCGAACCGGTGTGGATCGCCACGGCCGCCACACACACGGACGTACGCTTCGCGGCCGGTACGTCGGCCCACCGGGCGACCAGCACCCGTGCCCATCTCTCCTGGGGCGCGGGCCCACGGCAGTGCCCGGCCCGGGAACTCGCCACCACCATCACCACTTTGGCCCTTGAGTCCCTGTTCGAGCAGTTCGAGCACCTCGAACTGGCGGTACCGGTGGATCGGCTTCCATGGCGCTCCTCGCCCTTCGTACGGGGCCTGCGCGCGCTGCCGATCAGATACCAGCTCAGGGCGGGCTTCGACATACCCGTCGTGCCCGCCACCGATCGGCGGACGGCGGGCGAGCGGACGGCGGGCGAGGAGCAGCCCGTACCGGCCGCCACGCTGCGTCAGTTCCTCACCAGCCTGGTCACCGGCAAGATAGATCCGAACTCGTTCTGACGGTGTGGGCGATGGCCCCGGCCAGCCGGTTCGGCCAGGGCCACGCGCCTGTCGTATCAGGACGGGTTCAGCTCAGGACGGTCAGGACGGGTTCAGCTTGATGGAGAAACCGTTGAAGATCGACCACACATCGACCCAGCCCAGACCGGTGCTGCACTCCTGGGCGGCGTTGTACCCGTAGCCGACGCTGACGATGCCGTTGAGCTGCCGAGAGTCGGTGTCGTTGATGTAGATGACCGGACCGCCGCTGTCGCCGCCCCGGCCGACGATGCCGCCGTAGTGCGGCACACCGTAACTTCCCCATACGGTCGTGCCGTTGACGTTCCAGCTCACATTGCCCGAGTACACCGTTCTGATGTTGCAGACGACCTTGGAGTTGTATCCGAGCTGGCAGGTGAAGTCGCCGACGGCGACATTGCGTACGCCGTTCAGATAGCGGCTGTAGCCCGCCGCGTCGAGGCCGTCCCAGGTGTAGCGGTTCGTCGGTGCCTCGATGAACGACGAGTCGATCGCCGGGAGCTGGTACTTGACCTGGCCTATGTAGTTGCCGCCGGCCGCGTAGACATGGGTGCCGACGCCGTAGCAGTGGCCGGCCGTGACCAGCCACTGGCGGCCGTCCCAGGTGCTGACGGCGGGTATTCCGCTGGTGCAGTTGGACTGGCTTCCGTACGCCGGTCCGAGCGCGGCTCCCGCGTAGAACGGCGTGGTGTCGTTCCAGCGGCTCAGCGGCGTCGACGACGGCGCCTTTCTGACGCGGACCTCGGTGCCGTCGGCAGCGGCGGCGCTCTGCTGCACGACGGCCGGCGAGGCGAAGTAGCGCTCCGCGGCCTTCGGATCGTCCACGGCGAGCTCGATGGTGCCGCCGTCGACCGAACTGCCCGCCAGAGTCACCTCGAAGGGCAGATCCGAGCGGCCGGTGATCGCGTCGATCTCCTTCCTGAGCTGTTGCCGGGACTTCTCGCCCTTGACCACATGGATCAGTCCGGTGTCGACCTCGGGATTGGCCTTGTGCACCGCGGCCACGAAGTTCCGGCCCTGGCGCACATCGGTCAGATAGACATTGACGGAGCGGTAGTCGGCGGCCATCTCGACCTGTGTGTAGATGTCCTTCCGAGGCCCTTGTCCCACCTGGGCCACGGCGTCGGCGGCCAGTCTCAGTGGTTCGAGCACCTCGGCCTGCCGCTCCGGTGTCATGGCCGCCACCGCCTCCACGGAGAGCGGCCCGGGCGTCTCCGCCTGTGCGGAGACCGCCAGGAGCGGCAGCAGGGCGAGCGCCCCCGCCACCGCGATGGCGCGGCGAATCGCTTTGTTCATCTGTCCCCCCTCATGGACCTCGTGCGCACGAGGTCGCGATCTGAGGTGACAGAAGGTACTGAGAGGCGCATCGGGCGACAAGGACTGTTTAAAGCCGAAGCCATGCCACGTGTCCGGAAGGCAGAATGGGCGTGTGTCCGACTCGTGGTTGTCCAGGGTGCTCGCCGCCGTACGCCGGCCCCCAGCCCTCCCCGCTCCGGTGCCGTCCCCGCCGGAGGAGGCCGCCCTGGAGTACGCCTCCACGCTGCTCGCCGAAGCACGCTCCGAGGTCGACCGGGCCGACAACAAGGCCCAGATCCTGCTGGCCGGCGCGGGGATCGGCGGCGGGGCACTGGCCGGCGGGCTGCTGGCCAGGTCCTGGTCGCCGCTGGAACTGGCCGCGTCCGTACAGTGGTTGTGGTGGATCGGGCTGGCCGCGGGCGCGGGCGGGATCGGTCTGCTCGGCAGTGTGGTCTATCCCCGCAGCTCGCGGCGCGGCGCCGCCACCGGCGGTTCGACGGTGGAGTACTTCGGCGATGCCGCCGAATACGGCACCGATGCGGAACTGGGCGCCGCGATAGGCCGGTCGGCCGCTGCCCGACTGGAATTGACGGTCAGTCAGCTACGCCAGGTCAGTCTGATCGTGGCCCTGAAATACCGGGCCGTGGCGGGCTCGATGTGGCTGCTCGTCGCGGCTCTCGGCTGCTGCGGCGGCGCGGTTCTGCTGGACCGGCTCGTCCGCTGAGAAGTTCGCCCGATGGCATCTTCTGATGTGGTGATGCCGGCCGCCGGTGCCTACGGTCCACTCCTCGGAACTGAAACTGAGGAGCACGGACATGTACGGACCGGAGAACATGGCCGGAACCGCCGACACCACCGAACTGCTCGCCCGTGGCGCACAGGGCGACAGCGCGGCCTTCACCGAACTGGCCGGCCGTCACCGGGCCCGGCTCCTGGGCCTGTGCCGGCTCATCACCTGTGACAAGGCAGCCGCTCATGCCGCCGCGACGGCCGCGCTGCGGGACGCCTGGAGGAGGCTCACCGACGGTGGTGGGGCGAGTGGGACGGCCCTTTCCACGGCGAGCGCCCTTTTCGACCGCTGTGCTGTGATCCACTCACTGGCCCTGGCCCTGGCCCCGGACTCCCGCGCTGCGGACCCGGACCACCCGTATCCGGAGGCGGACACCGGTGCCTTCGAGTCGGCTTTACGCCGGCTCCCGCCGAGACGGCGGGCCATGCTGGCGCTGAGCGACTTCGCCGGACTCTCCTACGACGAGATCGCGGACACCATGGACGAACCACCGGCCCGGGTACGGCAGGAGGTCGGAAAGGCACGGCGAGATCTGCTGCGGCCGGCTCCGACCATGCGGTAGGAGTACGTACCGTCCTGGGCCGGGACGGTACGTACTCCCTTCCGCCGCCAGGGGACCCCCGGCCCCTGGCCTCCGGGCCCGGCTCCCCGTTCCGGGCCTCGGCGACTGTCAGGGCTCGTCCGGCGACTCGTCGTCGAACTCCTCCTCGTCCTCGTCCCCGTACTCCTCCGTCTCCGCCGGAGCACCGGCGTCCGTCCCGATCCCCGAGTGGCCCGAGGCGTGGTGCCCGGAGGCGTGATGCCCGTGGTGTTTGTCGCCGGCCCGGCCGTCGTGCTCCTTGGACTCGCTCTCGCCCTCGTGGTGCCCGGTGCGGTCGGCTGGGTGCGCCTGCTTCAGCTCATGGATGAGATAGCCCGCTTCGAGTGTCCGTACCGCCGTGTTCAGCGCCGAGCCCGGTGCCTTGCGGGCACGCTCGGCTCCGGCGGCCGGCTGTTTGCCCGTACGCTCGATGCCCTCGCCTCCGAAGTCCGCCAAGCCCTCGACCGTCTTCGGCTCCGGTACGGCGGGTGCCCGGCCCGGGACGGGCGCGTCGATCCAGGCCCGTCCGCTGAAGCCCTTGTCCTCCATCGTGACCAGTACCTCCCGGAACGCGGACGGATCCAGGCCCGGATACCGCTGCCGTACCACCTGCTGATACGTGTGGTCCGTGACGGCGGTGACCAGATCGCGGTCCTTCGCCGCGCGCAGAGCGGCCTTCAGCGGACCCGAGTTGAGGAACCGGCAGACGTCGATCACCACGCCGCTGGCGAAACCGGTCTTCGCCACATGCACCGTTCCCTCACCGAGCGAGGCCCGCAGCCGGATCCGGCCGGTGGGACCGCGGTCCCGGTTGTCCACCTCCAGACCGTCGCGCAGACCGGTTAGCAACCGCGGCAGCACCCATGCCTGATCGATACCGGACTGGAGGATCAGCAGCACTCCGTCGCCGCTGTCCTGCCGTGCGAAGTACTCGGTTCCCGCGTTGGTGAAGGCGTGCCGCACGATCCGGTCCAGCCGCTCCTGCTCACGC
The DNA here is from genome assembly GCF_042732975.1 of Streptomyces sp. NPDC059743. Classification (NCBI taxonomy): domain Bacteria; kingdom Bacillati; phylum Actinomycetota; class Actinomycetes; order Kitasatosporales; family Streptomycetaceae; genus Streptomyces; species Streptomyces sp. NPDC059743. The sequence continues at coordinate 253,399 of NZ_JBHWGS010000014.1, read as the reverse complement.
ATCTGCTCCAGATTCAGCCGGCTGCTGTAGCCCTCGATGTCCACGGCGAACACAACCCGGGTGATACCGGGAGACACCAGCGCCATCACCACTCCTGTCCGACGGCCGGAGCAGCCGGACGATGCCGCCGCCCCGGGTTCAGTCCCGCATGGCACGTTCCAGTTCCGTACTGTTCACGATCAAGATGCGGCGATAGCCGGTGTCGACCGCGCCGCTGCGTCTGAGTCCGGTCAGCGCACGGTGCAGGGCAGGCTCCGAAGCGCCGACGAGCCCGGCCAGCGCCGACTGCGGCAGCGGCATGTCCACCAGCACTCCGCCGCCGACCGGGCGGCCGAACTTCTCCGCGAGCTCGATCAGCACCCGTGCCGTTCTGGCCACGACCGGGCTGCCCGAATGCACCCGTGAGCGGTTGGCATCGCGCAGCTTCGCCGTCACATAGCGGCTGACGGTCAGCCAGTCCTCGGGATGCCGGCCGAGCAGGGCCAGGAACTCGTCGCCGGACAGCCGGCGCGCGGTGGTCGCCAGCACCGCCGTCACCGTGGCCGAACGCGGTTTGCCGTCCAGCGCAGCCAGTTCGCCCACCAGATCGCCCGCGACCCGGATCGCCAGCAGTGATTCGCGTCCTCCGGGACTGACGCCCACCACCTTCGCGCAGCCGTCCAGCAGGACCAGCACATGCCGGTCCTCGTCCCCCTCGTGCATCAGCGTCCGGCCCGCCGGATACTCCGTGAGCGTCCCCAACTGCCCCAGTTCCGCCATGCCTTCGGAGGACAGATCCGCGAGCAAGGTCCTCCGCGTCGTCACCCGCCCATTGTGGCCGAGATCCGCCGCAATGGGATGCCATCCCACCGGATCGGAACGGCATACGCACCGGCGCGCGAACCGGCGTACGAATCAGTCGGTCCACCGGGCCGTCCGGCCCGTCGCTGCCGTCGATTCCGCCCATGGCGTTCATCCGTCGCCTCCGGGTCTGTTGTCCACCGGTCCGATCCGGTTCAGCAGCAGGTCATAGCTGCGGCGCACGGTCCGTACCGTCTCCGCCGTAGCCGCGCCGCGCGCCGCGTCCAGATCGACGCCGGCCCAGTACGTCTGCTGCCGCAGAGCGGCGCTGACCAGCGAGGACGGGCTCGAATCGGCCGGAAGACCGAGCCGGGCCGCGGGAGAGTCGCCGTACTCTCCGGTGATCCGCAGGACATGGGACAACTCCTGGGACGTCAGTACGACCGAGCCGTCGTACACGCGCCGTAGCAGGGCCAGTTCGCGGAAGGCGTGCTCCGTCAGACGCAGCCGGGTGACGTGGTCGGCCGCCTCCTCCAGCCGCCAGCGCATCCATGGTTCAGCGTCCTGACCGGACTGACCGGGCTGACTGAGCAGGGCGGGCTGGGCGGGCAGTTCGCCCATTTCCTGTACGGCGGCGTCCAGTTTCACCAGATCGGCGCGGTTGCCGAAGTGTTCGGTGAGCACCTGACCGAGGCGGACCACACCGCTGCGCCTGAGCAGTTCCTCCCGCAGTCCCGCCCGGTCGGTCAGCCCGTCCCGGGCCAGAGCGCACGCCAGGACCGTGCCGTAGCCGCCGAAACGGCGGAGCAGCGCCGCCCGCCGCTCCCTGCCCACCGGCAGATCGGCGTAGTCGCGCGAGGCGAAGTACGGCCCTCGTCTGACGCGCGCCTCCAGCAGGGACGGCGAGATCCGCGAGAGCTCGACCAGATCCGCGGCGTCCCGCTCGGTGCAGGCGGCGGCGCCGGTGGCGAGCAGACCGGCCACCGGCACCAGCTCGAAGAGGATCCGGCGCCCGCCCGACTTCGTCATCAGCCGGTCGGCCACGCGCCTGCCCTCCGCGACGGGATCGGGACAGGCCGGCCAGTAGTACTCGATCTTGGTGAGCGCGCCCACCGAGGTCATCGGCTCGACCGCGCGCAGACCAGCTCCGGTGACCTCCTCCAGAAGCCGTTCCTCCGACTCGGCCAGTCCCGAGGCGAACACCATCACCAGGGCGTCCGCCCGGCTCGCGTGCTCCACGGTGGCGGTGTGCACATCCTGTCCCGTACGGCCGAGAAAGCGCAGCGTACGGGCCGACTCCTCGCCGAAGTAGGAGTCCAGGCCCGGTGTGTCCACCAGATCGAACCGGGCGAGCCGCTGATTGGGGACACCCAGATCGAGCCAGTCCACGGCGCGCAGCTCGGCCAGCCGCTCCGGGTCGTGACGGGCCTGGGCGACCAGCCGCCACAGCTCGTCCGGTGACCGCTGCCGGCTGGGGCGGCCATCCCGGTAGTGCACGGTCAGCGACTCCCGCTCGGCATGGCGCAGCCGGGTGACATTGAACGTCAGCTCCGTCACTCCGGTCGGTGAACGCTCCTCCCCGAGCAGCGCGTTGACCAGTGTGGACTTTCCCGCGCTGACCCGGCCCACCACGGCGACCCGCAGCCGGGCCCGGAACCTCTCACGGATCTCGTTCAGCCGGATCCGCGCCCGATGGAACTCCGGGCCGGGCAGCAGCGCCTCGCCCTGGGCGAACGCCGCCTCGGCCCTGTCCCGTAGCGTCAGTTGTACGCCGCGCTCCCGCAGCGTCAGCGTCGGCTGCTGTATCTGACGATCCGTCAGCATCGGCCGAACGTCACGCTCCTTCAGCATCAGCCGTACCTCGCGTTCTCGCCCGGGACCGTCGTGGCGCTCCCGTCCGAGGCCGCCGTGCCCGGCTCACCGGAGTGCTCCGGGGCCACATACAGCAGGTCCGCCTCCTCTGTCAGCGCCGCGATCCGCAGCCGCAGCCCGTTGAGAAGGGCCCGCTCCCCATCCAGTTCGGCCCGTCGCGCGAGCGCCTCGCGCGCCGTGGCGTCCCGGGCGCTGTCCAGCCGGACCAGCGCCCGCGCGGCGGTCTCGCGTTCCTGTGCGATCCGGCTGTCCAGCTCGGCGACGACGGCCCGGCTCCACTCCTGGATCACCTCGGCGGTACCGTTGTCGAGATGCCGCTCCTGCTCCTTGCGCAGCGGTGCCAGAGCGCGCCGCAGGGCATCACGCTTCCCGGTGAGCTGTTCCTTCTCCAGAGTCTTCGTCGCGTTGACATAACCGGCTCTCGTGCCGAGCAGCCCGCCCACCGCCGAGCCGATATAGGCGCCCCACTGCGCGCCGGTCGCGGTACCGAGACCCGGCATCAGCAGCGTGCCGACCAGGGCCCCGATCGTGGCACCTCCCGCCGCGCCCGCCGAACTCCCGGCGGCCAGGCCGACACTGGAACCCATCAGCTTGCGCCGTTCCGCGTCCTCCCTCTGCTGTGTCCCGGCCACCGGCGGCAGGGCGGGAACGGGCGGATCGGGCAGCCGGCCGATCCGTGCGGGCGTCAGGTTCAGACCGTTGTACGTCGAGAACTCCCGTACCACCCGGGCCGCCTCACGGGCCGCCAGTTCATTGGCCGTGCCGAGGAGTTGGGCGACCTGCGCGGTCACCTCGGACAGCAGCCGGTCCGGATTGTCGAGATAGACCTCCTGGTAGAGATATTCGGCGCCGACCTGTGCCCATACCTCGGCCAGCCCGTTGTGCGCCTCCCGCCTCAGTCTGGCCTCCACACCGCCCAGCGCCGCCCGCAGATCGGCGCGCCAGCGGGATCCGCCGTCGTCCAGCTCCTCCAGCCGTCGCTGCTGCTCGGTGAACTCCGCGGTGAGCCGGCGCAGTTCCTCCTCGCGCCGGTCGCCGAGCGCCGCAGCCTCCGCCTCGACCGGGCGCAGCAGCGACAGCGCGCACGATTCGAGACCGGTGAGGGCGCCGCCGAGCAGCAGCTTGGCCCGACGGCGGGAGAGAGCCGCCCACACCGTGTTCTCCAGCGCGGTGAAGTTGCTGAGCTCCAGATCCTCCGGATCGCCCGAGACGAGATGGTCCAGTTTCGCCCGGCTGGACACGGGCAGGAGCGTCAGCTCACCGGGAGAGAGCCCGGTGGCCTCGGTGAGCTTGTCCACCGTGTTGCGCAGCAGCTCGGTGTGGTCCGGCACCGCGTCGATCTTGGTGAGGACGAAGATCTGGCCGTCGGTGTCGTCCGTGGTACGGGCGGCCTTCATGGCCCGGCGCAGAAAGGCCAGTTCGCTGTCGGTCAGCGGTTTGACCACATCGGTGACGAAGACCAGGGCGTCGGCGCTGGGCAGGAACGCGGCGGTGGCGGCGGTGTGATCCTGGTGCACACCGCCGATACCGGGCGTGTCCACCAAGGTCAGCCCACTGGCGAGCCGTGTGTTGGGCGTACGGATCTGTACGGTCAGGGCCCGCCGGACATTGGCGCTGTTGCCGCTCTCCGTCACGTACGCGGCGATCTCACTCCGGTCGATCTCCCGCTCGACGACCTCGCCGCTGTCGTCCTCAAGTGTCACCATGATCCGCTCGGCCGGTCCGTACGAGACGGTGGTGACGACATTGGTGGTGTAGGAGGTCTCCACGGGAAAGAGCGGCGGTTCTTCCTCCAACAGGGCGTTGAGCAGGCTGGACTTGCCCCGGTTGAACTCACCGCACACCACGACGGTCAGCCGTCCCTCGGCCAGCCGCTCACGGGCGGTGTCGAGGCGGGCGAGCGCCTCTTCGCCGCCCAGCCGGGCGGTGGCCTCGGTGAGCGGAGGGAACAGGGCGAGCACTTCACCGCGCAGCCGGTCGAAGACGGCGGCGTGATGTCCCGAGGCGGCCTGGTGTCCTGTGGCGGTGTGGTGTCCCGAGGCCGGGTGACTTCCCGTAGCGGTGTTGTTTCCGGCGGCCTTGCCGCTTCCCGTAGCCCCGTGGGCTTCGTCCTGGGCGGTCCCGTCCGTTGCGGTCTCCTCCTGGGTAGTCTCCTCCCGGTCGGTCCCGTCCAGGGCGACCGAGAGCATCCGTGCCCAGTTCTCGTCCTCGATCGGTGACGCGGCCGTCTCGCGCAGCAGCTCACGCAAGCGGTGCAGGGCCTCTTCCGAGACGGCCTCGTCCGGGTCCACGTCGGGGAGAGCCGACATGTCGAGCCAGCGTCCACCGTCCATCACATCTCTCCTGGATCGTCGTTGGGGCGGAGCAGGTCGGCCAGCGCCTGCCGTGCGCGCGAGATCCGGCTCTTGACGGTGTTGATCGGTATGCCGAGGATTCCGGCGATCTCGCTGTACTCGCATCCGCAACAGTCCCGCAGGACCACGGCCACCCGGAAGTCCAGCGGCAGCAGGGCGAGGGCCCGCCGGACCGAGAGCCCGTCCGTCACCCGGTCCGCCACCGAACTGACCGGCTCCTTCCGCTCGGGGAGTTCATCCACGGGCAGCGGCCGGGAGTTCTGGCGCCCGGTCTCCTTCAGCGCGGCGTTGACCGCGATCCGGTAGAGCCAGGTGGAGAATCTGGCATCGCTGCGGAAGCCCGGCAGACCGCGCCAGACACCGATCAGCGTCTCCTGCACCGCGTCTCCCGCGTCGTCGGGATCACCGACGATCCGCAGACATGTGGCATGAATCATCGTGCGGTACCGGCTCATCAGGAGTGTGAACGCCTCCTGGTCACCGCTCGCACCGCGTCGCGCCAGCTCGGCGTCCGTCGGCTCCTCGGGCAACGGCTCCTCGAACAACCGGCCTTCGGACAGCCGGGCTTCGGACAGCCGGGCTTCGGGTAAGCGGGCCTCGGACAACTGGGCGGTGACGGGCCCGGCGTACGGCGTGGGCGCGCCCTGCTGGGTGTCGGCGCGCTCCGCCGACGGTCCCGGAACGGGATGTCTGGTCATGATCCCCCCTGAGCCGGCGCCGGCCATCAGGCGATGAGAAGTTCCACCTCGGCCGCGACACTCGTCAGCTGTTTCTCGATCGACGCGGTGATCTCCCGGGCGAGCCGTCCGCTGCCGTCGGACCGGAACTGCGAGGCCAGCTCGCTCGCCAGCGCCGCCTCCTGCTCCGTGGCCTGCTCACGCAGCTTGCGGATCATGGATGCCTCACTGCGGATCTTCCGTGCCGCCATGGGCAGATCCTTGTCCCCGATCTCCTCCATGATCTTCTCCTTCGCCGTGCTCAGCCCTATGAAGATCGCCGCCGCGGCGAACAGGACGGCGAAGGGACCGGTCGCCATGATGATGGCGGAGCCCGCGCCGAAGAGCGCGGTGGCGACCACACCCGAAATGGCCACATTGACCAGCGTGCTGATGTTGTCGAGCACATCGGTGGCCACGGATGTGCTGACCTGGGCGGTCATCTTCTCTCCGCTCACGGTGACTTCGGGAAGTGACAGCGCGGTGGGTTCGAGGTTCCACCGCCGGCAGATGACGGCGGTGTGCTGGGCCAGTTCGGGACGCAGCTCGGCCATCCAGTCCGTGACGATCTTGTTCAGCACGGCGTTGTCGGTGCTGTCCAGTTCGGCGTTGACGCCGGAGATGATGCGGTTCCGCATCCCGTCGATGGTCACGATGTCGCGCCGGCGCCATGCCGTGAACGCCGGGATGACATGGTTCTCGGTGAGCCCGGAGGCGACGGCCGCTCCCATGGCCTCGGTGAGCTGCGGAAGACGCTCGTTCACCAGATCGCTGACGGTCTCCGTGGCCAGGAACCGTTCCACGTCCTCCCGGAACCCGCGCGTACGCTCGTCCATCCGCCCGGCGAGCGCCAGGCCGCGCGCGATGGCGAACTCGGGCTCCGTACCCAGCATCACCTGTGCGTCCGGCGCGAGTTCCCTGGCGGTCTCCTGTACGAAGCGCATCCGGGACGGGCCACCGGTCAGCAGGATCATGTCCACCTCGCTGCCCGTGTGGGACAGGGCCGCGCCCAGATCACGACGGTACGCGTTGTGCCAGGACAGGCCGTCGAGCGCGGGCTGCGGTGTGTCGAGGAGCCGCGCCATGTCGTTCCGGTCGATCTTGATGCGCAGTTCGAGGACGTCTCCGTCCCGGGTGAAGACCTCTTCCGTGGTGCGCACACCGGTGTTCGGATTGTTCGCGAAGCGCTGGGGATTGATGCTGAAGAACTTCTCCTTGAGCTTGCGGCAGGTGATCTCCAGCACCTGCCGGGCGCTGCGCGAGGTCTCCGCGGCGAGCGCGGCCCGTATCCGCTCCGCGTCGGGCGAGCGGTCGATCGCCAGCTCCAGTACGGCTTTGTCGATGAGATGCGCGCCGAGGACGACATTGCCATGGTCGACCGGGCGGCTCGTGCCGTGCACGATGGAGGTGTAGTCCGTGGTGGACGAGCCGATGTCCACAATGAGTGTCGACGCGGTGAGCGAGGTACTGGTGAGTGCCTCCGACTCCGGGACATCGCCCGCGTCACGCGCGTACAGCAGCGCGGCCCGGGACTCGGGTACGAGAGAGACCTCGTCGGGAGCGCAGACACCGGCCAGCAACTCCCGGTATCCGGCGACCTGTTCGGCGTCCCACCCGGAGGGATGGCCGAAGATCCAGCGGACCCGGCCCGAGTCCGTCAGCCGCGACTCCCTGATCTCCTCGACCACCCGCCGGGCGAACAGCTCCAAGGGCCGCCGCACCTCTTCCCGGTCCAGATACGGGCTCTTGAACGCGACGAAGGTCTCGGACTCCTTTGCTCCCTCGAACGCGGCCTCGCCCACCAGGACTTCGCCCTCGGGCGTGACCGTCACCGACGTCACGAGCTGCTTGCGGTCCCCGCCCAGCTCGACGATCTCCGGCGGTGCGTTACGGTCGCCGAGCGACGTGCTGTCCTGGCGCGTGCCCGCGTGGACCTTGGTCACGGCGGTGTCACCATGGCCCAGGTCGAACCCGATGATCGTGATGTTCGTGTCGTCTGCCATGCCGTCCCCCAAGAAGTGTGTGTCGGCAGAAAAGTGCGTCGGCGCCTGATCAGTCGGTGTGCGTGCTGTGTGCGCTGTGCGCGCTGTCCTTGTCGGTACGGGCCGGGGCCGGCGGCCGTACTCGTCCACGGCGCAGGGTCCGGCCGTCCTCGGTGAGATCGACGAGGGCGGGTACGAGCGTCATCCCGGGCGCTCCCGGCCGGGCGCCCTCCACGAAGTCGAACAGGACCGGGTCGCCCTCGGAGCCGGTGCCGGCCGCGTCGTACCGCACCGCCTGGATGCCCCGGGAGTGCAGCGTCTCCTCCAGATCGGCGATACGTGCCAGCGCGAAGCCCTCGCGCCCGCGCGAACCGGCCGCCAGCACGTCGTGCAGCATGTCGATCAGCTCGTCGTCCTCGGTCCACGGCAGTGTCTCGGGCTCGGGCTGCCGCGGAATCATCGCGACGACCACCTGGTCGGCGGCCTCCAGGGCGCCGCGTACACCGTCCAGCACCTTGGCCACCGCCACCTGGGCGGGAGCGGGCGCGGGCGGCGCGGCGGCCTCCTTCGGGGACGCCTGCGGCGCGAGGCGGTTGAGCATCCTGGCCCGCGCCTTGAGGTCCTGGAACCGCTCGGCCACCACGCTCCCGGAGTCCGTGGCGGCAGCGGCTCCCATCGGCGTCCGGGCCGGTACGGGCTCGGGATCGAGGACGGCGTAGAGCGCGAGACAGACCGCGGACTGCACGGCCTGCGCGAAGGGCGCCGCGGTCGGCGCTCCGGGCTGCGGCGATCCACCCGACGGCGATCCGCCGGGCGGCACGGTGGTCAGCGCCTCGGCCAGCGCTTTGGCGACCTCGCTCGGCTGGGCGCTGTCGCCCAGGGATTTCCGCAGCCGCTCCAGGGCCGGGCCGTATATGTCGAGGAGAGGTATATGGGTCACAGTGGCCTCGCTATCCGTTGTCGTGCCCTGTCGCTGTCGCTGTCGCTGTCGCTGTCGCTGCCTGTGCCTGTGCCTGTGCCTGTGTTTGTGCCTGTGTCCGGTACGCCGACGGCGCGGTGAGCGTCCACAGCGTCAGCCCTTGGTCCGTGCCCACGGCCAGGGAGTGTCCGTCCGGGGCGAAGGCCAGGGCGCGGATCGCCGCGCCCGTCCCGTACGCGCGTATCTCACGGCGCCGACGGGTGTCCCACAGCCGTACGCGCTCGTCCTGGCCGCCCTCGGCCAGCAGACGCCCGTCGGGAGAGAACGCCAGTGCCGGTGCCGAGCCGCGTCCGCGGCGTACGAGTACGGCGGCGCCCGCGCCGGTGGCCGCCGCCCCGGTGGCCCGCGCACCGGCGTCCACTGCTCCGGTGTCCTCCGCGCCCGGCCGTCGGTCCCGGTCCCAGAGCCATACCGCCGCCTCGCGTCCGCTGCGGGAGCGGGCATCACCGCCGGGCCCGGAGGCCGTGATCCTGCCTCCCGCGCCGCAGGCCACCCGTTCGAGCGGAGTGTCCAGATCGAGGTCGGCGAGCACCGCGCCGTCGCGGACGCGCCAGGTGGTGATACGGCCGCGCTCCTGGCGGACCCGGCTCACCGCCGTCAGTTCGCGCCCTGAAGGATCGAAGGCGATGTCCCTGATCCGGCCGAGCTCACGCGGCGCCGTCCCGCTCATGGACAGCCACCGTGCACCGGCACCGCTGTCGGCCTGGACGGCGGCCAGCCGGACCGTTCCGTCGTGATGGCCGGCGGCCAGCAGCTGTCCGTACGGAGCGAAGGCGACGGGACCGTGCCCGGCGTGGTCCTGGGCCGGCGCGCCCAGCGAGGCGAGAGACCGGGCGTCCACGATACCGACCGGGCTCTCCGGGTCCTTCGTGCCATGGACGAGAAGCCGGCCGTCCGCACAGACCGTCAGTTGATGTCCCGGGCCCGGGCCCGGGCCCGGGCCCGCGTCCGCGTCCGCGCCCGCGCCCGAGAGCGAACCGACCGGCCGTCCCGACGCTCCGTCCACCACCCTCACCCAGCCGTCGCCCGCCGCGTACAGCAGCCGCCCGTCCGGGCTCCAGACCACCGAACGCACCGGAGCCGCCGCGCCCTCGTCGCCGACGGCGCTTCCCTCGTGGACGACACCGGGAGTGCGGACAACACCGGGAGTGGTGAGCAACTCGCCCTCGGCAGGCGGGCGGAGACTGGTCACCAGCCAGTCACCGGCCGCGATCCGCTCGCCGGGCCCGGCGTGGCGGCGCAGCACACGTCCCGGTCCGGCGGCCGTCAGATCATGGAGCGAGCCGTCCACCAGCCGTATCCGGGCCAGCGCGGTGCCCTGCGCGTAGGCGTCTCCCGGAGCGCGCAGCCAGCGGGTCAGCCGGGCGGAGCCGCCCGGGATCTCCCATGCCAACGGCTCGATCCCACGGGCCGGTCGTCCCGCTGCCAGCCGTCTGGCAGCGGCGCCGCCCGCCCAGGCGCCAGCCCCGAACACGACGGCGAGATCCGGGTCGTCCGACCGCACCACCGGCAGACGCAGCGACGCCTCCACCGCCGCCCGGACGGCAGGCATCCGCGAACTGCCGCCGGACAGCAGGACGTACGCCACCTCGGCGGAGCCGACGCCGCACTGCCGCATGAGCGCGCGGCAGCAGTCGACGGTGCTCGCGACCGTGCTGTCGGCGAGTTCGGCCAGTAACTCCCGGGTGACCTGGAGGACGGGAGACTCCGGGAACAGCCGGTCCTCCGTGCTGTTCACTCCGCTGAGCTGGTGCTTGATCCTGCGGGCCAGATCCTCCAGCGCCATGGCCCGGCCCAGCTCGGCGCCGTCCCTGACGGCCAGCAGCGGCTCCAGCCACTCCCGCTCCGTCCGCCGCAGCCATCGGACCAGCGCACCGTCGATGTCCCGCCCGCCGCAGGAGTCCAGACTCGCGTGGCCCAGTACCCGGGGCACACCGCGCCTGTCGCCGCGCTCCTCACCGCGTTGCCCGCCGCTCTCCCCGCCGTGCTCCTCGGCGCTCCCGTCGGTGTCGTGGCGCACCAGTGCCGTGTCGAAGGTCCCGCCGCCGAAGTCGTAGACCAGTACCGTGGCCGGGCCTCCGGACCGTATCGGCTGCGGCGCCGGGCCCAGCGCCACCGCCACCGGCTCGGACAGCAGCTCCGCGTCCTGGAAGCCCGCCCGGCCGCAGGCGTCCAGCATCGCCGTCCACCGCGCGCCGTCCGGCCGGTAGCCCGCGGGAACGGTGACCACGACGCGCTCCACCTCGGAGCCCGACGGCAGCATCGCCAGGGCCTCGTCCCGCACGGCGCCGAGCAGCCCGGCGACCAGTTCCGTACAGGAGAAGGCCCGGCCGCCCAGCCGTACCGGCTCGTCAAGGCCCAGCAGCCGCTTGAACTCCTTCAGATAACGCGCCGGGTCCCGCTGGCGCCTGCCGTACGCCGCCGCACCGAACAGCAGGCCCTCGTCATCGGCGTAGACCGCCGACACCCAGCGCCACGATCCGCTCACCGGATCCTTGACCAGCCGGTCCCGCCCGTCGGCGCCGACCAGTACGGCACGGCTTGTCGACGTACCGAAGTCCACGGCCAGCACATTCTCCGACCGCTCCGGCTGCCGCGCATCCACGTCGTTGATGAGCACGGCAATTGGATTCCGGCCGGCGGCGTTTTGTTCCCGGCCCTCGCAAGATCTTCGCCACGGCCCTCAGGCGCGATACGCCGTACGAAGCGGAGAGCCGCTCTCCGGTCCGTATCCGTGTCCGTGGGTGCGGGCCAGCAGGAGGGCGATGTCGTCATGCGACGGCTGCGGCATCACCGAATCGGGGAGAGCGACGCCGGATTCGCGGCGAGGAGTCCGCGTCATCGCGGCGATCACCTCCGAGCAGAGCTCCTCCAGCGGGACCTCGGGATGTGCGAGGGCGGCACCGAGCCGGCTCAGGCCCTCGTCCAGGTCCGCGTCACGGGACTCGATGAGCCCGTCGGTGTAAAGGGCGATGGTGGTTCCCTCGGACAGTTCCATCGAGAAGGACCCGTACGAGGTGAGTCCCATGCCGATCGGTGTCCCGGCGGGCAGATCCGGGAAGGTGACGCCGCCGTCCGGGTGGACCACCGCGGGCGGCGGATGCCCGGCCCGTGCCATGGTGCAGATCCGGGTGGCGGGATCGTAGACGGCGTACACACAGGTGCCGCCCATGGTCTGGGACCAGAGACCGAGGCCGTCGCCCTCCCCGCTGTCCTCCGCGCTGTCCTGTCCGCTGTCCTGCTCGGTCAGGCGGACGACGAGTCTGTCGAGTCTGGAGAGCAGTTCATGGGGCGGCAGATCCAGCTCGGCGAGGGTGCGTACGACCGTACGGAACTGTCCCATCCGCGCCGCGGCGTTGATGCCGTGCCCGACGACATCGCCCACCACCAGCCCGATCCGGCCGCTGGGCAGATGGATGGCGTCGAACCAGTCGCCTCCGACGCCCTCGTGCGTGTCCGCCGGCAGATAGCGCGACGCCACCTCGATCGCTTCGCCTCCCGCGAGATGCCGGGGAAGGAGATTGCGCTGGAGCGCGAGGGAAGCGGCCCGCTCACGGGTGAAGCGGCGGGCGTTGTCCAGACTCAGCGCCGCCCGCCCGGCCAGTTCCTCGAACAGGAGCAGATCGTCCAGGGAGAACGCCATCCGGTTGTCGTTACGGACGAACACGGCCTCACCGAGGAGTGTCCCGCGCGCCTGGAGGGGGACGATGACCAGGGAGTGCATCCCGGTCGCGCGAATGGTCCGCAGCCGGTCCGGATCCTGGTCGACCCAGGTGCCCGGAGAGATGTCGAGGACCGGCTCGTAGTAGGACTCCCGCGAGGACAGGGCGTGGGTGAACGGGGACGACGGAGGAACGAGGACCACGTCTCCGACATCCCACAGGGACTCCCGCATGTCCGGATGGATCGAGGCCGCTCCCGCGCGGCGGAACACCGGAACGCGCTGATCGGGCGAGGTGAGCCGCTGGATGGGCTCGCCGCCGAGCGGAACCGATTCCGCCAGATCGACCGTGATGTAGTCGGCCAGCCGAGGCACCGCGAAATCGGCCAGTTCCTGGGCGGTCTTCATGACATCGAGGGCGGTGCCGATGCTCTTGCTGGCCTCACTGAGCACAAGGAGATGCTTACGGCCGTCGGACGTGCCGATGTCCGTGGCCGTCACGAACCAGTCGGTTCTGCCTCGGCCGGACAGAGGGAATGCCTCGATGGTCGCCCGGACGCTCTTCCCGTCCTTCCCTCGGAGCTCCGTCGTCCCCGACCATGGCTCCCGCAGCCGTGCCCGCCCGGCCCACTCCGACAGGTCCCGGGCCGTGAGGCCCGGCATCAGCAGCAGCGCGGCGGAGCGCCCGATCACCTCTGCGGCGCTGTGTCCCAGCAGCTCCTCGGCCGCCGCCGTCCAGCCCGTGATGGTTCCCTGGGTGTCGATCACCGCCACCGCCGTGCCCACCGGAGTGGGCTCTGATATCCCGGCTGTGGAGTCGACCATCACCTGCCTCCGATCGCGTCTCTCGCCGGGACCGGTCGAATTCCCGCCGACAACTCCCGGCCCGCGGGCAGCTGCACCGAAGGAGCCGTTCGGCCTGCGTGGTCACCCAGCCTAGCAAGATCAATGAGAGCCATTTCAGAGCCGAATCACTGGCCGGAGCGCGATCACGGGCGCTCGGCCTGCGTAACAGGTTGACAATTACGCTGTAGCAAATACGGTACTGCGTATGGGACAGCTTCCGCACCTCTCGTCACCCGCGACCCTCGGCGATCAGGCGTATACCGCGATCCGGGACGCGATCATCTCGGGTGTGCTCAAGCGTGGCGAGAAGGTGACGGAGCGCGGGCTGGCAGAGTCCCTGGACATCAGCGCGACACCGGTGCGTGAGGCGCTGCGCCGTCTGGAGCAGGACCGGCTGGTCGAAAGGGCCGGTCCGCGCTCGGTCCGTATCGCGAAGTTCGAGGAGGAGGAGCTGCGCGAGTTCACGATGATCGAGGACTCGCTGCGCGCGCTGTCGGCCCGGCTGGCCGCGGAGAAGTCGACGGCGGCGGCGCGCCGGGAGATGAGGGAGCTTCTCGACAAGGCCGACGCTCTGCGCGGCCAGGTGGAGGGCGCCGGCGCGGGCAGTCCTGAGGAGCGGGAGCTGGTCGTGGCGATCCTGGAGTGCATGCGCCGCTTCCATGAACTGGTCGACCGGGCCAGCGGGAACTCCACCCTGATCCAGATGCTGCGCATGGTCGACGCCTTCGGCGCGGAAGAACGACGTGCCGGTGTCCTGTCCGAGGTCGGCGGCGAACGGCGCGACGCCGTGGAAGAGCGCTACCGGCAGCACCGCGCCATATACGACGCCATCGCCGCCGGTGACGCCGACCGCGCGGAGGATCTGATGCGTAACCACAGCCGTACGGCCAACACATCCCGGGTCGCGACGCGCTTCTCGGACTGAAGCGAGCGCCGGGGGAGGGCCGGTCGCTCTCAGCCATCATGCTATAGCAAATAGTGGAGGATCGATGAGGATCTCAACCCCCAAGGCCATCGCTCTGACGGTCACCTGCGCCCTCGGCCTGGCCGCGTGCGGCACCTCGTCCGGAACGTCGTCCGGTGGCCGGTCGGACGGCCCGTCCGCCACGCCGAGCTCCGGCGTCGACGTGGGAAAGGCCTCCGCCGTCACGCCCGTCGACGGCGCGACGCTCGCCAAGGCGAAGGAGCAGGGCTCGGTTCTCCTCTACTCCAACGCCGACGAGCAGCAGATGAAACCGGTCATCGACGCCTTCGAGGCCAAGTACCCGGCCATCGACCTGCGCGTCCTCAATATGAACGACGCGCAGACCTTCCAGCGCTACGCCACCGAGACGGCCACCGGAGTGCGGACCGCCGATGTCGTCATGGGATCGGACGCGGTCGGCATGCTCGATTTCGTCGGCAAGGGCAATATCGCCGACTACACCGATCCCAATGTCAAGAACCTGCCGGAGTACGCACAACTCGCTCCGGGCCTGGTGGCCATGTCGGAGGATCCGGTCGTCGCCGTCTACAACACCGCCCTGATCCCGAAGGACGGACAGCCCAAGGACATCGCGTCCCTGGCCGGCATGTCCGACTCGCTCAAGGGCAGGATCGGCACCACCGACATCGGCAATCCCACCCAGTTCGGCGCACTCGCCGGTTACATCGGCCGGCATGGCGAGGCCGGCTGGAAGAACATCGAACGGCTCGGCCCCAACTCCGGTGTGGAGTCCGGCACCGGCAATCTCATGCAGAAGCTCGCCCAGGGCCAGTACAGCGCGTCCTACTTCGTCTCCGGCACCGTCCGCGCCCTGATCAAGGGCGACGCCGCCAAGGTGCTCAACTACGCCTATCTCACCGACGGCACGCCGCTCATTCCCCGTGGCATAGGCATCACGAAGAAGGCCAGGTCGCCCGAGGCCGCGAAGGTCTTCGTGAACTTCCTTCTCTCCGTGGAAGGCCAGGAGGCGGCCTGCGAAGGCGGCTTCACGCCCTACCGCGACGGTGTCGAGTGCGCCTATGGAGTGCCCGCCATCGAACAGGCCGTCGGCGCCGACAACATGATCCTCGGCGGTTATCCCGAAGGCATCGTCAAGGACAAGCCGGCCTTGGATGCCCGCTGGAAGAAGGCCTTCGGACGATGACCGCCACTCGGCTGCGGCCCTCACCGGCGCATGACGCGCCACCGCCCTACGAGGCACCGCCATCCGCCCTGCGGCGTGGATACAGGCTGTCCACCGCCGCCGGCCACTATCTGCTGTGGGGAGCCGCCCTCCTGGTCATCGTCGGCCCCGTCGTGCCGGTCGCCGTCGCCTCCCTGTGGTCCACCCCGCTGTACGACTCCGGCGGGCATCCGACCTGGTTCAACTACCAAGCACTGCTCACCGATCGGACCTGGTGGACCGCCGTCGGCAACTCCGCGCTGTTCGCCGCGCTCAACACCGCCGGGTCCGTGTTCTTCGGTGTGCTGTGTGCCGTGCTGCTCACCCGTACGAATCTGCCCGGCCGGCGCGTTCTGTCGACGCTGCTGCTCGTACCGCTGGCCCTGCCGGGCCTTGTGCTCATCCTCGGCTGGGCGCAGATGTGGACGCCCGCCGGATTCGCGTCCTCCTGGCTGGAGACACATACCTTTCTGAGCATGCCGGTCAACCTCTACAGCATTCCCGGCATGGCCCTCGTCGGCATCAGTGTGGCCTCGCCGGTGGTCTTCCTGCTGTGCCGCGGCACACTGCTCTCCATCGACCCGGCCCTGGAGGACGCCGCGCGGACCTCCGGCGCCGGCCCTCTGCGCGGCCTCCTCTCCGTGACCGTGCCGCTGCTCCGTCCCGCCGTCATCAACGCGGCGCTCCTGGTGTTCGCGCTCTCCATGGAGGTCCTGGGCCTGCCGCTGATCCTCGGTTTCTCCAGCAGGATCAGCCTGATCTCCACCTATCTGTACGACCACTGGGTCAACAGTTCCCAGCAAGGGCTCGTCTCCGCCGGCGCCGTGTTCCTGCTGGCCGCCGTCTCCGGACTGCTCGTACTGCGCAACCGGCTGGTGGGCGACACCGCGCGGTTCACCACCATCACAGGCAAACCGACTGCGGTGCGTGTGATCCGGCTCGGCCGGTCGCGCTGGCCGCTGACCGCGCTGATCGGGCTCATCCTGACCGTCTCGGTCGTCGTCCCGCTGGCGGGAGTGGTGCTGGCGGCCTTCACCTCCATCCTGTCGCCGTTCATCTCGCCCTGGAGCGTGCTGACTCTCGACAACTTCTCCGCCGTCTTCGGCAATCCGCTCTACACCAGCTCCCTGACCAACAGCCTGCTCATCGCGGGCGTCGGCGGGGCTCTGACCACGGTGGTCATCGCGGTGCTGTCGGTGGTGGCGCACCGCTCCGCCTTCCGTTTCCGGGGATCCCTCCAACAGGGCATGCTCTGGCCGCGGATGATGCCCGCGCTGATCACCGGCATGGCGTTCTTCTGGAGCTTCGCCGTCCTCGATCCCTCCGGGGCCCTGCGGGCCAGTCTGTGGGGCATCGGTATCGCCTTCGCCGTGCGCAGCCTCGCCCTCGGCTACAGCGCCTTCTATCCGGCGCTCGCCGGTATCGGCGCCGACCTCGACAACGCCGCCCGCACGTCCGGCGCCACCTGGTGGACAGCGATGCGCACCATCGTCCTCCGCCTGGTGGCGCCCGCCATGGCCGCCTCCTTCGTCCTGTTGTTCGTGGCCATGCTCAATGACGCCGAACCGGCCGTCTTCCTCGTCACCGACAGGACTCCGGTTCTCGGCCTGACCATGCTGCAGCTCGCAGCGACAAGCACCGGCGGGACCGTCGCCGCGTTGGGAGTCATCCAAATGATCATCACGCTGGTCGTTCTGGGCGCGGGCCGCGCCCTGCTGGGGGTACGTCCCCGTGCCTAGCCTTCATCTGAACGGCATCACCAAGCGGTTCACCGGCCACACCGCCCTGCACGATCTCTCACTGACCGTGCACGACGGTGAGATCTTCACCCTGCTCGGCCCCAGTGGCTGCGGAAAATCCACCATTCTGTGGTCGATCGCCGGGCTGCACCGGCCCGACTCCGGCACCATCGCCTTCGGCGACCGGATCGTCTACGACCACGGGCGTATCAACGTCGAGCCGGAGCACCGCAATTGCGGCGTCGTCTTCCAGTCGTACGCGATCTGGCCTCATATGTCGGTCTACGACAATGTCGGCTACCCGCTCAAACTCCGCAAGGTCGACAAGGCGCGACGCGACCGCCGTATCCATGAAGTCCTCGAACTCGTCGAACTGGGCAAGCACGCGGGACGCTATCCGCACGAACTGTCCGGCGGTCAGCAGCAGCGCGTCGCCCTCGCCCGCGCTCTGGCCCATCCGCCCGACATGCTGCTGCTGGACGAGCCGTTCTCCAATCTGGACGCCAAGCTCCGCGACCGGTCACGGCAGTGGCTCAAGACGCTCCAGGAGCAGGTCGGCGTCACCACTATCTTCGTCACCCACGACCAGGACGAGGCCCTCTCGGTCAGCGACCGTATCGCCGTGCTGGACCAGGGCAAGGTACGCCAGGTCGGCACCCCGGCGGACATCTACGAGCATCCCGCCGACCTCTTCGTCGCCGACTTCGTCGGTACCGCCAATATCCTTGCCGCCACCGTGGTCGAGGCGGACGGCAGCCGAGCTCTCGTACGTCTGGACGGCATGGACGCGCCGCTGACCGTCGCCCATCGCGACCGGCGCACCGGGCCGGTTCGGATCACCATCCGGCCCGAGGACATCGACATCGTCCGTGACGGCACGACGCCGGTCCCGGCCATGAACACCGTCACCGTGAAGATCGAGAATCACGCCTACCTCGGCGACCACTTCCGCTACGGCATCCGCATCGGCGACACCCCGGTGGTGGTGACCACCACGCGCCGCACGGACACGAGCACACTCACCGTCACCCTTCCCCCGGAAGCCATCCGCGTCTTCCACGACGAACCCTCCACGAACGAGGAGAACCACCTTGCCTCCGTCCACTGACACCGTCGAGCGGGTCGGCATCCTGGTGCCGTCCGGCATGCTCGGTGCCGGCTTCGACACGGCCACCGTCGAGCGCGGTCTGACCCTCGGGCCGGATGTCATCGCCGTCGACGGCGGTTCCACCGACTCGGGCCCCTACTATCTGGGCACCGGCACCGCGAAGACCAGCGCCGCGGCGGTCGGCCGCGATCTGCGCGTCCTGCTCAAGGCCGCCGCCTCCGCCGGCATTCCGCTGGTCATCGGATCCTGCGGTACCGGCGGCACCGACTCCGGTGTCGGCTGGGTCGCCGGTATCGCCGCGACGGTGATGGCCGAGGAAGGCCTCGACCTCAAGACCGCCCGTATCTACAGCGAACAGGAGCCGTCCTTCCTCAAGGAGCGGCTCGACGCCGGACGCATCCAACCCTTGGCACCGCTCGGAGACCTCGACGCGGCGGTCCTGGAGGAGTGCACCCATATCGTCGGCATGATGGGCCACGAACCCTTCGTAGACGCCATCGAGGCGGGCGCCCAGGTCGTACTGGCGGGCCGCGCCACCGACACCGCCGTCGCCGCGGCCGTGCCACTGATGCTCGGTATGCCCGCAGGACCCACCTGGCACGCGGCCAAGATCGTCGAATGCGGCGGACAGTGCACCACCAATCCGCGCGCCGGCGGAGTCTTCGCCACCATCGACAAGGCCGGCTTTGTCATCGAGCCGCTCGATCCGGCCTCGGCCTGCACTCCCATCTCGGTGGCGGCACACATGCTCTACGAGACGGTCGACCCGTACCGGATGCGCGAGCCCGCCGGCACACTCGATGTCTCCGACGCGGTGTACACCGCGCTCGACGGCCGCCGCGTACGGGTCGAAGGCTCCCGTTTCGAACTCGCCGACCAGCACACCATCAAGCTGGAAGGCGCCAGGATCACCGGCTACGAGACCGTCTCCTTCGCGGCGATCCGTGATCCCTACATCGCCGCCCATGTCGACCGATGGGCCGAGCTGCTGCGCACCGTCCTCACCGAGCGCGTCGCGCAGACTCTGGGACTGACCGAGAGCGACTACGCCTTCGATGTCCGTCTCTACGGACACAACGCCGTCCTCGGAGCCATCGATCCCGACTCCGGCCCACCTCGTGAGGTGGGCGTCATGCTCATCGTCAACGCGCCCTCGCAGGTCACCGCCACCGCGGTCGCCAAGGTCGCCAATCCGCTGATGCTGCACCTTCCGCTGCCGGAGATGCAGTACCTGCCGAGCTTCGCCTTCGCCACCTCACCGGCCGAGACCGAGCGCGGGCCCGCATACGAGTTCGTCCTCAACCATGTCGTGGAAGTCGACTCCGCCACCAGCATGTTCCGTACCCACGCCGATCGAGAGGCCTCCCGTGCCTGAGGACGCGCAGGACATGCAGGACGCGTGGTCGGCTCCCGTACTCGGGGACTACGCGCTCGAAATCCGGTCCAAGAACGCCGGGCCCTTCTGGGTCACCATGGAGACCTTTATGAAGGACGCGGCCGGTTATGCCATAGCGGCCGACGAGGACTTCCTCAACGAGAAGGTCGTTGCCGATCTCTACCAGGTCGACATCCAGGGCATCCGGATCTTCCGTATCCCCGCGCTGAACGCCGTGAAGATCTCCTTCCCACGCCCGGTCAGCCAGGCGAGCCTTCTCGACCGCGACATTCACGCGGGCCAGCATCATGTGCCACTCGCCTCACTTCCGGTGCCCGGCCGCCTTCTCACCGGCCTTGGACCGGCGCGAGTCGTCAGGAAATCCTCAGGTTCACCGTGGGCCCGGCGTCAAGTCGGCTGACCAGGATCAGCCGTGTCAGTCCACTACCAGCGAGGGATTCAGGCATGGCTACGTTCTTGTACCGGCTGGGCGCGTTCGGCGCCCGGCGGTGGCGGACGATGTTGATCGGATGGCTGCTCGCTCTCGGAGCCCTGGCCGGCCTGGGCATCTCGTTCGCCGGGTCCTTCCAGGACAGCGGCTCCATTCCCGGCTCACCGGCGCAGACGGCACTGACCGCGATGGACCGCCACTTCCCGGATCCGCAGACGCGGTCCGCGCAGATCGTGTTCCAGGCGCCGCAGGGCCGGAAGGTGACCGAACCGGGCCTGCGGAAGCCGCTGGCCGCCACCCTGGACGCGATGAGCCGCGTCCAGGGAGTGGCCTCGGTCGGCGATCCGGCCGAGAACGGCACCGTCTCCAAGGACGGGCGCACCGCCGTCGCGCAGGTCACCTTCACCACCAAGAAGGACGCCGATGTGCCCGCCGGGACGCTCGACGCGGTCAGGCACACCGGCGGGCAGGCCGAGCGGGCGGGACTGAAGGCCGTCTACGGCGGTGACGCGTACGCTCCGTCGACCTCGCCGGTCGGTCCCACGGAGCTCCTCGGTCTCGGTGTGGCGCTGGCCATCCTGGTCATCACGTTCGGCTCGCTGCTCGCCGCCGGACTGCCGCTGGTCACCGCGGTTCTCGGAGTCGTGGGCACGATGGCCGCCCTGCTGGGCCTGGCCGACGTACTCGGCATCTCCGACAACGCGCCCACCCTCGCCATCATGCTCGGCCTCGCCGTCGGTATCGACTACGCCCTGTTCATCGTCTCCCGGCACCGGGCCCAGCTCGCCAATGGAATCCCGGTGCGGGAATCCATCGCCAAGGCCACGGCGACCGCGGGCAGCGCGGTTGTCTTCGCCGGGGCCACCGTGCTCATCGCACTGGCAGGACTGTCGGTGGCGGGTGTCCCGACGCTGACCTCCATGGGCCTCGCGTCCGCAGGAGCCGTCGGCGTCGCCGTGCTCATGGCGCTGACCCTGCTGCCCGCGCTGATGGCGTCGGCCGGCCACAGGCTGATCCCCAAGCCGCGCTCACGGACCGCTCGTCAGACCGCTCGTCGGACTGCCCGCAAGGCCGTCCCTCGGACCGGCCACGCCGACAAGCCGGCCCTGGGCATCCGGTGGACCCAGGGCGTACTGCGCCATCCCGTCCGCAATCTGATCCTCGGCACCGTCGCCCTGATCGCTCTCGCCGTGCCCGCCACACAGCTCAGGCTCGCGCTCACCGATGACGGATCCGCCCCGACGGCCTCGGCCGGCCGCCAGGCCTACGACATGATCGGCGACGCCTTCGGTCCCGGCGCGAACGGTCCTCTCGTCATCCTCGTCGAGGACGACGATCCCGCCACCCTCGACTCCACCGCCACCGCGGTCGAGAACAAGCTTCAGGACGTCAAGGGCATCGCGGACATCAGCGGAATCGACGTCGCCAGGGACCATGCGGCAGCCCGTATCCAGGTCGTCCCGACCACCGGACCACGCGACCGGCAGACCAGTGACCTCGTGTCCCGGCTACGTGCCGAGATGCGGCCTCTCGCCCACGCGAGCGGCAGCGATGTCGCCGTCACCGGCCGGACCGCCGTCAGTATCGATGTCGCCGCCAAGCTCAGCGGTGCGCTCGTGCCGTTCACGATCGTCGTGGTGGGCCTGTCCTTGCTGCTTCTGATGATCGCCTTCAGGTCCGTCGCCATCCCCGTCAAAGCCACGCTCGGCTTTCTGCTCTCCGTCGGCGCCGCCTTCGGCGCCACCGTCGCGGTCTTCCAATGGGGCTGGCTGTCCGGCCTGCTGGGCGTGCCCGGTCAGGGTCCGGTGGCGAGCTTCGTGCCGATCATCGTGATGGCCGTCCTGTTCGGCCTCGCCATGGACTACGAGGTCTTCCTCGTCTCGGCGATGCGCGAGGAGTACGTGCACCACCGCGACGCGCGCTCCGCCATCCTCGTCGGAGCCCGCAACGCCTCCCGTGTGGTCGCCTCCGCCGCCCTGATCATGATCTCGGTCTTCATCAGCTTCCTGTTCTCGCACGACGCCGACATCATGCCGATCGCCTTCGCACTCGCCTTCGGCGTGCTGGTGGACGCCTTCCTGGTCCGTATGACCCTGGTGCCCGCCGCGCTGGCACTTCTCGGCGACCGGGCCTGGTGGCTGCCTCGTACACTGGACCGCTTGCTGCCCCATCTCGACGTCGAGGGCGGGGATGTCGACGCTCCTGACGCGCACAGCGCCGTATCCGTCAAGGAACTCCACCGAGTGAGCTCGTGAGACCATGAACGATCAAGCCGATACCGGGACATACGCCGCACCAGCCGTACAGGGAGAAGCGACGAGCGCCGGGCAGCACGGTCTCGACCGTGTTCTCGTCGTCGACGACGATCCCGGTATCCGGCGTCTGCTGATCTCGGCGCTCGGGTTCGCCGGATTCGCGGTGGATGTGGCGGGCGACCCGGCCGAAGCCCTTGAGCAGGTCGCCCGCCGGCTCCCCGATGTCATCGTGCTTGATGTGATGCTCCCGGGCGCCGACGGCTTCGAGATCCTCCAACTGCTCCGGGCCCGTGCCGTCGACGTACCCGTGCTCTTCCTCACCGCGCGCGACGCCGTCGAGGACCGTGTGCGCGGTCTGCGGCTGGGCGGGGACGACTATGTCACCAAGCCGTTCAGCGTTGTCGAAGTGGGCGCGCGCCTCCAGGCACTGCTGCGTCGCGCACGCGGCGGAACCGCCGCCGCGGAGCCCTCGCTGCGCTGCGGTGACCTCGAAATCGACGACCCGCGCCATGAAGTGCGCCGCGCGGGCGTGCTCATCGAACTCTCGGCCACCGAATACCGGCTCCTGCACTATCTGCTCACACATCAGGGCCATGTCCTCTCCCGTGCCCAGATCCTGGAGGCGGTCTGGCAGTACGACTTCGGCGGCGACTCCGTCGTGGTCGAGCGCTTCGTCTCCAATCTCCGACGCAAGATCGACCACGGCCGGACTCCCTTGCTCCATACCGTCCGTGGCGTCGGCTACACCCTTCGCGAACAGGCCCGGCAGTGAAGCGCGGTGGCCGGCTTCCCTGGTCCTTCTCCAGCGTCCGGCTCCGGCTGCTGACGGGACTCGCCGTTCTGCTCGTGGCCGGGCTGACGGCCAGTGCCGTCAGCGGGACACTGCTGCTGGAGGACTTTCTGCACAAACGTTACGAGAACACTCTGAAGGTCAGCGCCGCACGGATCGGCGATGTCATCGAACGGGGCCCGCAGACCGCCGACGCCGACCAGCTCGCCGCCCTCCTCGGGCCGCCGCTGGGCATCGTCGCCGTGGACGCGGACAACCGTGTGCTCCTCACCACCGGTGCCGCCGCCGCCTCGGCCGACGCCCTCGCCCAACTCAGCATCACCGTACCGACCGGCGAGATCGTCACCGATGACGATGTGGAGGGCGTGAACGATCTGCGGGCCATCCGGGTGCCCAGTCCCGGTCTGACCGTCGACCGCGGGCCGGGCGAGGGTACCGTCCGGCCTGCGGCCATCGTTCTCGCCATCGACACCTCGGTCGACGACGCGACCACCAGATCTCTGATCGAGCGGCAACTGGCGCTGGTCGGTGGGGCGTTGCTGCTCCTGCTGGGCCTGGCCGTTGTCGTTCTGCGCCTCGGTATACGCCCGCTGGCGCGGATGGCGCATACCGCCGACGCGATCGCCGCGGGATCCCTGACCGAACGGCTGCCGCAGCATGGCAACGGCAGTGAGACGGATCTGCTTGCGGAAGCGGTCAACAGGGCATTCGACGCCCAGGCCCGCGCGGAGGCGGCGGTGCGTTCCGTGGCCGCCGACACCTCGCACGAACTGCGCACTCCGCTGTCGACCATCTCGGGCTGGCTCGATCTGTACCGGCAGGGCGGTGTGTCGGGGCCCGGTCTGGAGACCGCGCTGGGACATATCGAGAACGAAGTGGGCCGGATGCGGCTGCTGGTGGAGGATCTCGCGCTGCTGGCCCGCCTGGACGCGGGACGCCCTGTCGAGCAGAACCGTATCGATCTCATGGCGCTGGCCGCCGATGTCGTCGAGGACGCCCAGATCATCTGTCCCGACCGCAGCATCACCCTGGCGGTCGCGCCCGCCGCCCTCGTCGTCGGGGACGCGGCACGACTGCAACAAGTCCTGCGCAATCTCGTCGGCAACGCCGTCCAGCACACGCCCGTCCATACGGCGGTGCTGGTCGACATCGCCCACACCGGTCACGACATCCGACTGAGTGTGATCGACAACGGGCCCGGTATCTCAGCCGAGGACCTGCCCCGTGTCTTCGAACGCTTCTGGCGCGCCGAAGCCAGCCGCAGCCGCGCGTACGGTGGCTCCGGGCTCGGTCTGGCCATTGTCGGGGCTATCGTCCACGCCCATCACGGGCAGGTGGCGGTGGAGTCGGAGGCCGGGATCGGCACGACCGTCACGGTCCGTCTGCCTCAGGCTCCGGGCGTGACATGACATCCCCGGCACGGCCGCGACGCGACCGTGCCGGGGTGCCTCGGGACTCGGGGCTGGGTCGGCCGGGCCGGTGAGCCGACCGGGACGGTGGATCAGCCAGGCCCGTGGATCAGCCGGTCACGATGGCGACGCCGAGCATGGCGGTCACCACGGTCCACGGCTGGATGTAGCCCGTGGTGTTGTTGCCCGCGATGACATGGCCGCGGATATACGCACCGGAGTTGTCCTTGGCGTAGAAGGCGCCGCCCGAGTCACCGCCCTGCTGGAGTGTGCCACCGGTGTAGGCGATGACAGGCGACTTGCAGCCCGTCGCGGTACACACCTGCGCGGTGGTACTGGTCGCCGTGTGACCGCACTGCTCGCCGGTGGTGCGTCCACTGTGGCAGTAGTTGTTGAAACCGACGACGGCTCCGCCGGCCGAGACCACCGGGATGCTGGTGCTGCTGGTGACACCGCCGGTGAAGACGCGGCCCGCGTAGGACTGCCCGCCGATGAGTTCCATGTCCGCGGCGTCGCCGGTGACCGGAGGCAGGCGCCGGTCGGAGACGGTGCCGTAGGTGTTCGCGCCGGACTCGGTCACGACGGTGGTGCCGTTGTTGAAGCAGTGGCCGGCAGTGGTGATGAATCTGACTCCGGATCTCTGCACGGCGTAGCCGGAGGAGCACAGGAAGCCCTCGGCCGCGATGCCGCCGCCACCGTAGAACGGCGGTGTGTCGTTCCGTCGGTCGAAGGTGTCGGTCGTGGTCGCCGGGCGGAGCTGGAGCCGGTCGGCTGCCTGGCTCTGCGCGGCGCCGGCGCCGGACAGATCGGTCAGCTCGGAGACGAGACCGGTCGGCGCGTCGGTTTCGAGGACGATCCGTCCGGTGGCGGGATCCACGTAGCTGGCGAATGTGTACGTGGTGCCGTGCGCGGCGACGTGGTCGGCGATCCGCTTCTGGATCATCGCCAGCGCCGATGTCACGGCGGGCGACGGCGCCACGGTGTCGGTGTCGGCCGTGTGGTCCGGGGCCAGACTGTCGTCCTTCGGCGCGGTCGTGCGGACGGGCTCCTTGTCCTTCTCCCCGCCCGGTGCGCCCTGCGCCGGGCCGGCGCCCAGAACCGCCAGAACAGCGATGGCCGCGCCGAGCGCGCCGAACAGCTTCTTCTTCGTCCTGATCATGTGGAATCCTTCCGGTACCCACGACCGGGGCCGTGGCCTGGTGAGATGACGGACCGTCAGCTCCGACGAGCCGACAGCGCGGGTGCCTCGCGCCACCACACACGCACCGGACGGCAGGGCCAACCCGACATGAACATGGCGTAAGAGGCGAGTCCTCAGCATCTCGGTGGCGACCGGGGATGAGGGAGGGACCGAAAGTGTGGTGTTCCGGCAGACAGCAGCACTCAGCAGGCGCGCGCCTGTACCGCACGCCCGCATCGCGCACTTCCCGCACACTTACCGCGCCGCCGCGCGCCGCCACGGAAGCGGCGGGCGCCTCGGCCGGTCACCGGATCCCGTGCCGTACCTGTTGCCGTCGATGACCGCCCTGACAGTCGATGACCGCCCTGGCAATTGATCATCCGGCAGGCGGAGAGGTTATCGGTCCTGTGAGAGTGCCAGGAGTTCGGCGAATGTGCCGCCCGCGTGTACGAGGTCGTCGTACCGGCCCTGTTCGGTGATACGGCCCTGCTCCATGACCACGATGTGGTCGGCGACCCGTGTGTTCTCCAGCCGGTGTGTCACGACGATGGTGATGCGGTCTCCGGCGATGGCCTTGATCTCCTCGAAGATCTGGTGCTCGCCCCGTGGGTCCATCTGCGAGGTGGGCTCGTCCAGGATCAGCAGTGGCGGGCGCCGGTACAGGGCCCTGGAGCAGGCCAGGCGCTGCCACTGTCCTCCGGACAGCTCCGCTCCGCCGAACACCTCCCTCGCGAGGAGGGTGTCGAGGCCGCTCGACAGGTCCTCCACGGCTTCCCGCATGCCGACCGCGTCGACGGCTTCCCACACCGGCCCGTCGTCGGAGGTTCTGGGCTGGCCCAGCGTCACGTTCTCGCGTACCCGCAGCGGCCATTGCGCGAAGATCTGCGGCACCAGACCGGTGCAGGCCCATACGGTGGCGGGCTCGACGGTGGCGAGATCCGCGCCGTTCCATGTCACGCGGCCCTTGTCGGCCAGATAGATGCCGGTGATCAGCCGGGTGAGCGTCGATTTGCCTGAGCCGTTGACTCCGACGATCGCGAGGATCTGCCCACGCCGCAGTGTCAGGGAGACGCCATCGACGGCCGGTTTGTCCTTCCCCGGGTACCGGTAGGTGGCTTCCTCCAGCCGGATCTCCTCCACCGGCGCGCTCACGGTCAGCTTCCCGCGCTTGGGCGCCCGCTTGCCGGCGTCATCGAGGAACGCCTGCATATCGCTCAGATAGAGACTCGTGTGGAACACCGCGGCGCCGTTCATGATGACCTGCGACAGTGCGGCCAGCGTGGTCTGGACGGCGACGACCGCCGTGGCCGCGATGGCGAGCGCGACCCGGCCCGTCACGGTCAGCCAGGCGAGTGCCACCCATGTGGCGACGAGAAAAGCCCCGCCGACGAGCGACGACACCAGGGCGATACGCAGTGTCCGAGGCGCGGCGGCGAGCGTGCGCCGGTCGACCCGCTCCGACAGGGACCGGTACCAGTACAGCAGGTAGTCCGTCATTCCGTTGGCGCGGACCTCGTCGCCGTACTTGGGAGTGGTCGACCACCACCGCATCATGCCCCGCACATTGCGGTCGGCGATGTTCGCGTAGTGGATCTCGTAGTCGACCCGGGCGGTGAGCACCGCTCCGACGCCGGCCGGGAGTACGGCGAGGAGCAGGAGCGGCAGCATCAGCACGTTCAGGACGGACAGGACGCCGCCGGCCGTGACCATCTTGACCAGGGCCGACATAAAGCGCTGGGCGTCGGTGACCATCACATGCGTACGGATCACCCCCATCTCCGCGGCCTCCTGCCGGTCGGCGAACCCGTCCACCGCATAGGCCGCCGCCTCGACGCGGCAGACCGCCTCGACCAGGGCGGTGTCCGTCACGGTCGTGAGCCTGGGCGTGATCCGCCGCTCGGCATACACGGCCACTGCGCCCGCACCACGGCTGAGAGCGGAGGCCCCGGCCACGACCAGCAGCGCGGGCAGTGCCTCGTGCAACCGGTCGGCGACGGCACCGCCTCCGAGGACCGGACGCATGGCCCTGGCCGTGGCGGTCAGCAGCACCGCGGCGGCCACACCGGTGACCAACTGACAGACCAGGAGCAGCAGAACGGCCCGGCGGTCGATGTCCCAGGACATCCTGGCGATACGGCGCAGCACCGAGGGAAGCTGCGTACAGAGCCTACGGAAGGAGACCTCGCCGAGCGGGTTCACGGAGTACTCGCCCGTGTAGGTGATCTCGGCGGGCGGCGGTGGCGGCGGTAGCGGTGACGACGGCGGTGGTGCGGCTTGCGTGTCCTGGGTATCGGCTGAGGTCAACTGCGTCTCTCCTGCACGGTTGTTGTCATCTGTTCGGTGTCACCGGGATCAACGACGCGAGCGGCGATATCGAACACACGTATTTGAGACGGAGCGGATCCCGCATGGGAGCGCGAGGCACGCAAGGTGTGGAGTGCATCCACCCTTGGGACATGCGGGAAGGCCCCGGACACGGCGATGGCCGAAACGCCGAGGCCGATAAGCGTGTGACAGATGGGATTCGCGGCCCTCCGTACAACTGGACCCGACCACCGCCGACGCGCGGCGGGAACAGTTCGTCCGCCATCGGTTTTTATGGAACGGTCACTACCTGTCACAGCGCCCTACCTGCCAGAGACGAAGTGCCCCGCAAGCCATGCTCCGCACGCCATAAGTAGAGGCCGCGCTTCCGTACAACGGTGTCCGTGATCCACGGGTCGTACCGGGTGAGATGCAGAAGCATCCACGAAGTCACAGGGGGAAAGACATGCGGAAATCACGTCGTGCGGCAGTGGTGGTGGCCTTGGCCGCGCTCGCCGCGGGAAGCACCGCCACCGCCATGGCCCAGCCGGCCGCCGCCGCGCCGGCCGCCGCGTCGGCCCAGGTCGCCTACAACGGCGTCTGTGGAAGCGGCTACTCGGTGGTGAACTGGGCGGACATCGGCAAGCAGGGCACGGTGTACCTCACGTACAACTCCGGCAGCGGCAAGAACTGTGTGGTGACCATCCGCAAGACCAGCGGATCACCGGTGTACATGTTCTCCTACGTCGGGGTACCCGCGACCGGTGAGGCACACGTCGACGGGGACTACTACTACTCGTACGCGGGACCGGTGTACGCCTACGGGCGTGGACTGTGCGTGGACTGGGCCGGTGGTATCTCCAACCAGGAGACATGGACGTACGGTTCGAACTGCGGGGCGCTCGTGGCGACCCGTGTGACGAAGAACGGCGAGACGACCGCCCGCTCGAACGTCGACGAGCCTTCCGCGTCGCGCGCGGGTGTCACGGCCGGACGCTGACACACCGAACTGGGCGCGCGGCTCTTCGCGCGGTTTCTCGTGAGGTACGACGACGTCCCTTCCCCGGCATCGGGATCGCCGGAGAGGGGACGCTTCACGCGGCGGCCGGTGGCGCTCGTCCGACTGCATAGAAGTACGATGTCCGGCATGAATATCCGTACCGCCTCCTTCGGTCACCCCGACGCCGTCAAGCTCAACGATCGCGTGCAGCTCGAGTACGCCGAGCGATACGGCGACGAGGGCGACATCACGCCTCTCGATCCCGCCATGTTCGAGCCGCCACGGGGCCTCTATCTGATCGTCTACGACGACCAGGGCACTCCGGTCGCCACCGGCGGCTGGCGCAGCCAGGACAAGAACGACAACGGGTACGCCGACGGCGACGCGGAGATCAAGCGCATGTATGTGATTCCCGAGGCGCGCGGACGCGGCCTGTCCCGGCGGGTGCTGGCCGCCCTGGAGGACGACGCCCGCGCCGCGGGCCGCACCCGGATGGTCCTGGAGACCGGCACCAAGCAGCCGGAGGCCATCTCCCTCTACACATCGAGCGGCTACGAGCTCTGCGCCAAGTTCGGCCACTACCGCTTCGACGAGCTCAGCCGCTGCTACGCGAAGCCGCTTGCGACCACCGGGCCCGGGTCCGTCCCTCACGACCGCCGGCCGCCCGCGGAATGCGAAGCCGGCTGATGGCGTTGCGACTGCGATGGGCGATTTCTTCGGTGATGCCGCTTTCCCTCCGGTCGAGCGCAAGGCCGCCTACGGGCGGCTGGCGGCCGAACGCGTCGGCACGATCGCGCAGATCGCGTTTCTGAGCCGCGATTTCACCGAGATTGTCGAGGCGAACGCGCTCGTCGCGGTCGACGACGAGCACGATCCGGAGGGATCGAGCACCGCCTTCGAACGGGCCCATGTCGCCGCCCTGCTGGCGCAGGCAAAGGACCGTCTGACCGATCTGGACCGGGCGCTGGAGCGGCTGGAACGAGGCGACTACGGGCGGTGCGAGGTGTGCGGCGAGCCGATCCCGGCGGAACGCCTGGAGGTGCGCCCGGCGGCGACCACCTGCGTACCCTGCGCCGCGACCCACTGACTTGCCAGCACGTCGGCTACGGCGGGACGACATGGGCCCACAGCACCGGGTGTGTGAACGGGCGGGGCTGCCGACCGGGTCGGACGGTGATGATGTCCGTGTCCGGTAATGGCCGGGCGACGAGCCGTCGGCGGTCGCGGGGAAACTCTCGTCGGGATGCGAAAGCCGGTGCACCGTAGTCACGACGCCACCGTCACCCGCCGGGGGGAAATTCGGCGGGATCGCTCTTGATGTGGGGGTAATCATGCGCATGCGTATCCGCTCTGCCGCGGCCGTCGTTGTCGGCGCCTCGGCCCTGTCCGCTCTCGCGCTGCCGGCCGTTCAGGCCGCTCCGGCCGCTCCGGCCGACGATGTACAAGGCGACACCCAGATATCCAACGTGATCGTCAACGACGGCAAGTCCATCGTGGTCGGCTCTTCGGGCAAGGCGTCCGTGACCGTCAAGCTGACGGCCTCCGACCCGAACGGCATCAGCGACGCCGGCGGGATCCTCTACCACGGCACGGACGTCAACCACAACGACTGGGGTGTGACGCTCCCCAGTTGCGGCGAGCACCTCGTCACCACCTACACCTGCTCCTTCGCCCTCAAGAGCACCTCGAACCGGCACTTCGGCGTGTCCAAGAACTCGCAGGCGGGCACCTGGAAGATGTGGGCCTACGCCATCGGCGCCGACGGCGATTACAGGTTCAGGGACCCCGCGAAGACCTTCAAGGTGCTGCGCGCCACCAAGTTGACCGCCAACGCGAGCCCGGAGCCGGTGAAGAAGGGCAAGACCATCACGGTCACCGGCACCCTGACCCGGGCGAACTGGGAGAGCCACAAGGACATCGGCTACGGCAGCCAGTCCGTCGCCCTGCAGTTCCGCAAGGCCGGGACCACCAACTACGTGAACGTCAAGGGCATCAAGTCCAGCAGCACGGGCTCCCTGAAGACCACCGTCACCGCCTCTGCCGACGGCTACTACCGCTTCACCTACGCGGGCTCGGCGACCGCCGGCGCGGTCAGCGCGACCGGCGACTACATCGACGTCCGGTAGGCACCGCACTCGCGGACACACGCGGCGCCGGGCCGTCCCCAGGGGCGGTCCGGCGCCGCTTGGCGGAGTGGACCGAGGCCGGCGTCCGGTCCCGACTGCACGAAATCCCGCTGGCCAAGCTGGGCGGCGCGAATTCCCTGGACTTCTCCCGGGAAGCGGTCGACGGCTCCCACGTCCGGGCCTTGAAAGGGGACCCACGGTTGCCCGTCTGTACTGGTTCGCCGCCTGTCAGCAGATGAGTGCGCATCCAAGCGTGAGGAAGGCTCCGTGGATGTCGTCGCGGACCTCCCAGCGGATCCGAGACGTTTCATCGCGCCGTGACAGCAGCCGGTCCCTGCGCCGGATTGCCCTGGCAGGGGCGAAGCCCGTCAGTGCACGCGTTCCCCGCACTCCGCCGGGAACAGGGCGGCGCCGACCGGCAGGTCGCCCGGATGCCGTCCGATCACCTGTAGGCATGCCTCAGGGGAGCCGCCCACAGGAGGGTATTGGAGGGCAACCTCGTCCAGCACGGTCAACCTACCGGCGAGGTGGAGTTCCGCCGCGTGCACGCCGTCTGGGAAATGGCCTGCCAAGGCGCCGAAGGCGGCCGTGTCGTTGCCGTCGGCGACGCACTCCCGGATCTCGAAATGCCAGTGCTCGGCCGCATCGGCGAGCAGCGCCCTGCCCCTCTTGCCCAATCCGGCCAGGAAATCGTTGCGGGATCGCAGGTGATGGGCGATGGCGCAGCAAATCGGGACCGCCATGCCGTAGGGCGTCGTCACCCGTGTGTACCCGGCGTGAGGATAAGCGGACAGGGCCTCATCGACCAGCCCCAACGCGGTGTCCCTCGCCGCCGGGTGACCCTGCTGGGCGATGTCCAGCAGCAGAGGCGCCGCGACCGCAGCCGCTGGGAACACAGCGGCACTGTGGCCGTGGACGATCCCGCCGCCGTCGAGCAGCGAGCCGGCCTCGGCCGCCTGTATCCGGTTCGCCGCATCTGCCAGGGCGCGCAGGCCGCAGGCGGCACGAGCCGGTTCGTACCAGCCGGGACGGCCCGGTATGGCTTCCCAGTCCACCCCGTCGATCGCATCCAACATGACAGCATCCTCGCACCTGGCCGCAACCTGCCTCCCCAATGCCCAGCGAGTGACACGAAGGGCGCCTGACGGGCCGAAGCCCAGGTCAGGCGCCCTTCGTGAGTGCCTAAGTGGCTAGAAGAAGCCGAGCTTCTTCGGGGAGTACGACACCAGAAGGTTCTTGGTCCGCTGGTGGTACAGCGGTAACACGGCGCTGACCTGCGCAAACGGCGCCGCTCTCGGCTTTGGTGGGATCGCTGGTATGGTCCGGATCTTGGAGAATGCGGTCCTCGAACTGGGGGCCGCCTGCGGCACGCAGCGATCGGATGCAGGATGCGAGTTGGCCTGCTGTATCCGCCCGCGCTCTGATGCGCTGTGGCCATCGGCCAATGTGGTCAGGAATCGGCGGAAACCGAGTCGTACGGCGACAGTCAGCGCGTTATGGCCGCACGGCGGCGTACGTTCGTGACACATCCGCCTCGGACAGTCATGGTCCTACCCGGCACATGTCGTAGAAGCCGTCCAGGGCCGTCCATCCAGTCCTATGCGGACACGTATGTCCCCGTTTCGGGATCCTGTGCCAGGCGGGTGTCCACGGGGTCTGTGATTCGCGCGTGAGAGCTGACAGCGCGACGAAGCCCCGTCGGCCTGATCCGGCGGGGCTTCGTCGCGCTGCTGGTGAGGATGGGTTGGAACCTGTGTGAGGGCTCTGTTGTGCCCCGGCTCCCCGCCCTCGGGGATGCGGAGGGGTGAGGCGGTGACGACACGGGCTGTGCGGCTGATCGGCAGCACGCTGCAGGGGAATTCCCTGCGACGCACAAGGTCGTGGCCCTTTGATCTCGACACGCCAAACGCCTGGGCGGCGTCCTGGACGCTCGCGGTACCGCTCCAGGTGGTACGGATGCATTCGGGAATGAACGGTTCGTGTTGCAATTTGCTGTTTTGGCTTGGAATTCCTGTTGATGGTGCCTTTCGGGTTTGGCCGTTTCTGGGGCGGAGAGGAGCGGGGAGACGTGGTGAACTGA
Organism: Streptomyces sp. NPDC059743; assembly: GCF_042732975.1. Lineage (NCBI taxonomy): Bacteria > Bacillati > Actinomycetota > Actinomycetes > Kitasatosporales > Streptomycetaceae > Streptomyces > Streptomyces sp. NPDC059743. Next base: position 220,245 of record NZ_JBHWGS010000014.1, on the reverse strand, counting down.
CATTGATTCGAGGGATCGAGGTTAGGGCCGTGGATGGGTGAACAAGCCCTGTCCGCACCCGAAAAACATCCCGGAACCGCCCGACACCCATGATCACAATTCACACGGTGGATCCAGGGTCAGATCTCACGGCTACAGCTCAAAGTCCGTGACCACCCAGGTGGAAAACTGCCGCCACTGGTCCACGCCGTGCATATGAACCGGGTGGTACAGATACGTTTCCACGGCGCTCCTGTCCTTGAAGCTGCCGATGACGGCGTAGTCATACGCTATGTCTCGGTTGGTGACGTTCCGGCCGCATTTCCACTCAAGGATCTCAGGGATTGCTTTCGGGAGAACACGAACATCCCTCTCCGCTTCGAGGAAACGTGGGTCATCCCAGCCCACGCCGTCATGGAACTTGAACAGGACGACATGACAGATCATTGATCCTCCATCTGAGGTTCGTGTCACTCGGGTAGAATCCAGGGTTGACGTCAGAAGCTGCGCAGACCGCCCCCGTCCACCGGGACCATGACGCCCGTGAGGTAGGACGCGGCAGGAGACAACAGGAAGGCCGCGACCTTTCCGAATTCCTCCGGAGTGCCATACCGGCGCAAGGGGATATCCGCAGAGTTGCGCGCGCGGGCTGCCTCAGCGTCACCGCTGCGGGCATCGATCTCGCGAGCCCTGTCGGTGTAGATGCGGTACGGAAGGAGGCCCACGACCCTGATGCCGCGTGGACCGACTTCATCCGCCAAAGACTTAGCGAACCCGGCCAGGCCAGGGCGAAGGCCGTTGGAGATGGTGAGGCCGGGAATCGGCTCGTACACGGAACTGGAGAGAACGAGGGCGACCACCCCTCCCTCGGGGAGCTGTTCGGCCGCCTTTTGGGCCAGCCGTACCGTACCGAGGAAGACCGAGTCGAGCGCCGCCCGCCATTGGGCTTCCGTGCTGGAGGCCGCGGTTCCTGGTGCGGGCCCTCCGGTGCTGATCAAGATGCCGTCAAAACTACCGAACGTGTCGCGTGCCGCGGCGATGAGCCGGTCGGGAGTGGCGGGGTCGGCGGTGTCCGCGGCCATTCCTGCCGCGCTGCCGCCGAGGGACGCAGCCGCCTCCGCCGCGTAGCTCCCGTCGCGCCCCGCGATGACGACCTGTGCGCCTTCGGCCACTAATTCCCTGGCCGCGGCCAGCCCCAGTCCGCGCGATCCCCCGGTGACGACGATTGTTCTGGCCTTCAATTCAAGATCCATGACCGCACTCCATGAGTCTCCTGTCCTGCTCTGCCGATGTGCACTGCTAGGGCTGCCGGCCGACCACCGTGTGGCGGTCCGACCAGGCTCGCCAGAGTTCGGCGTAACGGCCGTTGACTGCGAGCAGTTCGTCGTGGGTTCCCTGTTCGGTGATGGCTCCGTCGTGCATCACAAGGATGCGGTCGGCCGACCGGGCCTGGGCCAGCCGGTGTGCCACCACAAGAGCGGTACGGCCGCGCATCGCCGCTTCGGCGGCCTTCTCCAGCAGGAGGGCGCCCGTCGAACCGGCCTCCGCGGTGGCCTCGTCCAGCACGACGAACCATGGGTCACTCAACACGATGCGGGCCACGGCGAGTTGCTGTATCTGGTCTGGTGTCAGGTGATGCCCCTGATCGCCGATGACGGTGTCCAGGCCCTCGGGGAGCGCCGTGACCCACTGGTCAGCCAGCGTCACGACCAGGGCATGCCGGACTTCCTCATCCGAAGCCTCGGGCCTCACCAGTGTGAGCGATTCCCTTACGGTCCCGGCGAAGACATGAACGTCCTGGGTGACCAGGAAGACGCCTGAGCCCGCCCTGGTCCGCTCGGGATCGTAGGGAACACCGGCAGCCGTCACCGTTCCCTGCGTCGGCCGGAGTACCCCGGCGGCGATCGCGCCCAGCGTCGTCTTGCCGGCTCCGGTGACACCGACGAGAGCGACCCGCTCACCAGCGGCGATCCGCAGGTCGACATCGCGTAGGACCGGTTTGCCCGGCACATACTGATGGCCGATCCCCGAGAGTACGACGTCCCCGGGCCCGGTGGCCGGACGGGCATCTGGGGCGGTCGGCATCGTCGCGATGCCGACGAGCCGTGCCAGCGCGGAGCCGATCGCCTGGAACTGGTCGAAGGTGAAGAGCAGTCCTCCGATGGGAGTGAAGAGGCGGAGGAAGTACAGCGCCGCCGCGGTGACGACGCCGACGGTGGTGAGGTCGTTGCGCACGAGGAGGAACCCGAGACCGAGGACCATAGCCAGTCCGAAGAGTTCCGCCAGGTTGTTCCGGTTCAGGAAGCGGAGCGTGAGCCGGTACACGGAGACGGAGACACCGACGGCCCCGTCGGAGGTGTCCTCGATCCGCCGGAGCAGTCCGCTCCCGATCCCGAAGGCTCGGGCCGTCGGAGCGGCGTTGAGGCCCGTGAGGAGCGCCTCGGCGCGCTCTCCCTGCGCGACCTTCTGCTCGCGGTACAACCGCTCGGAGCGCGGCAGGAACCACCTCAGCCCGAACACATACAGCGGCACCGCCATGAGCATGGCCAGCCCCAGACGCCAGTCCAGGGCCAGCACACCCACGGAGGTGAACGCAACGGTGACGGCCGAGTTCAGGACGATCGGTACGACGTTGTTCAGCCCTTCCGACACGGTCCGCACGTCGTCGGAGAGCCGGGAGAGCAGGTCCCCTGTGCTGGCCCGCTCTATCCGGTCTGCGGGCAGGTGCAGCGCCCGGACGAGCACACGCTCCCGCAACTCGGCCAGAGTCGGCTCGCCCGCCCGCGCCAGCGCGGCCACCGCCATGCCTCCGAGCAGCGCGGACACCACCGTCGCGGCGGCGATGATCAGTGCTGAGGAAAGGATGGTGTCCCGCCCGGCGCGGATGTCATCGACGATCGTTCCGAGAACCCAGGGCGCCACAAGGCCGGAGGCGCTCCCCAGCACAATCGCGAGGGCCGTGGTCACGGTCGCCCGCCGGTTGCCGTTGCCCCACACCATACGGCCGAGAAAGGCAAAGGTCTCCCGGTAGGTTCCGATCGGCAGCAGGTCCCGGCTCACCGCAGCACCAGCTCCTGGTAGGCGGGTCGGCCGAGCAGCTCCTGGTGGGTGCCCTCCTCGACGACGCGGCCGCCGGCCACGAACACCACACGCTCCGCCTGGGTGAGCAGCGCGGGGCTCGTGGTGATGATCCACGTGATGCGCGTGCTCACCGGGTCATGGCGCAGGGCGCTGATTCCGCGGGCGATGTGCTGTTCGGTGACCGCGTCCACCGCGGTGGTCGGGTTGTCGAGCAGCAAGACCGGAGGATCGGCCGCCAGCGCTCTGGCCAGCGTGATCCTCTGTCGTTGGCCGCCGGAGTAGGTTGTCCCCGAGGGCGTAACCCGCTGATCCAGGCCCTTTTCGTCGAGGTTGATGATGTCCTGCGCCGATGTCGCGCCGAGGATGTCCACGAGATCGGTGTGGCTGTGTCGGCTGTCCGGATCGAGGTTGCTGCGCAACGTGCCTTCCAGAAGTTCGGTGTGATGGGGGTTCACCAGACGGCGTTGGGCGCGTGCTCGCAGGCTCAGATTGCTGATCGCGACGCCGTCGAGCAGGACCTCGCCGGTGATGTCCGCGCCCTGTATCTCACCGGTGAGCAGGCCCACGAGGGTCCGGGTGACGGCCGGGTCGTCCACGACGAGGCAGAGCAGTTCACCCGGCCGGGAGGCAAGGGTGAACCCGTTCAGGGCGCCGGTGGTCACGTCGTTGAGGGAGACTGCCGGGGCCGGGCCGAGCGGTGGCTCCGCGAAACCGTCGGCCAGCAGTGGCGGCGTGTGCAGGAAGTCGACGATCCGGGACGCTGAGGCGTATGCGGCCGCAATCTTCGCGCCGATCCGGCCGAGGGCCTGGACGGGCACCGCGAGGAACTGAGTGAGGCCGACGATGGCGACCAGCTGTCCGACGGTGATGGTGCCTTCCAGCGCCCGCTTGCCCGCGAGCAGGGTGACACCGGCCAGGAAGAGTCCGCTGAGCCCGGTGGTGACGCTCTCCATCACGCCGTGGGAGCCGGCGAGCCGGACGCTGGCCGCTCTGGCGACCTGGCTCTGTGCCCGGTAGCGTGCGGCGGCTTCGTCCTCCGCGCCGATGCCCTTGAGGACGCGCAGGCCGCGCACCAGGTCCGCCGCGGTGCCACTGCTTCTGGCGATCTCGGTCCGCTGGTCGCGGTCGCGGCGGGACAGCACGGGCGTGACGAACTGGATGATCCCCAGCACGAGCGGTACGCCGAGCAGCACGGCGAGCCCGATCGCGATGTCGATGCGCAACAGGACGGCGGCGCTCACCAGCACCGCGACCGCCGAGGCGAACGTATTGCCCATGGACCGGGCCAGGCCGCCCACACTCGCCGTGTCGACGGTGGCCAGGGAGAGGGTGCCGCCGGAGAGGGTGCCGGTGCGCGCACCGAGCGGCCGCAGTACGTGGTGGGCGATCTCGCCCCGGAGCCGGTGGTTCTCCCGCTGATCGATCCGGTACGCCTCGGCGGCACCCCAGCGGTAGGTGAACATCAGCGAGGCGAACACCCCGACCAGCGCGATGCCCCACAGGGCGAGGGTGGTGGCGCTTCCCCCCGCCACCGCATGGTCGATGACCAGACCGACCACCACGGGCACCATCGCCTCGGACAGCTGCCACGCCGCCAGCAGGCCGAAGGAGCGCGTCACACCGGCTCTGTTGCGACGGATTCCCCGGAACAACAACTTCAGTGCGGAGCCGGGGATCGCGGCAGCCCCGCTCCGGGCCGGTGCGTCAGTGATCGACGCCGTCGTTATGGTCCTGCTCACGCTGCTCCCGTCGGTTGATGCGCCGGTCAGTCGAGTTTTCAGATCACTCGCCGCATCCAGCCATGTGTGTCCTGCGCCCGGCCGTGCTGGATGTCCAGCACATGCTCCCGCAGCGCCATCGTCTGCTTTCCGGGCGTGCCGTTGCCGATGACGAACTCGTAGCCATCTCCCTTGAACGCCACGACCGGGGTGACCACTACGGCCGTGCCGACGGCGAACACCTCGGTGACGGTGCCCTCCTCGGCCCTGGAACGCAGTTCGTCCAGCGTGACCGCCCGCTCCTCCGGAACCAGGCCGAAGTCGGTGGCCAGCGTGAGAACGCTGTCGCGGGTCACCCCTTCGAGGATCGTGCCCAGGGCGGGCGTGACCAGCCGGCCGTCAGAGGTGACCAGGCACAGGTTCATCGTGCCGGACTCCTCCAGCTTTCCCTCCCCCGCGCTGTCCAGGTACAGGACCTGGTCGCAGCCGCGCTCTTGGGCTTCGGCCTGCGCGGCCAGGCCCGCGGCGTAGTTGGCGCCGCACTTGGCCGCACCGGTGCCACCCCTGGCCGCGCGGGTGTACTGGTCGCTCACCCATAGCGTGATGCCGGAGGAGTAGTAGGAGCCGGTCGGGGTTGCGATCACCGAGTATTCGACCTGTCTGGCGGGCCGCAGGCCGAGGAACGGGTCGGAGGCGAACATAAAGGGCCGCAGGTACAGGCTCTGCTCACCGTGAGGCCCAGGGACCCAGGGCTCATCCGCGCGGATCAGCCCTTCCACACTGGCCAGGAAGTCCTCGGCCGGCAGCTCCGGCAGCGCCAGGCGCCGTGCGGAACGGGCGAAGCGGCGGGCGTTGGCCTCCGGACGGAACAGCCAGACGCTGTCGTCGGCGTGCCGGTATGCCTTGAGTCCTTCGAAGATTTCCTGCGCGTAGTGCAGGACGGCGGTGCCCGGGTGAAACGTGAAGGGTTTGAGCGGGCCGATTCCCCGGTCGTGCCATCCGCTCTCCGGTGTCCATGAGGCGAAGGCCATGTGATCGGTGAAGTACCGGCCGAACACGGGCGCGCTGAGTATCTGGGTGCGTTCGGCCTCCGGTGCGGGATGTGCCGTCCGGGACAGGGGGAAGTCGGCGCTCACCGGTTCCCTCCCGCGAACAGCTCGAGGATCGACCGATAGGTGGCCGCGAACCTGTCCACGGTGCTCTCCTCAAAAAGGCTCGTGGCGTAGCTGAAGGTACAGATGAGAGCCTCGCCACCGTCGTTGACCACCAGCCCGAGGTCGAACTTGGCGACCGTGAGCGACTGCCCGTCGGCTGCGCAGCCGCTGAGATCGTGTGTGCGCAGCAGCCCCTGTTCGGGCCGTCCGGCATCGTGGGCCCGGTTCGCATCCGCCTCCGCGAAGGAGTTCACGTCGAACCAGACCTGGAACAGCGGGTGGCGGCTGGGGTCGGCCGGCAGATTCAGATGACCCACCAGCCGCTCGAACGGCAGCTCCTGGTGTTCCTGGGCCTCGATCACACGCGCGGCGACCTTGTTGATCAGCGCCTGGACGTCGTCCTCGCCGTCGATGTCGAAGTCGAGGGCGAGCGAGTTGACGAAGTAGCCGATCAGGTCGTGGGTATGCCGGTGCGTCCGGTTGAACGCCGGAATGCCGACGACCAGGTCGCTGCGGTTCGTATACGTCTGGAGCAGCAGGTAGTAGGCGGCGAGCAGCACGCTGAAGAGACTGGTATCCGTCTCCTGTGCCAGCCGCCGCAGCGCCGTCGTGGTCTCCTCCTCCAGTTCGACAGCGAGCTGCCCGCCCCGGTAGTCCACCTTCCTCGGCCGCGGCCGGTCGGTCGGCAGCTCCAACGGCTGCCGGCCTTCCAGCCGGTTCCGCCAGTACGCCTGCAGTTTGCCGAGTCGGTCGCCGCTCAGCCTGCTGCGCTCCCAGGCCGCGAAGTCACGGTATTGAACGGTGAGCGCGGGCAGGCCGAGGCTCGCTCGCCCATCGGCCGCAGACTGCGTGAAGTACTGGTGGAATGCCGTCAGTTCGTGCAGCAGGAGATCGGCTGACCAGCCGTCGAAGGCTATGTGGTGCACCAGGATGCCCACGAACGCACGCCGTTTACTGCCTTCGCCCTGCTGGTAGAAGGTGATTCGGACGGGCGCCTCCCGGCCCAGGTCGAAGCGGTGGGTGGCTTCCGCCCTGGCCTCGGCGGCCAGCTCCTCTTCGTTGGCGCTGCTGATGTGCCGGACGACGAGGGGCACTTGGCGGTGGTCCAGCACCACCTGGTGGGGATCCCCGCCGGCGGAGCGCCGGATCACTGTCCTGAGTACCTCATGGCGCTCGTGGACGGCGCGGAAGCAGCGCTCCAGCACTGGCACTTCGACACCCGGCAGAATCTCGTAGCAGAGGTGGATGTTGTACACATCGGTGCCCTGCTCGTACTGGTCGATGAACCACAGCCGTTCCTGCGCGAACGACAGAGGCTGCTCCGACGTGTCCGACGTCCGGGCCGACTCGATCGGCACGGGCTTAGCGGCCACGGTCTTGAGGCTCTCCACCAGGCCGGCCACCGTCCGGTACCGGAAGATCGCGGCGATGCTGATATCGATGTCCAACTCGAAGGTCAGCCGGCTGACCAGCTTGATCGACAGGAGGCTGTTGCCGCCCAGCTTGAAGAAGTCGTCATGGACGCTGATCCTCTCGGGATCGATTGCCAGGACATCGGCCATGATGTCCCGTGCCTTCTCTTCCATGCCGTTCCGGGGAGCGGTGAACTCGCCGTCTCCGGTGAGCTGGGGGCCCGCCGTCGGGGCGGGCGGCGCCTCGGCCCGGGCGTCGCTCCGGCCGGCGGGCCGGAGACTGCCGTCCGGGGCCCAACGCACCAGGTCACCGCTCTTGTAGAGACGCTCGTTCCCTGAACCGTCCGCGTGCGCCGGTCCCGCGCCACCGATGTACAGCTCCCCCACGGCGCCGACGGGCAGCGGCCGGAGTTGACTGTCCAGCACATAGACGGGCCGCATCCGGCCATCGCTGGGGCGGGCGGTGTCGTCGTACCGCTGGTACGTCAGGTCCGGGATCGACAGCTGTCGCCGCGCCCGCTCGTTCCCGGCGAGGTCTGCGATCTGCCGGAGGAGATGGACATAGGTTTCCCCGAAGCTCTCGATGGTCGCGTGGTCGAACAGACCGGTGGCGTAGTTGACATTGACCTCAAGCTCGTCACGCGAGTCGTCGACGGATGTGCTGAGGTCAAACCTCGCGACCTTGTACAGCTCACGGGTCAAAGACGTCGTCCGCACGGTCTCGCGTGGCTGGTCACCCTGGCTGGGCGGCGGAGAGCCGAAGCTCTGCACGCTGAAGGCGACTTGGAAGACCGGGTGTCGGCTCATGTCACGGGGAACGTCCAGTGCCGTCAGCAGCTGCTCGAAAGGCAGTTCCTGGTGCAGGAGCAGATCCATGACCTCGCGAGAAGTCGCCTCGACATGGTCGACGACGGTCCCGGCGGGGTCGATACGCACCCGCAGCGGCAAGGTGTTGATGAAGAATCCGACGAGGCGTTCCAGCCCGGGATGGTCCCGGTTCGCGACCGGCACGCCGACGACGATGTCGTCCTGGTGGCTGAAACAGCGCAGGGCGAGGTGGTGGACGCTCAGCAGCAGGCTGAAGAGGCTGACCCGCACCTCCTGCGCCAGCTGCCGGAGCCCGCGCGACACCTCTGCGTCGACGGTGAGGAAGAGGTCCGAGCCCCGGTAGTCGATGCTGTCCGGCCGTGGCCGGTCCGGAACGAGGTCCAGGCTGGCACACCCCTGGAGCTTCTCCTCCCAGAACCGTACGAGCGCGGCGGCTCGTTCACCGGTGAGATACCGCCGCTGCCAGGCGGCGAAGTCCTTGTAATGCAGCTCCGGGGCGGGCAGGCGCCGCGCGAGGCCGGTCCCCGGCGATGCCTGCTCCAGCAGGGCGTACGCGGCCGTCAGGTCTTCCAGCAGCACATCGGTCGACCAGCCGTCGAAGGCGATGTGGTGGACCACGAACGCCAGGTATCGGGCCGGGGGCTGTGCCACCTCGTAGAGCCGCATATGCAGCGGGCCCTCGTTCGCGAGGTCGAAGACCCGCTCCACATCTCCCCGCAGGTTCTCGTGCAGGGCTTCGGTGCCGGACACCCGGATGACGGGAGGCTGCGGCACCTCGTCAATGTCCCGCACGACCTGGTACCCGACGCCGTCCCGGGTCTCCTTGATGAGAGTCCGCAGGATCTCGTGGCGCTCGACCACCGCGCGCACGCCGGCCAGCAGGATGTCGGTGTCGACGTGTTCGGCGACCTTGAGGACGAGTGGCACGTTGTAAGCATGGGTTCCGCGTTCGAACTTCTCAATGAACCAGAGGCGCTCCTGGGCGAAGGACAGCAGTTGGTCCTCCGGCCGGTCGAAGTCCGTGGAGGTGACGTCGGCGAGGTGGGAGCGCCGGATTTCGAGACCTTCGACGAACGCCCTGACCGTCCTGCTCTCCAGGAGGTGTGCGACGGTCACCTCCAGGCCGAGTTCGCGCCGGAGCACCGAGACGAGCTTGATGGAGAGGATGCTGTTGCCGCCGAGCTGGAAGAAGTCGTCGTCGATGCCGACCTCCTCCGTCCGCAGCCCGAGCAGGCCGGCGATGGCCGTGCACAGGTCGGCTTCCAGGCGCGAGCGGGGCGGTGTGACCCTCGGCGTACTGGCGAACTCCGGCTCGGGCAGTGCCGCGCGGTCCACCTTGCCGCTGATGGTGCGCGGCAGGGCGGTGAGCCGGACGCAGGCGGCCGGCACCATGTGCGCCGCCAGGTTCCGCCGGAGAAAGTCGGTCAGTTCGTCGGCGTCCGGGGCGCTCTCGGAGACGTAGTAGCCCATGAGTACTGGACGGCCGATGTCCTTGACCACAACAACGGCCTGCCGGACTGCGGGATGGCGCAGAAGAGCCGCCTCGATCTCCCCGAGTTCGATCCGATGCCCGTGGATCTTGACCTGGGCGTCATTGCGCCCGACGAACTCCAGCACCCCGCCGGGAAGGAGCCGTACGAAGTCTCCGGTGCGGTAGAGCCGGCCCGGAGCGGCGCCGCCCGTGGTGGTCGGCGAGGGGGTGACGAACCGCTTGGCGGTGAGGTCGTCCCTGTTGAGATAGCCGCGGGCCAGTCCCCCGCCGCCGATGTGGAGTTCACCGACCGCGCCCACGGGAAGCGTCCGGTGGAATGCGTCCAGAACGTGGACGGTCTCATTGCCGAACGGCCTTCCCAGATTGACCGGCAGCCCGTCGCGCGGCTCGGTGTACCGGTAGAGCCAGGAGGTGGACCAAATCGTCGTCTCGGTCGGCCCGTAGACATGGACGAGGTCCAACGAGGCTGCCATCACCCGGTCGAGAAGTTCCTGATCCAGCTTCTCTCCGCCGACGAACAGCAGTGTGCCGTCGGTATTTGTCAGCCGGTCCAGCAGAACATCGCACACGGTGGGCGTCGCCTGTACGAAGTCGTACGGCCCGCAGTCCAGGGTTTCCGGGATCCCGACGGCGAGGTCGACCGTGCCGCCGGTGCTCAGCGGCAGGCCGTATTCCAGGCCGAAGATGTCAAATACGTGATTGGTGAGGCTGCATGTGCTGACAGTCTCCCGGTCCGCGAAGTACTGCTCGCGTGCTTGGGAGACGAGCAGGTTGAACGACCCGTGCTCGACCATGACCCCCTTGGGAATGCCCGTGGTGCCAGAGGTGTAGAGGACGTACATCAGGTCGTCGGCGGCGGGCCGCGAAGCGGGGTTGGCGGGCGACGCCGCGGCGAGCATGGCGTCCGTCTCCTGGGTGTCCAGGGCAAGGACCGCCGGGGTCTGGCCCGGATCGCCGAGGCCGGCCAGACGCGCCGCGTCGCGGCGGGTGGTGAGGACCGTCTTGGCCCTCGTATCGGTCAGGATGTAGGTGATCCGCTCGTCCAGGTAGCTCGGGTCCAGCAGTACGTACGCGCCACGGGCCTTGGCCACGGCCAGGAGCGACACCATGAGGCCGATGCCCTTGTCCATGCAGACAATGACCGGTTCCTCGGGGTCGAGGCCGTCCGGCCCGGACAGCAAATACGCGAGCCGATTGGCGCGCTCGTTCAGGGAGCGGTAGGTGAGGCTCGCGCCCTCGCAGCTCACGGCGGTGCGATCCGGCCACCGTTCCGCCTGGGCCTCGAAGCGGTCGAGGAAGGTCCCGGCTGTGGCAGATTCCGCCGCCGGCGGATTGAGGATGCCGGTGACCTCCGTGCGTGCTTCCTCGGTCAGCAGCTGGATCTCGCTCCAGGGACGTCGGGCGCCCGCGAGTAGTTCGTCCAGCAGATGACGCTGTATCCGCAGCATCTCTTCGGCCAGGTCTGCGTCGAAGAGTTCGGCGGCGTACGCCAGACGGAGCCTGATGTTATCGGGCGTCTCGGAGACGATCATGGACAGCGGGTAGTCGAGTTTCTCGAACTCCTGCGCATTCCGTACCGAGAGCGCCTTCTGCCAGCCGTCGGGGCTGATCTTGGGCCAGTTCTCGTAGATGAAGAGCGAGTCGAACAGCCGGTTCGATCCCTCGTGCAGCGTGGCCAGGTTGACGGTGCTCCGAGCGTTCAGCTCATTGATCTGGCGCTGTACATCGCGGAGGGTGTCCACGACCGGCTCATCCGGAGCGCCGCTCGTCAGCACCAGCGGCAGGGTGTTGATCAGCAGGCCGACGGTGCGGTCGACGTCGTTCGTCGGAATATTGCGGCCGGAGACGACGACACCGGTGATGGTCTGCCGCGATCCGCTGTAGCAGGCCAGTGCCTTGTGCCAGAGGCTGAGGAAGAGCGCGTTCGCGGTGACACCCGACTCTTGTGCCAGCCGCCGCACCTCTTCGAGCTGGTCCCCGGACACGGTGACGGCGATTTCCCGCATGTCCTCGACCCGCCGGACCTCGTCGATCCGTACTCCGCCTGCCCGCGCTGCGGGGCTCAACAGCCCCCGCAGGTCCAACCGGTCCTCGTAGCCGGCGAGGTATTCACGCCAGAACGCGGCCTCGTCCAGATGGTGCTCTTGCAGGTATCGCTGTGCTGCCCCATAGCTGCGGTCCGGGGTGCTGTGCACGGGCAGGCCGGAGAGCAGGGCCTGATAGGTGTCATGCACAAAACCCAGCAGGACGGTGATGCTCCAGCCGTCTAGTATCGAGTGATGGTGGCTGAACAGACAGGTATAGTGGCCGTCCCCCAGCCGCACCAGATGGATACGGAACAGCGAGCCGTCGCCGAGGTCGTAGGGCTCTGCCCGGTCCCCTTCCCGTATCCCATTCAGTGATTCGGCCCGGCGGTCGGCGGATTCGTGGCTCAGGTCGTGGTAGCGCCAGTCCACCGTGCCTTTCGCGTCGATGACCTGCACCAGATCGTCCTGCCATCCGAAGCGCAGCCGCAGGCTCGGGTACGTGCGCTGTGCGGCGGACCACGCCTCGTGCAGAAGCCGCGAATCGATCTCGGTGGCATAGCTCCACATCATCTGGACGATGTAGGCGTCATCGGTCCTGTTCTGCGTCAGGGCGTGGTAAATGAAGCCCTGCTGCAGGCTGTTGGCCAGGTAGACGCCATCGATTTCACGGTCGGACTGCAGCTCGTCGAGAGAGTCCGGACGGACCACGTGATCCACGTCCGATGGCGTGAGGTACGTCCGCTCCACACCCGACAGCTCTTCGACGAAACCGGCCAGCCACTGCTCGAATCGGCGGGCCAAACGGTCGCCCGTCTCCTGCCCGAGCTTGTTCGCGATGGTGAAGGTGAGCCGGCCGTCGACGACCCAGCCGTTGATCGTCATGATGTTGCCGTCTCGGTTGGCCGAGTGGACGGCGACGCCCACGTCCTCCCGGGTGATCCGCCAGCGGGCCTCCAGGCCCGTCACCTTGTCGTTGTCGAGCCGACCGAGATAATTGAAGTTGATACGCGGCAGCTGGTCGGTGTCATACCCGTAGAGGGCGCCGTATCCGATGCCCTTCTCCGGGATCGCGCGCAGCGCCTCCTTAGTGTCCCGCAGAGTGGTGAGGCAGTCCGGCCCCGCGCTCAGTCGCACGGGGAACATCGTGGTGAACCAGCCGAGGGTACGGGACACATCCAGCCGCGGGCCGATCTCCTCGCGGCCGTGCCCCTCCAGAAGGATGTATTGGTCCGTCTCGCCGGTGATGTCGCGGAGGGCGTGCGCAAACGCGGCGAGGAGAAGGTCATTGATCTGCGTGCGGTACGTGTGGTGGCTCTCCCGCAGGAGACGGCGGCTGGTGTCCCGGTCCAGGGTCAGCTCGGACACCGTTCGTGTGTCTTCGCTGAGTACAAGCCCGCGCAGCGCCTCGTCGCCGGTCTGCGCGAAGCCGTCGACGGTCCGCAGCCAGTACTCCCGCTCGTCCGGATGTCCGTCCGCATACTGCTGGACGGCCGTGCACCACTGCCCGTAGCTGCTGCCGGGTGGAAGCAGGGCGCGCCCGTGGTACAGCGCCTCCAGCTCTTCGGTGAGGATCCGCCAGCCCACGGCGTCGACGATCAGATGGTGGCAGGCGATGAACACGCGTGCGTCGCCGTCGGGAAGCCCGTCGATATAACCCACGCGGTAGACGGGACCGCTGCGCAGATCGAAGTCGCTCTGCCAGGCGGTGAGGAGTCCCTGAAGGTCCCCGGTCTCGTCGGCCGAGGCCACTGCCAGGTCGGTGGGGCAGAAGTCGTCGGTGTAGTACTGGTTGAGTTCGCCGTCGGCACCATAGCGGTACCTGAGCCGGAACTCGCTGTGCCGGTTCCCGAGTTCACGCACGGCCTGTCGCAGCCGTTCCGGATCCAGCTGCGGGGTCGCAACAAGGAACGCCTGGTTCCAGTGGTCCGGCCGGGCGAACTCCTGGTCGAAGAACCACTTCTGGATGGGCAGGAGCGGTGCCTCGCCCACCGGTGCCGCCGGCCCGCTCACCGCGCCGCCGTCCTCCGCCCCGGCACCTTCGCTCAGCCTGATTTTCAGCAGCACGCAAAGGGCTTCCACGTTGGCCTGGTCGAGTACCTCGTTGACCAGGAGGTGGACGCCGAACTGCTGGCGCAGCCTGCTGAGCATCTGGATGGCGATGATGCTGTCACCGCCCAGCTTGAAGAAGTCGTCGGTGATCCCGAGCGGCTCCCCGCCGCGGCCGAGTACCTCGGACCAGATCTCGCACACCGCACGTTCGAGGTCGGTACGCGGGGCCACCCGCTTCTCCTGCCGGAACTGCTCGGGTTCCGGCAGGGCGCTGCGATCCACTTTGCCGTGCGGAGTCAGCGGGAGGCCGTCGAGGAAGACGTATGCGGCGGGCAGCATATAGGGCGGCAGCGTTCCTCCGAGGTACTGCGCCAGTTCCTGCTCCGAGCAGCCGAACTCGCCCGCCACCACGTAGGCGACCAGCACGCGCGGCGTCTGCTCCTCGCCGACCACGCGGGCGACGACGACTGCCTGTGACACGTCCCCGTGCGTCTGTATCGCATGCTCGACCTCGCCCAGCTCGATGCGGTACCCACGGATCTTGACCTGGTCGTCGTTGCGGCCGATGTACTCGAAGTCCCCGCCGGGGAGTTGGCGCACCAGGTCGCCCGTCCGGTACAGCCGGACGTGGGCGGCGTCCGCGGCGGTGGGGCCGGGGGCATCGTGTTTCGCCGCTGCTCGGAGGAGGTGCCCCGGGAACTGTTCGGCGGTGAGTTCTGGCTGGTTGAGATAGCCCCGGGCCACACCGGTGCCTCCGATGAACAGCTCCCCGACCTCGCCGGCCGGGGCTGGCCGGCCCTCGGTGTCGAGCACATGGCCCTGGTAGTTGTCGTAGAGGCGGCCGATGTTCGGGGCCGCGTCGGCCGACAGGGGGTGGACCAGGCCGACGCATGTCCCCACCGTCGCCTCGGTGGGACCGTATTCGTCGTACACCCTTAGGTCCTGCCCCGGACGTGCGCGGATCCTCTCCAGCACCGACTGGTGGAGCTTCTCCCCGCCCAGGACGACAGTGCGGACGCCGGTCTCGTGCAGCCCGTTCGCGATCAGAGCGAAGTAGCCGGGCGTGAGCTTGATGAAAGTGACGTTGTGCCTGGCCAGGAACTCCTGGTAGACGTCAACGTCCTGGACCGAACCGTCGTAGACGGCGACCCGTCCGCCCAGTGCCAGTGGGGCCAGGGTCGTCGTCACCGTTAGGTCGAAGCTGACGGGCGTCGAGTAGCCGCATGTGTCGTCGGCAGACAGGCCCAGGTGAGCGCTGGCGTTGCGGAGGTAATTGACGACGGACCGGTGCTCGACCATCACCCCTTTGGGGCGGCCGCTCGTGCCCGAGGTGAAGATGACATACGCAAGGCGGTCCGGTGTGACGGGCTCGTCCTGGGCCGCCTCCTCCGTCGCCGGAGGCCTCTGGGCGAGGGTTTCCTCATCGACCGTGACGACGTCGACGGCGCCCGGACCGCCGACGATGTCCGCCAGGCGCGTGTGATGGACCTCGTCGGTCAGGATCACTCGGGAAGCCGTTTCTTCGAGAAGGAGCCTGATCCTGTCGTCCGGGCTGTCCGGGGAGACGGGCACATACGCTCCGCCGGCCTTCAGGACCGCGAGCATGCTGACAAGCACGTACGGGCTGCGTTCCAGGACCAGCACCACCAGGGACTCCGGTCCCACCGCGTGCGAGTGCCGGAGGATCTGGGCCAGGGCATTGGCCCGGTCGTCGAGTTCCCGGTACGTCAGGCTGGTGTCGCCACAGGCGACGGCGATGGCGTCGGGCTGTTCACGGACCTGCTCCTCGAACAGATGGTGCACCATGGTCTCTGCGGTCCAGGCGGAGTCATCGTACGAACGACGCATGTGCACATCTTCCTCAGAGATGGGGTGGACGGGTTCTTGGACGAGTCAGGAATTCAGTGTGGGGAAGTACGACTTCCGGCTGCCCGCCCGCCGGATGTCCACGGTGCAGCAGTGGAAGCTGCCGCCGAAGTGGTAGACGTTTGCGAAGGGGATGGCGATGACCCGGAACCCGAGCGACTTGAACAGCTCGATCATCGGCTTCTCCCGCTCCTCGCAGATGATCGTCTCCTCATTGACATTGAAGACGTTCATGGAGATCCAGTTGCTGATCTCCGGAGTGTTGTAGAAGCTGCCGCGCACCGAGGGCTCTGCGGCGATGACCCGCCAGTTGTTCTCCTCGAAGAACGCGATCGTGTCGTCGACCGGGGGGCGTTCGGGGTTGATCATGACGAGCCCCGGACGCAGCGGAACCATCGTCGCGTCGATGTGCTGTGGGTGAGGATCGCGGAAACGGACCCTGTGGAGGCGGTACTCCGGGCCGAGGTGCCGGGCCAGCCAGGCGGCGCCGAAGTCGTTTGTCACGATGTCCGGCTGGTAGAAGATGTCCCTGCCCATGCGGCTGAAACTCGCCGCGTCGAAGGAGGGCTCCAGGCCGGTCAGCGCCGGATGGTCGTCCGCGTCGAAGGGGCCGTCGTCGACGGAGAAGTCCTGGACGTACATCTCGTCGGCCATGCTTGGTTTGGGGGCGGCCGTCCACTTGGCGCCCTGGCGGAAGTACTCCCGCACCAGCTCCCGGTAGGGCAAGTACTCGAAGAAGCGGCTCCGCATGGCCATGGGCGCCTCGATGATCTCGTCGCCGACGACGAGCAGGACGTCCCGTGGGCACGCGCTGGTGTTCTGGCTGCGCACCTGGAACGTGGGCGTCTTCACCTCGGTGAAGAAGTCTGTCTGCGTGGGCCGGCGCACGATGACGTTCTCGCCCTCAAGTACCCTCGCGAGATTGTCCAGTTGGGCGGTCGCCGCCTCGATCTCCGCGTCACTGCGCCGCTCCGCCTTGAACTCCCGCTGCTGCGGGGCTGGGAAATAGGGCCGCAGAGCTGGTTCGAAGCCGGGGCTCGCCGAATTCGCCACGCTTCCGACGATGACCTCTTCGAGCGGGTCCCAGCCATTGTGAGAATTGACGACCTGCTGTGCGGGATTGCCGAATAAATCTGCAATCATGTGAATTCCTTCGATGGTGAGTTAGGATGTCGCGCGCTTGAGAACTTGTCGTGAGCAGCAGACCTGACAGCGCCGTGGATCAGCTCATGGCGACGACTGTCTTGCGGGCCCCCTGGTACGGGTTGCGGCCATGCGCGAAGAGAAGGTTGTCCAGCACCATGATGTCCCCGCGCTGCCACGGGATGACAACCTTTTCCTGCTCGTACACCTCGCGGATATGCTCCAGAACCGTCGGCTCGATCGAATCGCCGTTGCCGTAGAACGCATTGCGGGGAAGGTTGTCGATGCCCAGTTCATTGACGAGCAAGCCCTGCTCCTCGGGCGCGAGCGCGGAGGCGTGGAAGAGATGCGCCTGGTTGAACCAGACCAGTTCTCCGGTGTGCGGGTGCGCCTGGGTCGCCCGGCAATGCTGCCGAGTGCGCAGAGCGGGACTCCCCGACCCCCATTCGACCTCAATTCCGTGCGTCGCGCAGTACGTTTCGACCACTGCACGTTCGGTGGTCTGGAAGACCTCCTGCCAGCTCAGGTCGATACCGTCGGTGAAGTTCCGGACATAGAGCACGCCCGTGCGCTCGAACTTTTCCCGCACCGCCGGGTCGATCCGCTGGTACACGCGCCGCGAGTCGGCTGTCGGGGTTTCACCGCCCTGTTCGGCGGCCACCGCGCAGTAGAAGTATATTCGACTGGGCCATGAGTCGGTGTATGAGTTCTCGTTGTGCAGCGGTATCGTCCGGTCCGCGGGATACTCCGTCGCGGTATACAGCTTCCTGCCGACCTTGGTACGGGGCGTGGAGCGGTGGACGTACTCAATTAGGTCAGAACTGAAGATCTGCACCACCCGATTGAACTCGGACACCGAATTGAGTCCGAGGTTGCGCAGGACGACACCGCCGTAGGTGGTGAGGAGTTCGTCGATGCGAGGCCGGATCTCCGCAAGCCATAAGTAGGGGTCCGCACCCTCCTGCGGTCTCAGCAGCACAGGACCACGGCTGTCCTGCGACGCAAACTTGATTCCCTCGCCATCGCCCGAGTGCTTCACCTTGGACTCCTAGACTGGTCACCAGTGTTGCGGCACGTGCCGACACCCGTACGCACGGCTGCATACGGGTGATCCCGGAAAATCCGTTTCGCCTGCCCTTAACCGTGACCGTGCACTCCGCGTGGCATCCGTGCTTGATCGAAACGCTAGAACGCACCGTTGATCAATGTCAACAGTCATTTGACGGTGACATGTGATCAATCCTCGTGCTACGTTCAAACAAAGGCGCTTCCTCTCGGCACCTAACGGTGGCCTGAAGCCATCTTATGGCTTGAAACTCTCTGCCAATGAGAGGCGGCATGTGGCCTCAGTCACCCATTGGACTCACTGACAGACGGGGGAGAGATGTGCGATTAACCAGGGAACCACGCTTCCTGAGCATCCCGTTTCGCGCGCAGCGGTCAGGAAGCTTTCCACTCACATGGGGTCAGCGCTGGGTATGGAATTTGGTGGCGTCACGCGCTCCGCACTACGCCGACCTCGGTGACACCTACACCGTAGCAGTTCCGGACACGATCGATATGAATCAAGTGTCCAGCGCCCTCACAGCACTCCTCACCCGCTACGAAACCTTTCGCACCCGATTCCCAGTCTCCGCAGACGGAAAACCGCACCAGCTGATTCTGGCCGGAGGTCATCTGCGGACCGAGGTGCGAGACGTCGCAGCGGACGACGCCCGGTCGGCGGCCCGCACCATCGAGGCCGAGTTCAACAGCTTGCCGTTCACACTTCCTGAACTCTCCCTCCGGGCCGCTGTTGTATCCTCGGACGGCGTCCCGAAGTTCGTCGTCCTCTGCGCCTTCCATATGGCCATGGACTGCCACGGCATGGTGTCCGTCCTGGACGATTTCCGGTCTTTCCTCAGAGGGCAGCCGGCCAATACGGAGGGATCGGTTCCAGAGAACCTCACGCACCCGGCGGACCGTGCACATAAGGAAAGCGAAGCCAAGAGTGCCCGGGACTCGGCACGCGGCATCCAGTTCTGGGAGCAGGAACTCGCCAAGTTTCCGGACGATCCCCTTCCTTACGCCGGACAGAGGCCAGAGAACCCGCGGTACAAGGCGTTCGCGATGCGCTCCGCCGCCGTGCGTGTCGCAGCACTCGAGATCGCCGCGGAGTTGGGCGTCACGACGGCATCGGTCATCCACGGCATGGCGGCAATGCTGATCGCCAAGCGGACGGGAAGCCGGAACTGCGGCTTCGTCATGGCGGCGAGCAACAGATTCGACGCCGATTCGGTGAGCTACCCTGGCACCCTTGTCCAGGGAGTTCCGGTAGTCGTAGACGTAGCCGACAGCACACCGCAGAAGGTCATTTCCCAGACCCATCGCGCGGGGATGCTCGCGGCCCTCGCCGGCTACTGCGATCCCGACGACCTGGCCGACAGGCTGCGCAAGTCCTACAGCCCGGAGGAGACCCGGTCGCTACTGGCGTGCGTCGTGAACCTTCAACTGCCCGGCCCCGCGGGCGCAGCGGGACGGTCAACGGTCGGCACCGGAGTCACGAGGGCGCACGCCGAGCGCCTGCTGGCCGAATCCCGGTACGAGTATGTCGAGGGAACCCCTGTGGAGAACGAGCGCTTCTACCTCTCCGCGCAAGGTGACTCAACGGACTTCTTCATCACCCTGCGGGCCGACACCGCGGCGCTCGCCTCAACCGACATCGCAGGCTTTCTGCGCGATCTGGAACGCGCACTCATCGACTGCCTGCCCGAGTCCCCAGCGGCGCCCTGACCCCGCTGTCTGCCCTCCATAGCGCAGGAAACGGACCGCAACTATTCGATGCGCTTGTGCTGCCTTCCAAGCCCGGATGCGATGCTCCGACGCCGCCGTGACGCATGGCAAGCCCGGCGGACTTCTCCCTTTGTGGAATTTCGCCGGAAGCTCATTCCCCACATCAGCTCTGACATACCGGGAGCGGTAAAGTCTTTGAGTACACAACTGGACATGCCAACCAACGTTGAACCGGCCTTCTACACGGAGGTCGATCGCGTCCCCCACTGCGTCCCCCGCTACAGGTCCGCTGCCACGCTCGCTGATGACCCTGCCGGACTCACCTGCAGCGTCATCGTGGGACGGGAATGGGCGGCCCAAGGACGGTCGGGTGCACTTCTCGGGTACCCGACTTTCGAAGCGGCCGCCGAGAACGTGAAAGCCGGGAAGCATGACGCCCTCCTGGTGGCCGGCGCCTACCCGGAGATCCGGTCATTCTTCTTCGACCCCGCACTGCGGGCTGTGGAGGCATTCATAGCCCCGCTTCCCGACATGGTGCTGGCAGCTCCCGATCAGAACGCAAAGCGAGCTACCGAATTCTCGAAGATCTACTACCACCCGGCCACCAACAAGCTTCTCCAATCGCTCGACCGCGTCAGCGTCGTGGAAACCGAGCAGGTCACATCGAACAGCCTCGCCTGTCAGCGGGCAATGGTCGACTCGGGCCACGCGGTGGCGATAACCAACGCCACGTGCGCGGAGCACTACGGCCTGACCGTCATCGATGTGCTTTCGACCAGAACTCCCATGAGTTTCGTGGTATTCGAGAGGACGGATTACGCGGGCGGTCAGTGACCGAACGCTCCACAAAAACAAGGACGCCGGGCAACTGCCCGGCGTCAACTGCGGGAGCGAAAAGCCCCTCGGCGCAAACATGGGCACCGGGACACCCACGGCTGTGAGCGTCCCAGTGCCCATGTGACAGAACAGCGGGGAGTGTCAGCCCTCACCCTGCATCGGGGCTGGTGTACAGCGTCCCCTCCGACCAGATGTAACGAGTTCCGCCCCAACGGGCCGCCGACTCGACGTCGGGAAAGAAGCCCCGTCCCTCCAGGTTCGCGCTGGTGTTGCACAGCACCGGCACTCCGCTGATCTCCGCGTAGGCGGCGAGGATACGAGCGGTGTCGGTGTCCTGCGTCGGCGCGATGGTCTGGAGCCGGGCGGTGCCGTCCAGGTGAACGACCGCCGGCACGCGTTCGGCCCAGCCGGGCCGCATGCGGTGCTCGAAGAGCATGTAGGGGTCGGGCGTGCCGGGGGTGAAGATCTCCGGCGCGCGGTCCTCCAGGCAGATGGGCGCAACGGGCCGGTATGCGGCTCGGTTCTTGATGGCGTTGAGCCGGTCTTTCATGCGGGGGTCGGTTGCCGGCGCCAGGATGCTCCGGTTGCCCAGAGCGCGCGGGCCCAACTCGGCCCGGCCGGACAGGACCACCACGGGTTCACCCTCGGTGTGTAGGATGGCGGCCAGCTGCCGCTCGTCGCAGGGCCGAGCCCGCCACCCAGCGGAGAGTGTGCCGGTGGTGATCCGCGGTCCGCTGTGGACATCCCACTCCAGCACGGTCCGACCGCGCCGGAACATCTCGCAGACGGCCGTGCCGATCGCCGCCCCCGAGTCATTGGGGAAGGGCGGGATGAAGACCTCCTGGAAGACCTTACTGGCCCGAATCGCGGTGTTCCACTTGATGTTGAGCGCGCAGCCGCCGCTGAGTACCAGGTTGCGGCTTTCCTTCGGGAAGCGGCGTTCCACCACCGAGGTGAGCCGTTCAAGGAGGTTGCGGCCGAGGTATGCCTGATAGGTGGCGATGATGTCCGCGTCGGACAGACCGGGCATCAGCTCGTCCCGGTTCGAGACGACTTTGGCTCCCAGGACGCCGTCCTTTTCGGCGGTGATGTCGGGAAACTCGGCGATGAGGTCATCGAGGACGGCAAAGGCACCGGTCTCAACCCGGCCCATGGCCGCGTATGCCATCGCCTTCCCCGCGATGGAGAGATGAAGGCGTATCTGCTGGTCCGTCGAGAGACCGTCGGTGTTGCGCCGGTACGGTTTGAACTGCGCGCAGAAGTCCCCGAAGCTGCTTCCAGTGACGGGCATCAGGGCCGAGATCAGAGTTACCTCATGGGTCGCGGCCTGGACCCAGTAGAGGCGCGGCACGATGCCGCCGTCCCAGACCAGAACGAATGCGTCTTCTCCCCGGGCGGCGAACGGGCTTGCGCAGTACGCGCCGAGGAGATGGTTCGCTACGTGGGTGAAGCTGGCATAGCCGTCGGCACCCTCGATGCCGTGGCCGCTGAAGGTGTGACGTTGCAGCGGCCCGTCGTCCCCTGGGCTCTCGAGGTACGGTGCGACGCGGAGCTGCACCGGCCGGCCGTCGGCGTCCACGTCAATGGTCGGCTCGCCCGAGGCGTCCTTTGTGTACCAGCCGTCGACCACGAACTGATCGATATCGCTCGGTGACAGACCCTCTGCTGCGAGGATTTCCGTCACCCGTCGCAGGTCCCCGAGGGAGCTGTAGCGTTCCCCGTTCTTCAGCTTCTCGATCTCGACGCTGAAGAGAAGGCGACCGTCTTCGATGACGGCAACCGCACCATCGTGCGATGCCTTAATCCCGCATATAAGCATTGGTTAGCCGCACCTTTCTGGCCGCATAGCGGCATGGAGTCCGGCAGGCACATCACAAGGCGGGCGGACTCGGTCAACTCGACGCACGCCACACAGCCGTCCTGCCCGTCTGACATCAGAAATGAATACGTCACCCACTCCGGAAAACTGGGTGACGCGATACTCAGGAAAGCGTCAGGAAGTGCCCTGACCGCAGCCTTACGCGATGAAACGCCGAGCTGGGAAATGGGAGCGGCGCCGAAACGAGAGAGTCGAAAGGCGAGCTTGCATGACGAGAATCCACACTGATCGTGGACCTCTTCCCTTGCCTACAGCCACCCCGAACTACTCTGCGCCAGCCACCAAGCATGCAGCCAACGGTACCGTTGATGCTTCCACAGCAAGGTCCCCCGGTCAATATGAAATATCCTTGTGCGGAAGGCGGCATCGGGGATCCTGTTGATGGTTGACGTTTCCTGGTTGCGACAGGTAGCGTTCTCAGGAAATCGAATTGACCGCTCGTGCGCTAATGTCCGTTTCGAGCCGGATGGCCTCGCCATCCGGCAGTTGCGGCCATTATGCAGAGAGCGGTGTTTCGGCCAAAAATCAAGCCACTGAATGTAGTCATTCAACCCTCCTGGCGCAATCCAGACGCTTCCTTCAGGGTTCCGTGAAGGTTTTTAGCAGGTTCTCCCGTCTGACTGTAATAATGACCGCGTTTCAGACCCTCTGCGGCATCGCACCACGCATCCAGACTCGGTACCCCCCGCTCGTAGGCCACCGCGGCAGCCCGCGGGGAGTCACCGGTTCCGTCTGCCAGCTCGCGCGCGTGGCACGCACAGCTCAAGTAGAGGTTTGTCTGTTTTCAGCACTTTGCGAGGGCGACATGAAGATTGGTGATCTGAACCTCCTGCCGGGCGATGAACGGGACAAGCTCATCGCACTCGGCAGGGGCGCCGACTGGCGCTTTCCGGCCGAGAAGACCATCGCTGACGTCTTCCGCGAGCAGGCGAGCGTGTCTCCTGACTCGACCGCGGTAGCGTTAGGTGACGTGCGGCTGACCTACCGGGAACTGGACGAATGGTCCGACCGGGTGGCCTGCGATCTCATCGAGGAGTACCGCATCGGGCCCGACCGGCTCGTGATGCTGTGCTTCAGCCGGAGCATCGAGATGACCGTGGCCATCATGTCCGTGTGGAAGGCCGGCGGCGCCTATGTCCCCCTCGATCCGGAAACTCCGGACGGCCGCGCGCGGTACATGCTGGAGGACGCCGCTGCCCCAGTGGTGCTCTGCGGTGAGGAGCACCGCGGCCGCATGGAGCGGTTGACCGCGCCCTCGGACGGTATGGCCGTCAGGGTCTTCGACGGTCTCTGGGAGCGTTCCCGACAAGGCAGCGACCGTCCGGTGCCGAGTGTCACTGGTGCCAGTGCCAGTGATCTGGCCTATGTCATCTTCACCTCCGGGACCACTGGCGCGCCCAAGGGGGTGTCGATCGAGAACCGTTCCGTGGTGAACCACGTCTGCGTCAGCAGCACCCGGTACGGGATGGCCAGCCCGGGTGAGGAAGTCGTGCTGCAACTCCTCAACTACGCGTTCGACGGCGGAGTCTACCCGATGATCCTCGCCCTGCTGACCGGAAACACTCTCCTGCTGACGCCAGATCAGCTGTGGGGGAGGAGCGGGGAGTTCACCGAGTACCTCAACGCGCACGGGGTCACGCACATCAACGGCACACCGACCTTCTTCCAGCACATCGGGTTCGGCGAAGTCCCCAGCCTGAAGCGGCTGGTGGTCGGAGCCGAGGCCCTCGACTCCGCCTGCTTCCATGAGATGACGCGGGCCAACAAGGTGCCCGTGTTCAACGAGTACGGGCCCACGGAGGCCACCATCTCAACGGTCTCGCACGCCGTGCGGGAGTTCGACTTGGCGATCGGTCGGCCCCACGACAACGCACATGTGCTAGTACTGGACAAAGCGCTGCGACCGGTGCCGACCGGCGCCGTAGGGGAGGTCTTCCTCGCCGGCCCGGGGCTGGCACGCGGCTATCTGAACCAGCCAGAGCTGACGGCGGAGAAGTTCATCCCGAACCCTTTCCGGACCGACGCGGAGAAGGCCGACCTGTCGCACGGCCCCCAGGGGCGCAATGCCCGCCTGTACCAAACGGGGGACCTCGCCCGCTGGCGCTTGGACGGCGTGCTGGACTATGTCGGCCGCAACGATTCCCAGATCAAGGTCCGCGGCTTCCGGGTCGAAGTCGCCGAGGTCGAGGCGGTCATCGGCGAGTGCCCTGGTGTGACGCAGAGCGTGGTCCTGCCCGGCGAACCTGCGGAGCGCCAGGCGGAAGCGGCCGGGGTCGACTCCCTCATCGGCTTCTACCTCACCGACACCCAGCTGGATCCCGAGGGACTACTGCGGCATCTGGAACTCAAACTGCCCGCATACATGGTCCCCAGCGCACTTGTGCACATCACCGAGCTGCCGATGACGGCCAACGGCAAACTGGACACCCAAGCGCTGCGTGACCTCCAGCCTGCGGCACAGGGCGCCGGCACAGCCCCTCAGACTGAACTGGAGACGCAGCTGCAGGCACTCGTCGCGGAGATCATCGGCGTGGAACCGGAGAGGGTCGGCCTGGAAGACGACCTGTTCCGGCTGGGCCTCAACAGCATGCTGGTCATCAAGCTGATCAACCGGCTCGAGGCCGACCTGCAGATTGACATCACCATCGCGTCGTTGTTCGCATACCCGTCGATCGCGGAACTCATGGCAAGCCCCGACTTCGCCGACGCCATGCCGCTGTCCGGCCATACACCCACCACCGGCTGAGTACCCGCGTCACACCACCGAAGGAGGGAATATGGGGACCGAAGAATGCCTGGAAGTGGTGCTCGTCACAGCGAGCGAGATCTTCGGCACAAAAATCAGTGCAGCTGACAACTTCTTCGATCTTGGCGGAAACTCCCTTGTCGCCGTACAGCTGACGGCCCAACTGGAGGAACGCCGCGGCAGGGAAATCGACAACATCGACCTCCTCGGCGCCCAGAACTTCGAAGAATTTCGATGGCCATGACGGAATAACTCGGTCACCGGTGATTTTTCTGTTGCACCGGCCTCGATTCTTTTGAGGGCTGACGGCGACGTCGTGAGCGGTTGGCTGCTCGATACGTCCCGTGCCGTGTCGGGACTGGCTGTCGCGTGACGCTGCGGAGGCGTCGGGGTGGTGGTCGGCAGTCAGGTGAGGGCTGGAAGCTTAGTAGCTCCTCGGCGCTGAACCGTCGCGTAACCGGACCTCACTACGGTCGACGTGGGGCGTTCTTGGAGGTCGTTGTGGTCTCTGCCCGCTGCCACTGTCCGATGTGTTCCGTGACACCGCCCAGCGGTATGCGGACCGGGCGGCGCTGGTGTCCGGTGACCACGCGCTCACCCACGCGGAATCGGCATCACGCACCTGCCGGTGACGGTCACGGTGGCTGGTGAGTCGCCCGGCAAGCCGGAGCGCACTGTCTATCGCCGACCGGTGTGGGTGTTCGCGCCTGTGTGGCCGTCGTAGCTGTAAGGGGACTGATGATGGGACTCATGATGCCCGGAGAGTGGTCGATGTCCGTACCGGATGCTCCGGTCCAGTCGCTGCGATCCTCCAGCGAACCGGTGCTGTGTGAGATGTTCGCGAGCCTGTTCGAGCTGGACAGCGTCGACGCCGATGCGGACTTCTTCGACATGGGCGGCACTTCGGTGCTGGCCACCCGACTGGTCGGCCAGATCCAAACGATCTTCCCGGGGGATATCACATTCGGCGACCTCTTCGAGAATCCCACCCCCAGGGGTCTGGCAAAGGTGCTCGACCAGGCGGTCGCGGCGAACCCGCACCCACGGCCGGCCGGCCGCCCCGCGACGATCCCGCTGTCCCCTGGCCAGTCGACGTTCTGGTTCTACCAACAGCTGCGTGGACCCAGCGCGGATCACAACATTGTGCTGTCGCTGAAGCTGACCGGGCCACTGGATCGGGACGCGCTCGCCTGGGCGTTCGATCGGCTGGTCGACAGGCACGAGATCCTGCGTACGGTCTTTCCCCGCGATCAAGGCGATCCTCAGCAGGTCGTGCTCGACCCGGCCGCCGCCCGGCCGGGACTTCGCGTCGTGGACGTCGCCGACGGCCAGATCTCCGCGGAGCTGTCGCGGCGCGCCGCGCTGCCGCTCGACCTGACCACCGAGCCTCCGCTGCGTGCCTGGCTTCTGGCGATCAGCCCGGACGAACACGTCCTGCTGATCTGTCTGCACCACATCGCCGGCGACGGCTGGTCGACGGCCCCGCTCTGGCGTGACCTGTCCGCCGCGTACCTCGCGAGGCGCGACGGACTGCCATGGCAGCCGCAGCCGCTTACCGTGCAGTACGCGGACTACAGCATCTGGAAGCAAGACCTGATGGGCCGCGAGTCCGACAGCCAGAGCATCATCGCCCGCCAGGCGCGGTACTGGACGCAGATCCTCGCCGGTCTCCCGGAAGAGCTGCCGCTCCCGGTGGACCGGCCGCGTCCGGCGCGGTTGACCGCACACGCGGACGGCGTGCCGTTCACCATCTCGCCGGATGCGCATCGCCGACTTCTCGCACAGTCGACGGACGCACGGGCCACCCTGCTGACGACCCTGCGCGCGGCCGTCGCAGTCCTGCTCGCCAAACTCGGCGGCGGCAGCGACATCCCGATCGGCGGCCTCGTGTCGGGTCGGACCGGTCCGGGGCTCGAGGACGCCATCGGCTTCTTCGTCAACACCCAGGTGCTGCGGTGCACCTGGGACGGAGACCCGACCTTCGAGACGGTGATCCCCCGTGTCCGCGAGGCCGAAATCGGGGCGTATGCCAACCAGGACATGCCGTTCGACCGGATCGTCGACCTGCTGAACCCGGTCCGGCTCGCGTCCAGGAACCCGCTGTTCCAAGTCATGGTCGTCCTCGACGAAGGGATCGGCGCCGGTCGCGACCTTTTCGGTTGCGTCGCCGAGCGACAGGAGGTGGACCTCCTCGGCCTCCCGATGTTCGACCTGTCCTTCAACTTCTCCCTGCCAGAGGCGCACGAAGACGCTGGTGCCGGTATCGCGGGCTGGCTCGGGTACAGTCCCGACCTCTTCGACCGCTCGACGGTCGAGCGCATCGCCGAATACGCCGTACACATCATCGACACAGTGACCGCGAATCCGGCTACGCCGCTCAGTGAGCTCGCCGTACCGTTGCCGGTCGACGCCCGGCCGGCGAGAAGGACCGCTGTCGACACGACGGTCCCGGTGACCGCGGACACTGCCCCACGTCCCCGCACACCGCGGGTGGACGCCCTTTGCGGCGCGTTCGCCCAGATCCTCGGAGCAGAGAAGGTCGGGGTTGACGACAACTTCTTCGGGCTCGGCGGACACTCCCTGATGGCGGTGCGCCTGGTGAGCCGCATTCGCTCGACGCTCGGCACGGAACTGCCGGTACGCGTGGTGTTCGAACAGCCGACACCGGCGGGGATCGATCGGTGGCTGGACCAGGCCGAGGCGGGAGCCGGCAAGGCGGGTTCGGCCGCTGACGGCCTGGACGTGGTGCTGCGCATCCGTCCTGACGGCGGCCGGACGCCGGTGTTCGTCATATCCCCCGCCCTCGGGCTGAGTTGGTGTTACACGCCGATGAGCCGCTGGCTGGCGGACGGATTTCCGATATACGGCTTGCAATCACGTGGAATTCGCGGGGATGGACCTGTCGGCCAGACGCTGACGGACATCGCGACGGACTTCGTCGGCGAGCTGCGTCGCATCCAGCCGAACGGCCCGTACCAGCTCCTCGGCTGGTCATCCGGCGGCAACGTCGCACACGCCATGGCCGTGATGCTTGAAGCCGATGGAGAAGAGGTGTCCATGCTGGCGCTCCTTGACAGCTACCCCTGGGATGGCGAGCAGACCGACCCGACGCTGAACGCCGAGCCCGCTGAGGCCGACGTGCAGCTGACAACGGAGGAGCTGCGCCGAGTGCTCCAGGCGTCGCCCGGCACGGCGGCGGCCATCCCCGACGAATACCTTCCGGCGCTTGCTCGGGTCTTCGCGAGCAACCGTAGCGCCCTGCTGCAGCACCGATCCGGCCGCTTCGGCGGGGACGTTCTCATGTTCACGGCGGCGGACAGCGTCGAACAGGGAATGGACGCGAGCTCGTGGCAGAAGTTCATCGACGGCCGCCTGAAGACCTGGTCCGTGAGCGGCAATCACTACGAGGTCTTCGGCCCGGAGCCGTTGGAAACGATCATGTCCGTCGTCAACGCGGAGCTCACTGCGGCCCATGGCCGGAATCGGGCACGTGCGACGCAGGAGAGAGGAGTGGCCGGATGAGCGACAACGAGTCGACGTCGACCGTCGACACCACAGCAGTACTACTGGGGATCTGGCAGCAGCTGTTCCGGGACCAGCAGGTCGGTCTCGAGGACGACTTCTTCGAACTCGGTGGGCATTCGCTGCTCGCCACTCGCGTGATCTCCCAGGTTCGTGCGGCGCTCGGCAAGCGGGTCATGTTCAAGGACATCACGGAATGTCGCACGATCGCGCGCCTGTCGGCCCGGATCGACGAGGAGAGGTAACCGGGCCGTGCCTCCGAGGAGAGAACAGGACATGCGTCGAGGAACCGTGGCCATCGTCGAGCCGTACTCGTCGGGAAACATGCTCGCGCCAGCTTTCCGGCAGGGCGGCTTGTCGCCGTGCGCCGTAACGTTGTCCGGGCCCTCGGCACCGAACTCCGCGACGCTTCGCCTGTCCGACTTCGACGAACACATCGCGTACGACGGCGGTGAACTCGGGCCGCTCGTAGGCCGGTTGCAGGATCTCGATCCGGTCGCGATCGTGCCGGGGACCCATACCGGCGTCAAGCTGGCCGACGAGCTCGCCTCGGTGCTGACACCTAAACTAGCGAACGCGCCAGACCTCGGATCGGCGCGGCACCACAAGGGCGACATGATCGCCGCCGTCGCGGCGGCCGGCCTGCCGACGATCAGGTCTCTGTGTACGTCCGACGTCGGCGACGCGCTCACCTGGATCACCCGTGAGCGATTGTCCGGCCGTGATCTGGTGGTCAAACCTGTCGACTCGGCCGGCACGGACAGCGTCCGGTTCGTTCCCGGTGGACATGACCTGCGTGCCGTCGTCACAGAGTTGCTCGGCTCGGCGAACCGATATGGTTCGCGCATTTCCGAGGTGCTCGTACAGGAGCATGTCAAGGGCGTCGAATACGCCGTGGACACCTTCAGCTACGAGGGCAGGCACACGGTGAACGACATCGTGCGGTACCACAAGGTCTCCAGTCGGCGACACATCGCCCTGTACTCGAGCATGGAGATCCTGCCGATGGACGCACCGGGCAACGACGCGATCATCGACTATGTCAAAGGAGCCCTCGACGCGCTCGGGATCACGTTCGGCGCGGCGCACACCGAGGTGATGGTCACCGAGGCCGGGCCGCTGCTCATCGAGGTCAACGCCCGGCTCTCGGGCGGCGGGCACCCGTGGACCTGCGAGCTGGCGACCGGCGACAACAGCGTCGATCGCATGGTGCGGTACTTGACCGGGGACCGGAACATCCCGGACGGCTACCCGCTCCAACTGACCACCCTCGCGATCTTCTTCGCCGTGCGATCCGCCGGAGTCGTCAGCGGCCTCTCCCGCCTGGACGCCATCATGGACCTGCCCAGCTGCTACAACCTGCAGGTCAACGTTCAAGACGGAGACTACGTCCCGGAGACGGCCGACCTCTTCGACGCGCAACGGCTGGGCATGGCGGTCCTGGCGCACAGCGACCCCGCACAGGTCGCCGCCGATCATCGAGAAGTCCGCAGAATCGCGGCCGAAGCGGGGCGTCCGGGTGGCTTCACCATCGATCCGAACCGAGGCGGCAGGAAGTAGCAATGGAGCAGACGGGCCCGTTCGTTGTCCACGTGGCAGCCGATTTGTACACGCGTGACCTGCGCGATCCGGCGCTCGTGCCGATGCTGGGCGTCGACGACAGCCGGGTTGCCGCCCTAGCGAGCCTGATGGGAGCACCTGCCGGGCGCAAGGCCCCGGACGTCTCGGGCACGCTGGTGGTGGCGCCGGCCGGCTCGACGGCCACGGCCGTGGGACGGGCGCTGGCAGATCGCGTCGATGGCTCGTTCGTGACGCTGTCCACCGGCGGACTGGGCCGGATACTCGACGCACGCCTCGAAGCCACGCAGGTGGTCTTCGTCGCTCTGCACGACGAAATCGATCTCGACGTGGTCACCGAGTCGCTGGAGGCCGTCAACGCGTACCGGCATGATGGTCGGCACGCCACGATCGGATTCGTGATCGGGCCGGACCTTCCCGAGCTGAGCTGGCTGCTCGCCAAGGGACTCAGCTGTCACTTCCGGAAGCCTCCGGAGCGCAGCCAGCTGACCGTGGTCCCTTGGCTGCGTCAGCATGCGGCGGCGAGCCGAATCCCGGACCCAGTTGGTGCGGACGCCGCGCCGGAATGGGTCATCGGCGACCGGGCGAGCCGCGCGGTGCTCAAGCCGATGCTGTCCGAGCGGTACACCGGACTCGTGTCCTTTGCGTCGGCCGGCCGAGAACACGCACTGATCCTCAACGACACCGTGATCTGCGGCGACCATGCCGGACATCGGGGGCTGTCCGCCCATGGCGCGGCCGCACCGAGCTGTGCCTTCTCGGACCGCTGCTTCCGGGACGGCGTCCGGGCGCGGGACGTCATCAAGGCGGCCCGCGTCCAGGCCGACGTCGTGTTCGCGAACTCGTGCATGGCCTGGCGCCCCGGCACCGGTCTGGTGGCGGCCGAGTACCAACTGGCGGGCGCGTTCCAGTACGGGATTCCAGCGGCCTACATCGGTGCCATTCATCAGATGCTGCCGAACCTCACGATCAACGACCTGGTCGGCACCGCGGCGGCGGCGGGCACGGACGTCGGGCGGATCTGCGCCGCGATCAACGACCACCTCCGGGACACCGGTCGTGAGCTGCCCTACTTCGCGGTCCTCGGACTGCCCTGGGTGACCGCGGGCGGTGGAACCGAACCCCCGTCCACCAACGACGCCGGGCCCAGCGCCGACGCGCACGATGGCGTCCGCGACGTGAAGCCGCAACTGCTGCAACTCGGCCGGACCGTGCGGGCGCTCCGCGAGTTCGGGCCGACCGGATTTATGCCGCCGGACGGAATCGTCGCCATGGAAGCCGAAATCCTGGAACTGGCCCGGACGCTGAAGAAGACGGCCCTCGGTGCGGAGCCCGCCGAGAAGGTCGTCGGCCCGCTGCGCCGCCTTGGCGGCCTGATCGCCGACGCCGAACTGAGCGCGGTCGCCGACTTTCATGAGTTCGGCAAGATGAGCCATTCCGCCCTCAACGAGATGTGGGAGGGCATTTTCGACACGAGTGTCCGCCCGATCGACGATGCCTGCCCGTACTGCACGGGTCGGCTGGCGGAACTTGTCGGGCGGCACCCGATGTACGAGCAGGTCGGGCGTCGCGCGCTGACCTGCAACGTGTGCGGGACGATCGCCGACTCCCCGCTCGACCCGGTCATCGGAGAGGTGCTCATCGAATGCCCGAGTATCTGGAAGCGGCCGGGTACCGTCACCGTCGACGTGCTGATGGCACCCGCCGCGAGCGTCTCGCAGGAGACCATCGCGGCCGGCGCCATCCATACATCGGGGGCTGCGAACTTCGGCATGGCGTTCCCGGACGCGCAGCGGATCGCCATCAGGCCGGGGTCTCCTGCACGGATGCGCGTGAACGCCACGCTGAGCGCCGAGGCGTTCACGCACCACGAGCACTTCGTCAGGTTTGTAGCCGTGGCGGAAGGGCGCGTCCACTACGCCTCGCGGCCGGTAGCGGTCGCGCCGGCCGCGTGAGCTTCACTCCCAGTCGTCCAGCAGTTCACTGGCGAAGGCGAGATCCTCGCAGATCGCGCGGGCGGCGTTGATCCCGCTGCTCGCCGCTCCGGTCCACATGAAGTACGAGGACCCTTCGACGTTCCCGGCGCTGTAGACAAGCGGATTCGACGTCATTCCGTACAGGCTCGTCTCGGGGAATCCCTCCACCGACAGCTCGAGGTCGAGGTCCTCGGCGAGTTTCCGGTAGGGCCGGGCCACATCGCCGAGCAGCAGGGTGTCGGCGCTGAGGGTCCGCCCGTGGGCCGTCTCCAGGATGACGCCGCCCGCCGGGTCCGCGGAGGCACGGACCACCTCATCGCACAGCACTTCGACGTCGTGGCGGGAGAGCAGACGGGCAAGTCTTCCCCGGCTCGCCGATGGGTCCCCGACGAGAACTGTCATCCGCTTGGCGAACTGCCGCGACAAGGCCGCCATCTTGAGCGTCTCGTCCCCGGTGCCCACGCAGACGAACATGCTGCCACTATGCTCGTACGTGTGGCAGTAGGGGCAGTCGAAAGCCGATCTGCCCCAGACACCGTCTGGCAGCCAGGCCGGCAGGACGTCGACGCGGCCGGTGGCGAGGAGCAACCTTCTGCAGCGCAGACCGGGATTCGCGCCGCCCTCGACGACGACGTGGTCCTCGTACGCGCGAACGGATGTGACCTCGTCCCACAGCATGGTCACACCGTATCGAACGGCGTCCTGTTCCATCTTCCGATAGACGTCTGCCGGGGCGGTCCCGTCGGCGTACGGGACGTTGTTGACCGAGCTCGTCGGCGAATTGCGTCGCCGGGGCTTGGAGATGACGAGCGTGCTTCGCATGGAACGGCCGAGCATGGTGGCCGCGGTCAGGCCCGCCGCTCCCGCACCGATCACAATGACGTCATAGAGATCGTCGTTCATCGAGACTCCCATCGATAACTCCGAGACGGTCGCTACCCGGCGGGCTGAAAGAGCTCCCGCAGCGCTGCGCGATCGACCTTCCCCGTCTGGCCCACCGGAAAGGTCCGGCATACGACCACGCGACGGGGTTCCATGTACCTGGGCAGCCATTCACCCAGCCTTTCCTTGACCGTCTTGGCGTCCAGCTCTCCCGAAGCCCTCAGCGCGAGGGCCAGGTAAGGCGAGTCTCCGCCGTCCAGCTTCAGGGCGACCGCCTCGTCGACGTCGAGGACCCGCATGGCCACCTGCTCGATCTCGCCGAGCTCGATCCGGAACCCGTGGATCTTCACCTGCGAGTCCATGCGGCCGAGGAATTCGACCCATCCGTTCGATGTCCAGCGAGCACGATCGCCGGTCCGGTACATCGTGAAACCCTCGCCCTGGTCCCACAGATCGGGCAGGAATCGGTCCGCCGACAGGGCCGGATCGCCGAGGTATCCCGCGGCTACGCAGACACCGGAGATGTACAGCTCGCCCGGTTCGTCGATGTCGCAGGGCGTGAGATCGTCGTGAAGGACGTAGTACCGGCTGTTCTGCATCGGATGCCCGTACGGGATGCTCCGCCACGACGGCTCCACCTCGTCCACAACGAAGTCGTTCGACCAGACGCAGGCCTCGGTGGCACCGCCGAGCGCCACCAGAGTCGCGCGCGGGAACTCACGACGGAGAACCTCGAGGGTGTTCAGCGGGATCCAGTCACCGCTGAGGAAGACCCGACGAAGTCGATCCCTGTGCTGGCGGGACGATTTGTCGAGCAGCAGCGTCACGGCGGTGAACATGGCCGGCGCAGAGTTCCACAGCGTCACCCTGTGCTCGACGAGGGCGATCGCGATCTCCTCGAGCTCTTCCAGATCGGCATCGGGAAGCAGGAGAACACTCGCACCGGCAGCCAGGGCCCCGAAGACGTCGTACACCGACAGATCGAAGCTGAACGCCGCTACCTGCAGCAGGATGTCGCTCGGGTCGACGGAGTTGCGCCGATTGAACCACTCGATCAGGTTGACGACGCTGGTGTGCCGGACCGCCACCGCCTTCGGCCGCCCGGTGGAGCCCGACGTGAATATCGTGTACGCCAACTCGTCCGGTCCTGCGGGTCCGGACTCGTGTTGCCGGACCGACGGCCGAGAGGCGGATCTCGCGAGCACCTCGGGTTCACTGCCATGGCGTACCGCGATGATCGTCATGTCGTCGCCGATGTCGCTCGCCCTGCCGCAGTACGGTTCCGTGACGAGGACATGACCGATGTCGCTGGCCTTGAGTACCTCCGCCATGCGGCGCTCCGGCCATCGTGGATCCAGCGGAACGTAGTAGGCGTCCGCGCGCAGAATCGCATGGATCGCCACGACGGCCTCCGGGACGTGATCGACCAACAGGCCGACCGGCGTCCGCGGAAGGACGCCGTGCGCTGCGAGATGCTCTGCGAGCAGTGAGCTCTCGGCCGCGAGCTCGCCATGCGTGAGCGCGACTCCGGATGTCGTTCGAACGGCCGGATCGTCGGCGTACTTGACCGCAGCCGAATCGACGAGATCCATGATGCGGCTGGTCGCGGAATAGTCGTACCGTGTCTCGTTCCACTGTTCGACTAGGCTCGGGTGCCGAGCCGAATGATCGGCGATCATGAGACGCTCCCAAGGTTGCGAGGCAGGGACTGAGCGGTCAGCCGTCGGCTGGTGTCGGACCCCGCCAGGAAGCGAGCGGTCGCGGCCGACGATCCGCCGAGCACGGCCGGACGACCGGCGTAGTGCCGTACGAGAGCGGCGATCTGCTCGTCGCCGACCGCCGGACCCCAGAAGTTGTTCCGCACGCTCGATCCCTCCTGACCACGGTGGCCCGTCGATGCCCCACCCGCGGGTGGCGGTGTATGTGGTGATCACGCCCCACTCACCCGTACTGCGAACCGGTCGGCGTATGCCGCAAGGTCGGCGACGACGCTGTGCTCGAAGGTCGGCCCGGGCTCCAGCCGGACCGCCAGATCGCGCTCGATTGCGCAATCGAGCGCGATCTGGCGGTCCGGCCAGAGACGCAGTGACGAGGCACCGGCGCCGACGTACAGAAAGCAGAACAACCGGGCCGGTGCATCAGTCGAGAGCACGGATCAGCCATCGCGACCGCACTGCCGCCATGGTGTCTCCCCCAGGGAGTCGGGAGGGACGGGGCCCAAACTAGCGATGAGGGGTTAGGCCGTGGTTATGCGTGCCGCGCGACCCGCTCATTGCTCGGAGACGACGGTCGACCAGCCCAGGTCGCCGAACGCGCGGCCACGGACGGTGTCGTGGAAGGTTCGTGTCACTCAGTCGGCCGAACATCCGCGCGGCTCGAGGTGGTGACTGTCGATCTCCCGTGCCGGTACCAGTTCCGATGCGGTACCGGTCAGGAAGACTTCCTGCGCCTGGTGCAGATCGGCCTCCGTGACCGGCAAGCCAGGGCGTGGCCAGCACCCTTGGCGGACCAGGGAGACGTTGGTGATCGTGGCCGCCGCGACCCGGCCGGTGACTTGGTCGAGCTGAATGGTGTCGTCGAAGCCCCGCTCGGCGTCCGCAGTGCGGGCCGGCGCCGACACGGCGTACGTACCGGTTACCTTCGCCTGGGAGGGAAACGCGGCGGCGGGCGGCTAGCGCCACGGCGAGACGTCAGCCGGAGGCTGCGGGGAGGCCCGTCCGCTCGTCCGGTGGATCGGCCATGGCGTACACCTCGACGGCCAGGTCGAGCCGGAACCGGCGCAGGTCCACCCCGAGTGCTGTTCGCCCAATGCCTGGAAGGTACTGATTACTGACCTTCTTGGCGTGATGTCATGAAGGTGAGGCTTGTGCCGGTAAGACAGCCGTCGATGAGGTCGCTGCAGTATTGGACTTGGCACATACCCTGTCGTAGGGCTTGGTGGCTGCGTCTGAGGATGGACCAAATCCCCTCGTCATCCCCTCGTCGGGGTTGATGCCGGCGGCGTAGGGCGGCAGCTGGAATTCGGTGATCCAGTCATGTTTGGCGTCGAAGCCGCGAAGGTCCAGGGCGCGATGGGTGGTGAGGTTGTCCCAGACCACGACGAGTGGGGCGCCGAGTTGCCGGTGCACGGCGATGAGTAGATCGCGGTAGCCGGTCCAGGAGAAGCTGCGCCGTCCGCCTTTCGTGGTGCCGCTGTATGGGTCGTGGAGCAGGTACCGGTATATCAGGCGGCATTGTCTGTGGGGGTGGTAGCGGCACATGGCGGCCACCGAGACTGGCCTCGGGAGCGGCCTTGGACCCGTATCGCCGGGGTGTGGCCGCGCTGGGACCAGGTGCGGGAGGTGAGCGGCGTCATCGCGAAGCCGGCCTCGTCTTCGAAGACGCCGCGGCACGTCACGGGAACCTGGAGGCGCCGGACGGTCTCGCCGCCGCGTTCGAGGCGTTTAACGACCGGCCACCGCCTGGCCGGCGGGGCCGTACATGGTCGACGACGCGACGACCGATCGGAGGATCGTTCTCGTCCCCCAACCCTCTTTGGTACGGGCGTGTGCGGCCTGCCCTCGACGAGCTCGTGTTCGAAGTGGTCGGCGACCAGAACGGGTTGCTGCCCGCTCTGCGGATCGCCACATTCACGGAATTAACCCCAGCCGGACGCGGAGCTCGTCGCCGCCGCTGCCTCTCTGTCCGGTGTGCGTCACACGGTGGGCAAGGGGCTCGTCTGGGACCACCTCGATCTGAACGTCAGTGTGCCGCATCTGCGCGATGCGGTGCTGCGCCGCGCGCTATTCACGGCGGTGGACCGCGTGGCCCTCATCGCCGAGACGATCGGGCGTCGTTTCGTTCCCTATGCTCGGCCGCTGGGCAGCCACAACTTCGTGCAGGGCATGCCGGATTGCACGTGTTGCCGAACTCGTCACGCGCAATGGAACCGCATTGGTGTACGCACCGACATCGTGCCCATGTCGCGGCTCGGCAGCGTCCTGGACGCTGGTGACTACGACGCTGTGCTGTTCGGATGGAACGCTAACCCCGTCCGTGTCGGTCCCGCGCGCGACATGTGCACGGGCGGGGAATGAACTACGGCGGCTGCTCCAACTCCGAGGTCGACCGGCTGATCGCCGAGGCCCCTGGCACCCTCGACCTGGGCAAGGCACATGAACTCCTCAACCGCACCGACGAGGAGATGAGCCGGGACGCCTATGTGTTGCCGCTCTACCAGTGGCCCACCTTCCTGGCCGTGGCGTCGGAGTCCGCCAGCATCCGTGACAACCCGACCAACGGGCTGGTGATCCACAGCATCGAGGAATGGGGCGTGCGGGAGTCCGCGGAACAGCCCTCGTCGACGTAATCGCGGGAGGACTGTAGCGCCCTAGCCTCGTCCCGGCGCATGGCACTGCGGTGAACGTTGGGGAGGAAGAGGAGTCGCAGGTGGTGGAGGACGGTACGGGGGATCGTGCAACAGGCGCCCGGCAGATCCGGTGGAAGTCGCCCATCGTGGTCCTGGCCGGTGACATGCTGCGTACGGATCGCTGCAATAACTGGGTGCTGGCCGTCCTGGTCGCCGTGGGCGCGGTGTTGGCCGCGATGCTACCGGTGACCTCCGGCATAGTGACCGGTTCGCTGTTGGACTCAGGTGCCAGGGCGGCCTCGATCGGGAAACCGTCGTCGTGGCCCTGCTGTTGGTGGTGGTCTTCCTGATGCTGCAAGTAGTGGGCCCGGTCGCCCAGGCGGTCGCCGAATCGCTGGGCCGGTCGATGTCCCAGAGTGGACAACGGGTGCGAGGCGAACAGGACGTGCTGCTGACCGCATATGTCGGGGCCGCCGGGCAGACCGTCGCGCAGTTGATGCCATCGACCAATCCGGCGGTCTGGGGGCTTCCAACCGCACCAGGTCCGCCGGCCCGTCAAGCGCGGCCATCGTGCGCGCACGCCTCGCCGACCTGATCGTCGTCGCCGACCGGGGACGCATCGCGCAACTCGGCGCTCATGACCACCTGATGACCGAGCACGACGGCATCTACCAAGACCTCTACGAGAGGCAGTCCCGTGCCTACGCGTGACGACACCCACCACGGCGCGGCCACCACAACGGGCCGGTGGTTCCCCACCCCTCCCGCCCCCGGCGACTGCGCCGTACGCCTGCTGTGCCTGCCCTACGCGGGGGGCACCCGTCATGTATCGCGCCTGGGACAAGGCACTTGCGGGCACCGCGGAAGTGCTCCCGCTGTGCCTGCCGGGCAAGGCCCATCGGTGGGGGGAGCCGCTCGAGCACGACCTGCACAGGATCGCCGACGCCGTGG
Source organism: Streptomyces sp. NPDC059743 (assembly GCF_042732975.1). NCBI lineage: Bacteria > Bacillati > Actinomycetota > Actinomycetes > Kitasatosporales > Streptomycetaceae > Streptomyces > Streptomyces sp. NPDC059743. The sequence continues at coordinate 182,005 of NZ_JBHWGS010000014.1, read as the reverse complement.
TCGAGGCCACCGCCCCGCTGCAGAGGGACCTACCGCTGGCACTGTTCGGGTACAGCCTGGGCGCACTCCTGGCCTTCGAGGTCGCGCGGGGCCTGGCCCGACGCGGCCGCCCTCTGCTCCTCCTCATCGTCGCGGCCTGCGCACCGGCGCGTGAGTTCGGAGCGCTGTCCCCCAACACACACTGCCGACGAGGAGTTCATCGCTCTGCTGCGGGAGATGGGGGCGACTTCCCAGGCCATCCTCGACAACGAGGAGATGCTTTCCTTGCTGCTCGCGATGTTGCGCTCCGACTTCGCGCTGGCTGACCGCTATCGCCACACGCCCGGCCCCGTCCTGTCCAAGCCCATCGTCACCTTGGCGGGGCGCGACGACCCCGAGGTCGGACCCGAGGTGATGGCCGACTGGGCCCGCGAAACGCAGCAACCCCTGCGCCAACTCGACCTGGTGGCGCCTATCTGTTCATCGAGGAGGACCAGACGACGGCTATCGCGCTGGTGCGGGCCGTGCTGTGCACCGAACTGGCACACAAAGAGCGCTGAACCCATGGGAAACGAGGAGGGAGAGACGCTGATGACACAGGCCCCGTGCCGCACGGGCGACGCGATGCCTGTACTGTGGCCGACTTCGCCCGCCGATTCTGGCAGGACCTCCTGAACGTCCTTGAGGTCGGCGACGACGCACACTTCATCGCGCTCGTGGCCACTCGATGCTCGCCACCCGAATGGTGTCCCGCATGCGCAAGGAACGCCGATCCGCCGGCCGAATCCATCTTCGATCATCCAGTCTTCGCCGACTTCGTCACTCGAACGATCGCCGCGCTCGGCGAGGACTCGGCCACCGTCGACAAACGGCTGTACACCTCGGGCCCCCGTTCGGGACCGTCGGCCGCCGGTGCGCGCCGCCGACAGGGGCGGTGAGCAGTGGCTCGACGAGCACGATGTTGCGCGCGAGATGGCCGCATAGGCCGGCAGCGGTACCCGGAAAGGATGCTTGGCCCGTTACATGCGGCGGCCGCGGACGGACGGCCAATGAGATCGGCGGCGGCCGCCGCCCTGTAGATACACCTCTCTGACATGCGGAGAGCTTTTCAGTGGTGTCAGGCTTTGGTCGGCTGATTTCAGTGGGCTGCCGTGTGGCCGGGGCAGTTGATGGATTCCCAGCTGTGCGTGTTGAGTTGGCCGTGCATGGCGCGGGAATACGTGAGTCTGGTCGCGGGTTCTGGGGCAGCTTGCAAGTCTTCGCGTAAGCGGGTTGTGCATAAGTCGTACCAGCGGCGAACCTGATTGAGCTGTCCGAGCTGAGCGTGCGTGTACATCAGCATGCGATAGCTCTCCTCGCGATATGGCTCGATTTCAAGGAGCCGACGGCAATAGCGCATCACCGAGAGTGGATCGTCTTCCGCAAGACTGATTTCGGCCAAGCGCTGGAGGACATAGAGGAATCGACTTCGGAGCCATTCCCTGTGGACATTGGCCCATTCCATGGGAGATCCTGCCAGGAAGTCCCCTCCGTACAGTTCGGCGGCCGCCCGGTAGTGTTGGCTCGCCTCACGATGGGCCCCGGTCAACTCGGCACGATGCCCTTGGTCGACCAGGTCGTCGAAGACCTCGGAGTCCACCCAGATTCCCCTGGCCTGCAGGGTGTAGCCGGTCTCGCGAGTGACCAGGCGCAGCGACGGCGAGCTCGTCTCCCCGGAGGAGTCTTGGCAGTTGGCCAGAACTCTGCGCAGGGTGTGCACCGCCACCTTGAGTGAACTCGAATTCGCCGACCAGTAGGATCCCGGCCACAGCGACTCGTGGAGCGTTTCCCTCGGGACCACTCGCCCTTGGCGTAGCAACAGGAACTGAAAGAGGTCGCGGGCCTTGCCTGCCTTCCATCGCTGGACCGGCTTCCCGTGAATAGTCAGTTCGAAACTGCCGAGTGTGTAGACCGAGATCGCGTGATCCATCAAGAGCAAGACTCCTCAACCGACGTGGACATTCGGCCAGGATGTCCCTGTGTGACCAAGCGTAGAATTGTGAAGATCATACGAGTTGGCGACCGAAGTGATCTTACGTGTGTGTCCATGTCAGTGCAAGGGTCCACTCTTATTGTGAGTGATGAGGAGAGTCGTGGCGCCCGAGCCGGGTGCGCATCGTCGGGCGTTTCCCGCCACACCACCGCTCGACTTGGACGATCCCCACGTCATTGTCGAGCACGACTGGAACGCCTTCGTCGGTATCGACCGGATGACCGATCACTGGGCTCGTCCCGGCTGGTCCGGTGGACGCCGCGCGTACTACTGGATGCTGACTTTCTCGGACGCCTCCCTCCTGAGCCGTTGTGCCCGGCGCTGCCAGAACGAGCTGGCACACCTCGGCATGGACGCGGTCCCGGACGACGGACTGCATGCAACGATCCAGAGAATCGGAGCTACCCACCAGGTTTCAGCGCCGCAGATCGAGCATCTGGTCCGGCTGGCTGAGCAGCTGCCCCTCGAAGGGTTTCAGCTGACCGTGCATCCCCTCTCCGGATCGGTCCGACGCCCTGCTGGTCAGCCTTCGGAGCTACCGGCGGATCCTCTGCTATCCATGCCCCTGGCCGAATTCGAGCGCCGGGACGAGTACAGCCGCCGCGTCGCAGTCGGTGCAGGCCTGAGCCCCCTCTCGCATCAGGGCGTCCACGGCTTCCTGCGTGCCCAGTTCTCTTCCAGCGCCCGCAGCGTGACGGCACATGGCGTCGTGCACCACCGTCCGGCCCAGGTGCCCGGGCACCGGGCGGACCAGCCAGCCGGGGGCCGGCCGCGGCGGAGGGCCGGGCAGACGCCGGGTCGGCACGCCGGAAAGATCCACCCCTTCGATGGGCGTCAGCTGCCGATCGGTCACCCAGACTGTGTACCCGGCGGCCTCGACCCCGTCCTACTGGTGATGAGGCAATATTTCAGGCGTGCACTATTCCTTACGGACGTGCTGCCGCTCTGCGCGCGCCATGGTCTTCCTGGCCGTCGATGGACTCGCTGCGGCGTCCGGCACCACCGGCGCCCCTCAGCATCCTCAGAGACATCAACCGCACCACCCGATCTCGCGCACCTCGACGGCGCCAGCGTGAGGCATGTACTGCACCCAGGTGCAGGCACCGAACGCTTCCCGAACCTGTTCGATCAGCGCCAGAACCTCGCGTCGCGCCAGCGCCGTCGGGAGCTCCGCCATCACCTCGAAGGCAAGCTCCTCGAACACCATCCCGTGCCGACGCCATAGCACCCTCTTGGGGTCCGCAATGCGGCCACGGCAGGGCGACGATCACGGGAATATGCGCGCCCATGGACAACTGCGCTGCAACCAGTTGCCGAACTCTCAGACGACAAGGAGCGACTCGTGGGCAACCATGATCTAGAGGACTTCGTTGCGCAGACCGCGACCCGACGTCGCGCTCAACCTCATTCGCCTCGACGCCTGGTGGAACGGCCACCCGCTCGACCGCACCCGCGTCAGCCACCTTGCCCGACTCGACCTCTCCCTCGCCGCGTGACCGAACAAGCCAGCAGGATCGTCACCATCCGCAAACGGCTGGTCTACTCCGCTGATCCCGGAAGCCGGGCAGGTCGGCTTGCGAGAGCGCGACTTGACCGCCCCTCAGTTCGGGCACGTACTTGTGGATCGTGTTCCGCGTGCATGACATTTCCGGCAGCTTTCGTGCCAGTTAAGGGTGGTATTCGCACTTGCAGCCGGATTGTGATGCTCAATTTCGCCTCAGAAGTAATGACGCAGATCAAGACCGCTGCCTACTGTCTTACCTCAAGAAAAGCTCAACACGCCCTCCAGTTGAGGGCGTGACGTCATGCCTTCAGCGCGGCGAGGCACTTCCTCGCACCACCGAAGGGGGCGGCTGAAGACGCCGTGCCGTTGATCCAGGAGAGAGCACCGCTCCACAGCGTGGAGAAGATGGAGGAGCCGGTTAAGGGGCGCCGCTTGGCGCTGCCTCACGACCAACACCGTTTTGGCAACCTGTGAGGTCGTGATCGTTGTCATGTACTTCTATGGCAGGCTCAAGTAGTTCGAAGAACCGCGGCCTCAGCTGAAAGCTGAGGCCGCGCTACCAAGGCCAGGGCCTTTGCGCCTCAACGAGTCCGCGGCTTACATCCGCGGGAGGCTCCAGGCTCTGGCCGCTGCCTGGTCGGCACTGGCCCCGTCCGGGCCGTGACGGCCGTCACGAACATACCCCGACACGTCCAACGGTCGGCACTGACGCCGGTGGATCGTCGGCCAGAACTGCTCCCACTTGCTTGGTCTGAGGATTGAGCACCGCCGTTTGCGGCTAGTGAGCCACCAGCAGCAAACACCGGATTTCGTCACGAGCGCAGTACGGACCCTGTTTCGGCTCTTCGCTCAAGTGTGCGCCGAGAAGGGCGCCTGACGGGCAGACGTCCAGGTCAGGTCAGGCGCCTTTTCGTGTGCGTCTAGCAGAAGCCGAGCTTCTTCGGGGAGTACGACACCAGAAGGTTCTTCGTGTGCTGGTGGTACATCTTGCATGGCGCGGTGACCAGGGGAAACGGGGCCTGGGCCAGCGATGGGTGGAGTGTTGGCCCGTGTATGGTCCGGATCTTGGTACTGGTTGAGGAGGTGGGCGTGCCAGCCCGGACGCAGTCCCGCACGGGAGCCGTCGCGGTGTCCGGGTCTCTCGACCGCTGCTGAAGTTCCTGCTGCATGCGGTCATCGCGCTGGCCGTCGGCAAGATGCTCTGGGACTGGCTCACGGGGACGTTGGCCTGTGGATCACCGTGGATCTCTGGGGGCTGACAGCCGATCACCCGTGATGGACCGGGCTCATCGTCGTCGGCGGACTGCCTGTGCTGCTCCTGATCGGCTGCGGCGCGGGCTTCCACCGCCAAGGAGACGGTCTTTGCTCTAAATGAGTCATACGGCGATCATGACAAGCCTGGCCGGTCGCCGGCATCGGCAGAACTACGCAGCTGTCCCGGCGACACAGCGGCTTTCGCGGCCCATCGAGAAGTTAAGTTCTGCTTCCGGAATACACCCGAGGAGATAGAGCTCCCGACCGCACCTGTCAGATGCTGCGGGGACGGCTCAGCCGCGCTCGCCCACGAGGTGACCGTACGAAGGTACGGCAGCTGAGTAAGCAACTCTGGACGCCCCCAACATCATGGCCTTCTACAACTAGCCCACCTGGTGCGTCCAACCATGGGTGTCCTCGGACTTGCCCGTCTGGATGGCGAGTAGCGCGTCGCGGAGCTTCATCGAGACCTTGCCGGGCTGCCCGCCCGACTGCTGCCACTCGCCGCGCGCCGACTTCACCGTGCCAATGGGCGTGATGACTGCGGCCGTGCCACAGGCGAAGACCTCGGTGAGGGTGCCGTTCTCGGTGTCGGCCTTCCACTGGTCGATGGAGACGGAGCCCTCTTCCGACTCGTAGCCGAGGTCTTTCGCGAGCTCGAGGAGCGAGTCACGCGTGATGCCCGCGAGCAGGGAGCCGGTGAGTATCGGGGTGACGATCTTTGGCTTTCCGCCGGCTCCACCTCCGTACACGAAGTACAGGTTCATTCCGCCGAGTTCCTCGACCCACTTGTGCTCGACGGCGTCCAGGTAGGCGACCTGGTCGCAGCCTCTCGCGGCCGCCTCGGCCTGCGGGAGCAGGGAGGCCGCGTAGTTGCCGCCGGTCTTGGCGTCGCCCGTGCCGCCCGGGACCGCGCGGACGCGGTCTTCGGAGAGCCAGATCGAGATGGGCTTCACGCCGCTGGGGAAGTACGCCCCGGCGGGCGAGGCGATGACGACGAAGAGGTACTCGTTCGCCGGTCTCACGCCGAGGCCGATCTCGGTCGCGATCATGAACGGGCGCAGGTAGAGGGACTTCTCCCCGCCGTGGGCCGGGACCCATGCCTTGTCCTGCCGGACGAGGACGTCGCAGGCTTCGATGAAGGTTTCGACGGGCAGCGTCGGCATGGCCAGTCGACGTGCGGATGCCTGGAAACGCCGGGCGTTGGCGTCCGGGCGGAAGGTGGCGACGGTGCCGTCGGGACGGCGGTATGCCTTCAGGCCCTCGAAGATCTCCTGTGCGTAGTGCAGGACGTTCGTGGCCGGGGCGAGGGAGAGCGGGCCGTATGGGACGAGCCGGCCGTCGTGCCAGCCGCGCTCTTCGGTCCAGCGGATGGTCACCATGTGGTCGGTGAAGTGGCGGCCGAAGCCGGGGTTGGCCAGGATCGTCTCGCGCTCCGCGTCGGACAGTGGGCTGGAGGAGGGCCTGAGCTTGATCGTGGGCGTTGTCATGAGTACTCATCCTTCACCGGTCGGTCGTCTGGCCGGGCCGCGCTCACACTCCCGAGCAGTACTGCCAGGACGCCGGTGCCACCTCTTGCCGAGGCTCCATGCCGAGTTCGCCTGTGGCGAGTGCGCGGAGCCAGTGTGTGCGATCCGGTGCTTGGTGGTTGCATCCCTTCATGGTGTGACACCCGGTATGGAGCGAACTTCGGTTTCGTCGACAAGGGCCTGGGCTGTTTCTCGTTGATCACGACGAAGACCCAGGTGGGTCGTCGGCAGCACGCTTCCCGAGGTCGATCCTGCGGTGAATGACCACGACTCCGCCCGGACCAACCGCAATTTCCTCAGCCAAGCCGCCCCATCGTGCGTCTTGTCCTATTTGGTACTCCCATATCGGGAGGAATCGCGACTGTCGACCGCGCGTGGCTGCAAGCACGCCTGACCACCCTTGCCGAGCACTACAAGGTGCCGGGTGCGTCACTGGCCCTGCTGAACGACGGTGAGACGGTTGCCGCGGTGACCGGCGTCCTCAACCGCGGCACGGGGGTCGAGGTCACCATCGACTCGCTGTTCCAGATCGGTTCGATCACCAAGGTCCTGACGGTCACGGTGGTGATGCGGCTCGTCGATGAGGGCAAGCTGGATCTGGACCGGCCGGTGGTCGAGGTGCTGCCCGAGTTCAAGGTCGCCGACCCGGACGTCACCGCCACGGTGACCCTGCGGCACCTGCTCACGCACACCAGCGGCATCGAGGGCGATGTCTTCGACGAAGCGGGCCGTGGCGACGACGTTCTCGAGCGGTACACGGCGCTGTGCGCGAAGCTCGACCAGGTTCACCCGCTGGGTGCCACGATGTCGTACTGCAACAGCGGCTTCAGTGTGGCAGGCCGTGTCATCGAGGCGGTCACCGGCAAAGTCTGGGACACCAGCATGCGTGAGTTGCTCTTCGAGCCGCTGGGGATGAACCACTCCTTCACCCTCCCCGAGGAAGTTCTGCGGTTCCGCGCCGCACTGGGCCACCCGGGCCCGGCCGGGGACGACTACCCCGAGCCCTCCCCCCGATGGGACATGCCCCGGTCACTCGGGCCCGCCGGCGCCGTGTGTGCGACGGCCGAAGACCTCATCACCTTCGCGAAGATGCACCTTGCCGGCGGCCTGGCGGCCGACGGCACTCGCGTACTGACCACTGAGTCGGTTCGGGCCATGCACACCCCCCAGGTTGAGATGCCGGACCGTTGGACGATCGCCCCCCCACTGGGGAATCGGCTGGATGCTGCCCAGTTGGGAAGGACAGCGCATCTACGGTCACGACGGCGGCACCATCGGACAGTCCGCTCTGCTGCGTGTGCTGCCCGGGCAGGACAGCGCGATTGCGCTGCTGACCAACGGCGGTCGCGTCTTGGAGCTCTGGCACACCCTCGTCAACGAGATCGCCTCCGCGGTGGGTGGACCACGCGAGCCGGACTTGCCGGAGGCGCCCGCCGAGCCGGTCCAGCACGACCTGACGGACTGGTACGGCACCTACGACTCATACGCCACGACCTTCGAGCTCACCCCGGGACCCGACGGCGAGCCGACGGTCTCGATCAGCATGAAGCAGGATTTCCACAAGGAGAATTTCGACGCGCCCCCGATCCAGCCGGTCACGGCCGTCGACCCCGGCCGGGGCTTGTACGTGGCCCCGCTGTCGCCTGGCTTGCCGCCGATTCCGCTCGTCATGTTCGCCCTTGAGGACGGCAGCCGCTACCTGCACTTCGGCGCGCGGGCGATCCGCAAGAGCGGGTGAGCATATCCGGCGCCGTGTCCCCAGCTCGACACGGCGCCTCCGAACAGCTCTTCAGGCGTGGGTTCTGGGCACGACACGGCCCAACCGGTGCTCTGGCCGCCCCTCAGGTGAGAAGCCGCAGCTGTAGCCACAGGATGAGACGCTGATCGGCGTCGTGCAGGTCGATGCCGAACACTTCGACCGCGCGCCGGGTTCGGTACCGCAAAGTGTTCTGGTGCAGGGCCTCTTCGGCATTCTGGCCGAGAGGAGGAATCGCGGAGCGGGCCGGACTGGCACGCCTGAGGGCCCCGAGGAAGGCGTTACAGTAATAAGGCTGTTATAGCTGCGTAGAGCGAACCTCACGCAAGACCGAGGGGACTTGCATGACGGGACGTCGGGCCGAGTTGCGACGCCGCAACCAGGAAGCCTTGATCGCTGCTGCGGAGCAGCTGTTCATGAGCAAGGGCTACAAAGACGTCAGTGTTCAGGCGATCGCACAGGCAGCCGACTTGACCAGCGGGGCCATCTACTCGATCTTCGGTTCCAAGCTTGACCTGCTGTTCGCGGTGCTCGACCGCACGCTCGATGAGTTCGGCGCGGCGATGACCAAGCTGGGCGACGACCAGGCGCTGACCGCCACTGACGTACTGAAGGCGTACGCCGAGGAGTACCACCGCATCGTCGCGTCGTCGGACGGACTCAGGGCCCTCAGGCTTGAGGTCGACGTCATGGCCGTCATTCTTCGCGACGAAAGGCCCCGGGAGGGTCTTCGCTGGGGAAGCCGCGGGGACGTGCTGAGCTCCATGCTGACGTCCCGACTCATCGCCCCCGGCGATGAACGCCGGCTCACGGCCCAGGAGGCCGAACGTCTCGCTGTCGCGGTCGCCTCGATGCTCAGCGGGCTGGCCTTGCGCCAGGTGCTCGCCGGGAGCGGGTTCACGGCGGGGCAATGGGCCGACTTCGCGAGCGCGTTGGCTTCCGCTGTCGACAGGACGTGACATGGCGGGCGGCCGGCTCCGGGAGAGGTCGGCCGACTGAGGCCCGCATGCGCGGGTGGTGCTGCCAGGCAGCGGTGAAGTCTGCGCCGCGATGTGCGGCGCCCCCGTCCTGAGGCGGAGTGAGACCCGTCGGGCGGAGTTGGCCACATGCATCCCATCAACGATAGTGACGTTACGGTAGTAGTGCTGTTATGAATTGCCTCTGGGCTCCACTCACCGAGGAGCGGCGGCGGGCGGCGTCGTGTCCTCTGACTGTCGCTGCCTCCGTACTCCTCCGTACTCCTCCGTGACCGGTCCGGCCGGCGGTCGCCCGGGAGGCAGGGCGCGCGGCCAGTTCGCGGCCCGCGATCGCGGAAGTTGGGCGTCCGCACTGAGGCGCCGTTGTCACAGGCACATCGAAGATCGAGGTGGAAGTCGTCGTGGACTACGGATACGTGCCCAGTCGGATCGACCGGTTGCTCACGGTGGACGAGTTGAACGCTGCTGTCGAGGAGCTTGTCGGGGACTTCCCCGAGCTGTGCCGGCTCCGGCGGGTCGGCTTGTCGCGCCAGGGCGAGCCTCTCAATCTGCTGTCTGTGGGGCATGGCCAGGAGCAGGCGCTGGTGGTGGGCGGCCCGCACCCCAACGAGCCGATCGGACTGCTCACGGTGGTGCATCTGGCCAGGCTGGTCGCCGAAAGCGGCGAAGCGCGCGGGCGCTATACGTGGAACTTCATTCCCTGTCTCGACCCCGATGCCACACGCCTGAACGAGGGCTGGTTCGCCGGTCCTTTCACCATCCGCAACTACCACGAGCGGTTCTACCGCCCCGCTCTTGCCGATCAGCCGGAGTGGACCTTTCCGGTGCTGGAGGAAGGGGCCTACTTCGACGGAATGCTTCCCGAGACGCAGGCTCTGGCCCGTGTCATCGACGAACTCAAGCCCCGGCTGTCGTACTCCCTGCACAACGCGGACTTCGGCGGTGTCTTCTACATCCTCAACCGCAACCTGACCGGCGCCGCAGAGGCGCTGGGGGAGGTCAGCGTCAGGCAGGGTGTCGAGCTTTCCCTCGGCCCCATGGACACTCTGGGCTGGCCCGAGGCGGGACGCGCGGTCTACCTCATGCCCGAGGCCAAAGCGCTGGCCGCCGCCGCTGCTCGCGAAGACGGAACGGCCCGCTTCGGCTCTTCCAGTTCGCACTACGCCGGACGACATGGCGCCACATCGCTGATCGCGGAGACCCCTCTGTGGCGTGACCCACGGGCCAACGACGTCAGCACCAGCGGCCGGTCCTACTCCGCCGTCCTGGTGGAAGGCGCCGGCGACGCCAAGAAGACCGTCGAAGAAGTCGCGAGCATCACGGATCCGGTGAAGCCCCACCTGGTGATCAGCACCCCGCTGCGCCGTGCTCTGGCTGGGTCCATCGAGCAGACCGAAGGGCTCGTGCCGGCCTATGAGGCCATGGCCTCGGTGTTCGCGGACCGGGACGCCACCGTCGCTGAGGAGTTCGCTGTCCGCTGCACGACCCATATGCTGCGGCTGAGGGCCGCCGGCCTGCTCCGGCGACAGCTCGACGCCGAGCTGCGGGCCGGCAACCAGCGAGCCGCTGTGCGCGCGGCCGGCCAGGAAGCCGGCGCGCTGTTCGACATCTGGTGCGCCGAAGCCGAGGCGTACCTGCTTGCCGAGCCCTACCCACTGGGCGACCTGGTCGCTGTGCAGGTCGAGGCAGCGCTGGCGGTAGCCGGACTGCTGGACGCCGAAGCCGGGTAACGGGCGCGGCGCCCTGATCGCCACCATCCGCGCCACTTCGAAGACGCGCCCTGGCGAACCTGTCCTGCTCGTTGCCTGCGGTACGGCCCTCGATGCCGGAGTCCACTTGTCCGAGAACCTCACTGGGCCGGTTCTCGATCCTCCAGTCGCGCCGCTGCCGCCCGTCGCTCGCCGAGTTCCTCGACGCCGACCACATCTTCGACGTCACGCGCCAGGGCTTCGACTGGTTCCAGGACAAGTTCGACCACCCCTACCCCTTCCGCAAGTACGACCAGCTCTTCGTGCCCGAGTTCAACGCGGGCGCAATGGAGAACGCGGGAGCGGTCACCATCCGCGACCAGTTCATTTTCCGCTCGAAGGTCACCGACAACTTCTACGAGCGACGTGGCGAGATCATCCTGCACGAGCTCGCCCACATGTGGTTCGGCAACCTGGTCACCATGGAGTGGTGGAACGACCTGTGGCTGAACGAGTCGTTCGCCACCTACACCGTCGCCGCTGCCAGGCGTCCGCCATGACTGTGGCTGAGTCGGACATGCGCGAGCCGGAACCGCCGCAGGGCCGGCGCGCCGACCGCGTTGTGCGGCATTCCGGCCCGTCCTGTCGAGCCGGGCAACCCTCGTGCGCCATCGGACGGTTGTCATGGGTGCCGTGGTGACGGCTGTGGGCGACCTTATGCCTTCCGTACCCAAGAGCCCAGCACCATCAGTGTCTTGGTGCCGGTCACCTGCCCCGACCGCCGCAGACCGTCGATGGTTTGCTGCAGGTGTCCGATGTCGCGGACGCGGACATGCACCAGTGCGTCAGGGTCGCCGGCGATGGTGTAGACCCCCACGACCTCCGTCACCTTGTGGGCGACGCGCACGATTTCGCCCACCGGGGTACTGCCCGCGAACGACAGCTCGACGAAGGCTTCGATGCCCCATCCGAGTTTCGTGTAGTCGATCTGCGCGGTGAAGCCGGTGATCACTCCGCTCTCACGCAACCGGTCTACGCGGCGTTTGGCCGCGGCGACCGACAGCCCGATCTTCCCGGACATCTCCGAGAAGGTCCGGCGGCCGTCCTCGCGGAGCATGCGCAGCAGCTGGTGATCGACCTCGTCGAGGCTTGTCATCGGTACCCCAAGACGGAAGCAGGAACGCAAAGTAAAGAAAGAATACCCCGCCGGTACTTTATAACTTTGCGTGTTTACCCTGCTCTCTCGCAAGTTGCTTGCTCCGATGCCGAGTGTGTTGCTGTCCTGGGCGCACTGAGCGGCACGGAGAAGAGGAGGCCCGCGTGCGCACCGAACCCGCCGCGATTTCGCTGGATGACAAGTACGTGCTCCACAGCGGGCGTGTGCTGATGTCGGGGATCCAGGCACTGGTACGACTGACGCTGGAGCAGCGGCGCCTGGATGAGGCACGCGGTCTGAACACACGCGTGTTCGTCAGCGGCTACCAGGGCTCGCCCCTGGGCGGGGTCGACCTGGAGATGGGCCGCGCCCGCCGCTTCCTCGACCCCGAGGGCGTAACCTTCCGCGCCGGACTGAACGAGGAACTGGCCGCGACAGCGGTCGCGGGAACCCAGATGCTCGGCAAGGTCCCCGGCAGCCGCCACCAGGGCGTCACCGGTTTCTGGTACGGGAAGAACCCGGGCCTGGACCGGGCGGCCGACGCCATCCGGCACTCCAACGTGGCGGGGACCTCGGCCCTCGGAGGGGCCGTCGCCTGGATCGGTGACGATCCAGGCAGTAAGTCCTCGACCGTCCCCAGCTCCTGCGAACCGATGTGCCAGAGCCTGTCGATGCCACTGCTCGCCCCCGGCTCCGTCGCCCAGATCATCGAATACGGCCTGCACGCCGTGGCGCTGTCACGGGCTACGGGACTGTGGGCAGGCATCAAGATCGTCGCGGACATCGCGGACGCGTCCGCCGTCATCGACCTGGACGCGATGGGCTCCGGCATCCCCGCCGGCCCCAAGGCGCAGCGCGGTGCGCCCCCCACCCTGGTGGGCCCCGCCTCTCTGGACGCTGAATTCGACATGCTCGTCCGCCGCTTGGACCTCGCGCGCTCCTACGCCCGGGAGAACGGCCTGAACCGTGTCGCCTTCAGCGCACGCCGCGCCACCCTGGGCATCCTCGCCTCCGGCACATCGTTCGCGGTCGTGCAACGCGCCCTGGACGACCTTGGCATCGACCAGCCGGCCATGGAGAAGCTGGGCATCCGGCTGATCCGCCTGGGCATGCCGTTCCCCCTTGCGGCCGACGAACTGGTGGCCATGACCGGCGACCTTGAAGAGGTCCTTGTCGTGGAGGACAAAGTGCCCTTCCTGGAAGGACAGCTGAAGCAGGCGCTCTACGCAATCCCCGATCCGCCTACTGTGGTCGGACGGTACGCCGAAAACGGCCGACCGCTGCTGACGGCGCGCGGCACCCTGGCCGCAGACGACGTGGCCACGGCATTGGCCTCGCGCATCGGCCCCGAGCGGCTGCCGCGTACAGCTGCCCGGCATCTGGCCGCCCTGGCGCCCTCGCCTCCGACGCGCCGTACGCCCCTGCCGATGGCCACCTCCCGTACCCCCTACTTCTGCTCCGGCTGTCCCCACAGCACCTCCACCCGCACCGCAGACGACACCCTGGTCGGCGTCGGCATCGGCTGCCACGCCATGATCGCCCTCGACGGAGCAGGCCGCGGCAACCAGATAGGTCTGACCCAGATGGGCGGCGAAGGCGCGCAGTGGCTCGGCATCGCCCCCTACACCGATGACCGCCACTTCGTACAGAACCTCGGTGACGGAACCTTCCACCACTCCGGCTCCCTGGCCATCCGCGCCGCCGTCGCGGCCAACGCCACCATGACGTACAAACTGCTGTACAACGATGCCGTGGCCATGACGGGCGGCCAGCGTGCCGAAGGCCGGCTGGCCATTCCCGAACTCACCCGATGGCTGGCTCTCGAAGGCGTCCGCCAGGTCATCGTCACCACCGCCGAGCCGTCCGCATACCGGGGAATCACCCTCGACCGCATCGCCACCGTCCGGCACCGCGACGACCTTCCCGAGGCGGAAAAGCAGCTGGCCGCCGTCGACGGGGTGACCGTGCTCATCCACGACGACCGCTGCGCGGCGGAGGAGCGCCGGCTTCGCAAGCGGGGACAACTCCCCACGCCCGCGGAGAAGGTCGTCATCAACGAGCGCGTGTGCGAGGGCTGCGGAGACTGCGGGGACGTCTCGACCTGCCTGTCCGTCCAGCCGGTCGAGACGGAATTCGGCCGCAAGACCCAGATCCACCAGGCGTCCTGCAATGCGGATCTGACCTGCCTCAAAGGCGACTGTCCCTCCTTCCTCCTCGTCGAGCCGACCACCCCACGCCGCCGCACGATGCCGCGGCTGCCCGGCACCCTCACCGAGCCCGTACTCGCCGTGAGCGGCAACAGCGTCCTGCTGCGCATGCCGGGGATCGGCGGCACCGGCGTCGTAACGGTCTCCCAGATCCTGCAGATGGCCGCCCACATCGACGGGCACTACGCGGCGGGACTGGAGCAGATCGGCCTCGCACAGAAGGGCGGCCCGGTCGTCAGCGACCTGCGCATCTCCACCTCGCCCATCGAGGGAGCCCTGAGGGCCTCACGTGCCACCGCCGACGTCCTGATCGGCTTCGACGTGCTGGGGGCATCCGCCGACTCCAACCTTCGGACCGCCCGCGGCGAACACACCATCGCCGTCGTTAACACCGCGATCGTGCCCACAGCCGCGATGGTCACCAACCGTGTGGCTGTTCCCGGATCCCCGGACGAAGCCCTGGAGCGCATCGAGTCCGTCACACGCGCCGAGGACAACCTCTACCTCGACGCCCAAGCTCTCTCCCAAGCCCTGTTCGACGACCACATGCCGGCCAACATGCTCCTCATCGGAGCGGCCTTCCAGCACGGCTGCCTCCCCCTGTCCGCCGACGCGGTCGAGCAGGCGATCCGCCTCAACGGGGCAGCGGTCGACAAGAACCTGGCGGCGTTCCGATGGGGGCGCGCGGCCGTCATCGACCGCCCCGCCGTCCTCGGAGCACTCACGGCACCGCACCCGCCCGCCGTCGACATCACCCCGGCCGCCCGGTCCCTCGCGGCCTCCGTCACCGCCTCCACATCGCTCCAGGACACCATCGCCCTGCGTGCCACCGACCTGATCGCCTACCAGGACGAGGCGTACGCCCGGCGCTACACGGCCGACGTACGCCACGTGGCCGACCGCGCCCGCACGCTCGCAGGCGACGAGCCGGGGAACAGGATCGCCCTCGCATACGCCAAGGGCCTGCACAAGCTGATGGCCTACAAGGACGAGTACGAGGTCGGCCGGCTGCACCTGGACAGCGTCGAACAGGCCAAGATCACCGGACAGTTCGGCGCACAGGCCCGAGTCTCCGTCATGCTGCACCCGCCGGTCCTACGGGCAATGGGCATGAAGCGGAAGATCCGCCTGCGACGCTCGGCACCGCTGGTCTTCCGCACCCTGCGCGCAATGCGCTCCCTGCGCGGCACGCGCTGGGACATCTTCGGCTACGCCACCGTCCGGCGCGAAGAGCGCGCCCTCGTCGACGAGTACCGCGCCCTCGTCGACGACGCCCTCAACCACCTCACCCCGCACACCGCAACCACGGTCGAGGAAATCGCCCGACTCGCGGAAACCGTCAAGGGATACGAGGACATCAAACTCGCCCGCGTCGCCGACTTCCGCACCGGGGCCCGCAAGGCCCTGCAGACACTCACCGCGTCAGCCCCCGCCTCCGCCTGATCCGGCCCCGACCACAGGAACAGCCGATGCCCGTCGAACGACTGCTGCCCAGCCAGGAGGCCAACGACCTCCTCGGCCTGGTCATCGACATCGCCGAAAAGGAACTCGCCCCCCGCGTCGACGAATACGAACGCACCGAGACCTACCCCCAGGACCTGTTCACCCTGCTCGGCCAGGCAGGCATGCTCGGCCTGCCCTACCCGGAGGCCGACGGGGGAGGAGGCCAGCCCTACGAGGTCTACCTCCAGGTCATCGAGGAACTCGCGGCCCGCTGGGCCGCCGTCGCGGTCGCCGTCAGCGTCCACACACTGGCCGCCTTCCCGCTGCTCACCTTCGGCACCACCGCCCAGCGTGACCGGTGGGCCGAACCGGTCCTCAACGGCGAACTGATCGGCGCCTACAGCCTGTCCGAACCGCACTCCGGCTCCGACGCCGCAGCACTCACCTGCCGCGCCGACAAAAGCGACGACGGCTACCGCGTCAACGGCAGCAAAGCCTGGATCACCCATGGCAGCAAGGCCGACTTCTACACCCTCTTCGCCCGCACCGGCGCCGGCAACGGCGGCATCTCCTGCTTCTTCGCACCCGGACAAACCGACGGACTCTCCTTCGGAAACCCGGAACGGAAGATCGGCCTGCACGCAGTCCCCACCACCTCGGCCTACTGGGACAACGCCCTCATCACCCCCGACCGCCTCATCGGCGCCGAGGGACAAGGACTCCAGATCGCCTTCAGCGCCCTGGACTCCGGACGCCTCGGCATCGCCGCATGCGCCACCGGCGTTGCCCAGGCAGCCCTGGACGCAGCCACCCAGTACGCCCAAGAGCGCACCGCGTTCGGCCGAAAAATCATCGACCACCAGGGCCTCGGCTTCCTCCTGGCCGACATGGCCGCCGCCGTTGAATCCGCACGCGCCACCTACCTGGACGCGGCCCGCCGCCGCGACGCCGGAGCCCCCTACAGCCGCCAGGCCAGCATCGCCAAACTCATCGCCACCGACGCCGCCATGAAGGTCACCACCGACGCCGTCCAGGTATTCGGCGGATACGGATGCACTCGCGAATACCCCGCGGAGCGCTACATGCGGGAAGCGAAGATCATGCAGATCTTCGAGGGAACAAACCAGATCCAGCGCCTCGTCATCAGCCGGCACCTCACCCGACAGCCCTAGAAGAGACCCCATGAACATCAGTGGAAACGCGGCACTCGTCACCGGCGCCGCCTCCGGGCTCGGCGCCGCAACCGCCGCGCTGCTCGCCCAGAACGGCGCGCATGTCTACGGCCTCGACCTCGAGCAAGCCATCGGCGACGCACCCGCACCGCCGGACAACGTGACCTTGCTCGCGGCCGACATCACACACGAGGAACCGGTGCGCACGGCACTGGAGCGCGTCGCCCGAGACGGACACCCGCTACGGCTGGCCGTCAACTGCGCCGGCATCGCGCCCTCCGCCCGCGTCCTGGGACGCCGCGGCGCCCACCCGCTCGACCTGTTCCACCACGTGGTGAACGTCAATCTCGTCGGCACCTTCAACGTGCTCCGCCTCGCGGCCCAGGCCATCGCCCGGACCTGCGCCGACGATCACGGCCAGCGCGGACTGATCGTCAACACGGCCTCCATCGCGGCCTTCGAAGGACAGGTCGGTCAGGCTGCCTACGCCGCCTCCAAAGCCGGTGTCACCGGTCTGACCATCACCGCGGCCCGGGACCTCGCCGACCATGGCATCCGTGTCATGACCATCGCACCAGGAATCGTCGACACCCCCATGATGGCCGGATTCCCTGACGCGGTGCGTACGGCCCTCGCCGAAGGGGTGCCCATGCCCCGCCGCCTGGCACACCCCGACGAATACGCCCGACTTGTCCTCATGATCGCCGCGCACGACTACCTCAACGGCGAGACCATCCGTATGGACGGTGCCTTGCGCATGGCGCCCCGCTAGGCCGTGTCTGCCACATAGCGTCGTCCGCCCGCAGGGCGGGGCTCACGGCGTCTGGTGCGTGCGATCGCAAGGCGGAGGGTCATCCTCGTACTGGACGTACTTGGATGATCCCGACAATGCGGCGAGCGTGCGTGCCAGGCGTCGTGAGCCAGACGGGATTTGTCAGACACGGCCTAGCCCCAGCACAGACACCTGACGCCCCGGAGCGTGACCGCGTGGCTTCTTCCTGGTTGACGCGAACCGGGGTGAGCAGACGGCACGGCTCGTACGCACGGCTGGGAGATTCGGAGGTGGGGGTGGGACTTCGCGGAGGCCCGCGAGGAACTGGTTGTGGGGGAGGAGGTCCGCATCGCCGGCAGCGGCCTGCTGCGCCTGACGCGGCGGACTCGGCGGGACGGAGACGCCGGGTGCTGTGTAACGGGTCATTTCGGTGGCCTCCCGGTTTTCGCGCCGCCCGCCGTTGGACGACGCCGCACGGTGGACAGTAGGGACCGGTACGTTGCAATCAGGTTGCCGCGGATGTGGATGCGGGTGTGGGCGTGGGCGTGGGTGTGGCCCTGACGGGCTCCGGATCCGGGCACGCCCGTACGTTCGCGCTGGACGAGCCAGTAGTACGTGAAGCCGCCCGCGGCGACGATGCCGACGAAGAGGAACGCGCCCCAGCGCGGATACCAGTGGAAGAGCGGCTCCGCGTTGTGGACTTCCGGGCGTGGCCAGGCGAGATTGACCGACATGCCGATTCCCCAGAGCACGGCGAGGAGATTGACCGGCAGCCCGAACCGGCCGAGCGAGAAGTGTTCCCCGGACGAGAAGCGCCCTTTGGACGAGAAGTGCTCTTCGGACGTGGGCTTGGGCTGCCAGGTACCGCGCAGCCGTTGCACCAGCATGGGCAGTGTGACCGTCAGATAGGCCAGATAGATCATGATGATCGCGATGCTGGTGATCACGGAGAAGATCTGCGGTTGATTGACATTGATCACGAGAGTGCCGACGGCGACCAGCCCGACGGCGATCGCGGCCACCACCGGAGTCCCGAACCGTGGGCTGACCCGGGCGAGCAGCGAGGAGGCGGGCAGACAGTTGTCGCGGGCCATCGCGAAGACCAGCCGGATCCCGGCCCTGTGCACCGTCAGCGCGCAGACGGTGATGGCGATGACCACGCACCACAGCACGATCTCGCCGACGGTCGGACCGAGAGTGGAGAGCAGCACGAACTGGATTCCGTCCGCGGACAGCCGTGTGGAGTTCAGATCGGGCACGGCCAGCAGAGCGAACAGGACGATGAGCCCGCCGATCAGGAGAGAGACGACGAGGGCCCGCAGGATCGCGTGCGGTGCGTTGCGGCTGGAGTCGAGGGACTCCTTGTCACGCGACGACGCTGTGCCGAATCCGTACATGACATAGGCGGAGGCGAGCAAGGCGGTCAGAAGCGCGCCGGCATAGCCGAGCGACTCACCGATGCCGTCGGCGCCGCCGCTGCCATGACCGGCTGTCCGGGTGATCTCGCCCGGTCCGTGCGTGAGATGCGCGGCCAGCAGCGCGATCAGGGTGAGGGCGGCGATGAGTTCGACCAGCACTCCGGCGGGTTTGAACCGGGCCATCGGTCTGACTCCGAACGCGTTGACCAGGGTGGTGAAGAGAATCAGCACCGAGCCGAGCAGTACGGCGTTGGCGGCGGCATCGGTCCTGCCTGTGCCGGGTCCCACGAACTGGAAGAACCGGGAGATCTGCGGCAGCGTGATCTGGTAGGCGAGGGCGACCGTGGAGAGGGACACCATGGTGGCCGTCACCATCATCCAGCCGCCCAGCCAGCCGATATGCGGACCGCCGAGCTTCCTGGCCCAGTTGTGGACCGGCCCGGTGTGGGCCGTATCGGTGTGGACCGAACCGGCGACGGGATGGCGGGCGGCCAGCTCGCAGAAGCACAGCGCCACCATGAGCTGGCCGAGGAACACCATGGGCCATGACCACCAGTAGCCGGGCCCGGCGAATGTCACACCGAAGTAGAAGAGCGGGAAGGTGCCGGTCAGGATCGCGAGGTAGCTGATCCCGGCGGCGAAGGTGTGGGTATTGCCGAGGGCGGGCTGGAGTTCCGGCTTGTCGCCGGAGGCCTGGAGCGACTCGTCGTCGCCCTGATCCTGGCTGCGGATCCCGTCGATGGCAGGGAGAGGTTCGGTAGGGAGGGGTTCGGCCTCGGCAGGGATGGGTTCGGCCTCCGGAGTCGGCGTACCGGTTTCCGTCTCGGCAGGCATGACGCTCCTTCACATGGGCACACACCGTGGTGCCCGTAAACCGAGAGTAAGGAGATCGGGGCCGGTTCGCAGCGCGAGCGACAGCGGGCAGCAGGCCACGCTCGCCCAGGGAGGAGAAACCGCTTCCTGTCCGCTGATCTGTGACGTAGAGACCCTCAATGCTCCCTGAGTGAAAACCCTTTACACACCCGGAGCCCTGACGTAAGACAAACCAAGGGACCACCGCCCGGCACACCCGTACACGCCGTACGCACACGTCGCACCGCTGCTTCTGGAGAGACGGAGAAGACACCATGTCCCAACCGCCCGGCTCCGCACCCGACTTGTCCGCCCCGCGCCCTCTCACCCGGCGCCGTGCCGTGGCCGCGCTTGCCGTCGCCGGCGTAGGCGCCCTGGCCTCCGGCTCCGTCGTATCCGCGTCCGCCGCCGTACGCTCCGTACCTGCCGCCGCGCCGGCCTCCTCCCGTCGCCGGGGACGGCTGCTGGCCGCCGAGCGCGTTGATGAGCGCACCCTGAACCTGCGGATCGAGTCACCCGCACTCGGCCGTACCGCCAACGCCACCGTGCTGCTGCCGCCCGGCTGGGACAGTTCGCCCACCCGCCGCTGGCCCGTGCTGTATCTGCTGCACGGCTGCTGCGGCGGCCCGGGCTCCACCGGCTGGGGCAACGCCGCCGCCATCACCGCCAATACACCGGCACTGATCGTGACGCCGGAGGGCGGACCGGCCGGTTTCTACGCCAACTGGTGGAACCAGGGCCGGTACGGTGCTCCCGCCTGGGAGACCTTCCATCTGACCGAGGTCCGCCGCATCCTGGAACAGCAGCTACGGGCCAACGACCGGCGCGCCGTGGCCGGGCTGTCCATGGGCGGACACGGCGCGCTGTACTACGCCGCCCGGTATCCGACGCTCTTCCGCGCCGCCGCGTCCTTCAGCGGACTCATCAACACGGCGCGTTATACGGCCGGCATTCAGAACATCGTCAGAGGACAGGGACTCGAACCGCTCGACCTGTGGGGCGATCCCACCGCCCAGGCGGCCCTCTGGCGGGAACACAACGCGTACGAGCTCATCTCGCGCCTCCCTCGTGGCTTTCCCGTATACGTCAGCAGTGGCAACGGCCTGCCCGGCCCGTTCGACGCGCCGGACCGTACTCCCGACGCCCTGGAGGCGGTGCTCGACCTGATGGCCGGGGACTACATAGCGCGTGCGCAGGCCCTCGGTCTGAATGTCACCGCCGACCGCTACGGTCCCGGTACCCACACCTGGCCGTACTGGGAACGTTCCCTCACCCGCTCGCTCCCGATGCTCGCCGCCGCCATCGGCGCGACCTGACGGGCCTCGGCCGAGCGCAGGGCGCAGGACCACAGGGCACAGGGCGCCCGCACGGACCGCGATCCGTGATCCGCGTCAGGGCCGCTGCCACGCGTCCAGTTCGCGTACGCGCGCGAGCGCGGCGGGCCGCTGCGCCACGGGGAGTACGGACGCGAGCGCCCGAGTCCGCGTCCACGCGGACCGCCAGCCGGTACGGGCGCGAGCGCAGCAGTCCGGCGCCGAGCAGTCCGCGCAGCCGGGAGAGTTCGGCGCGCAGAGTGACCGGATGGACCGACTCGTCCTCGTACAGCTCCACCAGCAGCTCGTCGCCTGTGGCGCCT
This sequence comes from Streptomyces sp. NPDC059743, assembly GCF_042732975.1. Classification (NCBI taxonomy): domain Bacteria; kingdom Bacillati; phylum Actinomycetota; class Actinomycetes; order Kitasatosporales; family Streptomycetaceae; genus Streptomyces; species Streptomyces sp. NPDC059743. The sequence continues at coordinate 160,630 of NZ_JBHWGS010000014.1, read as the reverse complement.
TCCGGACGCCGGGCGAGCAAGGTCAGGATCTCGCTGTGCCTGCGGCTCAGTCTGACCTTGCGGCCCGCCGTCACCAGCAGCGCTTCGTCGCGGCCCAGCGTGGAGAGCCGTACGGAACCGGCGGCGGCCGGTGGCGCGAGCAAGGCGAGCTGTGATTCGGCGGCGCGCGCGACCGCGCCGACGAAGGCCAGGCTGTGTGGATGAGCCAGTCGGTCGCCGCCGGTGATGTCCACTGCGCCCAACAGCCGTCCCGTGTACGGATCGTGGACGGGCGCCGCCGCGCAGGTCCAGGGATGGGCGGGCCGCTGGAAGTGCTCGGCGGCGAAGACCTGTACGGGCCGGTCCACGGCGATCGCGGTGCCCGGCGCGTTCGTTCCGGCAACGGCCTCCGACCAGCGGGCTCCCGGGACGAAGTTCATCCGGTCCGCCCGCAGCCGCGTCGCCCGGTGTCCCTCGACCCACAGGAGTCTGCCGTGCGCGTCGCACACCGCCATCAGATGCTCGCCGTCCATGGCGTACGCGCCCATCAGCTCACGGAACAGCGGCATCATCCGGGAGAGAGGATGCGCGTCGCGGTACGCGGCGAGCCCGTCGTCGGTCAGCTCGACGCTCGCCGTGCCCTCGGGGCTCACGCGGGCGCGGGCGGAACGCTGCCAGGAGGCGGCGACCACCGACCGTACGGGCCGCTCGACCCGGCCCGCGGTCGCGGACGACTCGTGCGCCCGGCGCAGTACGCCACGGCGCTCGGCCGGATCGGTGCCTCCTTCGAGGGCCACCCAGGTGTCGGACAACACGGCCTCCCCGGTCGGACGGGCCGGACCCGACCATCGTCACCCCCGACGACACCGCCCGGCAAGCGTCCTGCCGGCCGCCGATCCGGCTCACCGGCGGGCAGCCACTCCCTGCGCTCGCCGTCCGTCTTCCGTGTCTCTCCGTCAGCCCTCACTCAGCCTTTGCTCAGCCCTCGTTCAGCCAGCCCTCGTTCAGCCTTCGCTCAGCACCTCCGCCAGGGCCGCCGCCGGATCGTGGGCGGCTGGGCCGGCCGGGGCCCAGCGGCCGTGTTCCTTTCGGTAGGGCCACCAGCGTCCGTCGTGTCCGTACCGCAGTTGTGCCGACGCGTCGGCGACGGACCAGCGGCCCGCGCCCAGGGCCCGTAGCCGTGGCCGGTCTCCGTCCTCCCAGGCGGTGGCGAGAGCCGCTTCCGCACGCGCGAGGGCCTCCGGCTCCGGTGTCCACTCGTCCTCCAGTACGGCGAGGGCCGCCGCGCCTCCGAGGCGCCAGGCGCGTACGGCGAGATCCAGCTCCGCGCGCTGCCGACCGGTGCCGACGGCGAGCCGCGCCAGCAGACGGGTGTCCGATGTCGCCGCCGCGAGCCGGACACCGTCCTGACGGAGCGTCAATTCGTCTTCCAGCGGCTGCTGTTCATGATCGGGCGCGAGCGCGTCGGAGAGCATGCGCAGTGCCCGTGCCGCCGCGTCCGCGGCCAGGAGTTCCAGCGCGTCCACATCCACTCCGGGCGACGCATCGGTCCCGGACGACGAGTCGGCGACCGACGGCTCGGTCCCGGTGTCGAGGGCCGGAGGCTGCCCCGGCTCCCGTGGTAGCGGCGGAGGAGCGGGCAGCGGCGGCAGAATGTCCCGTGCCGCGAAGGCCATCACGGTGAGCACGCCCACCGTATCGGCGACCGTCTCCTCCATGTCCGGCGCCTCCTCCGCCTCCGTACCGGCGGCCCGCGAGGCCCGCGCGACACTGCGCACATGCAGTTCGTCGAGGAGCCGGCGCTCGCTCCTGCCGCGAATCAGCAGCAGCACGAACGGATCCTGGTCCAGCAGTTTGGCCATCTGATAGCAGAGCGACGCCGAATGCGCGCAGTGGTCCCATGCCTCACAGCCGCACTCCGGTTCCAAGTCACCGATACCCGGCAGCAGTTCGACTCCGGCCGCCGCCGCGTCCTCGACCAGGTGCGGTGGCATCTCCCGGTCCAGCAGCGCCGCGATATGGCCCGCCCGGTCCACCGCCATGTCCAGGAAGCGGTCCCACTCCTCCTCGCTCAGCCGCTGCAACAGCACATCGCTGCGGTACGCGGTGCCGTCCCGGTCCTGTACGACCGCGGTGATCCTGCCCGGCCGTACGGTCACGGCACCCACCGCGCCCTCGCGGGCGTGTCTGCGTCCCTTCGCCAGCGGCGCGCCGTCGAGCGCGGTCTCCTCCAGCGCCTTCAGCCAGGCCCTGCCCCACCAGGTATGGGCGAAACCGCGGCCAGGCGCAGGTGCCTGAGCGGCGAAGGTGCGCTCGATGTCATCCCCGCCTCCCCGACTGTCCCGACCGCCCTGGCTGCCGCCGCCATCCCGGCCGCCCCAGCCGTCCGTACCATCCGTGCCGCTCATCGCGCGCTCCCTCGCAGCTCCACCAGATCCGCCAGCTCGGCGTCGGTCAGTTCGGTCAGGGCCGCCTCGCCGGAACCGAGCACCGCATCGGCCAGCGCCTGCTTACGGGCCAACATGTCGGCGATCCGGTCCTCGATCGTGCCTTCGGTGATCATCCGGTGCACCTGTACGGGCCGGTCCTGCCCGATGCGGTACGCGCGGTCCGTCGCCTGCGCCTCCACGGCGGGATTCCACCAGCGGTCGAAGTGGACGACATGCTCGGCCCTGGTGAGATTGAGCCCGGTGCCCGCCGCCTTCAACGACAACAGGAAGACCGGCACTTCACCGTTCTGGAAGCGGTCCACCATCGCCTCACGCTGGGGAACCGGTGTGCCGCCGTGCAGAAACTGCGTGGGCACACCGCGCGCCGCGAGATGCTGTTCGAGCAGCCGCGCCATCCGTACGTACTGCGTGAAGACCAGCACACTCGCGCCCTCGGCCAGGATGGTGCCGAGCAGTTCGTCCAGCAGGTCCAGCTTTCCCGAACGGTCCGCGATACGCGGCCGGTCCTCCTTGAGGAAGTGCGCCGGGTGGTTGCAGATCTGCTTGAGTCCGGTCAGCAGCTTGACGATCAGCCCGCGCCGCTCCATGCCGTCCGCCTCCGCGATCGCCGCGAGAGTCTCCCGTACGAGCGCCTCGTACAGCCCGGCCTGTTCGGCGGTGAGGGAGACGGCCCGGTCGGTCTCGGTCTTGGGCGGCAGCTCCGGCGCGATGCCCGGGTCGGACTTGCGTCGGCGCAGCAGGAACGGCCGTACGAGCGCGGCGAGCCGCTCGGCCGCCGCCGGATCGTCACCGCTCTCCACCGAGCGCGCGTACTGCGTACGGAAGGTGCCAAGGCGGCCGAGCAGCCCGGGAGTTGTCCAGTCGAGGATCGCCCACAGCTCGGAGAGATTGTTCTCCACGGGAGTGCCGGAGAGTGCGACTCTCGCTCTGGCGCCGATCGTACGCAGCGCTCTGGCGGTGGCCGAGTACGGATTCTTGATGTGCTGCGCCTCGTCGGCGACGACCATGCCCCAGTCGGCACCGGCGAGCCGGGCCGCGTCCAGCCGCATCGTGCCGTACGTGGTGAGCACGAACTCGCCCGCTTCCAGGGCCTCCAGGTCACGCGTGGTGCCGTGGAAGCGCCGTACGGGCGTGCCGGGCGCGAACCGTTCGATCTCGCGCTGCCAGTTGCCCATCAGCGAGGCCGGACAGACGACCAGAGTCGGCCCGGCGGCCGAGGCGTCGGTCTGCCGGTGCAGATGGAGTGCGATAAGAGTGATCGTCTTGCCGAGCCCCATGTCGTCGGCGAGACAGCCGCCGAGACCGAGCGAGGTCATACGGTGCAGCCAATTGAGGCCTCGGAGCTGGTAGTCGCGCAGAGTCGCGGCAAGCGCCGCGGGCGGGCCGATCCGCTGTTCGTCGCCGTCCGTCCGCTCGGGATCGGCGAGACGGTCGCGCAGCCGGGCGAGCCAGCCGGTGGCCGCCACCTCGACACGGCGGCCCTCGACCTCGGTGGAGCCGGTCAGTACGGCGCCGAGGGCGTCGAGCGGAGTGATCTTGCGGTCCTGGCTCTCCCGGGCGCGCCGGGCCTCCGCGGGATCGATGAGCACCCACTGCCCGCGCAGCCGGACCACGGGACGGCTGGCCTCGGCGAGTTGGTCCAGCTCGGCGCGGGTGAGCCGCTGATCGCCCAGTGCGAAGAGCCAGTTGAAGGAGAGCAGCGCGTCGGCCGAGAGGAAGGCGGGCAGATCGGTACCGGTACGGTACGGGCTGCTCCGGTCGTCCTGGTCGTCCTCCTTCGGATCCTGCTCCTGGCCGGCGCGGTCGGCGTCGCTCTCCTCCGCCTGGCCGCCAGGGCCGATGACCGCGCGTGCCGTCAGCGTGCGGGCCAGTTCCTTGGGCCAGTGCACTTGGACGCCGGTCGCGGCGAGCGCCGTGGACGCCTCGCCCAGCAGGTCGGTGATGTCCTCGTCCGCGAGTTCGATGGCGTCCGGCACGGCGGCCGAGAGCAGCGGCGTGAGCGGCGGCCAGGCGCGGGCGGCACGGCGCAGGGCGAGCAGGGCGTCCATCCGGGCGCGCGGGCCGAAGGCCGTACCGGTGGATCCCGTACCCGACCATACGGCGGTGGCGTCGGCGACGACCGTGGGATTGCTGACGCTGTGCATCTGGAGGACAGCCCGGAAGGCGAGGCCCGCGCCGGCCATTTCAACGGTGTCCGGACCTGCACCCGTACCCGCACTGGCACTGGCACCGGGATCCGCGTCCGGCACGCGCACTCGGGCGTCCGTGAGGCCGGGCAGTTCGACGCGGAGGGAGAGCCGTACGCCCGCGTCATGGCCGGCGGCCACATCGGCCGCCCAGCCGCGCAACTCGGGGAACCGGTTCGCCGGCATGGCGGCGAAAGCGGGCCCTGCGGCGGCGAGTTCAGCGGCGGGTGTCCTGGGCAGCCCGTCGACGACCGCGTCGAGGAAGTCCCGCAACAGCCGTTCAGGCGCGGGCAGAAGAAGCGGTCCCGGTGATGCCGTAACGAGCGGAACGGCATGGGCGGAGGGCGGCATCGAGGCGGCGAGCGTACGGATCCGCTCCAGATCCTCCGAGGTCAGCGGCCCGGCGCGCCACGCGTCCTGGTCCGTCCCGGTGAGACCGGGCAACAGCCTTCCACGGGCCGCGAGTTGCAGAGCCAGCAGAGCGGCGGCGCCCCAGAAAGCCGTCGACGGCGAGGCGTCCGCGCGCATACGAGCCCTGGTCAGCAGCGGAAGAGCGGCTGATACGGGCATCAGGAGCGCTCCGACCGTGAGAGGGTGGCCATCGGTGTCGACGACAGCCAGCTCCTCCACGGAGCCCGGTGCGGACGGCGGCTCCGCGCCGTCGGGGTGCCAGTGGGCGATCCGGCCGGTGCGGGCCGGGTCCGCGGGAAGAAAGACCGTGGAGCAGCGGGCGAGTTCGGAGATCCGGGAGGGCGTTGCCGCGGGGAGCCTGTGCACAGCGAAGACGCATTCCTCAAGTTTGACTACTGCGGGTCGGAGCCGCCGAGGGTACCTCACCGCGAAGCCACGCGGGAGCGGCGCCACCGTGACCTGACTCACGCCTGGTCGTCAGGGTGTAGCCAGCACCACCGTCGACCCCCTGGCAGCCTCCACCTTTTCCGGGTGGTGGCCTCATGGCCGCCGGCGTTTCCTCCCCGTACGTTTCAAGAGGTCAGCGCAGTCTGCGCGACTTTTCCCCACTGGACATCGGCCTACAGACCGGAGACCGACATGCCCCAAGCCGCCATCGCCCCCATCGCGGAGCCCATACCCGACCCCGTCGTCGGCCGCGCGGGCGGCAGCGACTTCGCGCCCTTGCTGCGGACGGTGAGGGAGCAGGGCCTGCTGGAGCGCCGGGTCGCCTGGTACGCCCGGGGCATCACTGTCAACTTCCTCTTTCTGGGCGCGATCATCACAGGAATGGCGCTTCTCGGCCCGTCCTGGTGGACACTGCTTCTCGCGCCTCTGCTGGCCGTCGTATCGGCACGGATGGCGTTCGTCGGCCATGACGCGGGACACTCCCAGATCACCGCCGACCGTGGCAGGGGCCGGCTGGTGCAGCTCGTCCACGCCAATCTGCTGCTCGGAATGAGCCAGGAGTGGTGGAACGACAAGCACAACAGGCACCACGCCAACCCCAACCACATCGACAAGGACCCGGATGTCGCCGCCGACATCCTCGTCTTCACGCAGCACCAGACGGCCGGCCGTTCCGGTCTGCGCCGCTGGCTGACCTGTCACCAGGCCTGGCTGTTCTTCCCGCTCACCACACTGGAGGGCATAGCCCTCAAGGTGTACGGCTTCCGGGCCGTCTTCTCCGGATCCTCCGGACCGGAGGACGAGGGCATGCCCACCCGTAAGCGCGTGGTGGAAGGCCTGCTGCTCACGGCCCATGTCGTCGCTTATGTCACGCTGCTGCTGACCACCATGACCGTCGGCCAGGCCGTCGTATTCGCGCTGATCCACCAGATGCTTCTCGGTCTCCATCTGGGGATGGCGTTCGCGCCCAACCACAAGGGCATGGAGATGCCCGACGCCGGGAACGGCGAGGGCTGGGGCCATCTGCGCCGACAGGTCCTCACCTCGCGCAATGTACGGGGCGGCATGCTCACGGACTGGTTCCTGGGCGGGCTGAACTACCAGATCGAGCACCATCTCTTCCCGAGCATGCCCCGTCCTCATCTGAGGCTCGCCCAGCCCTTGGTCCGTGCGCACTGCCTCGCGCTGGGCGTTCCGTACACCGAGACCGGGCTCGTCGAGTCGTACCGGCAGGCGCTCAGCCATATGCACCACGTCGGCGAACCGCTGCGCTCGGGCGCATAGTGGAACTGGCGGAGCCCGGTGTGCGTTCACCGAGCAGAAGCGGCCTGTGCCGCGAAGGAGGCGTCGATGTCGACAAGGACGAAGATCGTCATTGGGGGAGTGGCCGTAGGCCTTCTTCTGATGCCGCTGATCGGATTCTGGTTCTCGCTGCTGGTGGTGCTCGGGGTACCTACCGCCGCGTATCTGATGCTGGACCCGTCGCAGCGCCGCAGGCTGCGCAGGATCAGCCGTAAAGAGATAGGCCGCTGAGCCGACGGGACGCGGCGCGATGACGACGGCCGGATCGGGTACGAGGAGGGCCTGACCGTGCGAGCGGTCAGGCCGGACGTACGGCCATCTTGTCGAGCGCGGTGAGCAGCGCGGGCAGTTCGGTGCCACGGCCGACCGGCAGGATCTCGCCCGGCTCCTCGTCCAGCAGGATGAACGCCATGTCGTCGGTCCTGGCGACAAACGACCAGCCGGGGCCGTCGGCGCGCAGTGTTCTGGCCTCGCCCGGGGCGAAGCTGGAGCGGACCCGGCCGAGCGGCGGAGCCGTTTCGACATAGGAATGCAGCTCTTTGAGTACGCGTCGCACTCCCTGATGCGAGAGGGCCGTGGATTCCGGGCCGCCGTCCTTGGTGTCGGCGGCGTCGGTGTCGGCGGTGGAGTCCGTGGCCACCGCTGCGGTGAGCCGCTCCCGCCATACCGCCCACTGAAGGGCGACCTCGTCCGCGCCGAGTCGGCGCTGGGCCGGGCCCCAGGCATCGGTGTCGGGCGGTGTGAGCGGACGCCAGGTGCTGTCTTCGTTCCCGCTCCGGTCGGTCTCGGTCCCGTCCGACGGCCCGTTCCCGTCGTCATCCTCGGTGCCGGGCGTCGGTTCGGGATCGGGGTCGTGCGGGGCAGGCAGACCGGGTGCCCGTACGGACAGGGCGAGCGGCCAGCCGGGCAGCGCGCAGACCACGGTCCGTTCGCCGGGTGACAGGTCGTACTCGATACCGCAGTCCCAGGACGCGATCGCGACGGCGACCAACGAGACGTCGTCCACCACCACCGTCCAGCGGGCGCCTGCCCGGTCCTGGCCCATGACCAGGCCGTATCCACGGTCGTAGGGCTCCAGCCCGAGGGCGGCACAGGCCTCCGGATAGTCGTCGCCGAGCACGGCCGGGAACCGCGCGGGTGTGAGCAGCGCGGCGGTCAGCACATACAGCGGGTCATCGTCCATGGAGTCGTCCGTTCCGGCCACGGCACCTCCCCATCCGATCCGTTGTCGGCGCACCCTAGCCAGTGGGCAACCCGGACGTCGAGAGTCCGGAACCAGCCGGTCCTCACAGCGGGCCCTCACCGCCGCTCCACACAGCGGTCCGCCACGGAGCCTCCTGCCCGCCCGTGACCGGTGCGCCGACGGATCAGTCCTGGCGGACCGCCAGGGCCAGAAAGCGGGAGTCCTCGTCGGTGTACGACTCCAGCCGCCAGCCGGAATTCGCCAGCAGAGGACGGAGACGGGACTCGGCCCGCAGATCGTCGTCCGTGATCCGCCGTCCCTGCCGGGCGGCCAGCGCGGCACGGCCCAGGGGATGGAACAGCGCCAGTCGGCCACCGGTCCGCACCACCCTGGCCAGTTCGCGCAGATTCTCCGTGGGCTGCGGAAGATGAGAGATCAGCCCGGCGCCGAAGACCGCGTCCAGCGAACGCGGGCGCAGCGGCAGCCGGCCCACATCGGCGAGCAGCAGCCTCCCGATCCGGCCGCGCCCGGCCCGTACGGCCTCTGCCAGCATCTCCGGTGTCAGATCGGCGCCCAGCACCGTGCCCTGCGGGCCCACGGCGGCCCGTAGAGGCGCCAGCGCGCGTCCCGTCCCGCATCCCGCGTCCAGAACCGCGCCGCCGGGACGCAGCCCGAGGTCGACGACGGCCGCGGCATAGGCAGGGCCGTCGTCCGGAAAACGGGTGTCCCAGCCGGCCGCCCTGGCACCGAAGAACTCCCGTACCTGTGTGTGATCGTGAGCCATGGCGGCATGATCCCGTAGGTGCGGCCCGTACCGCGACGAGCGGGCGGCGGAGATTGCGGCTAGCTTTTTCTGAGAAATCTCGATGTTCCTTGTCGAGGATGTCGAAATCGCGGCGCGTGCTTCTACCTGTCCGTGAGAGCGCCCCGCAGGGGCCGCGACAGTGAGGAGAAGGTCATGAAGTACATGCTGCTCATGCAGTTCAGTGAGAAGACCGTGGACTTCCCGCCGATCACGGAGTGGGCACCGGAGGAGATCCAGGCCCATATCGCCTTTATGCGTGACACCAACACGAAGCTCGCGGAGGCGGGCGAGCTGGTGACGGCGGAGGGACTGGCGGGGCCCGACCAGGCCAGGATCGTACGGGCCGGAGGTGGCGGGGCGCCCATTGTCACCGAGGGTCCTTACCCTGAGACGAAGGAGTTCCTGGCCGGGTACTGGATTGTCGACTGCGACAGTGCCGAGCGGGCGGTGGAGCTGGCCGCGCATGTGTCCACGGCTCCTGGCCCCGACGGCAAGCCGCTGAACATGCCGATCGAGGTGCGCCAGGTGATGGCGGGACCGCCCGAGGAGATGTGAGCACTGACTGATCCGATTCCTCTCGCCGATCGAACGACGGAGCCGCGAACCGGCCGGGCCGCCAGCCAGGTGGCCGGCCAGGCCGATGGCCAAGCCGGTGGTCCAGCCGCCGGCCAGGCCACTGGTCCAGTTACTGGTCCGGCCACTGGCCGGTTCACCGGTCCGGGATCCGGTCCCGAGGGCATGTCCGCCGAGGACCTGTTGCGCACCCTGGCGCCGCAGGTCGTCGGCGTGCTCACCCGCCGGTACGGAGACTTCGGCGCCGCCGAGGACGCCGTACAGGAAGCGCTGCTGGCGGCGGCGACCCAGTGGCCCCGCGAGGGCGTGCCCGGTAATCCGCGCGGCTGGCTGATCCAGGTCGCGAGCCGCCGTATGACCGAGCAGGTACGAGGTGAGCAGGCGCGGCGCCGCCGTGAGGACCTGGTGGCCCGACAGGTGCCCGCCGACCGGCAGTCGGCTCCGCCTGCGGACAGCGACGAGTCGGCGGACCGGGACGACTCGCTGATCCTGCTCTTCCTGTGCTGCCATCCCGCGCTGTCACCCACGGCGGCGATCGCGCTGACCCTGCGCTGTGTGGGCGGTCTGACGACGGCCGAGATCGCACGCGCCTTCATGGTGCCTGAGGCGACCATGGGACAGCGGATCAGCCGGGCCAAGCAGCGGATCAAGGCCTCGGGGATCCCGTTCCTGATGCCGGACGACAAGGATCGCGAGCGTCGGCTGGACGCCGTGCTGCATGTCCTCTATCTGATCTTCAACGAGGGATATGCCACCGGCGAAGGCCCCTATCTGCAACGGGTAGAGCTGTCCCGGGAGGCGATCCGACTGACCAGGGCCGCGTATGAACTGCTCCCGAACGACTGCGAGGTCGCGGGGCTACTGGCGCTGATGCTGCTCACCCACGCCAGAAGCGCGGCACGCACCGGCCCGGACGGTGAGCTGATCCCGCTGGCGGAGCAGGACCGGAACCGCTGGGACGCCCGTGCGATCGAGGAGGGCACGGCGCTGATCACGGCCACCTTGCCCAAGGGCCCACTCGGCCCGTATCAGGTCCAGGCGGCGATCGCCGCCGTCCATGACGAGGCGGCGACGGCCGAGGACACCGACTGGCCGCAGATCCTCGCGCTGTACGGAGTGCTGGAGCAGCTCGGCGCCAATCCGGTCGTCTCGCTCAACCGGGCGGTGGCCGTGGCGATGGTGCGCGGCCCGGAGGCCGGGCTCGGCATCGTGGAGTACCTGGACAAGGAGGGCCGTCTGACCGGGAATCACCGGCTGTCGGTGGTCCGCGCCCATCTGCTGGAGATGGCGGGCGACCGGCAGGGCGCGGTGGAGAACTACCGGGAGGCGGCGCGTCGTACGACCAGCCTTCCGGAGCGCGACTATCTCACGATCCGCGCCGCCCGGCTGGCTACGGCTACGGCTCCCTGATCCGAGGCGCTCGCCGGGAGGTCCGGGCGCTTACGTTCGCGGAGAGGTCCGGGCGCTCGCCGGTCTATTTCGGGCGTTCGCCGATCAGGAAGTACTGTCCTCACGCATCCTTCTACGCTCCCGCGAGGCGCGCAGATTGGCGGCGTTGCCGCAGACGCGTACGTCGTGCCAGACGCCGCTGTTGTTGCGTGACGTGTCGTAGAAGGCCGACCGGCACCCGATGTTGCGGCACAGCTTCAGCCGGGACCAGACGCCGGCCCGCTGGGCGAGCAGTGTCTCCGACCAGAGCGCCGATTCGAGCCACTGAGGTCCCCGGCCGACCGGGACCATCCGTACCTGGCCCTGGGAGTCGGGAGCGAGCCGCACCGTGACGTCGTGATCGATGTCGTGATCGGTCCGGTCGGATCCGGGCGCGTCTTCCGGCGTATCGCTTCCCGCCGCGGCGATCAGTGCCTCGAAGGCGGACCTCAGATCGCGCAGCGCCTGCGGATCCGGCGCCGACAGTGAGCAGTCAGGAGCATTGAGGCCCCGGACTCGCGCCCACTCCTCGGCGGCGCCGGTCAGCCACTCCTCGGCGGACTCGCGACCGGCCAGCAGATCAGGCGCGTACTGCTGGATCGCGCGTGTGTTGATCAGGTCCTGCACCAGTGCGAGTCCCTCGGGAGCCTGACGTAGGCGGTATCGATTACTGGCCGTCCAAGACATAGCCAAATCCTACTTGACTATGTCGTCGGCGGCGAGCACTCTGGCGACAGAGGCAAATCAACTACGCCTATGTCGTTGTGGACCGTCATCCGAGGAGAACGTCATGACCACCGTCAGTGGAGCAACCGTCCTGGTCACTGGTGGGCAGCGCGGGCTGGGCCGGGCTTTCGTACAGGAACTGCTGGTGGCGGGAGCCGCCAAGGTGTACGCCACCGCCCGTACGCCCGTCGCCGATCCCGACCCCAGGGTTGTTCCCGTACCGCTTGAGGTGACCGACGCGGAGTCGGTCGCGGAGCTGGCGCGTATCGCGGACGATGTGTCCATCGTCTTCAACAACGCCGGTATCGGCTCCCTCGGCCCGCTTGTCACGACCGACCTGGACGCCGTGAAGGAGCTCTTCGAGGCCAATGTGTTCGGCGCGCTGAGGATCGCTCAGGCCTTCGCCCCGATCCTGGCGGCCCAGGGCGGCGGCGCGCTGATCGACATCCACTCGGTGCTGTCCTGGGCGGCGGGCAGTGGTGCCTACGGTGCGACGAAGGCGGCCTTCTGGTCGCTCACCAACTCGCTCCGGCTGGAACTGGCTCCGCAGGGGACCCAGGTGGTGGGTGTGCATCTCGGCTACACCGACACCGACATGATCCGGGCGCTGGATGTTCCCAAGGGCGATCCCAGGGCGGTGGCGCGCGAGGTCCTCACCGCGCTGGAGAAGGGCGAGAGCGAGGTGCTCGCGGACGACACCAGCCGTTTCTTCAAGTCCGTGCTCTCGGGTCCGGTCGAGGGACTGAGCCTGCCGAGTGCCGCCTGACGGCCGACGGCCGGGAGGCTCCTCGGCCACGGCCGGAGGGGGAGTGGGGCCTGACTGCGCCGAGGGCGGAGTCAGGCCCCACGCCGTTCGGGCGCCAGCGGTTCTTTGCGGTCCATTGCTGTCCCGTCGCGGTCCGTTCGGCCGGACGCGTCAGGCCTCCACGTCAGTCCGTCAGTCCGTCAGTCCGCCACGGCGGCGAAGGCCGAGACCTTGTCGGCCTTGAGGCGCACCACCAGCTCACCCGGAACTCCGTTGCGCTCCCCGAACTCCCCGGCGCGCTCCTCGCCCATGTACCGCGCGGCGATCCGCGTCGCCCACGCGCGCAACTGCTCCGGCTCCTCGTCGATTTCTGCCCGGCCCTGGATCACCACGAAGGCGAACGGCGGACGTTCGTCGTCCACACACAGCGCTGCCCTGCCCTCACGCAGCAGATTGCGTCCCTTCACGGTCTCCTTGCCGGTGTTGAAGACAAGATCGTCGCCGTCCAGCACAAACCAGACGGGCGCGATATGCGGGCTTCCGTCGGCCCGTACGGTGGACAGCTTCGCCGTGCGTGTCCCTTCGGAGACGAAGGTCCGCCATTCGTCCTTGCTCATGTGTCTCGCCATGCCCGTATTTTCCGTCGGGCACGCGCCCTGCGCGATACGACGCCCCGGGTGTGCGCCGGGGCCCCGAGGTCCGGCGAGCGCTTGCCCGGGAGCGGCGGGTGCGGAAGGCTACGGGGCGTTGCGAGCCAGGAGAACATCTGAACGGGGAGGAACGGCAATGCCACTCGAAAAGGGACTTGACTGGCTGTTGGACGACCTGACCGAGCGGGTCGAGCACCTACAGCACGCGCTGGTCCTGTCCAATGACGGCCTGGTGACGGGAGCCAGCGCGGGACTGGCACGCGAGGACGCGGAGCATCTCGCGGCCGTCTCCTCGGGACTGCACAGCCTCGCCCGCGGGTCAGGACGCCACTTCAAGGCGGGCCAGGCCCGGCAGACCATGGTCGAGTTCGACGAGGCGCTGCTGTTCGTCACCGCGGCCGGTGACGGCAGTTGTCTGTGTGTACTGACCACGGCCGAGGCCGATGTCGGGCAGGTCGCCTATGAGATGACGCTGCTCGTCAACCGGGTCGGTGAGCATCTCGGAGTCGCGGTCAGGCAAGCGGGCCAGACCAGTCTGAGCGGTCTCTGAGCGGTCTTGAACGGTTTCTGAACGGTCTGAGCTGGGCTTTCCGCTCGGCCCGCCGAGTTATCCACAGGCCTGACGGAGAATACGGCTGCCGCGCTACGGTCGTCACCGGGAGTAATCGCGAGAGATCGCGAGTAACGACGACTCACGGGGGAGACCACCATGTCCGTCAGCGATGCCCAGGGCAACATCCGGAACATCCGGAGCAGCACCATGGGCGACACCATGGACGAGGCGACGGCGACCGCGGAAAGGAAGCCACGCACGGCGCGTACGGTCGGTGTCGTGTGGGCCGCGCGGGAGCTGGAGCTGAGACGCGGAGAGTTCGAGCTCGCCGCGCAGTTGGGCCATATCCGCACCATCGCAGGACCGGCCGCCGGACGGCGGCAGGTCACCCGGCAGGAGATCGACCGCCTGCGGGCGGCCGAAGGATTCCCGGAGGCGCTCCGCGAGCGGGCGCGGACGGTGGGGACGGCGGAGGGCGCGGAGCTCATGACCGTCAGTCCTGGCCGCTTCACCCGGCTGGCACGGGCGGGATTCATCGCTCCGGTGCGCTTTTATCTGAATCGGTACCGCGCGGTTGTCTGGCTCTATCTCGCCGATGAGGTACGGACGTTCGCCGACCAGGAACCGGCTCTGCTCACCGGCCGGCTGCCAGGGCCGCTCCGCCTCGGCCCGGACGCGGAGGAGGACCGGCGTCCGCGCAACTGGCGAGGCAGGCGCATCGGCCATCTGCTGCACGAGAGCGAGGATCCCTGGGAGCGTGCGGCCGTCGTCGCCTGTGTGCTGGATCCGGCTCTCCTGGCCGAGATGGTGCCTGATCCGTATGAACGGGCTCAGCTGAACCGGCTGCGGCCCGAGCTCGCTCCCGGCCAGCCGGAGTCGGAGGCGGCGCGGGCGACGGTGCGGCGGCTGGTGGTGGCCGACCATCCGGACGAGATCCGATGGCACCGCACAAGCCTGGACACACTCCTGGCGGAGGCCCGGCGCACCCGCCCTGTTCCGCGCCCCGACGGTCCGTGCGAGGACGAGGCGTCACCACCGGTGGAGAGAGCATCCGGGCCACCGCGCACGGCCGGTCGCAGAGGTCTGCTGAGCCGACTACGGATCGGCGGTGAGCGACGCCGGCCGGTAGGCCGACCATGACGGCTACGCGGCGCGGGCTGTCGTCAGGTGCGGGTCTTACGGGTGACGGTGGCGTGCTACGGCCGGGGCTCGCCGGTGACGATGGTGCGTTCCGGGGAGAACTTCCCCCAGTTGCCGTCGGGCAGCTTGGCGCGGAGCTTCACTCGGTAGGTCTCGCCGGCCTTCTTGCTCACATACACGCTGTAGGTGGCCCGGCCCTTGGGCGCCTCGCCTCCCCAGATCAAGGTCGTCGCGAAGTTGCCGTCGATATAGATCTGGTACGAGGGGACCTCGCCGCCGGTCTTCGGCGCCAGCCAGGACAGATCGACATAGTGCGCGCCGTCGGCGGCGTGTGTCGCGGCCCGGAAGCCGATCGGAGCGGTGTCGGGATCGTCACCGGGCCCGCGCGGCGTGGTGATCTCGACGGCTCGGCTGGCCGGCGAGGTGTTGTCCGCCGCGTCCCGGGCCGTGACCGTGAAGCGGTAGTGGGTTCCCGGCCGCAGCCGGGTGATCTGCGCGGAGGTCGCGTCACCGTCCACGCTATGGATCTTGGAGTCGCCCTGGTAGATGTCGTAGGAGGTGATGCCCTGGTCACCTGTGGCCTTGGCCCAGCTCAGCCGGGCGGCTCGCGCGCCGTCGCTCCTGCCCGTCAGCAGCTCCGGGCGGGCGGGTGCTTCCTTGTCCTCCGCGACCGCGGCGGGCGTGGTGACGGCCATCTCTTTGCTGTACGGCGAGAAGGCGCCCTCGTCGGTCCTGGCCCGTACGGAGAAGGTGTACGCGGTCGACGGCTTCAGCCCGGTGACATCGATCATGGTCTTCTCGGCCGGGACGTCCTTGACCTTCGTCTTGCCGCGGTACACCTCATAGCCCTTGATCCCGGCCTTCGCCGGAGGCTGGTTCCACATGACATGGACCGAAGTGGCGCTGCCCGCCTGGACCGTGACTCCGGCCGGAGCCGAAGGCGCCTTGCCCTCCTCGTCGTTCGAGCCGCAGCCGGACAGTGTGAGGAGGACGGCGGACATGAGCGCGGCAAGACTGACGAACCTGGGCATGGCCGTGTCCTCCACCTGGGGGCAATGGTCTAGACATATATGGCACAGGTGTCGCGACCACATCAAGGGGGAGAGGCGTATTCGTTCCCTGGCCGGGGTGTACTCCGGCCCCGGCCAGGGGTTGTTCCAACGAAGAGAGAAGAAGGAAGAGAGCAAGGAGGGACTGGGGCAGGCGGACCCTAGACCCGGTGGACGAGCTGGGTGTTGAGCTCGTAGCGGGCGCCGACGATGGCCAGCTTGCCTTCGGCCACCTTGGCGGCGAGGTCGGGCTCCGCGGCCAGACGTCCGGTCACCCGGGCGACATTGGCGGTCACGGTCGCGTCCACGCGCGCGTCGCCCTCCTCGGAGTGCACGATCGCGGGACGGATCTGGTCGGCCAAGTACTGTATATGGGCCGGGAGTTCCTCACCGGACTCCTCGGCGTGGACGGCCGCGGCCACGGCGCCGCAGGACTGGTGCCCGAGGACGAGAACCAGCGGAATGCCCAGCTCCAGCACACCGTAGGCGATGCTGCCGAGGACGGCCTCGTCGAGGACCTCGCCGGCCGAGCGCACGGTCATCAGATCGCCGAGGCCCTGGTCGAAGACCAGCTCCGGCGGCACCCGGGAGTCGATGCAGCCGAGGACGAGGGCGAAGGGATGCTGTCCCGAGACAAGCGCCTGACGCACGGTCTCGGTCTCGTGCGGGTGCTGCTCCCGGAAGGTCCGCCAGCGGCGATTGCCGTCGGTGAGTTCACGGAGGGCCTCGTCCGGGGTGGCCGGACGCGGGCGGGGCAGCCGGTGGCCCGCGGCGCCCGCGGAGGGCGCGGCGATGGCCACACCGGCCGTGGCGGCGCCACCGGCGAGGGCCGCGCGGAGCAGCGTACGGCGAGGTGTGCCGCCGGCTGCGGAGGATCTATTCGTATGTCTGGTCGATATCACGGCCGGAGACTATCCAGGGCATCCTTGGGCATTGGCCGGTCTTGGCGCATTGTTGACCCTCTCTTGAACCAAGAGCACCGCATGTACCAGGGATTTGGAGCAAATGCGGACGTAGTTAAGTCGCTGTCCAGCCAGGTTCGTTGTATTCGAACAGGCAGGCTCGTGAGCATGGTTGCCCCGGGCACGGCAAGGATCCGTGGCGCGCTGTGGTTGCATGGTTCGGTGAATCGACAGACATTGCCGAAAGCCGATGACATCCCGATGTGCGATGTTCGGCGTCGCGGCGAGGACGACCTGGACGGCTGCCTACAGGTGCTCGCCGAGGTGCACAAAGTTGACGGCTATCCCGTGAACTGGCCCGAGCGCCCGGCCGACTGGCTGGCCGGGCCCACACAACTGGCGGCCTGGGTCGCCGAACTGGACGGACGGATCGTCGGCCATGCCGCTCTTGCCCTGGCCGGCGCGGACGATGTGGCCCCGGCCCTGTGGAGCAGCCGGACGGGAACGGCGGTCGCCGACACCGTCGTACTGAGCCGTCTGTTCGTCTCTCCCTCGGCACGCGGCCATGGGATCGGCGCCCTCCTGATGTCCCAGGCCGCGCGGGAGGCCCGTGAACGCGGTCTCCATCCCGTACTGGACGTCGTGGCCGCCGACTCCGCCGCGGCGGCTGCCGCGCTCTACGAACGCCTCGGCTGGAATCTGCTGGCCGTCGTGGACCAGCGCTGGAGCCCGGACCAGACGGTCAAGGTCCACTGCTACGCGGCCCCGCAGGCCCCGTAGTCGGTCGGCCCATGTGTCCTGGGCCCGGGCCACGGCGCCATGGTGCCGCGCCGGCGGTCAGCGCGCCGGCCGGTCCAGTCGGCGCGTCGAACGGCGCACCACCAGCTCGGGCTGGAGCACGACGGAGCGGTGGCTGTGCTGTTCCGCGCCGGGACCCGTCTCGTCCATCAGCATCTCCGCCGCCGCGCGCCCCATCGCGTCGGCCGGCTGCCGTACGGAGGTGAGCGGTACGACGGCCGCGGCGGCGAACTCGATGTCGTCATAGCCGACGATCGACACATCGCCGGGCACATCGACGCCGGCTCCGTACATCGCTTGCAGAACACCGAGCGCGAGCAGGTCATTGGCGCAGAACACGGCGGTGGGACGCTCCGCCAGACCCAGCAGTCGCGCTCCGGCGTCGATACCGGAGGCGACATCCAGCCGCGCCGACTCCACATGCCGCAAGGCCTGTTCGGGCAGACCGGCCTCGCGCAGCGCGGCCAGCGCGCCCGTACGGCGGTCCCGGCACTGAGGCAGCGACATCGGGCCGCTGATATACGTCACGGACCGGTGTCCGGCCGTCAGCAGATGCCGGACCGCGAGCGCGCCGCCCGCCACATCGTCCACCGAGACCGAGCATCCTTCGGCGGCGGGCACGGCCCGGTCGACATGGACATACGGAATGCCCTGACGCGCGAACTCCCGCACGGTGCTGCCGGACGCGTCGGTCGGAGTGAGCAGCACTCCGCGTACCCGCTGCTCGGCGAAGAGCGCCAGATACTCCGCCTCCTCGGCCGCGCTGCCCGCGCTGTTGCAGAGCATCACCCCGAGCCCGGCCTCACGCGCGGCGCGCTCGGCGCCCTTGGCGACGGCGACGAAGAACGGGTTCGCCATGTCGAGGACGAGGATGGCCAGGATCCGGCTGGTGCCGACCCGGAGCTGGCGGGCCGTCTCGCTCCGTACGAAACCGAGTTGGTCGATCACGGCGCGGACCCGTACGAGCGTGTGCTGCGACACCTTCTCGGGCCGGTTCAGCACATTCGAGACGGTCCCGACCGAGACTCCGGCCAGCCGGGCCACGTCCTTGATGCCGACCGTCTGCGCCACGCGTTCCTGCCCGTTCTGTCACATCGTGTGGGGACCTCTGTCCGGTAGGACCATCATATGCGGGGTATGCCCCTGGATCAGTGCCGCGGCCCGGTCCCAACGGGCCCGGTCGCCGGTCGGCTCGTACCGGCGCGGCTCCAGCGTGGCGCGCAGCAGGGCGCGCAGTTCGGCGAGACCGCCGCGGACGGCGCCCGCCGCGCGTGCCTGTACGAGTACGTTGCCGAGGGCCGCCGCCTCCGCGGGCCCCGCCACCACGGGCAGCCCGCAGGCATCGGCGGTGAGCCGGCACAGAAGCTCGTTGTGGGCGCCGCCACCGACGATATGCACGGTGTCCACGGCGCGGCCGGAGAGCCGCTGGGCATCCTCGATGGCACGCCGGTGCGCCAGGGCCAGCGAGTCCAGGACACAGCGGGCGGTCTCGGCCGGCCCCTGCGGTGGCCGCAGGCCCAGGCGGCGGCACGCGTCCGCGATCCGCCGAGGCATGTCGCCGGGCGCGAGGAACGCGGGATCGTCGGCATCGACGTACGACCGCAGCCCCGGCACCTCGGCGGCCTCGCGCAGCAGCCGGTCCAGCCGTTGCGGGATGCCGGCCGCCTCCCAGGTGCGCAGACACTCCTGGAGCAGCCACAGGCCCATGATGTTGCGCAGATAGCGGACCGTGCCGTCGACGCCCAATTCATTGGTGAAGTTGGCGCGTCTGCTCTCCTCGGTGAGGACGGGCGCGTCCAGCTCCAGCCCGGCCAGGGACCAGGTGCCGGTCGCGACATACGCGAAGCGGTCGCCCGTCGCCGGGACCGCGGCGACGGCGGACGCCGTGTCGTGCGAGCCGACCGCCGTCACCGGAACAGGGCCGGACAGTCCGGTCTCCGCCAGCACCTCCGGGAGCAGCTCACCGGCCCGGTCGCCCGGTCCGCGCAGCGGAGGAAACAGAGCGAGATCGATGCCGAGCGTATCGGCGACGGACCGGGACCAGTCGCGGATACGTGGGTCGATCAGCTGGGTGGTGGAGGCATTGGTGAGTTCGGTCCCGGCCTCGCCGGTGAGCCAGTACGCGATCAGATCGGGGATCAGCAGCAGCCGCCGCGCGGCGCCGAGCACCGCGGTGTCCCGCGCCGCGGTGAGCTGGTACAAGGTGTTGAAAGGGAGGTACTGGAGGCCGGTCGCCGCGTAGAGCTCGGCCGGTGGCAGCACAGCGCCCACCAGCGCCGCCTGGCCCTCGGTGCGCGTGTCGCGGTAGTGCACGGGATTGCCGAGCAGCGCGCCGTCCGCGTCGAGCAGTCCGTAGTCGACGGCCCAGGTGTCGACACCGACACTCGCCGGCGCCCGTCCCGCCGCCCTGCCTGCGGCCCGCAGTCCGTCCAGCACACCGCCGTACAGGGACAGGATGTCCCAGTGCAGTGTGCCGGCGGTCCGCACCGGGCGGTTGGGGAACCGGTGCACCTCCTGGAGGCGCAGTGTGCCCGCGCCGCGGCCGGAGACATGGCCGACCATGACACGGCCACTGGACGCGCCGAGATCGACGGCGGCGAAAGGGAGCGGTGCGGTGGATGACACGACGGACCTCGTTCTCAGCGCAGGAACGCCGCCGCCACACCGGCGTCGACCGGCACATGCAGTCCCGTGGTGTGGCTGAGATCGCCGCCCGTCAGGGCGAACACCGCGTTGGCCACATGCTCGGGCAGCACCTCCCGCTTGAGCAGTGTGCGCTGGGCGTAGAACTCGCCGAGCCGCTCCTCCTCCACGCCGTACACCGCCGCCCGTTCGGCTCCCCAGCCGCCCGCGAAGATCCCCGAACCACGCACCACGCCATCGGGATTGACGCCGTTGACCCGGATCGAGAGCCCGCCCAGCTCCGCGGCGAGCAGCCGTACCTGATGGGCCTGGTCGGCCTTGGTCGCGGAGTACGCGATGTTGTTGGGGCCCGCGAACACCGCGTTCTTGGAGGCGACATAGACGATGTCGCCGCCGAATCCCTGATCGGTCATCACCCGGACCGCCTCACGCGACACCAGGAACGAGCCACGGGCCATGATGGAGTGCTGGAGGTCCCAGTCCCGCGCGGTGGTCTCCAGCAGCGGCTTGGAGATCGAGATACCGGCGTTGTTGACGATCAGATCCACGCCGCCGTAGGCGAGGACGGCCGCGTCGAACGCCGCCTTGATCTGCTCCTCGTCCGTCACATCGACGGTGACCGCCACCGCCGTGTCCGTGCCGCCCGGGCCCAGCTCCCCGGCGACCGTCGTCGCGCTCTCGGCGTTGAGGTCGGCGACCACCACACACGCGCCCTCGGCGGCCAGCCGGTGCGCGATCGCCCTGCCGATCCCCGAGCCCGCACCCGTCACCAGCGCGATCCGGCCCGCCAGCGCCTTCGGCGCGGGCATCCGGCGCAGCTTGGCCTCCTCCAGCTCCCAGTACTCGATACGGAACTTCTCGGACTCCTCGATCGGCGCGTACGAGGAGACGGCCTCGGCCCCGCGCATCACATTGACGGCGTTGAGATAGAACTCACCGGCCACCCGCGCGGTCTGCTTGTCCTTGCCGAAGGAGAACATGCCCACGCCCGGCACCAGCACGATCGCCGGATCCGCCCCGCGCATCGGCGGTGAACCGGGTACCGCGTGCCGTTCGTAGTACGCCCGGTACTCCGCGCGGTAGTCGGAGTGCAGCTCGGCCAGCCGCTCCTTCATCCGCTCCAGCGGCGCACCGGCGGGCAGATCGAGCACCAGCGGACGGACCTTGGTCCGCAGGAAGTGATCGGGACAGGAGGTGCCCAGGGCGGCCAGCCGTGGATGCTCCGCACGGGAGAGGAAGTCGAGGACCGGCTCCGTGGCGGTGTAATGGCCGATCTGGCGCCGGTCGGTGGAGACCAGACCACGGATCAGCGGGGCCAGCGCAGCCGCCTTCGCCCGCCGCTCGGTCTCGGGCAGCGGCTCGTATCCAGGCAGGACGGGACCGAAGGGCTCGGCCCTGCCGCGCTCGGCGAGAAACGCCTCCGCGGTACGGATGATGTGCAGGGAATTGCGCTCGCACTCCTGCGAGGTGGCGCCCCAGGCGGTGATGCCATGGCCGCCGAGCACACAGCCGATCGCCCGCGGATTCGCCTCCTTGACCGCGGCGATGTCCAGACCGAGCTGGAAGCCCGGCCGGCGCCAGGGCACCCAGACCACGGTGTCGCCGAAGCACTCGGCCGTCAGCTTCTCGCCGTCCGCCGCACAGGCCAGGGCGATACCCGAGTCGGGATGGAGATGGTCCACATGGGAGGCGTCGACCAGTCCGTGCATCGCGGTGTCGATGGAGGGCGCCGCGCCGCCCTTGCCGTGCAGGCAGTAGTCGAACGCGGCGACCATCTCGTCCTCGCGCTCCACACCCGGGTACACCGCGGTCAGCGCGCGCAGCCGGTCGACGCGGAGCGCGGCGAGCCCGCCGGCCTTGAGGGTGCCCAGATCGCCGCCGGAGCCCTTGACCCACATCAGTTCAATGTCGTCGCCGGTCACGGGATCGGTGGCGGATCCCTTCGCCGAGGTGTTGCCGCCGGCGTAGTTGGTGTTGCGCGGATCGGCGCCGAGCCGGTGCGAGCGGTCGAGCAGCTCGGCCGCCGCCGGATGCACGGTCGGCACGTGCTGGTGAGGCTGGTCGGTCATCATGTCCCTCTGTGAGGTGCGGACTTCGCCAGGTACGGGTACGGGCTCAGGTGCGGCGCCGGAGCGGATACGGGCCGGGCCTCAGGCGCCCCAGCCGGCCGGCGTGCCGCCGACCCGTTCGGCGACGATCCTCTTGCCGTACCCGGAGGCGTGATACGCGGCGACGGGATTGGCGTCCGCGCCCAGTTCCGCGCGGACCTCGGCCACCAGCGGGCGTACGTCCGTGCTGAAGGCGTCCATGAGCACCGCGTTCGCCGCCAGCACGTCACCGCTCCGCTGGGCCGCGTCGAGCGCCTCCGCGTCCACCAGCAGCGCCTTGGCCGTGGCCTCCTGGACGTTCATCACCGACCGGATGATCGCCGGGATCTTCTCCTCGATGTTGTGGCACTGGTCGAGCATGAACGCCGTCTCCGCCGTGAACCCGCCGCCTCTGATCACCTCGTACATGATCCGGAAGAGCTGGAAGGGATCCGCGGCCCCGGCCATCAGATCGTCGTCCGCGTAGAAGCGGGAGTTGAAGTCGAATCCGCCGAGCTTTCCCTCGCGCAGCAGTACCGCGACGATGAACTCGATATTGGTGCCCGGCGCGTGGTGCCCGGTGTCCACGACCACCTGCGCCTTCGGGCCCAGCTTCAGACAGTGCGCGTACGCCGTTCCCCAGTCCGGCACATCCGTGGCGTAGAAGGCCGGTTCGAACAGCTTGTACTCCAGCAGCATCCGCCGCCCGTCGCCGAGCCGCTCGTACACCGCGGACAGCGCCTCGGCGAGCCGTCCCTGACGTGCCGAGATGTCGTCCTGGCCCGGATAGTTGATCCCGTCCGAGAACCACAGCTTCAGATCGCGCGAGCCGGTCGCGTCCATGATGTCCACGCACTCCAGCAGATGGTTCAGCGCCTTGCGGCGCACGGCCGGATCCGGATGCGTGACGGATCCGAGCTTGTAGTCGTCGTCCTGGAACACGTTCGAGTTGATCGCTCCGACGCGCAGTCCCAGCTCCCGGGCCCGCGCGGCCAGCGCGCCGTAGTCGTCCACCCGGTCCCACGGGATGTGCAGCGCCACCGTGGGCGCCACGCCCGTATGCGCGTGCACCCGCGCGGCGTCCGCGAGCTTCTCGGCGGGCGTACGCGGCACACCGGGCTGGGCGAACACCTTGAACCGGGTGCCGGAATTCCCGAACGCCCACGACGGCGTCTCGACAGCCTGTGACTTCAGCGCCGCCTTCACAGCGGACTCGGCGGATCGACCCGTCATATCTCAGCGCTCCCGTGGTGCGGACTCGCGGGGCCGGCCGGAGTCGGTGCCGCGATTCCTTATGAATCGTTTCATCGCGGCGAAGCTATGGGAGTCGTCGGAGGGTGTCAACCCTCCGCGCGACACCTCCATTTGTTCGGGTCGCACCCCTGTGAATTCACCCGAAATTGTCGAGCACAGCCCATTGACGCCGCCCTGGAACGCCGTTTAGCTTCCGTGCAACCTCATTGAAACCTTTCACGGCGGGCGGTGCCCCAGGCCCGTCGCCGCTGAGGAGCCCAAATGAACCAGCCCGCCACGGGCCCCGCCCCGGTCCTGGCCCTGAAGGATGTGAGCAAGTCCTTCGGCGCCGTACGGGCCTTGCGGGACGTCTCCCTGCGACTGTTCCCCGGCGAGGCGCACGCGCTCGCCGGGGAGAACGGCGCGGGCAAGTCCACCCTGATCAAGACGCTCGCCGGGGTGCACAGGCCCGATGCCGGCGAGGTGCTTCTCGACGGCACACCTGTTGTCTTCCACGGACCTGCCGACGCCCGCGACGCCGGGATCGCCGTCATCTACCAGGAGCCGACGCTCTTCCCCGATCTGTCGATCGCCGAGAACATCTTCATGGGCCGCCAGCCCCGACGCTCGCTCGGCCGTATCGACCGCAGGGCCGTACGGGAGAGCACCGCCGCCCTGATGAAGCGACTCGGTGTGGAGCTCGACCCGGACCGTCCCGCGCGCGGGCTGTCCATCGCGGACCAGCAGATCGTCGAGATCGCCAAGGCGCTCTCCTTCGACGCGCGCGTGCTGATCATGGACGAGCCCACGGCGGCGCTGACGGGCAGCGAGACCGCCCGGCTCTTCTCCGTCGTGCGGACTCTGCGGGCCGAGGGCGCCGCCGTGCTCTTCATCTCTCACCGGCTCGGCGAGATATTCGAGCTCTGCCAGCGCGTCACCACCCTGCGCGACGGCTGGCTGATCTCCTCCGAGCCACTGGCCGGACTCACCGAGGACGATCTGGTCCGTGCCATGGTCGGCCGCGATCTCGGCGAGCTGTATCCCAAGCAGCGGGCCGCGGTGGGCGAGACCGCCCTGTCGGTGCGCCGGCTGACCCGGGAGGGAGTGTTCCGGGACATCTCCTTCGAGGTACGGCGAGGCGAGATCGTCGCTCTCGCGGGACTCGTCGGCGCCGGGCGCAGCGAGGTGGCGCAGGCCGTCTTCGGTGTCGACCGGGCCGACGCGGGCGAGGTGGAGGTCGACGGACGGAAGCTGCCCGCCGGTTCACCGACCGCGGCCATGGACGCCGGACTCGCGCTCGTGCCCGAGGACCGGCGGCTGCGCGGACTGGTGATGGAGATGTCCATCGAACGCAATATCGGGCTGACCGGGCTCGGCCGGCTCGGCAAGGGCGGACTGGTGCGCCGGGCGCTGGAGCGCGGCAGGGCCGCCGACTGGGCCGTACGTCTCCAGCTCAAGTACAACCGTCTCGCCGATCCCGTTGGTGTGCTCTCCGGCGGCAATCAGCAGAAGGTCGTCCTCGCCAAGTGGCTCGCCACCGAACCGGCCGTCCTCATCGTCGACGAACCGACCCGGGGCATCGACGTCGGCACCAAGGCGGAGGTGCACCGGCTGCTCTCCTCCCTGGCCGCGGAAGGACTCGCCGTCCTGATGATCTCCTCCGATCTGCCCGAGGTCCTGGGCATGGCCGACCGGGTCCTCGTCATGCATGAAGGCCGTCTCACCGCCGAGATCCCGCGCGCGGAGGCCACCGAGGAGACGGTGATGGCCGCCGCGACCGGCCGCGCCGAAAGGGCGGCGGCATGACCACCTTGCTGGACAGGCCCGCCGAAGCGGGCCGCGACGAGCGCTCGTCACGCTCGCTGGTCGACGCCGTGTTCCGGGCCAGGGAGATCAGCATCGCCGGCGCGCTGGCGCTGCTCGTCCTCGGCACCTGGATCTCCAATCCGCGCTTCCTGGACGACCAGGGCGTCAAGGACCTCCTTCTCAACGCCTCCATCCTGGTCCTGCTCGCCGTCGGCCAGTCCGTGGTCGTCGTCACCCGCAATATCGACCTCTCGGTCGGCTCCGTCGTCGGGCTCTCCGCCTTCGCCTGCGGCCAGTTCGTCGCCGGGACCGACCACGGTGTGCTCACCGTCATGCTGCTCGGTACCGCACTCGGTGTGGGCTGCGGCCTGGTCAGCGGCGCACTGGTCAGCTTCGGCCGCGTCCCGGCGCTCGTGGTCACCCTCGGGATGCTCTACATCATCCAGGGCCTCGACTACTGGTGGGCACAGGGCGAGCAGATCAGCGCCAACGACATCCCGGAACCGGTCCTCGACCTGGGCAGCGGCAGCGTCTTCGGCATCCCGTACCTTCCGCTGATCGCCCTCGTGCTGCTCGCGCTCACCGCGTACTACCTGCGGAGCTACCGCTCGGGACGCGAGCTGTACGCGATCGGCTCCAGCCCGGAGGCCGCGCGGCTCGCGGGCGTACCGATCCGCCGCAGGATCCTCGCGGCGTACGCCTTCTCCGGTGCCGTGGCCGGATTCGCCGGCGCCCTCTGGCTCGCCCGCTTCGGCACCGTCGTCGCGGACAACGCCCATGGCTGGGAACTCACCGTCGTCAGCGCCGTGGTCGTCGGCGGTGTCGCCATCACGGGCGGTACGGGCACGGTGTGGGGCGCGGCGCTCGGCGCGCTGCTGCTCACCACCATCGGCAGCGCCCTGGTCGTCCTCAAGGTCGACGCGTTCTGGCAGGGCGCCATCACCGGCGCGCTGCTCCTCGCCGCCATCACCGTCGACCGGATCGTCTCCCTGCGCATGACAGCCGCACTGAGGAAGAGGAGCGCCCGCCATGGGAACGGCGCCTGAGACAGAGACCGCGCCGGAGACCGCGCCCGGGCCCCGGGCAGACACGCCCGAGCCGCGCCCGAGCGCCGGGCGGCTGCTACGGACGGTGGGACTGCGCTGGGACACCGCGGTCGGCGTTCTGCTGGTGGCGGTCTTCGTGACCGGCCTCGGCACCACCGACGGCTTCGCCTCCGGCGAGAATCTCGCCTTCGCCTTCAACGACATCGCCGAAGTCGCCCTGATCGCCCTGCCCATGACCTTGCTGGTGGTGGCCGGACAGATCGATCTGTCCGTCGCCTCCATGCTGGGCCTCGGCAGCGCGCTCACCGGCGCGCTGTGGAACGCGGGCTGGGCCTTCGAGCTGATCGTGCCCGTGGTGCTGCTGGCCGGTGTCGCGGGCGGACTGCTCAACGGCTGGCTGGTCACCCGGGTGGGACTGCCCTCGCTCGCCGTCACCATCGGCACACTCGCCCTCTACCGCGGGCTCGCCTCGGTCGCGCTCGGCAGTGACGCCGTCACCGACTTCCCGCAGGTGTACGCCGACTGGGCCGTGGACACCACCACGGTCCCTGGCACCTTCCTGACCTATCCCGTCGTCCTGTTCCTCGTACTGGCGCTCGCCACGGCCGTACTGCTCCACTCCACCTCCTTCGGACGGTCGCTGTTCGCCATCGGCGCGCAGGAGGAGGCCGCCTACTTCGCCGGGATCAGGGTCAAGCGGTTCAAGCTGATCCTCTTCGTGGTCACCGGAGTGTTCTCGGCCTTCGCCGGAATCGTCTTCACTCTGCGGTACGGCAGCGCGCGGGCCGACAACGGCCTCGGTTTCGAGATGCTCGTCATCGCCTCCGTCCTGCTCGGCGGCGTCGACTTCGACGGCGGCAAGGGCACGCTCTTCGGCGCGGTCGCCGGTGTGCTGCTGATCGGAGTCCTCAAAAATCTGCTCACGCTCAACGATGTGCCGAACGAGGTCCAGGTCATCGTGACCGGGCTGCTGCTCGTCGCCTCGGTCCTCACGCCGAGAGTCATCGCCACCGTGGTGGAGCGCCGTCATCGGCGCGCGGCCGTCGGTACGTCCGGGCCCTGAGCCTCCCGCCCTGCCCCGAGCCCGGCCCTTCAACCGCACCACCCTCCTCCGACTCACCTCACCTCGCCTTTGCCCAGCCTCTGCCGTACTTCCCGAAAGGCCTGTGCCCGCCATGATCATCCGTACCGCCGCCCGGCGCCGCGCGGCGGCCACCGCCGCCACCGTCTGTGCCCTCGCCGTCGCCCTGACCGCCTGCTCCGGCACCACCAAGAACAGCACCGAGAAGGACACCACGAAGGCGGACACCGCCGCCGAGGCCAATCCGGACGCGCCGCTGAAGAAGGGCCTCAAGCTCGCCTTCCTGCCCAAGCAGATCAACAATCCGTACGAGAAGATCGTGGACGAGGCCGGTATTGCCGCCGCGGCCGAGTACGGCGCCACCGGCAAGGAGGTCGGTCCCTCCGACGCCAGCGCCTCCTCGCAGGTCTCGTACATCAACACCCTCATCCAGCAGCGCCAGGACGCCATCCTGATCGCGGCCAACGACCCGAACGCGGTCTGCGGCCCGCTCAAGCAGGCCATGAAGAAGGACATCAAGGTCGTCGCGTACGACTCCGACACCGCCAAGGACTGCCGCCAGCTCTTCATCAACCAGGCCAGCTCCGAGGAGATAGGCCGGAGCCTCGTCCAGCACCTCGGTGAACAGATCGGCCACCAGGGCAAGATCGCGATCCTCTCGGCCACCCAGAACGCCACGAACCAGAACACCTGGATCGAGTTCATGAAGGACGAGTTGAAGCTGCCCAAGTACCGGAACATGCAGCTCGTGAAGGTCGCGTACGGCGACGACGCGGACCAGAAGTCCTTCCAGCAGACGCAGGGCCTGCTCCAGGCCTATCCGGACCTCAAGGGCATCATTTCGCCGACCACCGTCGGAATCGCCGCCGCCGCCCGCTATCTCAGCGACTCCTCGTACAAGGGCAAGGTCGTGCTCAACGGGCTGGGCACACCGAACCAGATGCGCAAGTACGTCAAGGACGGCACCGTCGAGCAGTTCTCGCTCTGGAACCCGGAGGAGCTCGGCTATCTGGGGTCGTACGCGGCAGCCGCCCTGGCGTCGGGACAGATCACCGGCGCCGAGGGTGAGAAGTTCAAGGCGGGCAAGCTCGGCGAGTACACCGTCGGGAAGGACGGCGAGGTCATCCTCGGCGAGCCGACCGTCTTCGACAAGAACAACATCGACACGTTCGACTTCTGACCGGCCCAGCCGGAGACCTGAACGGAGCCGCCATGACCGTCCGTACCGCAGCCGTCGCCCGCAAGCCCAGGATCGGGCTGGTCGCGGGCGGACTGGGCGCCTACTGGCCGCAGTTCCCCGATCTTCTGCCGCAGCTACGGCGCTCCGCCGACCGGGTCACCACGCGCATGCGGGAGTTCGACGCCGAGGTCGTTGACGTCGGCTTCATCTCGGACGCCCGGGAAGGCGCCGAGGCGGCCGGGAAACTGCGCGCCGCCGACTGCGATCTGATCGTCGGTTTCCTCACCACCTATATGACGGCGACCATGCTCGTTCCCGTCGCCCAGCGCAGCGGCGCGCCCGTCCTGCTGATCAATCTCCAGCCCACACCGTCCATGGACCACGCCTCCTTCGACACCGGACAGTGGCTCGCCTACTGCGGTGCCTGTCCGCTGCCGGAGATGGCCAACGCCTTCGAGCGCGTAGGCGTCCCTTTCCGCTCCGTCTCCGGACATCTTGAGGACGAGCGGGCCTGGGAGCGCATCGGCCGCTGGATCCGGGCCGCCGGAGTCCGCTCCGTCCTGCGCCACGGCCGGCACGGTCTGATGGGACATCTCTATCCCGGTATGTACGACGTCTCCACCGACCTCACCATGGTCCCGGGACATCTCGGCGGCCATGTCGAGGTCGTGGAGTTCGACGATCTGCGCGTACGGGTCGAGCAGGTCAAGGACGGAGAACTCACCGCGAAGCTCGACGAGACCCGCGAGGTCTTCGAGCTCGCCGACTCCGTGGTCGAGGACGATCTGCGCTGGGCCGCGCGTGTCTCCGCCGGACTCGACCGGCTTGTCGCCGACTTCGACCTGGACTCGCTCGCGTACTACCACCGAGGGCTCGACGGCGAGATCCA
Organism: Streptomyces sp. NPDC059743; assembly: GCF_042732975.1. Lineage (NCBI taxonomy): Bacteria > Bacillati > Actinomycetota > Actinomycetes > Kitasatosporales > Streptomycetaceae > Streptomyces > Streptomyces sp. NPDC059743. Next base: position 131,338 of record NZ_JBHWGS010000014.1, on the reverse strand, counting down.
TGAACGGCTCGGCGCGGGCATGATCCTCGGCTCCTCGCTGCTGACCGCCCGCGGAGTTCCGGCCTGCGGCGAGTACGAACTGCGCACCTCGCTCGCGATGCTGATCGCCGACCGTCTCGGCGCCGGCGGCTCCTTCACCGAACTCCAGGCACTGGACTTCACGGCCGGAGTGGTGGAGATGGGCCATGACGGCCCCGGGCATCTCGCCATCAGCGAGCGCAAGCCACTGCTGCGCGGACTCGGTGTCTACCACGGCAAGCGCGGCTGGGGCGTCTCCGTCGAGTTCGACGTACGGCACGGGCCCGTCACCCTGGTCGGCCTGGGACAGAGCCGTGACGGCCGCTACCGGTTGGTCGCGGCCGAGGGCGAGGTCGTTCCCGGGCCGCATCTGGAGATCGGCAACACCACCTCCCGTGTCGACTTCGGCTGCGATCCGGGGGAGTGGACCGATGCCTGGAGCGCCAGTGGTGTCGGTCACCACTGGGCCCTGGCCACCGGCCGGCTGCTGCCCGAGCTGCGCGCGCTCTCCGGTCTGACCGGCCTGGACCTGGTGGAGGTCACCGTCTGATGCGGCGTCCGGTGGGGATCAAGGACGTGGCCGGGGCGGCCGGTGTCTCGGTGGGCACCGTCTCGAATGTGATCAACCGCCCGGACACCGTCACGGAGGAGACCCGCCGGCGCGTTCAGTCCGCCATCGAACGGCTCGGCTATGTACGCAGCGAGTCCGCGCGCCAGCTCCGCGCCGGGCGCAGCCGCATTCTGGCCATGCTCGTCCTCGACATGGCGAATCCGTTCTTCGTGGTGGTGGCCTCGGGCGCGGAACGCTCGGCGCGCGCGGCCGGACTCGGTGTGATGCTCTGCAACAGCGCCGAGAACCCGGCGGAGGAGGCCACCTATCTCACGCTCTTCTCCGAACAGCGCGTACGAGGTGTGCTGGTGACTCCGGCCGACACCAGCGGCCGCAATCTCGACGCGTTCCGGCGCCATGACATCCCGTTCGTCCTTGTCGACCGTGTCGTACCGAGCGCGGACGGCTGTTCGGTGTCCGTGGACGATGTGACCGGCGGCGCGATGGCCGTACGCCATCTGCTGCGCGGCGGATGCCGGGATATCGCGTATGTCAGCGGCCCGATGCGTCTGCCGCAGTGCCAGAGCCGCCGTGAGGGCGCGCTGCTCGCCCTCGCCGAGGCGGGGCTGCCGCCCGTGTCGCTCCGCCATGTGGAGGCAGCGCGACTCGATGTGGCCGCGGGCCGGGACGCCGGAGCGCGGCTGCTCGGGATGGCGCCACGGCCCAGAGCGGTGTTCTGCGCCAACGACCTGCTCGCGCTGGGCGTGCTCCAGACGCTCTACCACGCGGGCGTACGGGTGCCCGAGGAGATGGCGCTTGTTGGCTACGACGACATCGAGTTCGCGTCCGCAGCCGCCGTACCGCTGACATCGGTGCGCCGGCCCGCCTTCCGGCTCGGCGGCGCCGCGGCCGATCTGCTGATCGAGGAGACCGGCGACGGGGCCGCCGGGCACCGGCACCGGCGTATCGTGCTCCAGCCCGAACTGGTGGTGCGCGCCTCGACGCTCTCCCGTGCGCGTGGCTGACGGGCTGACGGGCTGACGGTGCGTCCGGTTGCCCGCAGTGGCCGGATCGGCCGGATGCGCCCTGGCCGCCGCGCCATCACTTGGTCTAGACCTTGACAGGTTCACGGGATTCCGATTTGGTTCCCTCACCCCCCATGGCGAGCAGCGGGACACCCGGTTGCTCGCGCGAAGGAGTGAGTCGTTTGAGACAGCGCGTCCTGGCCCTGTTCGCGGCGATGGTTTCGGCCCTCGCCCTCACGATTTTCCTGCCCGCCTCTTCCGCCTCCGCCGCGACCTGCGCGGCGGGATGGAACGCGTCCGCCGTGTATACCGGCGGTAACACGGCTTCGTACAACGGTCACAACTGGTCGGCCAAGTGGTGGACGCAGGGAGAGACTCCCGGCACCACCGATGTCTGGGCCGACCAGGGCATCTGTGACGGTTCCAGCCCGGGCGGCGGCTCCGGCGCCTGTGACTACCCGGCCTGGGTGGCGGGCCGTGCGTATGTCGCCGGCAACATCGTGAAGTACACCGACGGCAAGTTCTACATCGCGGAGCACGACAACCCGGGCTACGACCCGGTCATCAGCACCTGGTACTGGGAGCCGTACAACTGCACCGGCACCCCGCCGACCGATCCGCCGCCGGCCGGTGGCTTCGTCGTCAGCGAGAGCCAGTTCAACCAGATGTTCCCGAGCCGGAATTCCTTCTACACGTACAGCGGGCTGACGGCCGCGCTGAGCGCGTACCCGGGCTTCGCGAACACCGGCAGTGACACGGTGAAGCGGCAGGAGGCCGCGGCCTTCCTCGCCAATGTGAGTCACGAGACCGGTGGTCTGGTGCATGTGGTGGAGCAGAACACCGCCAACTACCCCCACTACTGCGACACTTCACAGCCCTACGGCTGCCCGGCCGGTCAGGCCGCGTACTACGGGCGTGGTCCGATCCAGCTGAGCTGGAACTTCAACTACAAGGCCGCGGGCGACGCGCTCGGTATCAACCTGCTGGCCGATCCGTGGCGTGTGGAGCGTGAGTCGGCGGTGGCCTGGAAGACCGGTCTCTGGTACTGGAACACCCAGAACGGTCCGGGCACGATGACGCCGCACAACGCGATGGTGAACCAGGCCGGCTTCGGCCAGACCATCCGCTCGATCAACGGCTCACTGGAGTGCGACGGGCGCAACCCGGCGCAGGTCCAGAGCCGGATCAACAACTACCAGCGCTTCGTGCAGATCCTCGGCACCACTCCCGGAGCCAATCTGAGCTGCTGACCCTATTCGGTCCCCGCGCCCGTGGCCTTCGAGCCGCCGGGTGCGAGTGCGAAGGCCGGTCCGACGACCTCCGGGTCGCCGTTCCGGCCTTCGTGCGGTCCGGGCCGTTCCTCCCTGACCAGTTCGGCGTTGAACTGCGCACCGGCCAGCAGGGAGAGATTGGTGACCCAGAGCCAGACGAGAAAGACGATGATCCCGGCGAGCGATCCGTACAGCCGGTTGTACGTCCCCGCCTGCGCCGTGTAGAGCGCGAAGCCCGCGGACGTCAGCAGCCAGAGCGCGACCGCGAGGACACCACCGGGCAGCGCGTGGCGCAGCCCGCGTCTGCCGGGCGGACCGGTACGGAACACCACCAGCACCAGAACCGCCGCCAGCGTCAGCAGCAGCGGCCACTTCAGCGCGTTCCACACCAGGCTCACCGTCGAGTCCATCCCCAGGACGCGTCCCAGCGTGGCCGCGACCTCACCGGTCAGCACCAGCGTGAAGGCACTGGTCACCAGCAGCGCCAGCAGGGCGCAGGCGGTGATCGCGATCCGCGGCGCCGTACGCCACGGCGGTCTGCGGTCGACGGTGCCGTACATGGTGTGCAGGGCCCGGCGGAACACACCGAGATAGCTGGAGGCCGACCACACCGCGCCGACGGTGCCGAAGGACGCCAGCACCCAGGCCGCGGAGCGCTGCCGTGCCATCTCCTCCAGGGCGCTGTGGACCAGCATCCGGGACTGCGCGGGAACGAGAACCGTGATCTGACCGGCGAGCTCTCCGCTCGCGCCGGGACCGGCGAGGCCGATGAAGCAGACGGTGACCAGCAGCGCCGGGAAGATCGCCAGAACGGCGTAGTACGTGAGGGCGGCCGCCCGGTCGGTGGCATCGTCCCGCCACAGCGCGAGCGGTGTACGGCGCAGCGCTCCGGTGATCCGTCCCGGCCCGGCGAGCGATGGTCTGTCAGGTGCCGGACCGTCGTGGGCCTGAGCGCTGAGGGCCTCCCGCGCCACAGGATCCCTCTCGCCGTCCTGCGACGGCTCCCGATGCCCGGATTCCTCGGCGGACAAGCTGCCTCCCGTGCTCTCGCTGCTGCGCTGCCGTGCTGCCGGTGATCTTCCGGTCCCGGCCTACCCTGCCTCATCCCTCCACCGGCCCGCGCACCGCACCGCCGCCGCGCTTCCGCGCCCTGCCGACCTGGGGCGTTCGCCCGCCGGATAACTGTTTGCCCACCGTCTCGTTGTGCCGGTCGGGGCGGCGGCCGGTCTTCGCGTGCCCGCGTACCGGGAGCGCCCGCGTACCGGAGCGCCCGCCCAGACACCGACGAGCGGAGGTCCCTTGTGCCAGACGGAACACAGATGGAGCCGAGACCCGTCCACGGACGCCGTCCCGGAACGACGACGACGGCGCCGTCCGGCCGCCGACGCGCCCGCCGCCACTTCCTGCGCGCGCTGTTCGGCCTCGGTGTGGTCGCCGGTACGTCGGCGGTGCTGACGCCCGTCTTCAGAGCGGGCCGCCGGGTGACCGAGGGAGCGGCCGGAGGAGGGGACAAGGGAGCGGAGGCGTCCGGTGAGAGAAGGATCGTCGACGAGATGTACCGAGGACGGCATATCCGGATCGGTGCCACGGGAAGCGCGTACGTACCGCCCGGCGCGAGGTTCCTGGCCGCCTCGGGCGTCTCGCCGCTCCGTCCCGCGCCCGTGCTCGACATCCGTATCGACGGCCGGCCGCTCCAGCTGATGCGGCGCGCGGACGGCAGCTATCTGAGCGCCGTCAACCACTACGAGTCGTTCCCGACACCCTTGGCCGCGGCCCGCGCGGCCGTCGAGGATCTCGCCGGCGCCGAACTGTCGATCTCCGGACCGATCCACCACATCTGAACCCGGGAGGGCCGTCACCGGTGTACACGAGAAAGAACCAGCGGAATCTGACCAGCGCGGAGAGGAGAGGCTTCGTCGGTGCTGTGCTGGAGCTGAAACGCAACGGGGAGTACGACGAGTTCGTACGGCAGCACATCGAGTACTACGTCACCGACGGGGAGGACGGACTGCGCGCCGCGCATATGACACCGTCCTTCTTCCCTTGGCACCGCCGCTTTCTGCTGGAGTTCGAGCGCGCGCTCCAGCGGATCGACCCGAAGGTGACCGTGCCGTACTGGGACTGGACGACCGACAACACACCCGCCGCCGCGCTCTGGTCCGAGGACTTCCTCGGCGGCAACGGCCGCACGCGCGACCATCAGGTCATGACCGGTCCGTTCGCGTATGAGACCGGACAGTGGACGATCATGAACGGAGTGACGGACCGGAAGTACCTCATGCGCAATCTGGGCCGGCCGTCCGCGCCGATCTCGCTGCCCAGCCATGACGAACTGGCCTGGGCGATGAACGAGCCGGTGTACGACATGGAACCCTGGGACTCGACCGCCGCCTCCGGGTTCCGCAACCGGCTGGAGGGCTGGCTGTCCGGCGGTGTCGAGCGCTGGCGCAACCACAATCGGGTCCACCGCTGGGTCGGCGGACATATGCTCGGCGCCTCCTCCCCGAACGATCCCGTCTTCTGGCTCCACCACTCCTTTGTCGATCTGCTCTGGGACCGCTGGCAGCGGCGCCATCCGAAGGCGGTCTATCTGCCGAGGACCCGGCTGCGGCCCGACGATCCGCAGAGCGGACGGGTCATCAGTCTGGAGGAGCCCATGCCGCCGTGGGACGTCAAGCCGTCCGAACTCCTCGACCACCGGGACCTGTACCGCTACGAACAGTGACGGCGCCCGCCCTCGGCACACCACTCCTCGGCGCACCGTCTCGCGGCCTCCGCCCGGAGGACGCGACGGCCTCCCGCGCGCGAACGCGGGAGGCCGTCATTCACGGATCCCGCACGGCACTGGAGCCGTGCGTTCTCACCGGTGATCAGCCGCCGTAGCCACCATGGCCATGGCCCTTGCCGTGCTTGCCCGAGATGTTGGCGCACTGGTTACCGAACGCCGGGTTGAGCAGACCGACCAGGTCGATGGTGTTGCCACAGACGTTGACCGGGATGTGCAGGGGCACCTGGATGACGTTGCCGGACAGAACACCGGGCGAGCCGACTGCCGCCGCCTCGGCCTCGGCGTCGGCAGCGGCCATACCGGCACCGGAGGCCAGCACGGCACCCGTGCCGACGAGAACAGCGGTTGCCTTCGCGATACGCGACATCAAGTTTCTTCTCCTTGGACGTTTGGGAGCGCAGCCGCACGATGTGCGGCCTTCACGCACTTCAACGCCGTGACTCACGCTCGGTAACGGACAACCAGCCATTCGGTGCCGCATCTTCCGGCCCGCGCGCGGACGCGGCTGACCTGGAGTCAGCCGGAGCGGCGGGGCTGGAGTGTGGTGGCATATTCTCCGCCTCGCGCCAGCAGCTCATGGTGGCTGCCCACCTCCACGATCCTGCCGCGGTCCATCACGATGATGCGGTCCGCGTTTCTGATGGTGGAGAGCCGGTGCGCGACCACGAAGACCGTTCTGCCCTGGACGAGATGTGACAGCGCGTCCTGGATCAGTCCCTCCGAGCGGCTGTCGAGCGCCGAGGTCGCCTCGTCCAGCACCAGCACACGCGGATCCCTGATCAGCGCCCTGGCGATCGCGAGCCGCTGCTTCTGACCGCCCGACAGCCGGGCGCCGCGCTGTCCCACCACCGTGTCGAGACCGTCGGGCAGCCGCTCGATGAACTCCATCGCGTGGGCGGCCAGCAGCGCCTCCCGCAGCGCGTCCTCGTCCGCGCCGCCCTCCAGACCGTAGGTGACGTTCTCCCGGATGGTTCCCTCGAACAGGATCGACTCCTGCGGTACGACGGAGAGGAAGCGCCGGTAGGTGCGCAGATCCAGGGACGCCATGTCCGTACCGTCGAGCAGGATCCGGCCCTCCGTGGGCCGGATGAAACCGATCAGCAGATTGAGGATCGTGGACTTGCCCGCGCCCGAGGCGCCCACCAGCGCGACGGTCTCGCCGGGCAGCACCGACAGATCGAATCCGTGCACGGAGTGCTCCGTCGCGTCGGGATAGCGGAAGCCCGTTCCCTGGAAGTCGATCCGTCCCTCGACCCGCTCGACAAGTGTCTTGCCCTCGTTGCTCTCCAGGTCCGGCGCCTGGAGGACCTCACCGACCGAACGTACCGACTCCAGTCCCTTGGAGATGATCGGAGTCAGATTCATCAGCGTCGTCAGCGAGGCGGTCAGCGCGGTGAAGAAGGTGCTGATCATCACCACGTCACCGGCCGAGAGGCCCCACCAGCCGTAGTACGCCACGAGCGCCGAGCCGGAGAGACAGCCGACCGCCATGGTGTTGAGCAGGATCCAGGAGAGCGAGCCGAAGCGGCCGTTGAGCACATCGAGCCGGAATCCGGCGGTGAGCACCCGCTCCAGTGTGTTGTCGACACGGTGCAGCGCCGTGCGCTCCAGACCGTGCGCGCGGGTGATCGGTATGAGCGTCGTCATCTCGCCGACCCGCGACGAGAGCCGCTCGACCTCCAGCCGGAACTCCTCGTTGCTGCTCCGTATCCGGGAGCGCAGCTGGCGTACCAGCAGCGCCGCCAGCGGCACGACGACCAGGAACACCGGCAGCACGACCGGCGTACGGAACCCGATCACCGCCAGTCCGCCCAGCAGCGTCATGATGGCGCCGAGCCCCATGTCGGCGCTCTGCTGGGTCATCGTCTCGACCGACTCGACGTCCCGTACGACCTTGGTCTGGAGCACACCCGCGCTTACCCGGGCGTGGTAGCCGATGGACAGATACTGCATCCGGCGGCAGAGTGCCGAGCGCAGCTCACGTCCCATCCGGCGGATGCTGGCGCTCATCAGACGCGCGTACAGCAGATGCAGCGGGAAGTTGAGCACGAGGACCAGCACCACGGCGCCCGTGTTGTACCAGAGATGGGAGACGGGCCTGTGGTCCACGACCACATCGATGATGTTGGCCGTGATCAGAGGCAGCATCCAGACCGGGATGTGCTTGACGGCGAAGACCACGACGGCGAGCAGCAGCCTGCGGCGGTCGGGGCGGAAGAGGTAGGCGAGCGTGCGGAGCGGATGCTCCCCCGAGTAGTGGTGGTCCAGCGGACTGGAACGCGGGGTTGATTCGGGATTCTGCATGGAGAGCGAGGTCCTCTTTCGAATGATGATCATATTAGCCCTCGGCGTGCAGACATGCAGTCTCCTCCGACCGGCCCACGGTCGGAAGCGCTTTCCGAGGCGCTTTCCGATCCGAGCCCTCCGATGCGCGCCCCAGGAACAGCCCAGGAACAGCCCAGCACCCGGGGGCACCTGCCGGCCACCCGTCAGGACTTTCCCGGGGCGTGCGACGGCCCGATCGGTGAGATGGTGGCTCCATGGCTGATCGGGGTCGACCTCCGGCTGCCGTGTCGCTGCCGGACGACTGGCCCGCCCATCCGGATCTGAGCCTCGCGCTGAACCGCATGGGCGGCTTCGACTGGGATCTCGGCAGCGGGCTGGTGCATCTGGACGGGCCCGCCCTCGAGCTCTTCGACCTGCGGCGCGAGGAGTTCGACGGCGATCCGGAGGTCCTCCTCGGCCTGGTGCCCAACGACGAGGCCGCGCGGCTGAAGAGCCTGATCGCGCGGGCGCTCAAGGAAGGTCTGGCCTCCTACGGCGCGTACTTCCGGATCAGGCACCGCGACGGATCGCTGCACTGGACCCGCACCCAGGCGCATATCCGGCACGAGGCGGGACGGCCGCGCAGAATCATCGGCATCCTACGGTCCGCCGAGCAGGAGCTCGCCGAGGCCGCCCTCAGAAGCGATGTGGACGAGGGCCGGCGCAGACTGACCGGAGTGGTCGGCCGGACCACCGATCTGCTGGCCCGCGCCTCCTCGATGGACGATGTCATCGCCATCCTGAAGGACGACGAGGCGCTGGGACATCTCCGGGCCGTCAGCGTGATGCTGGGCGTGATCGAGGGCGGCCGGATCCGGCTGGTCGCCGAGGGACGGCTCGGTTCCTATGTGCCGGAGCTGCTCTACACCAGGATCGACGACCAGTTCCCGATGAGCGAGGTGGTACGCACCCAGCGGCCCCGCTTCATCACCTCACGCGAGGAGTTCCGCTCCGGCTATCCGCTCCTGTGGCCGTATCTCGAACCGCTCTCGGTCGGCTCCGGCGCCTATCTGCCGCTGATCGCGCAGGCCCGGCCGATCGGCGCCCTCGGTCTGCTCTATCCACGGCACGGCGCCTTCAGCGACGAGGAGCGCAATCTGCTGGTCGCCCTCAGCAGCGGAATCGCCCAGAGCCTGCAACGCGCCATGCTCTACGAACAGGAGCACGATCTCGCCGAGGGCCTCCAGCAGGCGATGCTCCCGCGCCGTATCCCCGACATCCCCGGTGTACGGACCGCCGTCCGCTACCGCTCGGCCCGTATGGGCCGGAGCGTCGGCGGTGACTGGTACGACGTGCTTCCGCTGCCGGGCGGCCGGGTCGGGCTGACGATCGGCGATGTCCAGGGCCATGACACGGACGCGGCGGTGGTGATGGGACAGCTGCGCATGGCGCTCTGGGCGTACGCCGCCGAGGGACATCCGCCCGCCACCGCGATGGTCCGCGCCTCGGCGCTCCTGCACGAGCTGGGCACCGACCGCTTCGCGACCTGTACATACGTGGAGGTCGATCTGTCGAGCGGTGCGCTGAGCGTCGTACGGGCCGGGCATCTCGATCCGCTGCTGCGGCGGGCCGACGGAAGCTGTCACTGGATGCCGGCGGCGGGCGGACTGCCGCTCGGGCTCTCGGCGGAGTTCACCCGGCCGGGCGGGATCGGCTACCCGGTGACCACCGGAGTGCTCGGGCCCGGCGAGACACTGCTGCTCTTCACCGACGGTCTGGTGGAGCAGCCGGGCGTCGATCTGGGCGAGCGGCTCGAAGTGCTCAGGGAGACGGTACGGACGGGCCCCGCCGATCCGTCGGAACTGGCGGATCTGCTGTTCGAGGGACTGGGACAGGAGAGCGGCGAGGACGACATGGCCCTGTTGCTGCTGCGCCGGGACTGACCGGCCTTCGGGTTTCCCGCTGCTGATGCGACCTGCTGACGCAACGTCAGAAACCTGTGCCGTGCCGCGTTTTCCGGATCCGCGCGCGCCTCGGTCCGTTTCACCCTGTCACCGCGTGTTCTCCCCGACGTTCCCACGAACCCCTGGATCAATGGTCTGCGCACCGCGATGCTGACGGCCGACAGCGCTTTCCGCGTGCGTATCCACCGTCTTTCAGGAGAAGTTGTGGGCCCAGGCTTTGCCGGGCGGTCCGCCGTGCTGTTCGCGGCGGTGACCGCCCTGACGGCGGGGGCGGCAGCCCCGTCCCTCGCCGACTCCGTCCCCGATCCCCGTCCCCGTACCGCCGCGGAGATCCTGCGGCCCGTCGCGCCGCCGCCCGCGAGCGCGGCCACCGCCGTTCCGGGCGCCACGGCGATCCCGAGATCCATCGCCGACGGCGACGGCATCGAGACCGCGCGCGCCTCGCGTCCGATCGCCCCCGGCATCCGGCTGACCTCGTACGACCGGCTCGAATCCGACAAGTGGCTGCGTGTCGACACGCTCTCCGTCGATCTCGACGGCAGCGGTGCCCAGGCCGACTATCTCTCCTCGGGCAAGGTCTCCGACCGCCGTACGGTCTCCCAGCTCGCCGCCGGCCATGACGCCGGGCCGGGCCGCCGTACCGTCGCCGCGATCAACGCCGACTTCTTCGACATCAACGAGACGGGAGCGCCCCAGGGCCCCGGTCTCGCGGACGGCGAGGTCGTCCACTCGCCGGCGCCCGGCGCCCATCAGGCCGTCGGAATCGGTCCCGGGAACGCCGGACGGATCCTGAAGCTCTACTTCGACGGCACCGTGACGCTCCCTTCGGGGACACGAGCGCTGGAGGCGTACAACGCGGCGAACGTGCCCGCCGGCGGCATCGGCGCGTACACCACGGGCTGGGGCGAGGCCGACCGCCGACTCACCGTGGACCGGGCGGCTCCCGTCGCCGAGGCCGCCGTACGGGACGGCAAGGTCGTCTCCGTTTCGGACCTGCCCGGCAGCGGTCCGATCGCCGAGGGCACCACGGTGCTGGTCGGCCGGGAAGCGGGCGCTGTGGCGCTCACCGCGCTGCGGCCAGGCGACCCGGTGACGGTGGAGTACCGGCCGCGTGCCGACAGCGGGCCGGTGCCGCGCACCGCCGTCGGCGGCCGGGAACTGCTGGTCGTGGACGGGACGGCGGTCGGCCACGAGGGAGAGGGCAACAACACCGCGGCTCCCCGTACCGCCGTCGGCTTCTCCCGTGACGGCAGCACCATGCAGGTGATCACCGTCGACGGACGGCAGGCCGACAGCGGTGGAGTCACCCTCACCGAGCTGGGCCTGATGATGCGTGAGGCCGGTGCGTACAACGCGCTCAACCTCGACGGCGGCGGCTCCTCCACACTGGTCGCCCGCGCGCCGGGCAGCGACGCCCTGCGCGTGGAGAACAGTCCCTCCGACGGCAGCGAGCGCACAGTGCCCAACGGTCTCGCGCTCACCGCGCCGGACGGCAGCGGCCGGCTCAGCGGTTTCTGGGTCGAGACCCGTACTCCCGCGGGCACGGCACCGACCGTCGATCTGGTCAAGGGCGGCCATCCCGAGCGCGTTTTCCCGGGACTGACCCGCCGGCTCACCGCGGCCGGATACGACGAGACCTATGGCCCGGCGGCCGGCACACCGCGCTGGCGGGCCGTACGGTCCTCGGTGGGACGGATCGACTCCCAGGGCGTGTTCACCGCGCGCCACAGCGGCACCACCGAGGTACGCGCCGAGCGCGGACACGCGACGGGCGGTACGGAACTGACCGTGCTCGACGCGCTCGACCGTATCCAGCCCACCACCCGGCGCGTCGGACTCGCCGACGCGGACGCGACGGGCACCTTCGGCATCGTCGGACTCGACGCCCATGGCACCAGCGCGCCCGTCGAACCCCGGGACGTACGGCTGGAGTACGACCGGTCCCTCTTCGCCGTCACCGACGACGGCCGGGGCTCCTTCACCGTGAAGTCCCTCACCGGCAGCGGCGCCGGAGCGATCACGGCGAGCGTCGGCGGCGCCACGACCGTACTCGCCGTGAGCGTCGGACTCGCCGAGCAGCCGGTCTCCGGTCTGGACGACGCCGCGTCGTGGACGTTCAGCCAGGCACGCGCGAGCGGCTCGGTCTCGGCGACTCCCGACGGCCACACCGGCACCGGGCTCACCCTCTCCTACGACTTCACTCAGTCCACCGCCACCCGCGCCGCCTATGCCTCTCCGCCGCGGCAGCTCGCGGTGCCCGGCCAGCCGCAGTCCTTCAAGCTGTGGATCAAGGGCGACGGCAAGGGCGCCTGGCCGACTCTGCATCTCAAGGACGCGGCGGGCTCCGACCAGTTGCTGCGCGGACCGTATGTCACCTGGACCGGCTGGCGGCAGGTGACCTTCGCCGTACCGGCCGGAGCGGCCATGCCACTGAGCCTCTACCGCTTCTATCTCGCCGAGACCGCCGCCACCAAGCAGTACACGGGCGAGATCGTGATCGACGATCTGACGGCGCAGGTACCGCCCACCGTGGATCTGCCAGAACAGCCGCGTGTGGCTGATCCATTGATCGACTCGGCCGCGGTGACGGAGGGCAGGGACTGGCGGTTCGCGGTCATGTCCGACGCCCAGTTCGTCGCCCGTGCTCCGGACAGCGCGATCGTCGCCCAGGCCCGGCGTACGCTGCGCGAGATCAGAGCGGCGAAGCCGGACTTCGTGGTGATCAACGGCGACCTGGTGGACGAGGGCTCACCCGCGGATCTCGACTTCGCCCGTACCGTACTGACGGAGGAGCTGGGCGACGCGGTGCCCTGGTATTACGTTCCGGGCAACCACGAGGTGATGGGCGGCTCAATCAAGAACTTCACCGACCGGTTCGGTCCCGCGCAGCGGGTCTTCGACCACGAGGGCACCCGCTTCCTCACCCTTGACACATCGAGTCTGACGCTGCGCGGCGGCGGCTTCGCCCAGATCAGGGCCGTACGCGAGCAGCTGGACGCGGCGGCGAAGGACAGCCGTGTCCGCTCGGTCATGGTGATCGAGCATGTACCGCCGCGCGATCCGACGGTCCAGAAGGCCAGCGAGCTGAGCGACCGCAAGGAGGCGGCCCTGATCGAGCAGTGGCTCGCGGAGTTCCGCCGTACGACCGGCAAGGGCGCGGGACTCATCGGCAGCCATGTCGGTGTCTTCCACGCCTCGCGGGTGGACGGCGTGCCGTATCTGATCAACGGCAACTCGGGCAAGGCGCCCGCCGCGCCTGTGGACGAGGGCGGCTTCACCGGCTGGTCGCTCGTCGGTGTGGACCGGATCTCCCGTGGCGAGCAGTCGGCGGCGCGGCTGAAGCCGTGGGAGGGCGGGCCCGACTGGCTCTCCGTGCAGACCCGCGCGCACACCGACGCGCTGGAACTGGACGCGCCGGCCGTGCTGACTCCTCGTCACAGCGCCCAGGTCGTGGCAACCGTCGTCCAGGGCGCCCGGCGGATCCCGGTCGGCTTCCCGCTGAGCGCGGACTGGACCGGGTCCCCGAATCTCCGTATCGGCGACCGGGACGGTGTCCGGCCCCGCCATACGGCGGTCTTCGACCCGGCGACGGGCACACTGACCGCGCTGCGGCCGGGCACCGTCACGCTCGCGGTGACGGTGAACGGTGTGACACGGAGGGCGGAGATCCGGATCGCGGCGACGGCGGTCGCGCCTGCGGCGTGATCCCGTGAGGCGTGCTTCTTCACGATGAGTACGGTCTCCCGTGCCTGGAACCGCCGGAACCGCCGGAACCGGGCACGGGACACCGCAGTCCGTTCGTTCAGGACAGTGTGTCGAAGCTCAGCGCCGTGAACCGGGCCGTGAAGCCCTTGCCGTCGGGAGAGGCACACATCGGTCCCGCCTGCGCGGCCACATCGGGCGGAAAGTAGGCGAGCCGCAGCATGGTCGCGGGCGAGCCGTCGATGCCGTAGTGGATCGTCACGGTGTCGCCCTCGCGCCGCAGCTCGACGGTCACGGGCGCCGGGCTGTCGGTGAGATGGGCGAGCGGTACGACATTCCAGTCGGAGACCTCACGGGTGACGACGGCGCTGAGCTGCTGCCGGCCGTCGACATACTCGATACCCGTTTTGATCCAGTTCTTCTCGTCGATCCGGAGCAACAGCCCGGCCTGGTCGTACTGTTCGCGGTAGTCGCCGGTGAAGGTGGCGCGCAGCACGAAGTTCCCGGGCACCGGCCGCAGCAGGGCGTGGCCCGTGTCCCGTACGAAGCCGTAGTGCGTGGTCACCCAGAAGTCCGTGTCCGGCGCCGTGGTGACATCCAGAGCGTCGTCGTACGGAGCCCAGTGGGCGGGCGGATTGAGCCAGCTCCAGTCGGTGAAGCCAAGGCACGACTCCGTACCGGTGGCGCGCTCGCCCATGTTCTCTCCTTGTGTCGGCGGTCGTCGGCGGACAGGAGACAGACTCGCACGGCCCCACCCAGGACGTCGCCCGACCCCCGCGGCCCGTCGGCCGCTGAGGCGGCCGAGATCCGGCTGACCGCCGGGCGGCCTTGGGCGTCGTCGCCCGTTGTCGTCCGTCTCGTCCGTCGTCTGTCGTTGTACGGGCGGTCACCCGGCCGTCGTGCTGTCGCGCCAGCATGGGCCGGGTGGATGTCACCGCGCTCGCGCGTACGCTGCTGGGCCCCGTTCCCGCGCATCTGACGGCCGGGATCGAGGTGCTGCGCGCGGCGGACGGCGCGGCCGAAGTCGCCCTCTCGACACCGCACGCGCTGACCAATGTGATCGGCTCGCTGCACTCCAGCGGTCTGATCGCGCTCGTCGACGCGGCCGGGCTCGCCGCGATGATCGCGGCGAGCGGGAGCGCGGACGACTTCCAGGGCGTGGTGCCGCTGGGAGCCGCGGCCTCCATGGAGTTCCTCGCGCCCGCCCGTGGGCGTCTCGTCGCGTCCTGCCGACTGGACGACGCGGCCCGCGAGGCGCTGCGTACCGTTCTCTCCGGCGCGAGCGACCGCGCAGCACGGCTGACCACATCCGCGGAGGTCGTCGACGAGGCGGGCGCGACGGTGTGCCGGGGACGTTTCGACTGGAGCGTACGGCGTATGCGCAAGGCCGTCTGACCGCCGGGGAGGTCAGCGGGTCGGCGGATGAGTACGGCTACTCAACTGCCGTCGAGACTGCCGTCGAGCGTCCGAGATAGGTCAGTGGACCGGGATCCGGCACGGCGATCTCATGGAAGCCGAGACGGTCGTAGAACGCCCGGGCGCCCGTATTGGCGGTGACCATCGACAGATGGACCGCGCCCACTCCTTTCCGGTGCAGGGCGCGGAGGAACGTGTGCATCAGCGCCCGGCCGTGCCCTTGGCCCTGGTGGCCGGGCAGGAGATCGATATGCAGATGAGCCGGATAACCGGCCAGTTCGGGCAGGACCATCCGCTCGGGCCAGTGCAGCAGAGCGATCATCTCGTCGGTCGGTGTACGGGCCGGACCGACCGGTTCCGGATAGCGGTCGGCCAGTGACGGGAGCCAGACCTCCCGGAACGCCTTCACGAAGGCGGGCGTGTCGGCGGTGCCCAGAACATAGCCGACGGCCCGGCCCCGGCCGTCGTCGAGCACAAAGGTCAGCTCCGGTTCCAGAGCGGCGTAGGGCGCGGCGAAGAGGCTCGGCAGCAGCTCCGGATCCGGATAGAGCTGCCGGGAGTCGCCGCCCTCATGGCCGGTGCGTACGCAGATGTCGTACAGCGCGGGCGAATCGTCGGGTCGGTAGGCGCGGACGGTGGCGGGCGGGGATGAGGCGGACAGCGATGACATACGGTGCATGTTGCCCGCAACGGGAGCGCTCCCACAAGCCGTGCGCACGGTACGGTTCCGGGGCCTGCCCGACGGCCCGCCCGGCGGCGCGTCCCGCACGGTCCGTCAGACGGGACGGAAGGCCTGGAGATGGTCCGCCGCCCAGGAGCGGTACGTACCGGGAGGCCGGCCGAGGAGCGTCTCCACCGTCGGCTCCACCCGGGCCTTGGCGCCGGACCGCTGCCGTACGGCGCTCTCCATCAGCGCGTCGGCCACCGGGACCGGATACCTGGCGCGCAGCGCCTCGTACGCCTGGTCCCGTGTCACCTCCAGGAACCTCAGCGGACGTCCGAGCACTTCGGACAGCACGGCGACCTGCTGTACGGGACTGATCGCGGCCGGACCCGTCAGGGCGTAGGCCCGGCCGACATGGCCGGTGCCGGTGGAGGCGAGGGACAGGACGGCCGCGTCCGCGATGTCGCGTGGATCGACGGTGGCGTTGGGCGAGGTGCCGTCCATCCCTCGCACCACGCCCTCGTCCCGGACGGAGCGTGCCCAGCCGAGTGTGTTGGACATGAAGGACCTGGGCCGCAGAAAGGTCCAGTCGAGGCCCGAGGCTCGGATGACCTCCTCGCTGTTCCGCTGCCACCGCGTGATCAGATCCGTCGCGTCCGGTTCGGCCACCGCCTGTGCGGAGAGCTTGACGAGATGCCGTACGCCCGCCGAGCGGGCCGCCGCGACGAAGTGCTCGTCATGGGCCGGTGTGAGCGGATCGGCCGTCACCAGCAGCGCGGCCCTGACGCCTTTCAACGCCATGGCCAGGCTGCCCGGATCGGCGAAGTCACCGCCCACGACCTCCGTCCCGGGACCGGCGAGCGTGGCGATACGGCGTGGGTCACGCGACAGCAGCCGGACTGGCTCCTCGGTGGCGGTGCCGGAGGCGCGAAGGCGTTCCGCCACCAACCGTCCTACCGTGCCGGTGACTCCGGTGAGCAGGATCATCCGGTCAGCCCGTGAAGTCCGCCGCCGTCACACGCGCGCCCCGGTCGGGCGCGGTGTCGATACTGGGCATCAATCCGGGCACCGCGATGCTCGGCAGGATATGGCCCCACAACAAGGAGATCCGGCGTCCGAGATCCTCGCGCTGGGTGAGCGCGCGGGACATGAGCTGAATCCCGGCGAACGCGCCCACCAGCAGCTCCACCGTGTCCCGAGGCTGCACATTGGGCAGCAACTCGCCCTGATCGCGGGCCTGTTCCATCAGTACGATCAAGTGCTCCGGCCACTGACGGAAAGGGCCGCTGTGATCGACACCGGGAGGCGCGCCCTGATCCACGGTGAGCCGGACGCTCCCTCTGAGCAGAGCGTTCTCCAGGAGCCGATGGGCGACGGCGAAGGTGATGTCGATGACTTCCTGTAATTTGCAGGCCTGCGGCGGAACGGTCCCGAGCTGCACCTGTTCGTCCAGAACGGCCTGTGCGAGCGCCTCCTTGGACTGGAAGTGGAAGTAGAGGGCGCCCTTGGTGACGCGGGCCCGCTGAAGAACCATCGTGAGCGTGGTCGACGCGTACCCGTACTCGTCGAAGACCGCTCCGGCCGCCTCCAGGATCGCCGTGCGCGTCCTGATGGCGCGCTCCTGTGTTGCCATGAAATGCCTCTCTACGGACCGGCAAGCGGACATCGGTGTCCCAAAAACAAACCGCCCACCCCGTACTATAGTGCTCAACCGGATGAGGAATATATCCTGTACGCCATAACAATTTGGACGGACACGGAGACTCATGGACTCCCGTATCCGGGGATGGCCGATACCTGCCCGCGTTTTATTGGCCGTCGGTACCGTGCAGCGTCCGCATACAGGGCAGTCGGTTTTCTTGTGGCAAGGACGCGGTGGCCGTGGGACGGCGCGCCGGGCACATATGCACCGAACACACCTGGGAGTCTCGGGACCGGTACGTGAGTACCACCGGCGGCCGAGCATGAGCGCCGGCCGAACATCCCTCGCCCCGGCCGAGCACGCCTCGCCCCGGCCGAGCACGCCTCACCCCGGCCGAGCACGCCTCACCCCGGCCCCGTACCCCGGGCGGCCCCCTGAATGGCCCAACCGGCCCGCTCCGTCCCTACGTTCCGTAGCCGGTACGCGCAACCCGGACGGTGCTTCGCATCCCGCGCCGGTCCTCCCTCGGCGGCCGTCCTCGCACGCCCTCTCCCCTGCTTCTCCCGGGTTGCGTGGCGCTGGACCACCCGTGAGTGTGGGCCGCAGTTCCCTGCGAACACCGGATGAAGGAGAGCACTCGTGGCGACCCTGTGCAAACCCGCTGTCTCGGTTCCCGAGCATGTGATCACCATGGAAGACACGCTCGCTCTCGCGCGTTCCCTGCACTCGGACCATCCGCAACTGCCTCTCGCCCTGCGACTGATCCAGAACACCGGCGTGGCCAAACGCCATATCGTCCAGCCCATCGAGGAGACACTCCGGCACCCCGGCTTCGAGCACCGGAACATGCTGTACGAGACAGAGGCGAAGGCCCGTGTGCCCGGGGTGATCAATACCGCCCTGGACCACGCGGGGCTCCGTCCCGCGGACATCGACCTCATCGTCTATGTCTCGTGCACCGGGTTCATGATGCCGTCGCTCACGGCCTGGCTGATCAACACCATGGACTTCCCCAACCACACCCGGCAGCTCCCCATCGCCCAACTGGGGTGCGCGGCGGGCGGTGCGGCCATCAACAGGGCACATGACTTCTGCCGGGCGTACCCGGGAGCCAATGTGCTCATCGTCGCCTGCGAGTTCTGCTCGCTCTGCTACCAGCCCACCGACCTCGGCGTCGGCTCGCTGCTCTCCAACGGGCTGTTCGGGGACGCGGTCGCCGCGGCCGTCGTACGGGGCCAGGGCGGCACCGGTATCGCGCTGGAGCGCAACGGCTCGCATCTGGTGCCCGACACCACCGACTGGATCGCCTACAGCGTCCGGGCCACCGGCTTCCACTTCCTGCTGGACAAGCGTGTGCCCACCACCATGGAGCCGCTGGCACCCGCCCTGCGCACGATCGCCGACCAGCACGGCTGGGACGCCACCGGCCTGGACTTCTACATCATCCACGCGGGCGGCCCGCGCATCCTGGACGACCTCAGCCACTTCCTGGAGGTGGCGCCCGAGGCGTTCCGGTTCAGCCGGGGCACCCTCACCGAGTACGGGAACATCGCCAGCGCCGTCGTCCTCGACGCGGTACGAAGACTCTTCGACGAGGGCGGACGGGCCTCCGGGGAGCGAGGCATCATCGCCGGCTTCGGGCCCGGCATCACCGCCGAGATGGCCCTGGGCCGCTGGACCACCACCGGAGCCGGGCCCGCGTCGGCCGTGACGGAACGCCATGTCTTCGGAACCCGGGGCCGCAGCGCCCATCCCTCGCCCGCGACCGAACCGGTGGGCTGGTGATGACGAGCACCACTCCCGCCACGGCGGTCGGCTCCCGGCCGGAGCGGCCCTCCGGTGTGTGGCCGCGCCGCGGTCCCAAGACGCCTCCGGTCCTCCTGTGACCGGCTCCCCACCGCCGCACCCCACCGTCCTGGAGCACCGCATGACCGAGCTGATGAGGGCCGAGGGGCTGATCGTCCCCCCGGGCGGGGGCACCGTCATCCACACCGCGGCGCAGCAGGTGACCTTCAAGGTCACCGGGGAGCACTCACGGGTCTCCTCCACCTTCGAGGTCGTCGTGCCGCCCGGCTTCGACGTCGGCGCCCACCGGCACACCCGCAGCGAGGAGCTGTTCTACATCCTCGACGGCGAGCTGGACGTGCTGGCCTTCGAGCCGCGCGTGCTGAGCGAGGACTGGCGGCACTGGGAGTCCGCGTCAGGGCTGAGAGCGGTACGGGCCACACCGGGCACGGTCGTCGTCGTACCGCCCGGCTGCCCGCACGCGTTCGCCAACCGGACCGGCCGGGACGCCAAGATGTTTTTCCAGTCGTCGCCGCCGTCCGACCACGAGCGGTACTTCGAGGAACTGCTCGACATCCTCAAGGAGGGCGGCACCCCGGACCCGGTGGCGATCGCGGAACTGCGGGTGCGCTACGACATCGAGCAGCTCACGCCGCTGCGCCACGACGCCTAGGCCGTCCGCCGTATGGACACCGCAGCGGTCACCCGGCGCCCGCCCCGTCGACTGGCCCGCCCTCGGCGCTGGGCCGTCCTCGGGGTCCTGCTCGTCATGGCCGCCCTCACGGCGGGCTGGCCGCTGATCGACCGTGCCATCGCCGACGGCGAGCCCGTACCGGCCGGCGCGGTACTGGAGCTGGGACCGAGCGGCAGTACCGCCCTGCTGCGGGTGGCGGGCGCGGGCTGGGAGCTGAGCAAGTCGCGCAGCGATCCCGGCTCCTCGTACGCGCTGTCCCGGGACGGTGTCGACCTGGTCGCGGGCTATGTCGACCTCTCCTCGGGCCGTAGCGACGCCAGGCAGCTCTGGACGGGCCTGCGCAAGGTCCTGTCCGTCGCGGACGGCGCCACCCGGCTCGGCGGTCCACGGCCCGTCACCAGCGCGGCGGGCGCGCGCGGTCTGACCGGGCCGCTGACACGGCCGGGACGGGCTGGTACCGCCACCGTCTGGGTGCCGCCGAGCGAGAACTACGCCGTGGAGATCACCGTACTGGCCGAGCCGGGCACCGCACCGGGCACGGTGGCCGACGCCACGGCCGTGGCCCACAGCGTCGCCTTTCCACGGGAGGCATCATGACCACGGCCGTGCCGTCGGCGGCATACGCCTCGCTGCGCGGATCGCTGCGACGGCAGCCGGTGGGCTGGCTCTGCGCCGCGCTCTGTCTTCTCGGCGCCGCCCTGATCGCTCTCGACTTCGGGGCGGTCGTCCGGGTCTTTCCCGCCTCCGCGCTGCTCGCCTTCGTGCTGCTCCTGATCACGGTGACGATCGGGGTGACGGTCCTTCAACGGGTACGGCCGTTCCGGGCGGCGCCGCGCGCCTGGGCCTGGAGCGGAGTCGTCTGGGGCGCCACCGCGGCGACCGGCTGTGCCATCGTGGCCAACACCGGGCTCCAGGGCATCTGGGCCAAGACCGCGGGCATCGACTTCGCCTCCCGGTGGGCCGCGGCCCTCACCGCGCCGCTCAACGAGGAACTCCTCAAGCTCTCCGGTGTCGCGCTGATCGCCCTGGGCACCCGGCAGTTGGTCCGCGGTCCGCTCGACGGATTCTTCCTCGGCGCGTTCACCGGTCTCGGCTTCCAGGTGGTGGAGAACTGGACGTACGCCATGAACTCCATCCTGAACAGCGGTGGTGTCAACGGCAGTGCCGATGTCGTCCAGTCCTTCGCCACCCGGGTCCTGCTGACGGGCCTCGGTTCGCACTGGGCGATGACCGGAGTGGCCGGAGCCGGGATCGGCTTTCTGCTCGCGCACGACGCCCGGCCGGCGCACCGGCGGATCGTCCCGGCCGTGTTCTGTCTGCTGACCGCCATGGCCATGCACTGGTTCTTCGACTCGCCACTGCTCGGCTCGGTCGCGGGCGTCGCCGTCAAGATGGCGCTCAACTTCCTGATCGCGGCGGGCTTCTATCTCACACTGCGGCACCGGTCGCGGCGGCGGGCACGTGCCTTTCTGCGCTCGCCGCGCACTCCGCTCTCCGCCGATCTGCTCACGCGCGGCTCCCGCCGGCGGGCCCTGCGCAGAGTCCCGCCGGCGCTGCGTCCCGCCGCCGAGGCACGGGCCTCCGCCTATCTGACCGTGGTCGAGGAACACGCCGCCAACACCACCGGAAACGGGCCCGGTTCGGACATCGGCCATGGACAGGCCTATTAATCGGTTGTTCAGCTTGGAAAAACCTCAAGAGTGCTCCGCACCGGGCCGCCCCCTGGCACACTCCGGCCATGTCGACCAACTCACAGATGCTGACCGGCAAGTCCGCCCTCATCACGGGCGCGAGCAGTGGCGTGGGCGCGTGCGCCGCCCATGTGTTCGCACGTGAGGGAGCCTCGGTGGTGCTGATGGCACGCCGGGAGGAGCGGCTCGCCGCCGTGGCCGAGGATGTGCGCCGGGCGGGCGGAAGAGCCGAGTACGTGGTGGGCGATGTGGCCAGCTCCAGCGATATGGCCCGGGCGGTCAAGACGGCGGTGGAGTGCTTCGGCGGGCTGGACGTGGCGTTCAACAACGCGGGTGTGGGAGCCCATCAGACACCACTGCATCTCACGGGCGAGGACGAGTACGACGAGATCATGGACACCAATGTCCGGGGCGTGTGGAACGGCCTGAGCCACCAGGTCCGGGCCATGCTCCGCGGCGGCGGTGGTGCGGTCGTCAACAACAGCAGTGTCGCCGGGCTGGTGGCGACACCGGTCTCCGCGGCCTTCATCGCGGCGAAGCACGCGGTGATCGGACTGACCAGGGCCGCCGCGGCGGAGTACGGGGCCCAGGGGATACGGATCAATGCCATCGCACCGGGCATCGCGGGCAGCGAGGTGGTCCAGGAGTGGTTCAGCCGGCATCCCGAGGCGGAGAAGCTGCTCCACCGGTCGACACCGCAGCCGCGCACACCGGAACCGCAGGAGGTGGCGGAGGCAGCGGCCTGGCTCTGCAGCGACCGGGCCTCTTTTGTCACCGGTGTGGTCCTGCCGGTGGACGGCGGCTTCACCGTGCTGTGAGCGTGTGAGTGTGTAAGCGGAAGCCGGGCGTGTGTGAGCCGGGTGTGTTCAGGCGCCGGGTGTCGGGGAGTCCGCGGGCGGGGGAGCGCTCACCACACAGGTGAAGACGGGTTCGCCCTCCTGACGCCCGGTCACCAGGACCGACGACAGCCCGTGGAACTGCTCCGGCAGCCGACGCAGCTCGATCAGGCACTCCAGGTCCAGCTCGGCGAAGCGCGGGAACTCGGCGGTGAAGCCGGTCAGCACACAGGCGCCGCCGCGCAGCACCGAGTTGGCCGCCTGACGGGCGGCTTCCAGCAGGACCATGCCCGGGATGTGATCGACCGGATGGTCGAAGAGCACGGGATGCCCGGTGTCGACGCGCAGCCGCCAGATGTGCTCCTCGCCGGTCGGGGAGAGCACCACGTCGTACGCGGCGGACCGGCCGACGCTGCTCGGCGGTACGGGCGCGGTCAGCGGCGGTCGCCGTACGTCGGAGCGGGCGGCGCGCTCACCGCGCAGCCGGCGGTAGACGGCCGGAGCGGCGCAGACGAAGGAGGCGCCGCCGGTGGCGACGGTCTGTCCGTCGCGGCGGACGACCGCTTCGTAGCGCAGCCCCGCGAGTTCACCGCCGCGTGTGCGGATCTGCGGACAGAAGACATCGAGATCCAGACCGGCAGGGACACCGCCGATCGCGAGATGCCGGGGCTCGACGGTGAGGGACAGATCCCGCAGCAGAAAGTGATGTCCCAGCGGTGTACCGAACTCGGCGTGTGCCAATAGAGAACCGACCTGGCGGATTGTTTCGGCGGCGAGCAGCGGATCATGAAGTCCGTCGACCGCGCTGAAGAAGCCGTGCAGCCGTGGCCACTGCCCGGTCACCGAGAAGCGTCGCTCGTCCATCCGGCGCCAGCCGGTGAGCAGGACCTCCGCCATCGCGGCACGGTGCACATACTCCCTCGGCACCGTGGTGGTCAGCTGAGGCGCCACCGGCGCCACCGGTCTCCCGGTGCGTGAGGTGCTGTCCATCCGGACGGTCGTTTCGGACATGGAGTCTCCCCGTGGAGCACGGATGCTGGACGGGAGCGGCGGAGCGCTCCCGGAGCCGGGGAATATACAGACCACCCGGTTTAGTCGGTAGGCTTGACCGAGAACGGCGGGGGAGCCACCTCAGGGCGTCATGAGGACCCCTGGAACTGCACGACGGGAGCCACCCGCATGGCGCAGCAACAGCGTGCGATCAAAACGCGCGCCGCCATTCTGGAGGCCGCGGCCTCGGTCTTCGACCAGTACGGCTACGACGCGGCCACGATCTCGGAGATTCTCGCACGGTCCGAGGTGACCAAGGGTGCCCTCTACTTCCACTTCCCGTCCAAGGAGGACCTGGCGCGGGGCGTGCTGAGCGATCAGACCAGGGACCTGGTCACCGGGCCGACGGACTCCAAGGTCCAGGAGTTGATCGATGTCACGATGGTCGTCGCACACCGCTCCCTGCACGACATGATCCTCAGGGCCGGCACCCGGCTCGCCGTGGAGCAGGGATCGGTCGACTTCTCCGATGTCAGTCCCTTCCCCGTGTGGTCGCGTCTGAGCGAGGATCTGCTGGTCCAGGCCAAGGAGCGGGGCGAGTTGCTGCCGTATGTCAAACCGCGGGAGACGGCCGAACTGGTCGTCGGTGCCTGGACCGGGATCCATGTCTACTCGCGGGTGGTGGCGGACCGCCGGGACGTGGAGCGCCGGGTCTCGGTGATGTGGGAGCACCTGCTGCCCAGCATGGTGATGCCGCGTCTGCTGCTCGGGCTCGATGTGGCGTACGACCGCGGGGCCCGTGTCGAGGCCGCCCGCAGGCTCGCCGCCGAGGCCGGGGAGGGATCCGAGCCGGACGCACAGTGATGACGGACCGTGACCGAACGGTCTCCCGATCCCTTCCCGGATCCTCCTCGGTTCAGCGGTGGAGCCGCACGGGAGTGCACGTGTTCAAGTTCATTTGATCGAGCGGCCGTCCAGCCGTTCTCCAGGGCGGCTCAAGCGGCTCTTGAGCGATACGGACCGATGACAGTTCCGGACATCGAGAGTGGCGTAAAGCTTGTACAAACCGCGCCGACGGTTTGTTAATGTCGCAGCGCACACCGCGCATCGCTTCCGGTCCTCCCGACATCTGGAGCCGTTGATGGTCAAGCAGGAGCGCGCCGCCCGTACGCGACGATCGTTGATCCGGGCCGCCGCGGAGGTGTTCGCGGACGAGGGATACGTTCCTGCGTCGCTCACGATGATCAGCCGCCGGGCCGGGGTGAGCAACGGCGCGCTGCACTTCCACTTCACCAGCAAGGAAGCCCTGGCCAAAGCGGTCGAGGAGGAGGCGGCACAGGAGGTCCGGCTGATCACCGAGCGTTGCCGGCTCGCCGGCGCGGTGGGCCTCCAGCTCCTTGTCGACGCCACGCACACGCTGATGCGCAGCCTTGACGACGATGTGGTCGTACGGGCGGGATTCGAGCTGAGCGGAGACATCTCGCGCCCTCACGGCATCAATCTGCGGCGCGAATGGCGGCGCTGGGTCGAGAGTGAAGTCGAACGGGCGGCGTCCAACGGTGGACTGGCCGACGGTGTGGCGCCCGACGATGTGGCAAGCGCCCTGATGGCGGCCACGGTCGGTTTCGAGGTGCTGGGTGCCAGAGACGACAGGGAGTGGATCTCGCGGCGTACGCTAACCCGCTTCTGGGAGCTGATGCTACCCGCGATGGCCCCGCGCCAGGCCATTGGCACCTTGGTGACCTGCGGATCCTGCCATTCGGCCATGGGCGGGGAGGCAGGTGTCGAGGAGCCCGTTTGACGGGAGTACGCTGCCCGTGTTGCGCCCGTACCCCGACTGTTCGGTGACCTGACGGTGACGCTGATGTACGGAGCGTTAACAAAAAACAGTCTGTACGGTTTGGTATTGACAAACCGTCTGTCCTGTTTTTGAATCCATGCGCAGCAATCGCACCCCGTGAGCGGCCTCGAACGGTACTGACTTCACCTGCAGGGATTGGGGAGACGCGTGGACATCGACGTACTGGGCGCATTGGCTGTGCGGGAGAACGGGAGATCGATCACGCCGACGGCGCCGAAGCCCCGGCAGGTGCTCGCTTTACTGTCGCTCCACGCCGACCAAGTGGTGCCGGTGACCGCGTTGATCGAAGAGCTGTGGGCGGGAGAGCCTCCGCGCAGCGCCAGGACCACGCTCCAGACCTATGTGCTCCAGCTGCGGTCCCTGATCGCCGCGGCGCTCAAGCACGGGGCCCAGGAGGGCCAGGAGGGCACGGCGCGGACCGCCAAGGAGGTGCTGGTCACTCTTCCCGGCGGATACCGCCTCGACAGCGGCGGCGGCACCAGTGACGTCCGGGAGTTCGACCGGCTCGCCGGTCTCGGCTACCGGGCGATGGACGCGGGCGACTACGTCGGCGCGGCCCGCCAGTTGCGGGAGGCGCTCGCGCTGTGGAGCGGTCCCGCCTTCGCCGATGTGCACGGCGGCGCTCAACTCGACATGGAGATCAAGCGGCTTGAGGAGAGCCGGCTCTGCGCGCTCGATCAGCGTATCGAGGCCGATCTCCGGCTGGGCCGCCACCGTGAGCTGCTCGCCGAGCTGACCGTGCTCGTCAGCCGCTACCGCACCCATGAGAATCTGCACGGCCAGTTCATGCTCGCGCTGCACCGCTCGGGCCGCCGCGGCGAGGCGCTGAACGTGTACCACCGGCTGCGCGGCACGCTCGTACGGGAGTTGGGCCTCGAACCGTCCGCCGGGCTGCGCAGGCTCCAGCGCTCGATCCTGATGGCGGGACCGGAGGCCGCGGCCCCCGTGGAGAACTCCCGCGAGCCTCTCGTCCGCGTGAGCTGACCGTACGGGCACACCGCATTCCGTTCCGCTTCCGTTCCGGCTTCCTTTTCCGCTTCCGTACCGGTTCGGCCTGTCCTGGTCCGTCCGTACGGGCAGGGATTTCATTCTCATTGTTGGCCGTTGTTTCGGCGGAGCTATTCCCACCCGCCGTTCTCCGTTCCGTCAGTACCATTCGGGACGGTGGAAATGACATTCCGTTTGCCGGTCTTGGAGCCGTACTAGACGGGTACTCAAGAATTCAAGAACTAAAGGCTCGGCACGGCTACCGTACTTCGCGTCGAAGAGTTTCGGTTCGACGGGGATTCGACGAGGTACGGAGGGAAACCGTGGAGATTCAGGTTCGGGGACCGCTGAGTGCCGGGGAAATGGGATGAGGCCGCCGAGAAACCCGGTGGCATTGATCACGGGTGCGACACGGGGAATCGGTCTGGGAGTCGCCCGGGAACTCGGCGGGCGCGGCCACCGTGTGTTCATCTGCGCGCGGACCGGCCAGGAGGTCAAGCAGACCGTCGAGGATCTGCGCGCTGAAGGGTTCGAGGTGGAGGGCACGGTCGCCGACGTACGGGACCGGGCGTCGGTCTCGGCCCTGGTGGCGACGGTCGTCGCCCAGTTCGGCCCGGTCAACATCCTGGTGAACAACGCGGGCCGGGGCGGCGGAGGGCCCACGGCCGAGATCGCCGACGAGCTCTGGTACGACGTCATCGACACCAACCTCAACGGCGTGTTCCTGCTGACCCGTGAGGTCCTGCTGAACGGCGGCCTCGTGGAGGCCGGCCATGGCCGCATCATCAACATCGCCTCGACGGCCGGGAAGCAGGGCGTCGTGATGGGCGCCCCGTACTCCGCCTCCAAGCACGGTGTCGTCGGCTTCACCCGGGCGCTGGGCAAGGAGCTGGCGCCCGTCGGTGTCACCGTCAACGCGGTCTGCCCCGGCTATGTGGAGACGCCGATGGCCGAGCAGGTCCGGCAGGGATACGCGGCGGCCTGGGACACCACCGAGGACTTCGTCCAGGAGCAGTTCGAGTCGAAGATCCCGCTCGGCCGCTACTCCACTCCCGAGGAGGTCGCCGGTCTGGTCGGCTACCTCACCACGGAGAGCGCCGCGTCGATCACCGCCCAGGCGATCAATGTCTGCGGCGGTATGGGCAGTTCCTGAGCTCCTCGCCGGGATCCGGGAGCGGAGCGTAGACGCATACGTATGGAACTGAGCTTCGTAGCTATGTCGCGTCTCAGGTGAATGGACTTGACTGTACTCATGACTCAGACCACGCAGAACGCCCAGACAGAGACGAAGACGACGCTCGTTATCGGCGGCACCGGCAAGACCGGCCGCCGGGTCGCCGAGCGCCTTGCCGCCCAGGGCCTTCCCGTGCGGATCGGTTCGCGCAACGCCGACCGTCCCTTCGTGTGGGAGGACCCGGCCACCTGGGAAGGTGCGCTGGAGGGCGTCGGAGCCGTCTATGTCACCTACTACCCCGACCTCGCCTTCCCCGGTGCCGCCGAGAGCGTGGGCGAGTTCTCCAAGTTCGCCGTCGCCAAGGGCGCGCGCCGCCTGGTGCTGCTCTCCGGCCGCGGCGAGGAGGGCGCGCAGGTCGCCGAGGAGAAGCTGAAGGAGTCCGGCGCCGACTGGACCGTCGTACGGTCGAGCTGGTTCAACCAGAACTTCAACGAGAGCTTCTTCCTGGAGCCCGTCCTCGGCGGCGAGCTCGCGCTGCCGACCGGTCACGCCGTCGAGCCCTTCGTGGACGCCGACGACATCGCCGACGTGGTCGTCGCCGCGCTGGCCGACCCCAAGCACATCGCCAAGACGTACGAGCTGTCGGGCCCCCGGCTGCTCAGCTACCAGGACGTGGCCGAGGAGCTGTCCAAGGCCACCGGCCGGGAGATCACGTACACCGCGGTCACCAGTGACGAGTACCGTGCCTTCCTGAAGGAGAACGACCTTCCGGAGGACTTCGTCGAGCTGTTCGCCCTGACGCTCGACGGCCGCAACGCCCACCTGGTGCACGGTGTGGAGGAGGTCCTGGGCCGCAAGCCCCGTGACTTCGCCGACTTCGCCAGGGACGCCGCCGCCACCGGCGTCTGGAACGTCTGATCCGGCACTCCGGCCGGCGGTGCCGGCCGCGGACGATCTCCGCGGCCGGCCCGCCGGGCGGGGGAGCGCCAAGCACTGACGATTCCCCAGCGACGACGCATGGAACGATGACGCGTCAGCCACGAGGAGGCGGCCATGAGTACCCCCATGTCGAGCGAGTTCGGACTCGCTTCCCTGCCCGCTCACTTCCACGGGTTCGCGCTGATGCACATCGCGATGCGCCGTGACGCCAGGCGACTGCTCGCCGCCGCGCCCCGGCTCACCCAGGCCGGGCTCGGCGCTGCCGGTCTGTGGTGGCAGCAGCTGCGCGACATCATCGACTGGCACCACCGCAGCGAGGACAATGTCCTGTGGCCCGGACTGCTGCGCAGGGCGCCGGAGTTCTCCGCCCAGGCCCGTCAGCTCGGGGACGACCATGTGGTGCTCGACCGGGCCATGGAGGCGGTCACGGCCGCGCTGCGGCCGGGCGGCGATCTGCCCGCCGTCGGTCTGGCCGCCACGCGCTTCGACTCCGTCCTGCGCGATCATCTGCGGGACGAGGAGGCGGTGTCCTTCCCCGTCTTCGCCCGGCTCGTGCCGGACGAGTATCTGGCGGTCGAGCGCAAGGTGATCGCCAGTGCTCCGTTCAAGGTCATGACGCAGCTCCAGCCCTGGATGTTCGACGGCGCGGACAAGTGGTCGGTGGCTCATGTCGCCGCCACGATTCCGCCGCCCGTGCGGCTGATCGGCAATACGGTGTTGCGCAGGCGGTACGAGAAGACCCTCGCCGGAGTGATGCGGCCCTCCTGAGAGCCGCACCGGTCCACGACCGCCCCGCCCAGCCCGTCAACAACCGGATGAGGAAGCCCGATGGAGACCCTTCCCGCAGCCGCCGGCCCCGTGCTCACCGCCGCCACCATCGGTACCGGGCTGATGGCGGGGCTGTACTTCAGCTTCGACGTGGGAGTCATGCCCGCCCTCGCACGCCGTGACGACCAGACGTATGTGACCGTCATGCGGAAGATCAACGGCGTTCTCGACAACAGCGCGCTGTTCGGCCTGCTGTTCGTCGGAGTGTTCCTCGCCACGGGTGTTGCCGCGGCCCTCCAGCGCCGGCTGGGACGGCCGGACGCGGCGCGCTGGACCCGGACGGCCTTTGTGCTCTACGGCGTCTCCGTCGCCGTCACGATGTGCGTCAACATCCCGCTCAACCGCATGCTGGCCCGCGCCGGCGCACCG
The DNA here is from genome assembly GCF_042732975.1 of Streptomyces sp. NPDC059743. Classification (NCBI taxonomy): domain Bacteria; kingdom Bacillati; phylum Actinomycetota; class Actinomycetes; order Kitasatosporales; family Streptomycetaceae; genus Streptomyces; species Streptomyces sp. NPDC059743. Next base: position 101,879 of record NZ_JBHWGS010000014.1, on the reverse strand, counting down.
GCGTCGAGTCCCGACTTCGGCGCCCTGCGCGGCCGGTTCGAGCGGCCGTGGACCTCGGCCAACATCGCGCGCACGGTGGCCTGTACGGCGGCGCTCGCCGCGCTCGGCCGTGCGCTGGTCCTGCACAACAGGGCGGCGACCGCGCAGTCCTGACCTCGACCCGCTCGTGAACCTGCCCCGACCCGCTCCTGAAACCTGCCTCGACCCGGGCCGTCCGGCCCGCCCCGAACTGCGCCCGTCCTCCCATTCGTTCCCCCGCGGGGAGGGCGGGCGCACCACCTCGATCCCCCGCCCCGCCTGAGACGGATCCGTTGAAACCGGTGACCATTCATACGGGGTCGTCTAAGGTGTGATGTCATGGACACACTTACAGGTCTGCTCGAAGGTCCGAAGGCCCGCGGCGCGTTCCTGCTGAAGTCGGTCTTCAATCCTCCGTGGTCCCTCCGGGTCGAGGACCGGGCACCGATCTCCGTGGTCACCATGGTGCGCGGAGACGCCTGGGTCCTCCCCGACAAGGGACATCCCGTACAACTGCGCCCGGGCGATGTCGCCGTGGTGCGCGGCCCCGACGCGTACACCATCTCCGACCGGCCGGAGACGGACGTACAGATCGTTGTGGGACCCGAGCAGCGCTGCAACACCACCGAGGGCGAGGACGTCACCGAGACGATGGCGCTGGGCGTACGCACCTGGGGCGACGACAGCAGGGCCGGCGCCTCGGTGATGCTCAGCGGTACCTACCAGGCGCCCAGCGAGATCGGCAGGCGGCTGCTCGCCGCCCTGCCCGTACTGCTGGTACGGCCCGCCGAGGCGGGCGACAACCCGCTCGTCCAGATCCTCGCCCAGGAGATCAGCAAGGACGAGATCGGCCAGGAGCTGGTCCTCGACCGGCTGCTGGACCTGCTGCTGGTGAGCGTGCTGCGCACCTGGCTCGCGGTGCCCGAGTCGGGCGCGCCCGCCTGGTACCGCGCCCAGAGCGACCCGGTGGTCGGCCCCGCGCTGCGGCTGCTGCACGAACAGCCCGGCAAGGCCTGGACGGTGGCCTCGCTCGCGGACACGGTGGGAGTCTCCCGCGCCGGTCTCGCCCGCCACTTCACCACGCTCGTCGGCGAGCCGCCGATGGCGTATCTGACGGGCTGGCGGCTCACCCTCGCCGCGGACCTGCTGCGCGAGCCGGACGCGACGGTGGCGACGGTGGCGCGGCGGGTGGGCTACAGCGGCGCGTTCGCGCTGAGCGCGGCGTTCAAGCGGGTACGGGGGGTGAGCCCGCAGGAGTTCCGCAAGGGGGGCCAGGGGGAGCCGCTGCAACGGCTGAGCGCGCCGACGCAGACGGTGGTCCTGGACCGCTGAGCGCCTCCCGGCGGTGCGCCTCCCGGCGGGGGCCGCCTGCGGCGGGGCGGTGCGCGCCTGCGGCGCGGGGCCGGGTGCGTGGTGGGTGCGGGTGTCGGGGCCTCCGGAGGTACATGTCCGGACGGCATGATTTACGCCGCGTGCGGGTTTCGTTGTTAGGTGCGGGCCGGTGTGCGGCACAAATCACGCTTTAGTGTCCGGACACGCACCTCCTCCGACCCCGACCCCCTCCCGCCCGAACCCCGGCTGCGGCTCGTGCCGGGCCCGCATATCCAGCCCGTCCGGCGTTTGAGGACGGAACGGCCCGCCCCGGTACCGGGTTCCCAGACTGTGGGGCAAAATCCAGCCCGTCCGGCGATTGAGGACAGAACCGGCAACCCCGGTGCCGGGCTCCCGGACGGTGGGGGCCAGCCCAGCCGCGCCCCCGGCCGCAGGCCGAAAAATCAGCCCGGTCGGCGATTGAGGGCGACCGACGTCAGTAGTAGGCCGTTTCGGGTCAGCCAGCGGCCGGAGAAGGCCGTGGGGGCGCCCGGTGGGGGATCGGACGGGTGGAGGTGGGCCGTGAACGTGCCGCGCGGGCTGATGCGTACCGTCGCGTCCGCGAAGCCCAGCCAGCGTTCCACCGACGGGTACCACGCCTTGTAGACCGCCTCCTTGGCCGAGAACAGCAGCCGGTCCCAGCACAGGCCCGGGCGCTCGGCCGTCAGCCGTTCCAGGGCCGCGCGCTCGCCGTCCGAGGCGATCAGGCCCAGCACACCGCGCGGCAGCGGCTCCGCGGGCTCCGCGTCGATGCCGAGCGCGGTCACCTCGGCCACCCTGGCCACCACCGCGGCCCGGTAGCCGTCGCAGTGGGTGATGCTGCCCACGACACCCGCGGGCCACTGAGGCGCGCCGCCTGCGCCGGGCAGCAAGGGCGCCGGCGCCAGGCCCAGTTCGGCGAGGGAGCGGCGCGCGCAGGCGCGTGCGGTGGCGAACTGCGCCTGTCTGCGCGCCCGGCGCCCGGCCATCAGCGCGGCCTCCTCCGGGAACAGCGGAGCGGGCGCCAGATCGTCGAACGCTTCCGACGATCTGACGCCCGGGGGCAGAATCTCCTCGATCACGGCGGAGTCAGGCGCGCGGACGGGCGACGAGACCGCCGACGGCCCGTACGATCTCGTCCGGCCGCTCCAGCGGGAGCATATGACCGGCGCCGGGAAGCTGCTCGAAGCGCGCGTCCGGCAGCGCCTTGGCCACCGTGTTGCCCAGCTCCGGCTTGACGACCCGGTCGTTCTCGCCCGCGAGCACCACGGCCGGTACCTCCACCGCCGCCAGTCCCGCGCGCAGATCCATCCCGCGCGAGGAGGCGAAGCAGTCGGCGCGCACCTGCGGCGCGGTCGCCGCGAACATCTGCCGGTTGACCTCCAGCAGGAACGGGTCGACGCCCTTGCCCATCGTCTGCGCGAGCAGCCGCCGGCCGAGCGCGGGACGGCGCAGCGCGCGGGAGAAGAGCGCGCTGCCCATCATGCGCACCTCGCTGTCGGGCGTCTCCTGGTCGTGCGCGGCCGTGCCCAGCAGCACCAGTCCGCGCAGCCGGCGCGCGGCGGCCGGATCGGCCGTGGCGTACGACATGGCGGCGAAACCGCCACCCGAGTGCCCGACCAGCACCGCGTCCCGCGAGCCGGTCTCGCCCAGCACCGCGGCCAGGTCCGCGCCGAACCGCCGGACGGCGATGGGCTCCTTGCCCAGGCTCGACGCGCCGTGGCCGCGCTGGTCGTACAGCACCACCCGGAATCCGGCCCGGATCAGCCGGTCCGTGACGGTGCCCCAGACCCGGCGGCCCGCGGCCCAGCCGTGCGCGAGGACGACCGTCGTACCGCTGCCGGCACCGGCCTTCAGCGGCGCGAGGACGCTCACCGCGAGCGCGGCGCCGTCGTCGGTGCGTACGGTGGTCTCGTCGGTACGGGCGCCCGCGTCGGCCGCCGACGTGACGGTGCTCATCGCGCTCCTCCGGCCGGTACCGCGCTGAGCTGCTTGCCCAGCGCCACAAAGGCCGCCAGTGCCGCCTTCGAGTGCTCGGCGCCGATGTCGGCGACCTTGGCCATCAGCTTCAGCTTGCCGCCGTGCGGACGCGCGCGGAAGTGCATGGCGATACGGGTGCGGCGCCCGTCGTCCAGCGGCTCCAGAATGAAGTCGGCCGGACCGCGGAAGTCTCCGTCGACATACTCGACGGTCATCCTGCGGCCCGGGACGACGGACTCGGTACGGGCGGTGAAGCGGAGCTTGGGGCCCCCGTTGCCGACGCCCTTCGTGTGGACGGTCACGGCGACCAGGCCGCCCACCTCGTCGGGCGCGCCGGAGACCGTCTCGAAGGTGTTGGCCGGGACCCACCAGCGGGCGGCACCGCGGAACTCGGCGACGAGCGCGTCCCAGACGACGTCCGCGGGGGCGTCGACCACCGCCTCGTCGATGATGTCGTAGCCGTTCATGCCAGTCTCCCTGTGTGGGACGGCGGATGGGATCGAAGGAGCGGGGCCCGCGACGGGCCCCGCTTCCGTGTCCGCTGTGCCGGTCCGGCCCGAGTGGCCGGTCCGGCACACCGGATCAGCCGAAGAAGCCCTGACCGGGCGTGAGGATGCCGGCCGGGTCGTAACGGCGCTTCGCGTTCAGGAGGTCGGAGTAGCGGCTGCCGAAGTGCTTCTTCCAGTCCGTGGTGGTCATCCGCGGGATGGCACCGACCAGATAGCGCTTGGCGCCCAGCGCCACGGCCTTGTCGTACAGCCGCCGGTTCTGCTCCAGCATCCCCGCGATGTTCGGCTCACCCGGGTGCGGGAAGCGCAGCAGGTCGAAGAGGTAGCCGATCGAGTCGTTCGGCTGGACCGCCATCGGACGCTTGAGCTTCGACGTACGGTACGGGTACGTCAGCACGAAGCCGACGCCCAGGTCGTTCGCGGTCAGGTCGGCCTCGGCGATCTGGAGGAACTGCTTGACCTTGGCGGCCGGCAGGAACAGGCTCAGCCAGGGCTTCGGCTGCTCCCAGTAACCGAACGCCTTGTAGTCCTCGACATAGGCGTCGAACCGGAAGATGTAGTCACGGAACGACATGTCGTCGACGGTGGCCTCGGAACGGACGTCCCGCAGCCCGGCGATCAGCGGGTCCCGGGCCGGGGCGGTGCCGGTGTAGGTGGCACCCAGCTCCATCCGGTAACGCCAGCCCGAGTCGTCGGGCTTGCGCGCGAGTTCACCGGCCTGGACCTCGAACTTGCCCTCTGCCAGGACCTTCTCCGCGTCGGCGAGGTAGGTCGTCACATCGTTGTAGATGAGGTTGAAGACGACGATCCGCTCCTTGGCGGGGACGATCTTCACCGTGAGGCGGACGATGATGCCCACCTGGCCGCCGCCGGCCAGCGCGGCGTTGAACAGGTCGGGGCGGACACTGGGGGAGGCGGTGAGCAGCTGCCCGGCACCCGTGACGATGTCGATCGACTCGATGGTGTCGACCGCCAGACCGTACTTGCCGACCGTGCCGCCGATGCCGCCGACGCTGATCGTGCCGCCGATCGACAGGTGCATGTAGTCGGGCATGGCCGGCGGCATCTTGCCCTTGGCCGCCGCCGCGTCGGTGAGCTGGGCCCAGGTGACACCCGCCTCGACCACGGCGCTGTTCGTACCGACGCTGACGACCTTGCCCAGACCGCGGGAGTCGATCGAGATACCGCCCGGGACCGCCGCCTGGCCGTAGTTGGAGTGCGACTCGAGGTCGTCACCGGTGCCGCTGCGCCCGTTCGCGGCGATCTTCAGGTTGTTGGCCCGGGCGTAGTTGACCATCTTGACGATGTCATTGACCGAGCCGGGCACCAGCACGGCCCACGGGGTGATGTTCGACACCAGGGCGCCGAAGTCCTTGCTGAACTGCACAAGGTCGGCCGCCGAGGTCTTCAGCGAGCCGTCCAGCGGCGGTACGGGCGCCACATCGCCCCACCAGCCGCCGCCGTGACCGCCACCACGGCCGCTGGCCTCGGCGGCCGTGGCCCAGGTCTGCGTGGCCGCGTTCCAGCCCACGACGGTCGCGGCGGTGGCGGCCATTCCGCCCAGAACTCTGCGCCGAGAAGGGGTGTTGGTGCTCATCTGGTCCGTTCTCCCGTTCGTCATACGTGGTTGACCGCCGGTCGGCCGGCGCCCACGGTGGTGGCGAGCTGGTACTCGCCCAGGTCGAAGTGCTTGGTGCCGTTGCGGAACCGCCAGGTGTACGTGGGCCAGATGGACGGGTTGCGCCCGGCGCTGTCCAGGTACCAGCTCTTGCAGCCGCCGGCGCTCCAGACCGCGCGGGCCTGACGCTTGTCGAGCGTGGCGTTGTACGCCTGCTGCGCCTCCGGCCGCACCTCGACGCTGGACAGGCCGCGCTTGTCCATCTGCTTGAGGGCGTCCATGACATAGGCGATCTGCGACTCGATCATCACGGTCTGGGAGGAGTGGCCCAGCGTCGTGTTGGGACCGAGCATCATGAAGAGATTCGGGAACCCGGCGATGGTCGTACCGCGGTGCGCGGACATCCCGTCGCTCCAGGCCTCCCGGAGCTGGACGCCGCCCTTGCCCCAGATCCGCCGGGCGACCGGACGGTCCGTGGCGAGGAAGCCGGTGCCCATGATGATGGTGTCGACCTCGCGCTCGCGGCCGTCCTTGGTCACGATGGACTTGGCCCGGACATGGTCGATGGAGTCGCTGACGATGTCCACGTTCGGCTGCTGGATCGCCGGGTACCAGGTGTTCGAGAACAGCAGCCGCTTGCACGCCACCACATAGTCGGGCGTGAGCCGCTCGCGCAGCGCCGGATCCGCGACGCTCTTCTTGAGATGGTCGGAGGCCATCTTCTGGACCTTCTCGGCGACCTTGGGCCGCGCGAAGGCGAAGGCCAGGACCTCACGGCCCCACATGTTGAAGTTGCGCCGGAAGCTCTGGTAGCCGGGGAAGCTGCGCAGCATCTTCGTGTGGAAGGCGCTGTTGACCTTGTCGTTCTTGGGGCCCACCCAGGGAGGCGTGCGCTGGTAGAGGTCGAGCTGCCCGACCTCGGGCTGGATCTTCGGCACGAACTGGATGGCCGAGGCGCCCGTACCGATCACGGCGACGCGCCTGCCGGTCAGATCGTGGTCGTGGTCCCAGCGGGCCGAGTGGAAGACCTTGCCCTCGAAGTCCGCGAGTCCCGGCAGATCCGGGACGGCCGGCTCACTGAGGTAGCCGGCGCCCGCGACCAGGACCTGGGCGGTGTACTCGCCGCCCGAGGTCTCGATGTGCCAGCACCGGGTGTTCTCGTCCCAGCGGGCCGCGATCAGCTCGTGGTTGAAGCGGATGTGCGGGCGCACCCCGAAGCGGTCGGCGCAGTCCCGCAGATAGGTGAACACCTCGTCGCGCTTGGCGAAGGTGCTCTTCCACTCCGGATTGCGGGCGAACGAGAAGGAGTACAGATGGGCCTGGACGTCACAGGCGCAGCCCGGATAGTTGTTGTCGCGCCAGGTGCCGCCCACCTCGTCGGCCCGTTCGAAGACCAGGAAGTCGTCGATCCCCTGCTGGAGCAGCCGGATGGCCGTACCCAGACCGGAGAAGCCGGTGCCGATGACCGCGACCCGCAGATGACGGGTGGGGCCCCGGCCGGCCGACTCCTTCGTCCCGTCGCTCACGCCGCCCCCGTGGGCGGGTTCGAGAATGCTCGTCACGGTGGCCTCCTCAGCCCCTGCGCTCGATGGTGACGCGGAAGTTGTTGAAGAACTTGTCTTCGAGGGTGTACGCGAAGATGTCGAGGTAGCGCTCGAAGCGGGCCACGACCTCCTCGCCCTCCAGGGCGACAGCCGTCTCACGGTCCGCGGCCAGCCGCTTCAGCCAGGCACGGCACGCCATGGCGAAGGACTCCCGCTCGTTGACGATCTCCACGACGTGGAAGACGCCCTCCGCGGCGGCGGTCAGCTCGTGGAGATGCGGGATGTGCATCCCCTCGAACTCGGAGCGCTGGAGGAACTTCAGATCGGCGAGCAGCTCACGGTTCATGGGCTGAGCCTCGGCCGTCATCGTGTGCAGAACGAACTTCGCACCCGGGTTCAGGGCCTTGGCGACCTGGTTGAAGAAGAAGCGGTAGCGCTTGGTGCGCTCGCGCGGCGGCAGGTTGGAGGAGACGAAGTGCTCCAGCGCGTTGATGCAGAACGCCGCGTCGTACTTCTCGTCCGTCTCGTGGTCCGCCCAGCTCTCCACCCGCGTGGTGATGCGCGGGTTGTCCAGGCCGGCGATGAACGCCTCCTGGGTGCGGCTCAGCGTCAGACCGACGGCCTGCTCGACTCCGTGGACGGTGGTGAGGCGGTTGAGCATGGTGCCCCAGCCGCAGCCGATGTCCAGCACACGGCGGGTGCCCGCGGCCCCGGCCAGCTCGGCGAAGGTGTCGAGCTTGCGCTCCTGCGCCTCGTCCAGTGTGGTGACGAGGTCCTCGCCCTGCTCCCAGTAGCCGCCGGAGTACATCATGGTCGGACCCAGCAGGAGCCGGTAGAAATCGTTGCTCACCTCGTAGTGGTGCCTTACCGCGTCGACCTCGGGGTCCACGGATCTGGGGGCGACCGTTGTCATGCTCGACCTCTTTCCTGTGTCGCTGCGCCGCTCGTTCCGACCGTTGATTCGGCCACGAGCAAACCGTGTCGCTCGCAACAGATGTGCAAGACGCCCATGCTTCGGCGGTGTTGCGCCCGGATTGCGCGGCCCGCGCTTCCATGCCTCTCGAAACCGGATGCACCGCGAGAGAGGACCGAAGCTCATGACGCTGCCCACCATCGAAGAACTGGCGAGCCAGCTCGAGGCCGTGTCGGGCGCCCAGGAGGTCAGCCCCGATGCACCGCTCCAGCACATCGCCGATGTGGACTCGCTGGACCTGATGGAGTGGCTGTACGGGTTCCAGAACCAGTACCCGGACATCCCCGCCGACGAGTCGCTCTTCGCCGACCTCGACGACACCACCACGCTGCGCCATGTGTACGAGCGGATCCTCGCGCTCGTCCCGCAGCCGGCGCAGGCGTAGCGAGAGCGCCTGTGAACGGCTTCGACATCACCGGGTGGGGCATGGCCGTACCCGAGCGCAAGGTCACCAGCGTGGAGTTGGCGGAGCGTTTCGGCGTTGACGAGAACTGGATCGTCAGCCGGTGCGGTATCCGGGAGCGCCGGGCCGTCGGACCGGGCCAGACGACTGCCTCACTGGCTGTCGAGGCCGGCCGTCGCGCGCTGGAGAAGGCGGGCCTGACCGGTGGCGACATCGCTCATCTGATCGTCGCCACCGCCACGCCCGAACAGCCCTCTCCGGCGACGTCCGCCTTCGTCCACCACGATCTCGGGATCGCGGGCGGAGCGCACGACGTCAACTCCGAGTGCGCGGGCTTCATCTACGCGCTGGTGTCGGCGATGGCGCTGATCGCCATCGATCCCCGGCCGATCCTGCTGATCGGCTCCGACACCCACACCCTGACGGCCAATCCCGCCGACCGTGATCTGTCCATCCTCGTCGGCGACGGCGCCGGCGCGGTGGTGCTCCAGCCGGGGCCCGAGAACCGGGTCAAGGCATGGAACCTCGGCGCGGACGGCTCCTGCGCCGGCAGTCTCAAGGTGCTGGCGGGCGGCAGCAGGATGCCGACCACCGAGGAGACGGTCCGCCAGGGCCTCCACTACGCGCAGATCAACGGCAACGAGATCTATCTCAACGCCGTGCGCTACACGGTCCGTACGGTCCGGGAGACGCTGGAGAGCGCCAAGGTCGACGCGGCCGACATCGACCATGTCATCCCGCACCAGGCCAATATCCGGATCATCAACTCGATCCTCAGCCACACCGGTCTGCGCCAAGAGGCACTGATCACCAATCTGGAGCGGTACGGCAACACCGCCTCCGCTTCCGTCCCGATCGCTCTCACCGAGGCGCTCGACGAGGGCCGGATCAAGAACGGTGACAAGGTGCTGCTCGCGGGCTTCGGAGCGGGCATGACCTGGGGATCGATCCTCATGGAGTGGGGCGGGGTGAGGAAATGAGCGGCAACAAGCCGCAGGGCAGCCGCCCCGAGAAGCCGGTCGCCCTGGTCACGGGAGCGTCCGGTGGACTCGGACAGGCCCTGGCCCTGGAACTGGACGCGCTGGGCTGCCGGGTGGCGGTCCACTACAACAGTTCCGAGGCCCAGGCCCGGGCCGTCCAGGAGAAGCTCGCCAACGATTCGGTCGTGGTCACCGGTGACGTCGGCTCCTGGGAGGCCGTCACCGCGATGTACGCCCGGATCAGCGACGAGCTCGGTCCCGTCGACGTCCTCGTCAACAACGGCGCGATCCGCAAGGACGCGCTGATGGCGATGCAGTCGCCGGCGGACTGGCAGCAGGTGATCCAGACCAATCTGGTCGGTTCGTTCCACACCGCCAGGGCGTCCGTGCCGTACATGCTCCGGCAGCGGTGGGGACGGATCATCAATGTGGTCTCGCCCTCCGGTCTGATCGCGACCGCGGGCCAGACCGCGTACTCCGCCTCCAAGGCCGGTCTCATCGGCTTCACCCGCACCCTGGCCGCCGAGTGCGGCCGGCGCGGGGTGACCGTGAACGCCCTCTCACCGGGCTTCATGATCACCGGAATGACGAAGGACCTGCCGGGCCGTGTCATCGAGGGAATGGAGGACAAGGCGCCCATTCCCCGGTTCGTCACGGTGGAGGAGGTGGCCCGCAGCGCCGGGCTCTTCCTGGACCAGGACTGTATGACGGGCCAGGTCATCAGTATCGACAGCGGAGTCTCGATCACCTGATTCCGGCTCCGGCCTCCGGGCCGTCCGGCAGGAGAGTCCGTCATCGCCCCGTACGGCCGGTGTGCCCTCTGGCGCATCCGGCCGTCCGGCATGCCCCGGCCGCACGGCAGGACATCGTGCCCCGACCGGCCGGCCGGCGAAAAAAGAGGCGGCCCGGCAACTGCCGGGCCGCCCGCGTATGTTCCCCCGCGGTTGGTTACGCCACACGCCGCGTCGGCGCGGATCGCGCCGGACGCACCGGATGTGTGAGACAGCCGTCCGCCGTCAGCGAGCACGGCCGCGGCGCGGCCGGTCTCGGCGACGGAGCCTCGAACATACCCATCAGCACCGGATCCAGCCGGGTGACGGCCTTGGGCTCCGGTGCCCGCCGCCGCTCCGGCGTACGGAGCAGTTCCAGATACGCCGCCTCGCTCTCGGGCGCCGGATCTATCCCCAGCTCCTCCGCCAGAACCTCCCTGAGCTGCTGATAGGTGCGCAGCGCCTCGGCCCGGTTGCCCGCCGTACGGTGCGCGGCCATCCGGCACCGGTAGGCGCTCTCCCGGAACGGAGCGCGGCGTACGGCTTCCTCGGCGTACCGCAGAGCGTGATGCTCGTCGCCGAGCGCGGACGAGGCCAGACTCGCGGTCTCCAGCGCGGACAGACGCAGCTCGTCGAGCCGCTCCCGCACGCTGTTGACCCACTCGCCCTCGTGGGCGGGGAGAAATGACCCGCGTAGATTTGACACAGCGGCGGACGCGAGCTGCTGCGCGACGGCGTAGGAGCCCGCCGCGTACGCCTCGGCCGCCTCGCTCAGCGCCGCCTCGGCACACTCGACGTCCACCGCCGCGTCGTCGGGCAGCCGCAGCAGATAGCGGCCTCCCTGGGCGACGAGCGGAGTGACACCGGGCTGCTGCCGGGGAAACGTGACGAAGGTACGGACCCGGCTGACGACACTGCGCAGGGCCGAGGCCCAGGTGTCGGGCAGGCCGTCGGGCCAGACGGTGTCCGCCAGTTGGTCACGGCTGGTACCGCCGGACCGTTCGAGAATGAGCCGGGCGAACGCGACTTGAGCCTGAGCGCTGGACAGATGCTGCGGAGGAACCCCTTCGGGTTCGATCGTGACGAGACCAGCAAGTCTGATGAGCAAGCTGTACTCCCCGGTGCGGTCGGCTGTCTGCCGGTTCCACCGGCGGCGGTTGCCGCCGGCGACATGATCGGAATCTCGCCAGGGGGCCCGTCCACGATGGTCCTTGTGAAGGAGATCGGGACAAGCGGTGCATGCCCCCTGCACAAGATTTGGACGATACCAATCGGCCTTCTCTACGTGTCAACCATGGCCGGGGAACATTCCCCGGGAATTGGTCGGAGAGCAGGATTCCGCTTCCTGGGCCATGTCGCGTTCTTCTTGCGTTGTCGGATTTCCGCATTTCACAGTCGTGTTGCGCGCGGCTTGCGCGGCTGTCGTTGAATTGCGACGCACTTTGAGTCCAAGGTTGAGCGGACTCCGGTAATTGTCCGAAACGTGGATGAGGAGACGCACGTGAACACATCCGGAGGATGGGAACGTCTCGCGCCGAAACTGGACGCGACGCGTCGTCGTGTGCAGTCCCTCGAGTGGGAGCCCGCCCGCCGCAACAGCTTCGTGACGTACACGGTCGAGCGTGACTCCGCGTACGCCGACCTCGACGGCGAACGCCTCCTGATGATGTCGGGCTACAGCTATCTGGGCCTGGCGGGCGACGAGCGCGTGGTGGCGGCGGCCAAGGCCGCGGTCGATCTGTACGGCACCGGCAACCACGGCGTGCGGGCGCTCGCGGGCTCGATCCCGCTGCACGAGGAACTGGAGGCGGAGGTCGCCCGGTTCGCCGGCCGCCAGGAGGCGATGGTCTTCGGCTCCGGCTACGCCGCCAACGTCGGTACGGTCGGCGGTCTGGTCGGCGGCGGTGACACCGTCTTCATCGACAAGTACGACCACGCGAGCATCGTCGACGGCTGCCGGCTCAGCGGCGCCACCGTCACCCGCTTCCGGCACAACGATGTCGACCACCTCGACCGGCGGCTGGCCGCCGCGAGCCCCGACGGGATCAGGCTCGTCATCGTGGACAGCGTCTACTCCATGGACGGCGACATCGCTCCGCTGCCCGAGCTGCGCGCCGTCTGCGACGCGCACGACGCGCTGCTGATGGTGGACGAGGCCCACGCGCTCGGTGTCATCGGCGCCACCGGCAAGGGCATCGAGGAGCACTTCGACTACCGGGCGAAGGTCGACATCAAGCTGGGCACCCTCTCCAAGGCCATCCCTTCGATGGGCGGCTGGGTGGCCGGACCGAGCGAGCTGATCGGCCATCTCAAGTACGCGGCACGGCCGTTCCTCTTCTCCGCGGCCCTCGGCCCGGCCCAGTCCGCCGCGGCCCTGGAGTCGCTGCGCATCCTGGAGCGCGAGCCCGAGCGCGTCAGCCACATCCAGCAGGAGTCCGCGCGGTTCCGCCGGATGCTGAACGAGGGCGGAATGCGCACCGGCGACAGCGAGACCGCGGTCGTCCCGGTCATCGCGGGCTCCGACGACGCGGCGTACGACTACGCCACCGCCTGCCGCGCGGCCGGTGTCATCGGACTGCCGGTGGTCACGCCCGCCGTCCCCAACGACCTGGCGCGGCTGCGGATCGCGATCACCGCCCGGCACACCAAGGCGGACATCGACTTCGCCGCGGAGGCCTTCCTCAAGGCCGCCCACGAGTGCGGACTGATCGCGGGCTGATCCACCGGCGGCGCGCACCGCGCCCGTCCCACCGCCATGCCCATCGCCACATTCACGCTCACCCGCGCGCCGGCGCCAGTCGGCCGCTGTCCGCCGTCCGCCGTTCGCACGGGATTCGGGATACGGGATGTCAACCTCACCGAGGCACACACAGCTCAAGGCGCCTGTCGCGATCACCGGCATGGGCGTCGTCACACCGGCCGGCTGCACTCCCGACGATCTGTGGACCACACTGCGCGCCGGCCGGTCCACGGCCGCCACTCTCACCCATCTCGACCTGGAGCGGCACCGGGTACGGATCGGCTGCCGGGTCCGCGGACTCGACGAGACCGGGCTGGTGCCCGCCAAGGACGCCCGCAGGATGGACCCGTTCGCGCTGTACGGCACGACGGCGGCCCTCGCCGCCCACCGGGACGCGGGCGCACCGGCCGTCGACCCGGACCGTACCGCGATCGTCGTCGGCAACGCCGTCGGCGGCCGGGCCACCAGCGACGCGGAATCGAAGAACTTCACCGAGTCGGGACCGCACCGGGTCAATCCGCTGATGCCGCTGATGACGATGCCCAACGCGGCGGCGGCCCAGATCGCGATGCGGCTCGGCTGGCACGGGCCCGCTCTGACCATCGCCACCACCTGCGCCAGCGGCGCCGACGCCATCGGCCACGCGGTGATGCTGCTCCAGACCTACCGGGCCGATGTGGTGCTGGCCGGAGGCTGCGAGTCGACACTGACGCCGGTCACCCTGGCCGGATTCGGCAACCTCAACGCCGTGTCGCTGCGCAACGACGACCCGGAGCACGCGTCCAGGCCGTTCGACGTCGACCGGGACGGCTTTGTGATGGGAGAGGGCGCCGGCTTCGTCGTACTGGAACGGCTCGACGACGCGAAGGCGCGCGGTACACGGCCCTACGCGACCGTCGCCGGCTATGCCTCCACCGCCGACGCGTTCCATCTCTCGATGCCGCTGCCGGACGGCGGCGCCGCGATCGGTGCCATGTCGGGAGCCATCGCCGACGCGGGCCTGGTGCCCTCCGACATCGTGCACATCAACGCGCACGGCACCTCGACACAGTTCAACGACCGTGCCGAAGCGGTCGCGCTGGCCAAGGTGTTCGGGCCCGACGGGCCGCCGGTCACCGCGAACAAGAGCGTCATCGGCCATCTCATCGGAGCCGCCGGCGCCGTCGAACTGATCGCCACCGTGCAGGCGATGCGCCAGTGCGAGGTCCCACCCACCGCCAATCACGAACGGCTGGAGCCAGGCATGGAAATCGACGTGGTCCACGGCGCGCCGCGCGCCGTCGCATCCGGTCCCGCGCTGTCCAACTCCTTCGGTTTCGGCGGCCACAACTCCACTCTGGTGGTGGCGCCGGTATGACGACCTTCTCCGTATCCGCCGGCATCCCGGCCGTGATCCGTACCGTCACCGCCGAGGAGATCGCCGCCTACCGCGGCGCGGTCCGCGCCGAACTGCCCGTCACCAAGGACGAACTGGCCTCGCCCGTCCACGCGTTCGTCCTCGCCCACACGGTGGCCGAGCGGACCGTGGCCGCGCTGACCGCCGATGAGCCGGGACCGGTCTCGGTCGTCCATCTCTCCCAGGACATCCGCGGCCACCGGCTCGTACGCGCCGGTGAGCGCGTCACCGTACGGCTGGAGGTGCTCGGCGCCCGGCGGGAGGCGCGCGGGACACGTGTCGCCCTGCGCTCCCGGCTCACGGGCGACGGCGCGGAGGGCACGAACGGCGTGGCGGGCGCCGGCGGCGCCGGTGAGCCGGAGCCGTTCGCCGAACTGATCACCAGCGCCCTGCTGGTGGGCGCCACCGCGCTCGAACCGTTCGGAGACATCGCCGCCGGAGCCGCCGCTCCCGCGCCCGCCGGGGCCGGTGAGCCCGCCACCGTCGTCCATGAGCCGACCGTGGAGTGGATCCGCCGCTACGCCCATGCCTCCGGCGACGAGAATCCGATCCATCTCGACGAGGAGGCGGCCCGCGCGGCCGGATTCGACTCCGTCATCGCCCATGGCATGAGCGTGGTGGCGCTGGCCGTCGAGGAGATCACCGACCGGTACGCCGACGGCGACGCCGCGCGCGTACTCGGCATCGGCGGGCGCTTCTCGGCGCCCGTCGCGCCCGGCGAGCCGCTCCGCTTCGACCTCCAGCCCGACGCGGCGGGACGAGTCGTGCGCTTCACCTGCCGTACGCCCGCGGGCCCCGCCGTCAAGAGCGGCTGGGTCGAGCTGGCACCGGCATCCGTACAAGCACCAGCACCAACACCCGTACAAGCAGAGGCACTTGCACAAGCACCCGCACCAGCCCAGGAGATCTCGAACACGAACAGAGACGGAGTCGGCGATGACGACTGACGGACTCGGCCTGGTGGGAGGCTTCCTCTCCCAGGTCCGTGAGCGGCCCGATGCCACCGCACTGCTGTGGAACGGCGAGGAGATCAGCTACCGCGAGCTGTACGAGCACGCCGGACGCGAACGGGACCGGCTGGCCCAGCTCGCGCTGGCTCCCGCCGAGCCCGTGGGCGTCCTCGCCACCAAGTCGCCCGCGGCCATCGCCCTGGTGCTGGCCTGTCTGCTGGCCCGGCGGCCCTTCCTGCTGCCCTCGCCCGCGCTCGCGCCCTCCCTGCTCGCCGATCTCTTCGCACAGGCGGGCTGCCGCCAGGTCATCACGCCCGACGGCACGGACGCGAACGTGGTGCCCAATCCCGAGGTCACTCCGCAGCCGCTGGCGCCGCGTGAGGCCGCCGACGTGTCGTTCATGCTCACCACCTCCGGCTCCACCAGCCTGCCCAAGATCGTCCCGCTCGGCCGGGAGGCCGTGAACCGGTTCGCCGCCTGGGCCGGCCCGGCCTTCTCGATCGGTCCCGGCAGCACGGTGCTCAACTACGCGCCGCTCAACTTCGATCTCTGCCTGCTGGATGTCTGGACGACACTGGCGCATGGCGGCCGGGTCGTCCTGGTCGATCCCGGACTCGCCGCGCGCGGCGGCCATCTGCTCGATCTGCTGGAGCGCCATGACGTCCAGGTCGTCCAGGCGGTGCCGATGTTCTACGGGCTGCTGCTCGACGCGGCCCAGCGGCGCGGCGCCACCCTGCCCGGTGTCGAGCATGTGATGTTCAGCGGCGATGTCATCCCCGACCGCACCTTCGCCGCGCTGCCCGAGCTCTTCCCCAAGGCGCGCATCCACAACATCTACGGCTGCACCGAGACCAACGACAGCTTCATCCACGAGGTCGACACCGCCACCACCGCCTTCCCGCCGGTGCCGATCGGCGTCCCGCTGCCCGGTGTCGAGGCGCTGATCCTGGACGAGCGCGGCGAGGCGGTCGAAGGTCCCGGCTCCGGCGAGCTGTATGTGTCCACGCCCTTCCAGGCGGCCGGCTATCTCGACCGGACCCGCCACGCCGACAAGTTCACCGGCCATCCGCTGGGACTGGACGACCGGCGCTGGTTCCGTACCGGTGACCTCGTACGGCGCGACGGCGACGGCCGGCTCCATCTGACCGGACGCAGCGACCACCAGGTCAAGGTCCGCGGTGTCGCCGTGAACACGGCGGAGGTCGAACGGGTGCTGCTCGACCATCCCGCGGTGCTCGAAGCGGGCGTGGCCGCCCTGCCCGACCCGATCGAGGGCCGCCGGCTCGTCGCCGCCGTCCAGGCGGCGCCCGGCAGCGGTCTCAGCACTCTGACGCTCCGTCAGCACTGTGCCAGGAGCCTGCCCAGGGCGGCGGTTCCCGCGAAGCTCCAGATCGTCACGGAGCCGCTGCCGAAGACCGCCACCGGAAAGGTCGACCGCAAGGCGCTCGACCGTCTCCACGAGTTGTCAACAGCCAAAGGAAGGACGTCATGAGCCACGTCGGCACCATCAAGCAGTTCGTCATCGAGGAGTTCCTGCCGGATGTCACGGCCGAGGAGCTCGCTGACGACCACGACCTGCTCTCGGACGGGGTCATCGACAGCCTCGGTGTGCTGAAGCTGATCGCCTGGGTCGAGGACCGCTTCGAGGTGGCGATCGGCGACGCCGACCTCGATCCCAACAATTTCCGCAGTGTCGCGGCGATCGACGCGTTCATCGCCGGTGCGCGCCGTCCCGAGGTGGCAGGTAGCTAGCGGTGCATGACGCACTCATCGGCCTGCTGGAGCGGCGCGCGCCGGTCGGGCGCGAGACCTGGCGGTCGTTCTGGGACGAACTCGGCGACGGCGGCCTCGACAGAGCGCAGGCCCTCGCCCTGCTGGTCTCCCTGACGACCGCGCTGCCCGGCCCCGAAACGCTGCGCGGGCTGCTCGACTCGCTCGCCGAACGGCGGCCCGCCGAACCGGCGGGCCGCTGGGCGGGCACCGTCAATGTGGTGGGCACCGGCGGAGGACCGAGGACCTTCAACATCTCCACCGCGTCGGCGTTCGTCGCCGCCGCGGCCGGGGTACGGGTCGTCAAGACCGGCTCGCGCGCGTACACCAGCTCGCTCGGCTCCGTCGATCTGCTGGAGCGGCTCGGGGTCCGGCTGACCTCCTCGTACGACCAGACCGCCGAGACGCTGGACCGGTTCGGCATCGCCTTCGCGGGCCCGTTCGTCTATCCGGTCCAGCTCACCCGGCTGGCCAGGACGATCGCGCCGACGAGCATGAAGCCCTTCGGCCGGTTTCTCAACTCGCTCGGGCCCTTCCTCGCGGATCTGCCCGTCAGCGCGCAGATCACCGGTGTCTCGGCGAGCGCGCCGCTGGCGGAGTTGCGCGCCCTCGCCACCACCGTCACCGGCCGCACCCTGTGGCTGACCACCAACGACCGCGGAGCCGATGAACTCCTCGGCTTCGCCGACAACACGATCCACACCAACGACGGCCAGGAGCTGCGCTTCCCGGCGGGCGAGCTCGTAGCGGCGGGCGGCGGCTTCGAGGATCTGCTGCCGGTCACGGATCCCGCCGACGCGCCCGCCCACTTCCTCTCCGTCCTCGCCGGCACCGCCGGTGAGGTGGCCACCCGTACGGTCTGCCTCAACGCGGCGGCACTGTCCGTCGCGAGCGGCCACACCCCGGACTGGACCAAGGCCGTCGCCGTCGCGGAGGACGCCGTACGGAGCGGAGCCGCCCGCGAGCTCGCCGAGCGCATAAGGGCGGCGGCGCCCGGCAGGCCCGCCGGGACCGGGACGGCGAGCCATGGCTGACTTCTTCACGCGGACCGCGCCCGGCGAGGGACCAGGGCTGGCGCTCTTCCTCAATGCCGGGGATCCGCCGCTCGACGTCCTCGCCGATCTGGTCCTCATGCTCGACGAGGAGGGCGTCGACTGTCTCGAACTGGCCGTGCCCTTCCCGGACTCGGTCACCGACGGGCCCGTGATCCGCCGCTCGGCCCGCCGCGCGCTCGACCTGGGCGTCGGACTGGACGAGGTACTGGCCTTCATCGCCGAGGTACGGCCGAGGCTGCGCCGGCTGCGGATCGCGCTGCTCGCCGACTGGAGCCACTCGCTCAAGCACCGGGACCCGGAGCGCACGCTGCGTACGATCGCGGACTCCGGCGCCGACGGACTGCTCGTCCACGCGCTGCCGCCACGGCTGCGCACCGCCCACTACACGGCCGCCCGCGCCGCGGGAGTGCCTGTCGTCACCACCTGCTACCAGCAGAGCCCGCCCGCGACCATGGCCGAGGCGGCGGCCGAGGCAAGCGCGTATCTCTATCTCGTCGCCCACTACGGACGCAGCGGCACCGCTCCGGCCGCCGGCCATGCCGCACTGGCCGCCACGGTCACCGCGCTCCGGGCGCACACAGCGTCCCCGATAGCCATCGGCTTCGGGGTCAGGACCAGACAGGACGTGGAGACCGTCGGAGCCTGCGGAGCCGATGCCGTAATCATCGGCTCCGCAGGAGTCGCCCGGATCGAGCAGTCGCTCGACCAAGGGGGCGACGTCATCGACGGCTTCCGCACCTTCGTCAGGTCCGTATCGCCCAACCGTTCCATCACACCTGAGAGAACAGGGAGCTGAACATGTTCATCCGCGAACTGGAGAACGTGAAGACGGTCGAGTGGGGCAACGGCCTGAGCCGTCGCTTCATCGTGGCCGCCGACGGCCTCGACTACAGCATCACCGACACTACCGTGCGCGCGGGCACCAAGTCCCGTCTGGAGTACCGCAATCACATCGAATCCTGCTACTGCATCGAGGGTTCCGGTGAAGTGATCGAGCTGGACGGCACCTCGCACCCGATCACGCCCGGTGTTCTCTACTCGCTCAACGAGCACGACGCCCACTACCTCGTGGCCAGCCCGCACGAGGACCTGCGTCTGGTGTGCGTCTTCTCGCCGGCGCTCCGGGGCGACGAGGTGCACCAGCTCGACGAGCAGGTGTCCTCCGCCTACTGATTCCCGTATTTCTTCAACATCCCGCACATACTGCACATCAAGCACATACCGCTCGACCGCCCGCCACTGATCCGTAACGGAAAGGCTCGCCGTGATCCGCTGGAACGCCGACCAGGCCGAACTGCGCGAAGGTCTGGCCCGGTGGGGTGAGGCGCTCAGCGCCGGCCACATAGAACAGGACGAACAGGCCACGTTCTCCTGGGACAAGTGGAAACTCATCCGGGAGACCGGCATTCTCGCGCTGCCCTTCGAGGAGCGATGGGGAGGCCTCGGCCAGTCCCTGCTCACCACCATGTATCTGCTCGAAGGGCTGGGCGAGCACTGCCGTGACTCGGGGCTGAGCTTCTCGGTCACCACCACCATGGCCAGTACCGGCGTACCGGTGGAGAAGTTCGGCACGGACGAGCAGAAGGAGCGGTATCTCACCCGGATCTGCTCCGGAGAACTGATCGGTGCCCACGCCATCACCGAGGCGGAGGGCGGCTCGGACGCCATGGCGATGACCACACGGGCGGTGCGGGACGGCGACCAGTTCGTCCTGAACGGCTCCAAGATCTTCGTCAGCAACGGCCCCGTCGCCGATGTGTTCGTCGTCTACGCGCGTACGCATCCGGACGGCGGAGCACTCGGAGTCACCGCGTTCCTTGTGGACCGGGACACTCCGGGACTCACGATCGGCAAGCCGACCAAGAAGATGGGACTGCGGACCTCGCCGCTCAGCGAGCTGTTCTTCGACGAGTGCCGTATCCCCAGGACCCAGGTGCTCGGCCGGGTCGGCGGAGGGTTCATCGTGCTCGACCACGTGATGAAGCGGGAGATCCTCTTCTCGTTCATCGTCAATGTCGGGGAGATGCAGCACCGGCTCGACCGCTGCCTCGACTACGCGAAGACCCGCCGTTCCTTCGGCAAACCGATCGGCTCGTACCAGTCCGTCGCCAACAAGATCGTCGACACGAAGATCCGGCTGGAGACGGCGAGGAAATGGCTGTACGACACCGCTGAACGGCTCGCGGCCGGCGAGAACGTCACGGTGGACCTGGCCATCGCCAAACTGGTCACGAGCGAGAGCAACCTGGCGACCAGTCTGATCGCCGTGCAGATCTTCGGCGGACACGGTTACATGACCGAGTACGGACTGGAGAAGGACGTGCGTAACGCCGTGGCCGGCACGATCTACTCCGGCACCACGGAGATCCAGTACAACCGCATCGCCTCGATGCTGGGCCTGGGCAAATGAGCCCGGAACCCGGCTCCAGGCTCCCGGCGGGACACTCGGCCGCACCCGAGACCCGCCGGGTTCTGAAAGTCTGCGGCGCCACCTCCACGGACGACATCACCACGCTGGCAGCCGCGGGAGCGGACTGCGTCGGCGTGTGGCACGGCGTGCCGGGCGGCCATGCCGAACTGCCCGAGGAGCGCCTCACCGAACTTGTCGCGGCGGCCCATGCCACCGGCCGGCTCGAACCGGTCCTCGTCACCTTCCTCGGCGATCCCGAAGCCCTGACCGGCCTGGCGCGCCGTACCGGCCTCCGCTGGCTGCAACTCCACGCGTACCAGCCCCCCGCCGTCATCGCCGCGCTGCGCGCCGCCCTGCCCGACGCGGTCCTCGTCAAGGTCCTCCATCTCAGCGGCGGGAGCTGTGTCGAACGCCCGCTGATCGGCGCGTACGAACGAGCGGGCACCGATCTGTTCCTGCTCGACACATCCACCGAGGACGGCCGTATCGGCAGCACCGGACACCGGCTGCCGGAGCCGGACGTACTGGCGCTGCTGCCCAGGCTCACCCGCCCGTTCCTGCTCGCAGGCGGGATCTCCCCGTACAACCGTCCCGACTACGACGGCGTCGCCGCGCATCCCGGGTTCCGCGGTGTCGATGTGGACACCGGCGCCCGTGACGCCGAGGGACGCTTCTCGGCGCCCGCCGTCACCGCCCTGGCCCGCGCCTGGCGGACCGCCATGTCCCTTGAGGAGTCCCTATGACTGCCCGTTTCCTGGAAGCCCTGCTGGCCGCGGAACGCCCGCTGGTCATGGAGGTCAAACGGCGCGACGCACACGGCTACGACCTCCTCGGCGGCCGGACACCGGTCGCGATCGTCGAGTCGTACGAGGCCGCGGGCGCCCCGTGCATCTCGGTGGTGACCGGACGCTGGTTCGGCGGGACTCCCGCGCTGCTGCGCGATGTCGCCGCGCTCACCGATCTGCCGCTGCTCCAGAAGGACTTCATCACCCGCAGGGACCAGCTCAAGACCGCGGTGGAGCTGGGCGCCTCCGCCGTGCTGCTCACGGCCGCGCTGCTGCCCAGGTCCAGTATGCGCACCCTGATCACCGCCGCGCTCAGCACCGGTCTCACTCCCTTCGTCGAGGTGACGGAGGAGTCCGAACTCGACGGTCTGCCGCACACCGACGAATGTGTGATCGCCGTCAACAACAAGGACATCAAGGCCAAGGAGAGCGACCGAGGCGATCTCGAACGCAGCCTCGCCCTGCTGCCCGCGCTCCAGGCCGCAGGTACGCCGTGTCCGGTCAGCGCCAGCGCCATCGACAGCCCCCTCGCCGCCGCCCGGCTGCTCGACGCGGGCTTCGGCGGGCTGCTGGTCGGCACCTCGCTGCTGCGCACCGCGAACGCGAGCGCCTGGCTGGACGAGCTGGACGGCGCCAGAACCCGCTCCGTGGCCGCACCCAAGGCCTGAGCGACAGACCGGTACGGGCCCGCCCCAGGGACCGTACGCCTCGGCCGGCCCGGCCTCTCGCGCCTCGCTCTCCCCGCGTCCCGTTCCCGAACCGCTCCTGTCACACGCTCCCCAGGAGAACCGTCCGCCATGACCGCACCCGCCGCACCCACCGTCCCCGCCGAAGTGCCGTCAGCCGTACGTACCGTGCTCCTCGACGCCGACGGCGTAGAGGTGTCGGGCCTGCTCGCCGAGCCCGAGGGCGTCGAACCGCGTGCCGTGGTCGTCGCCATCCACGGCCGGGGCATGTGCGCCGACTACTTCAACGGACTGACCGATCCGGCCGACTCGCTGCTCACACTCGGCGCGCGGCTTGGCTACTCCGTGCTCGCGCTCGACCGGCCCGGCTACGGCGCCTCCGCCCGGCAGCTCCCGGAGGGCCAGCCGCTCGGCGACCAGGCGACGACCTTGCACGCGGCGCTCACCGACTTCGCCAAGAACCACCCGACCGGAGCCGGCTTCTTCGTGGTCGCCCACTCCGACGGCGGCAAGGTCGGTCTGCACATGGCGGCGCAGGACGCGGGCAGCGCGCTGATCGGCCTCGACATCAACGGCTGCGGCTGGCGCTACGCCCGCGAGGCCCGGCACTTCCCCGACACCCTCGGCGGTGGCGCCTCCCGGCTCAACTGGGGCCCGCTGAACCTCTACGCGCCCGGTACGTTCCGCGCGAGCCGCTCCCTGCTGCGGGCGGTACCGCGGCGCGAGGAGATCCAGACGGCGGTGTGGCCCATCCAGTACCCACGGCTGGCCGGCCACATCACCAATCCGCTCCGGCTGACCTTCGCCGAGCACGAGCTCTGGTGGGAGCTGGACGACGCCTCGCTGGCCTCGATGAAGGGCCGGCTGACGGCCGCGCCTCTTGTCACCGTGGAGCGGCTGCCCGCCGCCGGGCACAACATCAGCATCGGCCGTGCGGCCCGCACCTACCATCTACGGGCGCTGGCCTTCCTGGAGGAGTGTCTGCTGCTCGGTCGCGGCGGCGCGGCGCGCGGCTGAACTCCCGTACCCGCACGGCCGGTTGCCGGGCCCGGTCGTACCCGTGATCAGTCCGTGGTCCTCCCCGGGTGCGCGCGGCCCATCGCGGCTAGTGTGTGCGGACCGTATTCACCCACACACCGAGCGACCAGGAAGGACCTCCGCCATGGCGGCACAGAACCCGGAACGTCCGGAGCACCCGAGGCCAGGCCCACGCGTCCGGCCGGCCGACGGAGGGCGCTCGTACTCCTTCGAGTTCTTCCCGCCGAAGACCGAGGCGGGCGAGCGCACGCTCTGGAACGCGATCCGCCGGATCGAGGCGCTCGCGCCCTCCTTCGTCTCGGTGACCTACGGCGCGGGCGGCTCCTCGCGCGACCGTACGATCGAGGTCACCAAGCGCATCGCCGCCGAGACCACACTGCGCCCGGTCGCCCATCTCACCGCGGTCGGCCACTCGGTGGCCGAACTGCGCCACATCATCGGCCAGTACGCGGACGCCGGCATCCGGGATGTGCTCGCCCTGCGCGGCGATCCGCCGGGCGATCCGCGCGGCGAGTGGGTCCGCCATCCCGAGGGCTTCGCCCAGGCGAGCGAACTGGTCTCTCTCATCCGGGAGTTGGGCGACTTCACCGTCGGTGTGGCGGCCTTTCCCGAACGCCATCCGCGCTCGGCCGACTGGGAGAGCGACATCCGCCACTTCGTGGCCAAGTGCCAGGCGGGCGCCGACTACGCCATCACCCAGATGTTCTTCCATGTGGAGGACTATCTCCGGCTCCGTGACCGGATCGAGGCCGCCGGCTGCACGACGCCGATCATTCCGGAGATCATGCCGGCCACCGACCACCGCCAGATCCGCCGGTTCGCGGAACTCAGCGACGCCCGCTTCCCCGAGGAGCTCGCCGCGCGCCTCGAAGCGGCCCGCGACCAGCCCGGCGAGGGCCATCGGATCGGTGTCGAGTACGCCACGGCCATGGCCGAGCGGCTGCTCGCGGAGGGCGCTCCGGGCCTGCACTACATCACTCTGAACCGCTCCACGGCCACGATGGAGATCCACCAGAATCTGGGCGTCGGCGCGGGAGCGCGGAACGTGCCCGTACCCGTCCCGGCACCCGCCGCCTAGGACTTCGAACTCCGGCCGCTGGAGCCCCGGTCGAGGATGGCTCCAGCGGGTCTGGCGGGCCGCCACCGGCCCTGCCATGATCTTCGGGCCGGTCAACTCCGGCTTGGACGCAGAAATATGAACCTGAGCTTCGTGGCTATGTACCGTCTCACCGCACTGGACTTGACTGGTCTCATGACGCAGATCATGAGAATTGCCCAGGGAACCGGACCAAAGGCCGCGTGGACACTCTGAGATCAGCGGGCAGACCCATCGCCGTGTCACACGTCGGCGGCAGCGTCGACGACGACACCGTGGCGGCCGCCGGATCACCTCGCATCGGACGGCTTCGACCACCAGACAAGGACATCCCATGAGCTACAACGCGCCCGGCACCCCCAATCCCTACGCCGCCTACCCGCCGCAG
The DNA here is from genome assembly GCF_042732975.1 of Streptomyces sp. NPDC059743. Lineage (NCBI taxonomy): Bacteria > Bacillati > Actinomycetota > Actinomycetes > Kitasatosporales > Streptomycetaceae > Streptomyces > Streptomyces sp. NPDC059743. The sequence goes on along the minus strand of NZ_JBHWGS010000014.1, from coordinate 77,420 downwards.
GCCCCGGCGCCGTCGCCCGTGAGCCGGAGCAAGGCGGTCGGGCCTCTGCTGATGATCGCCACCATCATGATGGGGCTCATGGCGGGTCTCTTCTTCGCGTACGACATCTCGGTCATGCCCGGTCTGGCCAGGACGGACGACCGTACGTATGTCGACGCGATGCAGAACTTCAACGCGCTGATCGACGGCAACGGTCTCTTCGGCATGGCCTTCATCGGAGCCCTGGTGGCCGCCGCGGTCGCCGCGTTCCTGGAGTACCGCCGGGGCCGGCGGGGGACCGCGCTGTGGATCGGGGCCGCGGCCGTGCTCTATCTGGTGGCCCTGATGATCACGTTCAGCGTCAACATCCCGCTCAACAACGAGCTGGCCGCCGCCGGTGACCCGGCCAAGATCACGGACTTCTCGATCGTCGACAAGTTCAAGGGCACCTGGGAGACGAGCAATATCGTCCGGACCCTGGTGTGCACGGCGGCGCTGGGCTTCCTCGCCCGCGCGCTGGTGCTGCACGGCCGCAGCAGCGGCGCCTCCGCTGCCGTCGGCGCTCCCGCGATGCGGCCTTACGGCGTCTGAAACACGGCGCCGAGTGCACGGACGAGTGCACAGAGGAGAGGGGGGGGGGGCCCGGGGCCCGCGCGGGGTGGGGTGGGGGGGGGGGGGCGGGTGGGGGTAAACCGTCCCGGGACGGCGCCCCCGCGGCGGCCGTGGCGGGCGCCGGCGGATAGCCGTAGGCGGGCTGGGCCGCCGGATGCGGATAACCGTAGGC
>NZ_JBHWGS010000014.1:0-76647 GCF_042732975.1 Streptomyces sp. NPDC059743 | reverse complement strand
TGTGCACGGACGAGTCCACAGCGGCCTGGGCGCGGGGCCCGGAGCCCGTCGCCCTCTCCTCTGTCTGTGCAGGCGCACTCAGGATTGCTCGAATGCCGTATCGACGGTGACGCGGTTGTCCCGGAGCTCGTTGGGGTGGCGACATCAGCCCGGCGACGCCCGCGGACCAGGCGGGCCTCCGGGCTCCGAAGGACGACCGGAGAGAGCCATGACGACTGCGCACGCTCCCCATCCGAACCACACCCATCAGCATGGCGCGGGCTGCGGCCATGTGGCCGTACCCCATGACAGCCATGTCGACTATGTGCACGACGGTCATCTGCATCTGGTGCACAACGACCACGCGGACGAGTGCGAGCCCGGTGCCCACATGCCGCACAGCAGCCACGCACACCAGCACGGTGAAGGATGCGGGCATGTGGCGGTGCCTCATGGGGACCATGTGGACTATGTGCACGACGGCCACCGCCACGCCGAGCACGAGGGCCACTGGGACGACCACTGAGCCGAACGCGTACGGCCCCGGCCGCACCCGTTCGGGCACGGCCGGGGCCGGCGGCGGACGGTCAGCCCACCGGGGTGGGCGGAGTGGCCGAAGGGCTGTCCTCCGTCCGTTCCCGCTTGCTCTCCTCGGCCTTGCTCTCCTCGGCGAGCCGCTCCATACCGCTCGTCGTCTTGAGCGGCTTCTCCTTGAGGAAGAGAACGGCGACCAGCGCGAGAGCGGCGAAGGGAGCGGCGACGAGGAAGAGCTCCGCCGTGGCCACGCCGTACGCGTGCTGCACGATCTCCCGCATCGGCGCGGGCAGCGTGGAGATGTCCGGTACGGAGCTGTCACCGCCGGAGGCGGACTGGCCCGCTCCGCCCAGGCTCTTGGTCATCTCGGCCGTCACTCGGTTGGCCAGGATCGCGCCCAGCACGCTCGTACCGATCGTGCCGCCCATGCTGCGGAAGAACGACAGGACCGAGGTGGCCGCGCCGAGTTCGGCCGCCGGCACATCGTTCTGCGCCGCGAGCACCAGGTTCTGCATCAGCATGCCGACGCCGATACCGAGGACGGCCATATAGACGCTGAGGAGGCCGAAGCCGGTGTCGGCGTCGATCGTGGCCAGCAGACCGAGACCGCCCGTCATGATCACGGCGCCCACGATCAGATGGATCTTCCACTTGCCGGTGGTGCTGATGATCTGGCCGGCGACCGTGGAGGAGACCAGCAGACCGAGGATCAGCGGCAGGCTCATCAGGCCCGCCATGGTCGGCGACTTGCCCAGCGAGATCTGGAAGTACTGCGAGAGGAAGACGGTGCCGCCGAACATCGCCACACCGACCAGCAGGCTGGCCACCGTGGTCAGGGAGACGGTGCGGTTGCGGAAGATGTCCAGCGGGATGACCGGCTCGGGAACCCGGGCCTCCACGAAGACCGCCGCGACCAGGAGCACGACACCCGTACCGGTCAGCGCGGCGGTCTGCCAGGACGCCCAGTCGAACTGGTTGCCCGCCAGCGAGGTCCAGATGAGCAGGGCGCTGACACCGGCGACGATCAGGAACGCGCCCAGATAGTCGATCTTCACATCACGGCGGACCGTGGGCAGCCGCAGCGTGCGCTGGAGAATCAGGATCGCGGCGAGCGCGAAGGGCACTCCGATGAAGAAGCACCAGCGCCAGCCCAGCCATGAGGTGTCCACCAGCACACCGCCGACCAGCGGCCCGGCGACCGTACCGATGGCGAAGACGGCGCCGAAGATACCGGCGTACTTGCCCAGCCGCCGCGGCGGGATGATCGCCGCCATCACGACCTGCGCCAGGGCGGTCAGACCGCCCGCGCCGATGCCCTGGACGACCCGGCTGAAGATGAGCAGTCCGACTCCCTGCGAGAAACCGGCGAGCAGCGACCCGACCACGAACATGGCGAGCGAGAGCTGGAGCAGCAGCTTCTTGTTGTAGAGGTCGGAGAGCTTGCCCCACAGCGGCACGGTCGCCGTCATGGCGAGCAGCTCGGCGGTGACCACCCAGGTGTACGAGGACTGGCTGCCGTGCAGGTCGGCGATGATCCGGGGCAGCGCGTTGGCGACCACCGTACCGGCCAGGATGGCGACGAACATACCGGCCATCAGGCCTGACATGGCCTGAAGTATCTGCTGGTTGGACATGGAGGTCGGCGCCTGTTCGGGCGCCTCGATTGCACTCAATGTGTCCTTCTTCGAATGGGTGAGAAAAACGGTCAGAGGGCGGGCGGCGGCGGTTCGGCGAGCCCGTCCGTCAGCAGGGTGAAGACACGCCGGAACACCTCGGAGAAGTCGGCGTCCGGGCCCTGGGCGCACCAGTGCTCGACGGCCACCCGTACGGCCGTACCGGCGACGGCGGCCAGCAGCCGCGGATAGAGGTCGGGAGCCGAAGCGTCGGTGCCGCAGGCCGCCGAAGCGCCGGTGCTCTTCTCGTTCGGGGCGCGTGAGCCGAGCCGTACGGCGATGGCCTCGGCCAGTTCGATCTCCTCGGCCATATGCGCGCCGAGCCCGCGGACCAGCAGCCGTGGCGAACGCTGGAGCACCGTGGCCCGCAGCCGCCAGATCTCCTGGCGCTCGGCCACATCGACGAGTTCGGTGGCGAGCGCCTCGCGTACCGCTTCGAGCGGCGACAGGGCGGCCGGCGCCGCGCGCACCGCGTGGCGCACCCGTTCGCCGGCGTCCCGGTCCATCATCACGAACGCGTCGTCATGGCTGTCGAAGTAGTTGAAGAACGTACGCGGGGAGACTCCGGCGGCCTCGCTGATCGCCTCGACCGTCACATTCTCGGCGCCGTGCTCGGCGGCCAGCCGTACAGCCGCCTCCGCCAGGGCCGCCCGGGTGGCCCGCTTCTTGCGCTCACGGAGCCCCGGAGCCGCGCCTTCGTTCGTCACATCTTGCAGGGTATGCAAAAGTGCACGCCACGCAAAATTGATTCCCCGGGCTGATCGTCGTACCGAGTCGTGCAGGTCTGATCGTCGTACTGGGGCGGCTGAACGGGTTGGGCCGATCGCGGTCCGATACACGCCACGTGCGCAAGAGTTGGTCGTTTCTGTGGCTGTATCGCTTCGAGCCCTGTAGCGTCTTGATCAGCTGTCGTGGTTCCGAAGTACCGCTCGCCCGTGACGTGCCGTCACGGGCGTTTGTGCTGTTCAGCGTCTCTGCGGACCAGGGCGATCACCTCCGGTTCCCGCACCGTGCGGGAATCACGCGTCCCTCGAAACGGAGACTTGGGCAATGGCCAGTGGAACAGTGAAGTGGTTCAACTCGGAAAAGGGCTTCGGCTTTATCGCGCAGGACGGCGGTGGCCCCGACGTGTTCGCGCACTACTCGAACATCGCGACCTCCGGCTTCCGTGAGCTCCAGGAGGGCCAGAAGGTCACGTTCGACGTCACGCAGGGCCAGAAGGGCCCTCAGGCGGAGAACATCCTCCCCTCGTAACACAGCGGTCCCAGCGGGCCCGGGAGGGCCGGGACGACAGGGCGCCTGTCCGGTGGAACTCTTCCACCGGACAGGCGCCCGCCGCATTCCGGGTTCGCCGCGTTCGGGGCCCGGCCCGGCGGCGGCCTCTCCGTCAGGCCACGTTCTCCTTCTCCCGTGCCGTGGCGCGCAGCAGGCCCTCGGGCAGGGCCAGATTCCATGCCGTGATCACCGGCCGACCGTGTTCCGTGCCCAGCCGGGAGAGAGTCCCGGTGGCGAGCAGGAAGAGCGCTCCCGCGGCCGGCGCCAGTCCCAGATAGCGCGCGGTGAGCACTCGGAGGAAATGGGCGTGCGAGACGAGCGCGACATCCTCGTCGCTCGAATCGAGCGCCTCCAGGGCCTCGGTGAGCACACGGTCGGCGCGGTGCCCGACCTCCGCGGGACTCTCCCCGGGCTGGCTCGCCGGTCCGGGCACGACTCCGTCGGTCCACAGATCCCAGCCGGGCCGCGTGCGATGGATCTCGGCGGTCGCGATGCCCTCGTAGCCGCCGTAGTTCCACTCGCGCAGATCCGGTGTGACACGGAAGGCACCGAGCCCGGCCAGCTCGGCGGTGCGGCGCGCGCGGGTCATGGGGCTGACGAGGGTGAGACCGATACGGCGCTCGCGCAGCAACGGCACCAGCGAGCGGGCCTGGCTCTCGCCGCGCTCGGTCATCGGCAGATCGGTGTAGCTGGTGTGCTGCCCGGACAAGGACCAGGTGGTCTCTCCGTGCCGTACGAGGATCAACTCACCCATGAGTGCCGCCCACTTCCCGCTCTCCGCGCCCGATCGCACCACGGGCCGCCATAGGACGCCATGGGTCGCCATGGGCCCGCAAACCCCAGTGTCCCCGCTTTCGGTGTCCGGTACCCGGCGGGAATGCCACCGGCGGGCGTCGCGTTACACGGACGTACCACTTGATGGAAGCGAATTCCACCATCAGGAAGGATTTCCGTATGAAGCCCCGTATTCACCCCGTCTCCCGTCCGGTCGTCTTCCGGGACCGTGCCGCCGGAGCCGCCTTCCTGACCCGTTCCACCGCGGACTCGACCGAGCGCGTGGAGTGGGAGGACGGCCGCACCTATCCGGTCATCGACGTGGAGATCTCCTCCGCGAGCCATCCCTTCTACACCGGCAAGGGCCGTGTGGTGGACACCGCGGGCCGGGTGGAGCGCTTCGAACGCCGCTACGGCTCCGGACGCCAGGAGCCGCGGAGCTGACCGCACGACCGGCATGTCCGTGAGGGCCGGGCGGCGATCCCTGAAGAGGATCGCCGTCCGGCCCTTCTCACGTGGACGAGCCGGTCAGAGGGCGCTGTCGAGGGACTTCACGGTCCTGACCAGCGGCGCCAGTTCGGGTTTTGTGGCCGCCTCGTCGAGGGCTTCCCGCAGCGCCTTGTCATTGGTGGGCCGTGCCTCCGTGACCAGCCGCAGCCCGGCCTCGCTGACATTGGTGTAGATCCCTCGGCGGTCGGTCGGGCAGAGATAGCGCGTCAGCAGACCGCGGTCCTCCAGCCGGGTGACCAGGCGTGTGGTGGCGCTCTGGCTCAGTACGACCGCGTCGGCGACCTGCTTCATCTGGAGATGGCCGCCCTCGCCGTCGTGCTGCCGGCTCAGGACGTCGAGCAGTGAGTACTCCCGGAGGCTGAGCCCGTGGCCCGCCTGGAGCGCGCGCTCGATATGTCCCTCGATCCTGTCGTGCAGCACCGAAAGGGCACACCAGCCCTGGGCGAGACCCGTGAGCGCGGTGTCCGTGGCGGTCATGGCTTCCTCCTGTGGGCGACGTGAGGGCGTGCCGAGGCCCCTGTGTTCCCAGGATAAGACATCGACGCAATATCCCGCGTTTGCAAGTAGTCCGCGCTCGCAAGTATTGTGTTCGCATGTAAGCCGCAGGTGCAATCGTTTGGGAAGGCAAGAAATCCATGCCACTCGCGCTTCTCGCCCTGTCCATAGGGGCATTCGGGATCGGCACCACCGAATTCGTGATCATGGGGCTGCTCCCCGAGGTGGCCGGCGAGTACGGAGTCTCGATCCCCACCGCCGGACTGCTGGTCACCGGCTACGCGCTCGGAGTCGTGCTCGGCGCACCGCTGATGACCGTCCTCGGCACCCGGATCTCGCGCAAGCGGATGCTGATGCTGCTGATGGGACTGTTCGTCGCCGGCAATGTGCTCTCCGCGCTCGCGCCCACCTTCGCTCTGATGCTGACCGGGCGTGTGGTCGCCTCGCTCGCCCATGGAGCGTTCTTCGGTATCGGCTCCGTCGTGGCCGCGGGCCTGGTCGCGCCGGAACGCAAGGCCGGTGCCATCGCCATGATGTTCACCGGACTGACCGTCGCCAATGTCGTCGGTGTGCCGCTCGGCACCTTCATCGGACAGAACGCCGGCTGGCGCGCGACCTTCCTCGTCGTCGCCGGGCTCGGTGTCGTCGGGCTCGCGGGCATCGCCAGGCTCGTACCCGAGCAGCCCAGGCCCGAGGGCGTACGGCTGCGCCATGAACTCGCGGCCTTCCGCAATGCGCAGGTGCTTCTCGCCATGGCCATGACCGTGCTCGGCTTCGGCGGTGTCTTCGCGGCGATCACCTACATCACTCCGATGATGACCGAGACCGCCGGCTTCGCGGACTCGTCGGTGACCTGGCTGCTGGTGCTCTTCGGTCTCGGCATGGTCGGCGGCAATCTGCTCGGCGGCCGGTTCGCGGACCGCAGGCTGATGCCGCTGCTGTATGTGTCCCTGGGCGCACTCGCCGTGGTCCTCGCGCTGTTCACGGTCACCGCCCACCACAAGGTCGCGGCGGCCGTCACCATCACACTGATCGGCGCCCTCGGCTTCGCGACCGTACCGCCGCTCCAGAAGAGGGTGCTCGACCAGGCGTCCGCCGCTCCCACACTGGCCTCCGCCGTCAATATCGGAGCCTTCAACCTCGGCAACGCGCTCTCCGCCTGGCTCGGCGGCATCGTCATCGCCGCGGGCTTCGGGTACACCGCGTCCAACTGGGTAGGCGCCGCACTGGCGGGCTCCGCGCTCGTCCTCGCGGTCGTCTCCGGCGCGCTGGAGCGCCGTACGGCCGCCCGGGGACGGGTGGTCGCGACGGCGGCAGCCACCGCGAAGCCCGACCGGGCCGCCGCCGCCCGCCACTGAGCGCGGCGGGGACGACGTCGTTACGTTGGTAACGGTGTGTCCCCACGCTCACGCGCCGCCTCACCGCTTGTAGCGGTCGTCTCTTCCCTCATGGAGAACCCGCGAGCACAGAACTCGCGAAGAACGCGAGCGCAGAACTCGCGAAGAAAAGGAACACCAATGACTTCCGTGACATCCGTCCCCGACGTCGTCCTCAACAACGGCGTCAAGATCCCTCAGCTCGGCTTCGGTGTCTTCCAGGTCGACGACGCGCAGACCACCGATGCCGTCCTGGCCGCCCTGGACGCGGGCTACCGCAGCATCGACACGGCGGCCGTGTACGGCAACGAGGAGGGCGTCGGCCGCGCCATCGCCTCGTCCGGAGTGCCCCGCGACGAGCTGTTCATCACCACCAAGCTGTGGAACGACCGGCAGGGATACGACTCTGCCCTCGCCGCGTTCGACACCAGTCTGGCCAAGCTCGGTCTGGACCGGGTGGATCTGTATCTCATCCACTGGCCCGCGCCGGCGCGCGACCGCTATGTCGACACCTGGCGCGCGCTGGAGAAGCTGCTCGCCGACGGACGGGCCCGCGCCATCGGCGTGTCCAACTTCCAGCCCGCCCATCTCCAGCGGCTGCTGGACGAGACCGGAGTGGTCCCGGTCCTGAACCAGATCGAGCTGCACCCGGGACTTCAGCAGGCGGAGCTACGGGACTTCCACGCCCAGCACGACATCGCGACCGAGGCGTGGAGCCCGCTGGCGAAGGGCACGCTGCTCCAGGAGGAGGCGATCACCGAGATCGCCGGGCGGCACGAGAAGTCGCCCGCGCAGGTGGTGCTGCGCTGGCACCTCCAGCTCGGAAATATCGTGATCCCCAAGTCCGTCACGCCCGCGCGTATCCGCGAGAACATCGATGTCTTCGACTTCGAACTCTCGCCCGGGGACATGGCCGCGATGGCCACGCTCGACCGCGGACTGCGCACGGGCCCGAACCCGGACACCTTCAACTGAGGACGGGCCGGGCGCGGACGGGCGGCGCACGATGTCGACAGTGAGCGTTTCTTCCGGCAGTTGATGGTGTACGCAGAGATCGTGGTGGCGGTGCTACCCGCCGCCGTCTGGCTTGTGCTGGTGGTGCCAGGCTTCGGATGACCGGTCAGACTTGTCGACACCAAGGAGAACGACGCGTGCCCCCTCTCTTCCCGGCCCTCGCCGCGCGCGCGGAGCGGCCCGCCCTGCGGTTCGGCGACCGTACCCTCACCCATGCCGAACTGGCCGACGCGGCGGGCTCCCTGGCCGTCCGGATCGCCGGTGCGCGACGGATCGCGGTCTGGGCCACGCCCACGCTCGGGACGGCCGTCGGTGTGGTGGCGGCGCTGCTGGCCGGAGTTCCCGTCGTACCGGTCAATCCGAGGAGCGGCGAGCGCGAACTGACCCATATCGTCTCGGACAGCGCCCCCGAACTGGTCGTCGCCGAACCGGGCGTGGTCCTCCCGCCGGCCCTCGCCGCGCTCGACCGGCTGGACACCGCAGAAGCGGGCGGCACGCCGCCAGGAATGCCCGCCGGGCCGTTCCCCGAGCACGATCCGGAATCGCCCGCGCTGATCGTCTACACCTCAGGGACCACCGGACCGCCGAAGGGCGCCGTCCTGCCGCGCCGCGCGCTCGTCGCCACCCTGGACGCGCTGGAGGACGCCTGGCAGTGGACCGCCGACGACATCCTCGTCCACGCCCTGCCTCTCTTCCATGTGCACGGACTGATCCTCGGCATTCTCGGTCCGCTGCGGCGCGGTGGATCGGTGCGCCATCTCGGCAGGTTCGACACCGAGGGCGTGGCCCGTGAACTGTCCTCGGGCGCCACGATGCTGTTCGGCGTTCCGACGATGTACCACCGCATCGCCGAGGCGCTGCCCGGCGATCCCGCGCTCGCCAAGGCGCTGTCCGGCGCGCGGCTGCTGGTGTCCGGATCCGCCGCGCTGCCCGTCCATGACCATCAGCGGATCGCCGCGGCGACCGGCCGCCGGGTCATCGAGCGGTACGGCATGACGGAGACCCTGATGAACACCAGTGTGCGCGCGGACGGCGAGCCGCGCGCCGGCACGGTCGGAGTACCGCTGCGCGGTGTCGGGCTGCGGCTGGTCGACGAGTCGGGAGACACGATCGAGGCGTACGACGGTGAGACGGTCGGCGAGATCCAGGTCCGTGGCGCGAATCTGTTCACGGAGTATCTGAACCGGCCCGACGCGACCGAGGCCGCCTTCACCAACGGCTGGTTCCGTACCGGGGACATGGCGATCCGCGATCCCGACGGCTATGTCCGTATCGTCGGCCGCAAGGCCACCGATCTGATCAAGAGCGGTGGTTACAAGATCGGCGCGGGCGAGATCGAGAACGTCCTGCTGGAGCATCCCGGGGTACGGGAGGCCGCCGTGACCGGCGAGCCCGACGCGGACCTCGGCGAGCGGATCGTCGCCTGGATCGTCCCGGCGCGTTCCGAAGCGCCGCCGTCCGTCGAGGAGTTGGCGGACCATGTGGCGGCGCAGCTCGCCGCGCACAAGCGACCGCGTACGGTGCGCTATCTGGACGCCCTGCCTCGCAACGACATGGGAAAGATCATGAAGCGGGCGCTCCATGACTGAGCGGCTGAGCGCGCGCGAGGCGATCGCCGCCGTCGTCGACGAGGGCGCGTTCCTCGAACTGCCCACGCCGCAGGGCGTGTCCGCGCCGGACGGACCGCTCGCCTGGGAAGGGTACGACGCGGCCCGCGCCCGTGCCGAGGAACGCACCGGCGAGCAGGAGTCCGTCGTCTGCGGCACCGGACGGATCGGCGCCACCGAAGCGGTGCTGATCTCCTTCGAGTTCGGCTTTCTGGGCGGATCGCTCGGTGAGTGCACGGGCGACCGGCTGGAGGCCGCGTACACCCATGCGCGAGAGCGGCGGCTGCCGGTCGTCTCGCTGATCGCCACCGGCGGCAGCCGGATGCAGGAAGGGATGCGCGCGCTGCTCCAACTCCAGCGGGTGGCACGGCAGTCCGCGCTCACCCGCGCGGCCGGGCTGCCGCAGCTCGCAGTGGTGCGTGACCCGACCACCGGCGGTGGCTGGGCCACTCTGGGCGCGGGAGCCGATGTCGTACTGGCGCTGCCGGGCGCCCAGATCGGTTTCGCCGGCTCGCGTGTGCGTCCCGCCGACGCCGATCCGTACGCCTATACGGCGGAGGCGCAGTTGGCGGCGGGCCATATCGACGCGGTGGTACGCCAGGACGAGCTGCGCGCCACCGTCGGCCGCTGGCTGCGGCTGCTGACCGGAGGAGACGGCGCCGGGGAAGCCGTACCGCCGCCCACCGGTCTGGGCGGCGGTGAGCCGCCCGTCTCCGGATGGGACGCGGTCATACGGGCCCGCGCTCCCGAACGCCCTCGTGCGGAGGCCTATGTGGAGGCGTACTTCACCGAGCGGGAGGCGATCGTCGGCGACCGCTGCGGTGGTACGGATCCGGGAATGCTCTGCGGGTTCGGCCGCCACGCGGGACGGACCGTCGCGTATGCCGCGCAGTGCGGCACGCCGACGCGCCCGGCCGGTTACCGGACCGCGGCCCGGCTGATCCGGCTCGCCGACCGGCTGGGCATCCCCGTACTGACACTGGTGGACACACCAGGCGCGGCCAATGACGCCGAGGCGGAGCGCATGGGAGCGGGCGGCGCCATCGCGGATCTCTTCGCGGCCATGGCCACCGCCCGGGTGCCGCTGACCACCCTGCTGATCGGCGAGGGCGGCTCCGGTGGCGCGCTGGCGCTGTCGGCGCCGGACAACACCTGGGCCACGCCCGACAGTTACTTCTCCGTCATCGCACCCGAACTGGCCACGGCGATCCTCAAACGTCCCCCCGGCGAGACACGCGCGACGGCCGACCAACTCCGATTGCGGCCAACAGATCTGGTGTCGCTCGGCGTTGTACGCGGGATCGTGCCGGTGGAGTAGCCCCAGGCCTGGTGCGCGGGCCCGACGTACGGTCCCGGCGCGCGGTCCCGGTGTCCTGCCCGGAAGGACGGGACACCGGGCTCATGCCGGCGGGACACCGGGTGCGGCAGCGTGAGTCGTGCACGGGGATCCGGCCCAGGACCGGGCGGTCGCCTCTTCCCGGGGGGAGAACGGGTGGAACGGGGCACGAACCGCCAGTAGGGGGATCGGGGGTGGCTGGATCCCCGTGCGCCGACAGGGCGCACGGCGTACGGGAGGGCCCGTACGCCTCACCGAGGGGGAAGCATGGCTGTTCCACAGACAGAACCGACGGCGGGCCAGCGGCTCGGGAGCGATCCGGTACGGGCGTCCGCCGAGGGCCGTGGCTGGGCCTGGGGCGGTGTGCTCACCGCGCTCGCCGGGCTGCTCGTGATCGTGGCCGCCGGGCCGCTCTATCCCTTTGACGAGGCGGACATCAGGGACAGCGCCCGGATGGTGGACCGGTTCGACGGCGCCACCGCGTGGTGGGTCTTCGCCACCCAGATCGCCTTCACCGTGGCCGCGCTGGGCGCGGTCGTCTTCGCGGCCGGGCTGCGCCGCCGGCTGGACCGGCAGTGTCCGGCGGGAAGTCTCGTGCCGGCGATCGCCGGTTCCGGGCTGCTGCTGGTCGCGGTGATGAGTCTGGTCGGCGCGGGCATGGGCACCGAGATGTTCCACGACATCAACCACCGCGATACGACGGATCCCGACATGATCATCTCCGGGATGACCCAACTGGGCACCTACGGCTGGCTGTGGTCCGGACTGCTGCTCACCGCCGGCGCGCTGGTCGTGGCCGCCTTCCGGCAGGGAGCGGTGAGCCGGTGGGTCGGTGTGATCAGCGCCCTGTTCGGATTTTTGCTGCTGATCACACAGGTGACGCCTTTTCAGTATCTCGCGCTCTTCGTGGGCTTCCCGTATCTGCTGGTGCTGAGCGCCGCGTTCGCGTTCGGCCGGGCCCGTACGGCGGAGTGAGGCGGTACGGCGGGACCTGCCCGTACAGCGCAGTGGGTCAGTGCGGGGGAGTGGGTCCGGATCAGTGGGAGCGCGAGGAACGGACTGACACCGGGACGGCCGACTGGGATCCTTGGCCCGTGGGGGACAAGGGGGATCCGGGCGTGTCGGCCCGGTGGAGGATCGACGGCGGGGGCCATCGCGCCGCCGCCGTCTGCGTGCTCGTCACGGCCTGGGCACTGGCCGCGACCGCCCTGGTCCTGATGGGCGTGGCAGGCGCCCCATGGACCCAGGACCAGTGGTTCTTCGTCGTCGACACGGTCGACGCGCTGGTGTACGGACTTGTCGCCGCGGTCGTTCTGTCCCGCCGACAGCATGTGGTCGCCTGGCTGGTCGCGCTGACCGCGGTCGGCGGCGGGATCGCGGCGGTCACCGCCCAGGCGGTGGCACTGTGGGCGCGCGACGCCGGAGCAGAGGCTGTGCCACCGCAGTGGACGATCCTCCAGTCCACCGCATGGGTGCCCGGCACGCTCTCCCTGATCCTTGTCGTTCCCTATCTGGTGTCGGGACGGCGGCTGTCCTCGACGGCCCGCTGGGCGCTCGGTACCGGGACCGCGGTGATCGTCGCCGTACTGGCGCTCCGGCTGACCGATCCCTGGCCCTGGCCGGCGTACGGCGAGCCGTATGCCCCGCTCGCCGTACGCAGTACGGCCTGGGCCCGGCTGGCCGAGCCGCTGAACCAGATCCTGCTCGCGCTGATCGTGGTCCTCGGCCTCGGCGCCGCCGCCCACACGGGATGGCGCCGGATGCGCGATCCGGCCGCGCGAGGGCTGGGCTGGCTGGCGATCGGTACGGCGCTCATCGCGGTCACGTTCCTTCCGCTGGTGCTGTGGCCGACCTCGGACAGCACGGCGGTGCTGCTGTTCACTCCGTTCACCCATATCGCCTCGCAGGCGTTTTTCCCGGCGGCGGTGCTGGTCGCGGTGTTGCGGCAGCGGCTGTGGGGGATCGATCTGGCGGTGAGCAGGACGCTGGTGTGGTCGCTGCTCACCGGCATGCTGGTGGCCGGATACTTCGTGACGGTGGCGGTGCTGGGACTCGTCCTGCCCGGTGAGAGCGCCCTCGGCAAGGTGCTGGCGACCGCCGTGCCTGCCGTCGGGATCCAGCCCGCGAGAAGCTGGTTGCAGCGTCGTGTGGACCGGCTGGTGCACGGGGAGGCGGCGGCGCCGGCGCTGAGCCGGGTCGGACGCCATCTCGGCAGCGCGGCCGGTCCGGAAGAGGCGCTGACCGGTATGGCCGAGAGCGTCGCGGTCTCGTTCAACCTCGGCTCGGTGCGGGTACTGGACGCCGACGGCGAGGTGCTGGTCTCGATCTCGACGGAGGAACCGCCGGAGGAATCCCGGGACGAACCGCCGGAGGCCTCCGCCCTCGCCTCATCGGCACACGAGACGCCTCTCGCCGTACCTCTGGTGGTACGTCAGGAGAGCGCCGGAACACTGCTGGTGACCGCGCGGCCCGGTGAACGCCTTGACCGCAGGGCCCGTTCGGCGCTGGAGGAGGTGGCGCCCATCGTCGCCACGGCCGTCCATCTCGCCGCCGTCACCCGGGCGCTGCGCGAGTCGCGCGGCCGGCTGGCCGCCGCCAGGGACGACGAACGACGGTCCCTGCGGCGGGAGTTGCACGATCAGCTCGGTCCGGCCCTGGCCGGTATCGGGCTCGGTCTCGCGGCGGTACGCAATCTGCTGCCCGATCGCGCGGACGCGGCCGACGCCCTGCTCGGCCGGCTCCGTACCGAAGTCGACGCGCGGGTGGACGAGGTCCGTACGCTGGCCCGTGGACTGGTTCCGCCTGTCCTGGCCGAGCTGGGACTCGTGGCGGCCCTGCGGGAACTGGTGATGCGGTACGAGGCGGACGGCCTCGCCGTGGTCGTACGGGACAGGGCCGTCGGCGAGGACACCGGGAAGAGCGGCAAGGACGACGGGTACAAGGGCCCAGGGCGGCCGGCGCCCGTCGACATACCCGCGAAGGTCGCCGGAGCGGTCTACGCGATCGTGGCCGAGGCGCTGCGGAATGTGTCACGGCACGCCGGTGCCAGGACCTGTGCGGTGGTTCTGGCCGGGACCGGCTCGGGTGCGGACCGGGCACTGACCGTGGTGGTCGAGGACGACGGGCGCGGTATCGCGGCGGGCGCCAGGTCCGGTGTCGGCCGGCAGTCCGTACGGGAGCGGGCCGAGGAGGTCGGCGGAACGGTCGGATGGGAGCCGGGCGCCGGCGGCCGAGGGACCCGGCTGATCCTGCGCGTTCCTCTCCGTGAGGAGCTGACCGACTCAGTGGCCGACCATGCGCGATGAACGCGAGAACCGCGATCGTGAGCGCGGGCAGGCAGGCCGGGCGAGTACGGAGGATCCGGTGGACACGACGGCGGGCCAGGAGTCCGGGGCGGAACGGCGGGACGGAGCCGACGGCGGCCTGCGGATCGTCGTCGTGGACGACCATCCCGTCTTCCGTATGGGCATGGCCGCACTGCTCGGATCACTGCCCGGTGTGAGCGTGGTCGGTGAGGCGGAGACGCGGGACGAGGCCGTCGCCGCCGTCACCGCGCACCGGCCCGATGTCGTGATCATGGACCTGCACCTCGGCGACGGAGCGCCCTCGGGAGTCGAGGCCACCCGGGAGATCCTGCGGCTCCGGCCCGCGACGGCCGTCCTCGTGGTGACGATGCTGGACGACGACGACTCGGTCTTCGCCTCGATGCGGGCCGGCGCGCGCGGCTATCTCCTCAAGGGCGCGACGCCCGCCGAGATCGAGCGCGGCGTACGCGCGGTCGCCCATGGCGAGGTGCTGCTCGGTCCCGCCGTGGCATCACGGGCGATGGCCTATATCACCGGGCTGCGGGCGCCGGGCGCCGTGCCGGTCGTACTGCCCGAACTGACGGTGCGGGAGCGGGAGGTGCTGGATCTGGTGGCCAGAGGTCTGGACAATCTCGCCATCTCGCGACGGCTGGTGCTCAGCCCGAAGACCGTCCGCAACCATCTCTCCAACATCCTCACGAAGCTTCAGGCGGCCAGCAGGGCGGAAGCGATCGTCCGGGCCCGGCAGGCGGGCCTCGGCGGAGAGTGAGCAGTGAGCGAGGAGAAGAGGGAGGGAAGAGAGTGAGCTGAAGGGCACCGGCCGAGGACCGATGGCTGCGCTGCCGGGATTCTCATAGGCCTCTCACCAGTCGTTCAGACAATATGCTTAGGCTAAGAACCGTGACATACACAACTCCGCCGGGCTGGTATCCGGATCCTGGGCACTCGGGCGATGGCCCCCAGCAGGAACGCTGGTGGGACGGTTCCGCCTGGACCGACGAACTCCGCGCCACCTCCACCGCGGAGTGGGCGCCGCCGACCGCGCCTCCATATCCCGGGTCGCCTCCCTATCCCGTATCACCGCCACCCGGACGGATGAACCGCGGCCGTCGTATCGCCGTCGGTGTCACTGCCGTGGTCGTGGCGATGGCCATCGCGGGAGGCTTCTATCTGCTCGGCCGCGACGGAGACGACAGCGCGTCGGCGCGCGTCGGCGACGTCCCTTCCATAGCTCCCTCACTGCCCGGACAGCGGACCCCGAACCCTGATGGCCCGGGCGGTCCGGGCGGCTCCGGCGGCGGCGAGAGCGATGCGCCCGGGATGCCGCAGACCGAGGACGGTTATGCCACCGACGCGGCCAGCGGGATCAGCATCCCGGTCCTGGACGGCTGGACCGGCGAGTCCGGAGTGGTCGGCGCCGGAGTGACCACCGGGAAGTACTCCTGTCCCGGGGACACGTCCCAGAGCTGTGTCCGCGGCGGAGTGTTCTCCGCGCCCGCGGCGGCGATGAAGATCGAGGCCACCACGGCCAAGGCGGCGGCGGAGAAGGACATCCAGGCCAATGCCGAGGAGTCCTACGGCGGCGAGATCTACGGAAAGATCTCCTCCCACGAGGAGCTGAAGTCCGAGGCGGTCACCGTCGCCGGGCAGAAGGGCTATCTGGTGCGGTGGAAGGTTGTCACGAGCAAGGGCGACGACGGCTATGTGCAGTCGCTCGCCTTCACCTCGCCCTCCGCCTCCGGGCTGATGGTTGTCGTGCGCTCGGGCTTCGACATCAATGACAAGGCGCCCAAGCTGTCCGTGATGGACGAGATCACGCAGGGCATCAAGGCCGCGGCAGGTGCGGGAAGCGGCAGCGGGCAGGGAGTCTGACCGTCCGAGGCGTGGAGCCGTCCGACCGTCTGAGCGCAGGACCGTCCGACCGAGACCGGTGGTCGGTGGCGGCGGGCTGCGGTCGGCCCAGTCGCTTCCGCGTGATGTTCCAGCTTTCGTGTGGTGTTCCAGGGCGGGTCGCCGTGTGCGGCCCGCCCTGTGGCGTGCGGTGACGCGGTACGGCGGGCCGGAGCGGCGTCCGTCCAGGCCCGTCGGCCGTACACTCCCTTCATGGGGTGTACACGTGCGGTGAGGGAGTGCCTGCGACAGGCCCCTTGCGCGCTGTGCTCGGCCGCCGCGGGTGTGCTGACCGCAGGTCCGGGCCCGGTGTCCCCGCCGGAAGCCGCCTGCCGGGCGCTGCACGGCCACGGCTAGCGCCCTGCCGCCCCGCCCGACTTTCCTCCGTACCGAGCCTTCTGAACCGGCCGCGTCGGGCCGTACGGACTCGGCAGCCGTCCGCGGAGTCGGTTTCCCCGGTCGGCCGCCCGTTCCCGTAACGCCGTAGCGGACCCTGAACCCGAGCCGGTCCCTGGCGGTCCCTGGCGTCCTCACCGGTCACCTCCGTCCCACCCATGTCGCGATGCCTTGTTCCTGTCGGGCCGCGATTCCGAGCCGCACCTCCGAGAGGATCCCTGTGAAGTTGAGCGAGTTGCTCGCCGGGCACGACCACGAGACTCTGCGGGGGGATCCGGACACGGCGATCACCGCGGGTATCTGCTTCGACGCCCACCGGGTGGTGCCGGCTTCGCTGTACATCGCCGTGCCGGGCCATCGCGAAGGCGGTCCCGCGGCCATCGGCCCGGCCCTCGCGCGCGGTGCGGTGGCGGTGCTGCTGGACGCGGAGGAACCGGAGCCCGACGCGTCGGTGTGGGCGCACACGGACGCGTGTGTCGTACGGGTACGGGACACCCGTACGGTCGCGTCGGCCGTCGCCTCGCGCTACTACGGTGATCCCGGGCGCGGCATGGACATGGTGGCCGTCACCGGCACCAACGGGAAGACCTCGGTGTCGTACATGGTCGAGTCCGTACTGCGGCTCGCCGAGGGCGCGAGAGTCGGTGTCATCGGGACCGCCGGCAGCCGGATCGGCGACGAGGTGATCCCGATGCCGAGATCGGTCCTGACCACGCCCGAATCGCCCGACTTCCAGTATCTGCTGGGATACATGCGCGACCGTGGGACCGGCACGGTGGTGCTGGAGGCCACCTCCATGGGCCTGTTGACGCACCGCGTGGACCACGCCTTCGCCGATGTCGGTGTCTTCACCAACCTGACGCAGGATCATCTGGACGACCACGGCACGATGGAGAACTACCGGGACGCCAAACTCCGGCTGTTCCAAGGGCTTTGCCGACATGCCGTCGTCAACGCCGATGATCCGGTGGGCGCCGGGATCGGTGCGCTGATGCCCGGGGCCGTGACCACATACGCCCTGGACGCCGAGGCGGACTACCGGGCGACCGATCTCACCATGGACGCGTTCGGCACGCGGTTCACCCTCCATCACGAAGGGCGCAAATATCCGGCGGCGATCCCGGTGCCGGGCCGGTTCTCGGTGGCCAACGCCCTTGCCACGGTGGCCGCTTGCCATCTGCTCGGGCACGATCTGCGCGGGCTGGTCGGCGCGCTGGACCGGATGCCGCCGGTTCCCGGGCGGTTCGAGCGCTTCGAGACGCCCGGAGGCACCGCAGTCATCGTCGACTACGCGCACTCGCCGGACTCGCTGGAGAAGGTGCTCACCGCCATCAGGGACTTCGCCCGGGGCCGCGTCATCACCGTCTTCGGGTGCGGCGGCGACCGTGACACTACGAAGCGTGCCCGGATGGGGGAGATCGCCGGTACGTACTCCGATCTGGCCGTGCTCACCTCGGACAATCCGCGGAACGAGGATCCCGGGGCGATCATGGACCAGATCACTCCGGGCCTGCTGGCCACCGGCTGCCGCTTCGAACGGTTCGCCGACCGCCGCTCCGCCATCGCCTTCGCGCTGGCCGAGGCGGGCCGCGACGACATCGTCCTGCTGGCGGGCAAGGGCAGTGAGCCGTACCAGATCGTCGGCGAACGGCTGCTGCCGTTCAGCGACATGGCGACGGTCCGCGAACTCGCCGCGTAGACGCGGAACGGCGGCGGTCGGCCGGGCGGCGGGTCAGTCGGCGTCCGGTTCGCTGTCCGGCGCGCCGTCCGGTTCGTTTCCGAGGACGTACAGCTCGGGCAGATTGACCACGATCGCCTCCTGTGTGCTGCGGGCGATCACCACCACGGCCTCCTCGTCGGCGCTGGGATTCTCCTCGCGGTGCGGGACGTAGGGCGGTACGAAGATGTAGTCGCCCGGCGAGGTACGGATCCGGATCTCCTCGGGCGTACCGCCGGAGTCGTCGAGGAACACGAACTCCGGGTGTCCCTTGATCACATGGATGGCCGTCTCGGAGGCGCCGTGATGGTGGTTGGAGGACGCGGTGTCGGGCGCGACATGCGTCTGGCCCATCCAGATCCGCTCGGAGCCGACACTGCTTCCGCTGATCGCCGCGAAGCGCCGCATCCCGCCGGTCTGCGCGGTGTCGCCGTCGAGCGCGTCGGCCCGGATGTGGTGCAGCCGGGCGCGCAGCGGCAGTGTGCTCCCTGCCGTGCCGTGCTCATGGTCCTGGTCACGGTCGTGGTCCGGCAGATCGGGATGGAACGCGTCGTGTCCGGTGGGCGGGGTGTGCGAGGTCATGGAGATCCTGCTCGTCGGGGCTGCGGACGGCGAGGTCCTGGCCGGGGTCCGGCGAGCTCTCGGCCGAGGTCTCGGCGCCGACGGTAGAGAGCGCGGCGAATGGATGTCAAGATGTGTCCATTACCGCCGAGCTGGCTGTTCCCGGTTCTCGGACGGTTCGTCAGGTACGGAGACCCGCGGGGAGACGGTGCAGATGCAGATATCGGCGAAGGCGGACTACGCGGTGCGAGCGCTCGTCGAACTCGCCGCCGACAGCGCACGGCCGCTGACCTGTGAGGGCATCGCGTCCGCCCAGGACATCCCGTTCCGGTTTCTCAAATCGGTCTTCCGGGATCTGCGGCAGGCCGGTCTGGTCCGCAGCCAGCGCGGCTGTGAGGGCGGCTACTGGATAGGCCGCGATCCGGCCGCGATCAGTGTGGCCGAGGTGATGACCGCGGTCGACGGCGAGTTCCTCACACTGCGCGGCGCCCGGCCCGACAGCCTCGTCTACCCCGGCGCCGCGCGGCGGCTGCCGGATCTGTGGCGCGCGGTCGAGGCCGCCGCGCAGTCGGTGCTCGGCCGCACGACCATCGCCGAACTCGCCGCCGAGGGCGCGGCAGGCACTGAGGGCGCGGTCGCCGCCGAGAGCGCTGAGGGCGCGGAGGACATGGAGGACGTGGCGTCGCGGAGTACCGGTCCCGGGTCCTCGGTCCGCGATGTCTCTCCGGCGGTTCCGGTATGACCGAGGAGCCTTCTGGAGCGGTGGCCGGTCCACCGCCGGCGGAAGTGGCTCGGCCACTGATCCGGATCACCGAGTACACCGATCCCGCCTGCCCTTGGGCCTGGGGCTCCGAGCCGGTCTTCCGGTCGCTCAGACAGACGCTCGGGCCGCGCGCGCGGTGGCGGCAGGTCTTCGGCATCCTCTTCGACGAGGACGACGATCCGGCTCCCGACCCGGATGCCGAGGCCCGCTGGTACGAGCGGTTCATCCACGAGGTCACCGCCCATACGCACGCACCGTACGCGCGCCGGCTGCACTGGCTCACCCGTACGAGCTGGCCCGCGTCCCTCGCCGCCACGGCCGCCAGGTCGCAGGGAACGGAGATCGCCGAGCGGGTCTTGCGACGGCTGCGCGAGAGTACGTTCGTCGTCGGCGCGCCCGCGGACACACCGGCCGGGATCCTTGGCGCCGTACGGGACATCCCCGGCCTTGACACCGACCGGCTGCTGCGCGACCTGGCCGCTCCACGGACCCGGGAGGCGGTCCGCTCCGACTGGGCGGAGACCCGTGCGCCGCTTTCCGAGGTGCTCGGTCTCGACGGGCCGGGACCGCATCCGGGCCGGGCGAAGGAGGTCGGCGACCACCGCCGTTACGCGCTGCCGACACTGCTCTTCGAGGGACCGGGCGGCCGGGTGTGCGTACCGGGATGGCGGCCCGTCGAGACCTATCTCGAAGCCGCCCGTACGGCCGCCGCCGCGCCGCTGCCGCGCAGGCCCGTACGGTGGTCGCCCGGCGAGGCGCTGGAGCGCTGGCGGAGTCTGACCGTCCCTGAACTCGCCCTGCTCACCGGCGAGTCGGAGCCGCCGCCGAATGCCGTACGGATCGAGACGGGCCATGGGCCGCTGTGGCTGCATCCCGACGAGACGCGTCCCGGAGCGGTCTGAACAGGGCCGCCGAAAAGACCGGTTCGGCCGGCGCCGAAGAGGCATGACGGCAACCGTCGCACGCGTGTGGGCAGATGAAAGCGCAGGTCGCCAAGGTCTCGGACAATGAGACACCAAGAGGTGTCCATTGACAGCGTGGCGCCCGGCCGTGAGGATACGAGGCATGCATTCGATGCACCCTGGTGTGGTCTGCCGCTACGTGGACTATCGGCGTACGTCCAGCGCCCTCTGTCGCTGACCCGACCGCCGACGCGGCCCTTGAGGCTCTTCCGGGCCCTCGGCACTCCGGCCCTGCCCCGGATTCCCGCGCCGCGACAGCGGTGACCCGGGGACGTACACCCGTACACCGGACCTCCACCGACCGGCACGCCGCGCGATCTTCCGCGTGGCACTTCCCGCCGTAGCCGTAACCCCAGCCGTAGCCGCACGCCTCAAGCCGTATCGGAGCCCTTCCCGGCCCGAGAGTCGGCTGCTTCTCCTCATCCGTGTCCGCCGTCGGCGGTTCCGGTGCTGTCACGCCCCAATGCCGCGGCGGTGGACGGTACCGCGCTCCGTTGTGAGCTCATCCCGCCACAACGGCCCAGAAAGGTGGCGTCCCCATGCCGATCTTCCGTACCTCATCCACCACCGCCGGCGCGGACCGCCCGGCCATCTCCTCGTCGCCCGCCCGGCTCTCCCGCCCAGGACCGGGACGGCGCTCCTTCCTCGGGCTCGCCCTCGGCGCGGGCGCCGCGCTCGCCCTCACCGCCTGCGGAGGCCAGCCCACATCGACGGCGAGCGGCCGGGGCGGCACGCTCAAATGGGGCTGGGCGCTGCCGACTTCATGGGATCCGGTCACCTCGTCCGCAGGCTGGGACGTGCACTCCCTCTCCCTCGTCTATGCCGCGCTCACCACGCTCGACCAGCGCGGCAACGCAGTCCCCGCCCTCGCCGCCTCCTGGAAGTACAACGACGACGGCACGGTCGTCACGTTCACCCTCCGCCAGGGACTGAAGTTCAGCGACGGGACTCCGGTCGACGCCACCGCCGTGAAGAAGAGCATCGAACGGGGCCGTGACTACGAGAAGTCGCTGATCGCCGCCCAGCTCACAGGCGTCAAGGAGGTCACGGCCGTCGACGCCCGCACCGTCGAACTGCGCCTCGCCGAGCCCGACTTCCAGATTCCGCTGCTCCTCGCGGGCAAGACCGGCATGGTCGTCAATCCCAAGGTCTTCGAGAGCGACGCCGCGAGTCTCGCCACCGAGCCCGCGGGATCCGGTCCGTACACCCTGGCCTCGTACGTCCAGAACTCCAAGGCCGTGCTGCGCCGCAACACCGGCTACTGGGACGCGGACCGGATCAAGATCGAGAACTTTGAGCTGTATCCGCTGCCCGAGCCCTCGACCGTCGTCGCCGCCCTCACCTCCGGGCAGTACAACGTCGCGCAGATACCGGGCAGTCAGGTCGAGGCGGCCAAGGCCGCCGGTCTTGAGGTCCAGGTCATTCCCTCCATGGTGGTGGCCGTCCTCGATGTCCACAACGGCAAGGAGCCCTTCACCGACCCGGACGTGGCGCTCGCGCTCAAGTACGCGATCAACCGCGAGGAACTTCTCCAGACCGCGTCCTTCGGCCATGGCGAGGTGTCCCGGCAGCCCTTCCCCAAGGGATACGCGGGCCATGACGACGCGCTGGACACGCTCTTCCCGTACGACCCGGAGAAGGCCAAGGAGCTGCTGGCGAAGGCCGGCCACGCGAACGGTCTGAAGATCACACTCTCCACATCGAAGGCCGAAGGCGTACCCGAACTGATCCAGGCGCAGCTCAAGAAGGTCGGCATCACGGCCACCATCGAGAGCATCCCGGCGGCCCGCGCGTCCCAGTTGGTCTATGTCCAGCGCAGCAAGGCCCTCTTCGTCGACCAGTTCGCCGGACGTGAGGCCGCCACCCAGGGCTTCCAGGTGCTCTTCGGCAAGGAAGGCCTGATGAATCCGGGCCGTACCGTCTCGCCCGAGCTGGAGAAGGCGCTCGATGTGGTCCGCCGTACGCCGCTGGACTCGCCCGACTATCCGGCCGTTCTCCAGAAGGCCACCGGGATCGCCGTACGGACCATGCCGAACGTCTTCCTCTACACCGTTCCGCGAATCCTCGCCCGCAATCCCAAGGTCTCCGAGATCCCGGCGTACACCGTCGTCCAGCGGTTCGAGGGAGTCACGGTCTCATGACCGCGCCCATAGTGACGGAGACGGTGCCGGGGACGAAGGCGGGCCACGGGCGCCGGCCGTGGTCTGTGGGATCCGCCTCCGTACGGCGACGGCTGGCGGGAGCACCGCGCCCGCTGGGCCGGCTGCTCGTCATCACCGCCACGGTCTTCTTCCTAGCCTCGCTGCTCACCTTCGCGCTCGGCGCCCTCTCGGAGGCCAACCCGGCGGCGGCCGTCCTCGGTGACCAGGCGACACCGGCCGATATCGCCCGTATGGAGGCCCAGTTCGGATTGGACCGGCCACTGTACGTGCAGTATCTGAGCTGGCTCGGCCACGCGCTCACCGGTGATCTCGGGGTGTCCTGGTTCACCAGTGTGCCCGTCGCCGACAGTATCGCCGGAGCCCTGCCGGTCGATCTGTCCATCGCCGGTCTCGCCCTGCTGCTCGCCGTGGTCATCGGCGGTGGCGCCGGAATTGTCGCCGCCCTGAACAACGGCGGGCGCTTCGACCGGGCCGTCACCCTTGTCTCCTCCGCCCTGGCCACCCTCCCGCCGTTCCTCATCGGCATCGTGCTGATCGTCGTTTTCGCGGTGCAGCTCGGCGCGCTGCCCACCGGCGGCTATGTACCGCTGGGCGAGAGCCCGGGGGAGTGGCTGCGGTACGCGATCCTGCCCGCGTTCGCCCTCAGCCTGGACGCCGCCGCCTCCATCGCCCGGCAGTTGCGCACCTCGCTCGTCGGGGCCCTGCGCGAGAACTATGTGACCGGCGCCGAGATGCGCGGCTTCTCCGCCCGGCGGGTGCTGTTCGGACATGTACTGCGCAATGCCGCCGGACCTGCGCTCTCCGTCCTCGGCGTGAGTGTGCCGGTGATCCTGGGCGGCGCGGTCGTCACCGAGAAGATCTTCAATCTGCCCGGGATCGCCCAGCTCTCGCTCCAGTCGGCCGAACAGCACGACATCCCGGTCATCCAGGGAACGCTGCTGGTCACCGTGGCCGTGGTGCTCATCGCCAATATCGCCGTCAACGCGGCGCTGACGGCGCTCAATCCGGCCGCGCGCAGACAGCCGGACGGCGGTCGCGGCCGGGCGGCGGAAGGGAGCGCCCGATGAGGACACTCCGGCGTACCTGGCGGCTGCCGTCGGCCCGGATGGCGCTGGCCGTGCTCGCGCTCGTCGCGCTGGTGGCGGTCGCGGGTGGCGCCCTCGCACCGTACGATCCGCTGGCCCAGCGGCCGGCCGACATGCTGCACGGACCCAGTGCCGGACATCTGCTCGGCACCGACTATCTGGGACGTGATGTCCTCAGCAGACTGCTGGCGGGCACGGGACGCTCGGTCGTGGGCGCCCTGGAGGCGGTCGGCGCGGCGATGCTGCTCGGCATCGTGCCGGGGATCGCCTCCGTGTGGCTCGGCCGGACCGTCGAATGGACGGCCCAGCGGGCCGCGGACACCTTGATGATCATGCCGTTCACGGTCTTCGCCATCGCCGTGGTCGGAGCGCTGGGCAACGGGATGCACCAGGCGATGCTGGCGCTGGGCGTGCTCTTCGCACCGCTGTACTTCCGGGTGACCCGCGCCGCCGCCCTGGGACTGAAGCAGGCGCAGTATGTGGAGGCGGCCGAACTCATGGGCGCGTCCCGGTGGTGGATCCTGCGCGTCCATGTCTGGGGCAAGATCCTGCCGACGATCGCCGTCACCACCGCGCAGGCCGTCGGGCAGGCGCTCCTCGTGGTCGCGTCCCTGACCTTTCTCGGGCTGGGCGTGCAGCCGCCCGCGCCGACCTGGGGCGGAATGCTCGCCTCGGATCTGGGCTATCTGGCCCAACAGCCCTGGGCGCCGCTGATCCCGGGCGCCGCGATCATGATCACGGTCGGTGCCCTGAACATCCTCGCGGACGCCGTACGCGACAGCGGGGCGGCGGACGCGGGAACGAAGCCGGACCGGAAGGCCGGCACCGCGCCGCGCATCCAGGTGATCACACGTGTGGAGAAGCGTCCGGAGGAGGTCGACCAGCGTGTCGCGACTGGCTGAGCCAATTGACCAATTGCCCGCCGTACTGACCGTCGACGGACTCGATGTCACCGTCTCCGGCGGAGTACGCGCCGTCCGTGAGGTGACCTTCGCCATCGGGCGCGGTGAAGCCGTCGGTCTCGTCGGGGAGTCCGGCAGCGGGAAGAGCCTGACCTGCCGGTCCGCACTGGGCGTGCTGCCCGCCGGATGCGAGGTGTCGGGCGGCCGGATCACTCTTGGTGCCGCCGGCGCGGAGCCGGACACCGCACCCGGCCCCGGCGCCGAGCTGACCGCGTTCAGCCGTAAGCAGTGGGACGCCGTACGGGGCCGCCGTGTCGGAGCCGTGTTCCAGGATCCCGCCTCGTATCTCAATCCCTCGCTCACGGTGGGCCGTCAGCTCACCGAGCAGCTACGGGTGGGAGCCGCGCTCTCCAGGGCCGAGGCGCATATCCGCGCCGTCGAACTCTTCACGGCCGTCGGACTGCACCGCCCTGAAGAGGTCTTCCACCAGTACCCGCACGAGCTCTCCGGCGGGATGCTCCAGCGG
This sequence comes from Streptomyces sp. NPDC059743, assembly GCF_042732975.1. Classification (NCBI taxonomy): domain Bacteria; kingdom Bacillati; phylum Actinomycetota; class Actinomycetes; order Kitasatosporales; family Streptomycetaceae; genus Streptomyces; species Streptomyces sp. NPDC059743. The sequence continues at coordinate 51,805 of NZ_JBHWGS010000014.1, read as the reverse complement.
GTCCTCATCGCCATCGCCGTCTCCTGCTCGCCCGAACTGCTCATCGCGGACGAGGCCACCACCGCCCTCGATGTGGTCATCCAGGCCGAGATCCTCGAACTCCTCCAGCGGCTCAGGGCCGAACAGGGCCTCGCCCTGCTTCTGGTCACTCACGATCTGGCCGTCGTCGCCGAGAGCTGCGATCGCGTTCTGGTCATGTACGCGGGCGAGATCGTCGAGGACGGTCCCACCGCCGAGGTGCTCGCCTCGCCCGCACACCCGTATACCGAGGCGCTGCTACGGGTGGCGTCGATCGGCGCGTGGGGACGGCGTGAGCTGGACATCATCCCTGGCCGGCCGCCCGAGACCGGTGCCGAGCTGCCCGGCTGCCGGTTCGCCGACCGCTGCGCCCACGCCGCCGCGCGCTGCACCGAAGGGCCCGTCGCTCTGCACTCCGTGGACGGCGGACGCCGGGCGCGCTGCCTGCGCCCGGCCGGACTGCTCGGCGAAGCGACCGCGCCCGTCACGGAAGGAGCCTCGGTATGACCACCGTCCAAGGACCTGTCCTCGCGGCCCGGCAGGGCGAGGCGGCGGCCATCGGGCCCGACCAGGACGCGCTGCTGGAGATCAGCGGACTCACCGTGTCGTACGGCCGACGGGCCACCTCGCTGCGCCGCGCCGGACGCACCCGGGTGCTCTCGGGCGTCGATCTCACCGTACGGGCGGGCGAGATCGTCGGGATCATCGGTGAGACCGGTTCGGGCAAGACCACCCTGGCCCGTGCCACGGTCGGTCTGGTACGGCCCGACAGCGGCGCCATCGGCTTCGAGGGCCGGGATCTCACCCGGCTGAACCGCCGTGAACTGCGGGACTTCCGGCGCTCGGGACGTGTGCAGTACATGTTCCAGGATCCGCTGCGCTCACAGGATCCTGAACTGACGGCCCGTCAGACAGTGGCTGAGCCACTCGCCGCCGTCGGCGCGGCGAGCCGGCGTGAGCGCGCGGAGCGGGCAGACGAGGCACTGACCTTGGTGGGTCTGGACGCCGACGCGCTCGGAGCCCGTACATCAGCACAGCTCTCCGGTGGCCAGCGCCAGCGGGTGTCGCTGGCCCGCGCCATCGTCACCCGGCCTCGGCTGCTCCTCAGCGACGAGCCGGTCAGCGCTCTGGACGCCTCCAACCGCAATCTCGTACTGAGCCTGCTCGACCGGCTCCGCCGTGAACTCGGCCTCGCTGTCGTCGTCATCTCCCACGACCTCAGCTCGCTGGCCGGTATCGCCGACCGGGTCGCCGTCCTCTACCGGGGCCGACTGGTCGAACAAGGGCCGATCGGCGAGGTCCTGGAGCATCCACGGCATCCGTACACCGCGCTGCTCACCGCCTCCGCGCCGAGCGTACGCCGTGAACACCGGCTGCTGCCCGCCCAGTTGCGCCCGGACGCGGACCGTCCGCCGTGGCCGGACGACGAGGGCTGTGTCTTCGCACCACGCTGCCGGTTCGCCGGGCCCGAGTGCCGGGACGAGCCGCGCCGTACCGCGCTCTCCGACGACACCGGAGCGTCCCACACCGTCGCCTGCCACCACACCGCCACCTGGCGCGACCTGATCGGCTGACGACCGCTCTTTCCCCACTTCGCGCCCATAGGACCCGCTTCGCACCCACAGGAGAACCACCGCCATGCCCATCGAGTTCATCGGTATCGCCGCCACCCAGGAGATCAGCGAAAGCGGCTCGGCCACTCCCGTGTCCGGCCGCGACGGCATCTCCACCCGGACCGAAACCGGTCACGCCAGTGGGCCGGTCGTCCAGCCCGGCTATCTGCGGGAACTGGCCCGTGCCCATGAGGAGTCGGGCTTCGACCGCGTACTGGTCGCGCACTCCTCCGCGAGCCCGGACGGCTTCACCGTCGCCGACCAGATCCTGACCCACACCGACCGGCTGGGCGTCCTGCTCGCCCACCGTCCCGGCTTTGTCTCGCCGACGCTCGCCGCCCGGAAGTACGCGACGCTGGACGCCTTCCATCCCGGCCGGATCGCTCTGCATGTCATCACCGGCGGCGATGACGCGGACCAGGCCCGTGACGGCGACTTCAGCGACAAGCCGACGCGCTACCGGCGCACCGACGACTTCCTCGATGTGGTCCGCAAGGAGTGGAGCTCCGCCCAACCTTTCGACCACGACGGCGAGTTCTACCGGGTACGCGGCGGCTTCTCCGCCGTACGGCCCGCCGCTCCCATCCCTGTCTACTTCGGCGGCGCCTCCGAGGACGCCGTGCGCGTCGGCGGCAGGCACGCCGATGTCTATGCCTTCTGGGGCGAACCGCTCGCCGGGATCGCCGAGCGTATCCGTGAGGTACGGGCCGCCGCCGCGCCGTACGGCCGCGACCCACGGTTCAGTGTCAGTCTGCGTCCCATCCCCGCCGCCACCGAGGCCGAGGCATGGGAGCGGGCGAAGGAGATCCTGCGGCTGACCAAGGAACGAGTGGGCGAGGTGCGCAAGGCGTTCCATCTCGACCACGCCGAACAGCGCGGCTCCCAGCGGCTGCTGGAGTACGCGGCCCAGGGCGAGATCCATGACAAGCGGCTCTGGACCGAGATAGCCAAGACCACCGGAGCGGCGGGCAACTCCACCGCGCTGGTGGGCAGTTACGAGCAGGTCGCCGAATCCCTGCTCGACTATGTGGCCCTCGGCGTGAGCACCCTGCTGATCCGCGGCTTCGCGCCGCTGGCCGATGCCCGCGACTACGGCACGCTGATCGGTCTCGTACGCGCCGAGGCCGAGCGGACCGGGACCGCGGAGCCCGCCGGAGAGGCCGTGGTCCCGGTATGAGTTCTCCCAGTCCGCGACTCGCCCACCATGCCGACCGGCCGGAGATCTCGTGACCCGTACCGCGCTGTCCACCGAACACCGCCCAGGCGCCACCGCGCTGCCGACTCCGGACCTCGCCCGGCTTCCGGCCGTCACCGAGGCGCTCGCAGCCCGCGCGGCCGAACATGACCACGACGCGTCCTTCCCGGCCGAGGGCTTTGTGCTCGCCCACGAGGCCGGGCTGCTCACCGCCACCGTGGCGACCCGCTACGGCGGTCCCGGCGCCGGACTCGCCGACACCGTCCGTATCCTGCGCGCCCTCGGCGCCGGAGATCCGGCCGTGGCGCTCGTCACCGCCATGACGCTGTTCACCCACGCCGCCGAGGCCCGTACGCCCGGCTGGCCGCCCGCCGCGTACGCCGCACTCCTCGACGCGTCGGCCACCGGTCCCGCACTGGTCAACGCGCTGCGGGTGGAACCCGAACTGGGCAGCCCGGTCCGCGGCGGACTTCCCGCCACCACCGCACGGCGCGACGGCGACCACTGGCTGCTGACCGGCCGCAAGATCTACTCCACCGGCGCGGTGGGTCTCAGCCGGATGCTGGTCTTCGCGCGGACCGACGAGGACCCGGTACGCGTCGGCTCCTTCATCGTGCGCGCGGGCAGCCCAGGGCTGACCGTCGAACCCACCTGGGACCATGTCGGGCTGCGGGCCAGCCGCAGCGACGATGTCGTGCTCGACTCCGTTCCGGTACCGGCCGGCGATGTCATCGCACTGGACGAGGCCGGAGACATCCCCGGTGCCCGGCCCGATCCGGAAACCGGCGCCTGGAACGCCCTCGGTCTGACCGCCCTCTATCTCGGCGTGGCGGGCGCGGCCCGCGACTGGCTCGTCCACTTTCTGCACGAACGGGTCCCGACTGCCCTCGGCGCGCCTCTGGCGACGCTGTCCCGGTTCCAGATGGCCGTCGGCGAGATCGAGACGGCGCTCTTCGGCGCGGACACACTCGTCGACACCCTGGCCGCCCGTATCGACACCGGCGACCAGGAGGCCGCCGACCGGGCCGGCACCGCCAAGGTGCTCGGCACCCGCGCCGCCATCACGGCCGTCGAACAGGCCGTCGCCCTGATCGGCAATCACGGTCTCACCCGGGCCAATCCGCTCCAGCGGCACTACCGCGATGTGCTGTGCGCCCGTGTGCACACACCGCAGGACGACTCCGTACTCCTCACCACCGGCCGCGCCGCCCTCGACCGCGCGCTCGACCGCACGTCCGCACCGAAAGGCAACTGACTCATGAGCGTCGAATTCATCGGCATGATCGGCACCCAGGACGCCTCGGAGACCAGGCCGCCCAGCGGTCCGGCCGTCGATCCGGCGTACACGGCCCGCTTCGCCCGTGCCCACGAGGACGCGGGATTCGACCGGATCCTCATCGGCTACAGCTCCAGCAGGCCCGACGGCGTCCAAGTGGCCGCGTATGTCGCCGGGCACACCGAACGGCTCGGTCTGCTCGTCGCCCACCGTCCGGGCTTCATCGCGCCCACGCTCGCGGCCCGTTCCTTCGCCACGCTCGACCAGTTCAGCGGAGGCCGTGTCGCCGTCCACACCATCACCGGCGGCAGCGACACCGAACAGCGCAGGGACGGCGACTACCTGGAGAAGGAGGAGCGTTACGACCGCACCGACGAGTATCTGTCCATCCTGCGCCGTGCCTGGTCCTCCGCCGAGCCCTTCAGCCACGAGGGCCGCCACTACCGCTTCGAGGAGTACGCCTCCGGCGTTCTGCCGGTGCGTGAGTCGGGCATTCCGCTCTACTTCGGCGGCTCCTCCGAGGCCGCGTACCGGGTGGGCGGACGGCACGCCGACACCTTCGCGCTGTGGGGCGAGCCGCTCGCCGGGACCGCCGAGCAGATCGCCTCCGTACGCGCCGCCGCCACGGCGGCGGGACGTACCGAACCGCCCGGTATCAGCGTCTCCTTCCGCCCGATCCTCGGCGCGACCGAAGAACTCGCCTGGGAACGCGCCCATCGCATTCTGGACACCATCAAGTCCGGCGCCGGACGGGCCTTCTTCGACCAGGCCCGTCATCAGCCTGGGCAGAGCGGACCGCAGAACACCGGCTCGCGGCGGCTGCTCGCGGCAGCCGCCAAGGGCGATCTGCACGACCGTGCCCTGTGGACGCCCACCGCCACCGCCACCGGAGCGGGCGGCAACACGACCGCGCTGGTCGGTACGCCGGAGACGGTGGCGTGTGCGCTGCTCGACTATGTCGACATCGGCGCGACCACGCTGCTCATCCGCGGATACGACCCGCTCGAAGACGCCATCGACTACGGACGCGAGCTGATCCCGCTCGTCCGCCAGGAACTCGCCCACCGCGCCGCGACCGCTGCCCCCGCCCCCGTCGCCGCCCTCGATGCGCTGGGCAGCCTGCGATGACCGACCTGTACAGCGCACCTGCTCCCATCGGCGCGGCGGATGCCCGCAGTTGGCAGCCGCCCGCCGGGATCGCTCCGCGCGGCACTCTGCTTCTGCTGCCCGGCCGTGGCGAACACCCTTTCGTCTATGAGCGTTTCGGGCGTCGGCTGTCCGCCGATGGATATGTCGTGCACGCGCTCGCTACCACCCCGGACGACAACGCCGAAGAGATTCTGGAACGAGCGGCCGATGCCGCCGGTCCCGAACCCGTCGGGCCCGTTGTCCTTGTCGGCAGCGATACGGGAGCCCTCCAGGCCCTGCATACCGCCGTGACGGCCGGCCCACGGCTCCCGGTCGGAGGCATCGTCGTCGCCGGGGCCGCTCCGACGTCGGAAGTGGCCGAGCCACAACGCGGCTCAGCCACCGCGTGGGACGACGAGCTCGCGGCGCGCACCGCGTGCCCGGCCCACCGTAAGCGGCTCACCGAGGACGAGGGCTTCGTACGGGGACGGCTCACCGACGCCGTGCCCGCCCATCTGCTCGCCGATGCCCGGCCCGACGTACCCGCTCTGGTCCTGCACGGCGGGACCGACCCGGTCACTCCGCCCGAGCAGGCACGCGCACTGGCGGCCCGGCTGCCGCGCGCCACCCTCGGTGTGGTGCGCGAAGGGCTGCACGACGTACTCAACGACGCATCGCACCGGACCACGGCGGCTGTGCTCGTGCTGTGGCTGGAAAGGCTCCGTGCCGACCCGGGACCGGCCCCGATCCTCACCGTCGAGCAGGGCGCCGTCCTGTGACCGTCACCATCACCCAGTGGAAGGGAAGCGGTATGACCGTGTCCACCGAACGCACCGCGGCCGGCACCGCGGCCGGCACCGCGGCCGGCACCTCGGCCGGCACCTCGGCCGGCACCTCGGCCGGCACCTCGGCCGGCACCTCGGCCGGCACCTCGGCCGGCCCCACCGCCGGCTCCACCGCCGTCCCGGCCGACGAGATACTGCGCCGCACGCTGCGCCGGCACGCGGCAGGCGTCACCGTGATCACCGTGCCGGGACCCGCCGGATTCACCGCGACCTCGTTCACCTCGGTCTCGCTGGAACCCGCGCTGGTCTCCTTCTGCCTCGGTGTCACGGCCTCGACGCTCCCCGCGGTACAGGCCGCCGACCGGTTCGCCGTCCATGTGCTGGGATCCGGGAACGCGGCGCTGGCCCGGCAGTTCGCGCGCAGCGGCACAGACCGGTTCGCGGGACTGTCGTGGACCGGGGGCCAGGACGGTCTGCCGCTGCTGGACGGCGTACCGGCCTGGCTCACCGCCCGGGTGACGCTGCGTCAGCGGATCGGCGACCATGTCCTTGTCGTCGGCGAGGTCGAAGCGGGCGGTGGCCATGGCAAAGGACCCGCCCTGGTCCACCACGACGGTGCCTTCGCCACGCCCGTACGCCTTCCTCCGCACACCGAGGAGTGATCTCCCTCAGGTCCGGATCACCGCTCGGACAACCGGAATCCAAAGCCGAACCGGAACCGGAACCCGGACCCGACCCGCACTGAGCGCGCCTCCGAGCCCCCGCCGTTGCCGGCGGGGGCTCGGTCGTTCCATGTCGCCTTCGCCCTGATTCGTTTGTCGAAGGTACGGTCCAACACGGTGGCCGGAAACGTTCACCAACTGAAGGGGCGGGCACGGTGGGTCGCCGGCCCACACCGTACCGATGACGGCGGCCGGCCCGACCCGACGGTTCGGGCCACCTGGTACGAACAGCCCGGCCGGCCTTGCCACCGGATCACCGAGGGAGCGTCAACCTCGTCGGCATGCTTCTTTTCTGACGAAGTGTCAGTTCCGGAACTTGACGCAACACCTTGACGGCACCTGGGGGCGACTCTAGCGTCCGGCAGTCGAGGGGAGTCCCGATTCCGGAGCTCCCCGCCCCCCACCCTCGGACATCCGCACCACCGGCGCACCGGCCCCGGGCCGGCGTGAACAGTGTGCGGAATCCTCGACTCCGTTTGGAGTACCCATGAGAACACCGCGGTCCGAGAACGGCCGCCGCGTCAGCAGGGGACGCGTGCGAGCGCTTCTCGCCGGTCTGGTGGCGGTGTGTGCCGTCGCCGCTCAGCTCGTCTTCGGTTCCACCGGGGCCGTCGCCCAGGTGGAGAGTGAAGTCACCCGGCAAGCCGCTCCGGCCAAGGCCGCCGCGGCGCCCGAGGTCGTGCGTGTGGCCGAGTTCCTGGCCGAGTGCAAGTTCAGCCACCGGCTGCCGGACGACCCGATCGTGGTCCCTGGCCTGCCCGGCGGTTCCCACATGCACAGCTTCTTCGGCAGCCACGCGACCAACGCGTACACCAACCTCGGCGATCTGAAGGGAGCCGGGACCACCTGTGACCCGGTCGTCGACCTCTCCGCGTACTGGGTGCCGACCCTCTATGTGAACAACCAGCCCGTCGAACCGACCGGCACCACGTTCTACTACCTCGGTGAGGGCGTGTCGGACGACATCATCGCCCGTACCCAGCCCATACCCGAGGGCCTGAAGATCGTGGCGGGCAACGCCAAGGCGACAGGACCGAACGACGGCGACACCCGTTCGCGCTGGTCGTGCCTGCACGCCGGCCAGGTCAACCCGTCGAAGGACTTCGTCAACTGCCCGGCCGGCACGATGCTGGAGTCGTACCTCGACTTCCCGCAGTGCTGGAACGGCAGGGACCTCGACTCGGCGGACCACAAGAGCCATATGTCCTACCCGGTCAACAACGCGTGCCCGGCGAGCCACCCGGTCCCGGTGCCCAAGCTGCGCCAGGTCCTGCGGTACCCGGTGAACGGGGACCCGTCGGGATTCCGGCTCGCCTCGGGACCCGGTTACACGATGCACGGTGACTTCTTCAACGCCTGGCCGGCGGGCGAGATGGAGCGTCGCGTCCGTAACTGCATCAACCCGATCATCAAATGCGGCGCCAACGGGAATCCGTGATGGTGTGGGGCGGCGGCCGGCCGCGCAAGGGCGGGCCGCCGCCCCGTCCGGTTCGGAAGATGAAGATTCGGAAGATACTGTCGGGCGCGCTGCCGGCCACGCTGCTGGTGGTGGCCCTGCTCGGCTCTGCGGGCTGCGGCGGTGACGGTACCGTCCCCGGCGCCGGGCCCGCGGCGAGGAGCGGTACGCCGTCCCTCTCCGCCCCCACCACCGACACCACCGACACCACCGAGCCTGGTGGCTACAACGCCACCGACCGTGGCTGGGCCCAGCTCATGGCACCCATGAACGAACGGACCCTGCTCCTGCTCGATCTGGTCGCGGAACGCGCGGCCGACCAAGGTCTGTCGGATCTCGCGCGGCGTACGGAAGTGACACACCGGGACGAGCTGACGCGGCTGCGCGGGCTTCTGCGGGAGACGGGAGCGGCGGGAACCAATCCGCACGAGGGCCACGACATGAAAGGAATGGTCACCGACGACGAACTGCGGAGTGTGGCCGAGAGCCGGGGCAAGGCCTTCGACGCCCTCGCCATGACCTATCTCCGCGAGCATCTGGAACAGGGCATTCTGGTCTCACGCGGTGAGGAGGACTCGGGCGCCGCGCCCGCCGCGACAGGTCTCGCCCGGGAAGTGGGAGAGCGCCGCGCCGGGCAGTTGAAGGCGCTGCGTCTGCTGGGCGGCTGACGACACCGGTCGGCTGACGGCACCGGCCGGCCGAGGTCAGACCGAGTCGGTGACGGCCGTTCCCAGCGTCTCGGGCCTGCTGCAATAGGGCAGATCGTCCAGTGGACGGTCGGTGCAGAAGCGGGCCACGAGATCCGCGAAGTCCGCGATCCGCTCCACCGGGGCGAGATGGTCGGTCTCGTCGATGGTCATGAACCGGGCCCGCGGAAGCTGCGCGGCCACCTCGCGTCCCATCATGGGCGTGCACAGGGTGTCGTGCTCGCCGGTGACCACCAGGCTCGGCACCGCGGGCACCGGCTCGGGCCGGTACCACTCGTGCCGCATCAGCCGGGTGTTGTGCTCTGCGGACTTCCGGAGCTGCTCGGGATCCTGCCCGGCGATCTGCTGGTACACGAGCCGGGAGACGGCCGCGTGCTTACGGACCCGGCCCGTGCCGGGCGGCGACATGAAGCGGTCGGCCAGCTCACGGGCGATGGACTCCGTCTCGCCACGGTCGATCATGACGGACCAGCGCTCCATCGCCGCCGCGTAGTCCGCCGGAATCCGGGTGGTCATACCGACCAGCAGAAGACGGGCGAGCATCCCCGGGTAGTGCTGGGCGAAGCGCAGCCCGACGGCGCCGCCGTAGCACGCGGCGACCAAGTTGACGCGCGGTACGGCGAGTTCGTCGAGCAGCTGCCGGACGGCCGCGGCGAGGAAATCCACGCCGTACGACGCGGGCAGGAAGTCCGCGGTGCCGTAACCCGGCAGGTCCACCGTGATGACCTGACCCAATTGGCTGAGCCACTTCTCGTGCCGTACCCAGGAGTTGCGGTCCTGGGACGAGCCGCCCAGCACCAGCAGTGGTTCGGTCAGCCGCCGGTCGTGGCGCACGACACGGCAGGTGTAGCGGAACCCGTCGAACATGAGGTCCCGTTCCTCCACCTGCCCTGCCGTCGTCCCTCCCGCGCCCGTTCCCTCGTCGGCCTCCTGCCCCGGGATCAACGGGCGAGCACTGGGCGATTCCTGGTCCTGGGCGAGGACGGCGTCGATGGACATGGGTGACTCCAGAGCTCCGGAAGGGACAACAACGTCCCTGCCTAGCAGTTGATCCGTCCGGACCACGTATCGCTTACCCGATCGTGGGCGGTTCGCGCGCCGCGGCCCGCTGGTGGATTCGAACCTCGCTCGCCAGTCGCCCTTTCGGCGAGGGTGAACCCGGCCGCGGTCTCGTCGGCGCATTTGACTTCGAGCGCGCTCCAATTCGTAGCCTTCGGGACATGACCACGCCTCAGCGCAAGATCGGATCAGGGTTCGGAGCCCGGAGCACCGCGGCGGACGTTCTGCGCGGTATCGACCTCACCGGAAAGCTCGCCGTCGTCACCGGCGGTTACTCGGGCCTGGGACTGGAGACGACCCGCGCGCTCGCCGGAGCCGGTGCCCGGGTCGTCGTGCCCGCCCGGCGGCGGGCGACCGCCGAGGAGGCGCTCGCGGGCATCGAGGGCGTCGAGATCGATGAACTCGACCTCGCCGATCTCGACAGCGTCCGCGCGTTCGCCGAGCGCTTCCTCGCCTCGGGCCGCACCATCGACATCGTCATCAACAACGCCGCCGTCATGGCCTGCCCGGAGACCCGGGTCGGTCCCGGCTGGGAGGCGCAGTTCGCGACCAACCACCTCGGCCACTTCGCGCTCGTCAACCGGCTCTGGCCGGCGATCGAGCCGGGCGGCGCACGGGTGATCTCCGTGTCCTCGTCAGGACACCGCAACTCGCCCATCCGCTGGGACGACATGTGGTTCGGGACCGGTTACGACAAGTGGAAGGCCTACGGCCAGGCGAAGACGGCCAACGCGCTCTTCGCCGTGCACCTCGACGCGCTCGGTCGTGACACCGGCGTACGGGCGTTCTCGCTGCATCCCGGCGGCATCCTCACACCGCTCCAGCGCCATCTGCCCAAGGAGGAGATGGTCGCGGCCGGCTGGATCGACGAGGACGGCAACGCCGTGCATCCCTCCTTCAAGTCGCCGGAGCAGGGTGCGGCCACCCAGGTGTGGGCGGCGACCTCACCTCAGCTGGCGGAGGCGGGCGGAGTCTTCTGTGAGGACTGCGACATCGCGGAGCCGGCGTCTGCCGACCCGTCGGTGCCCGGCGGTGTACGCGACTGGGCGACTGACCCGGAGCAGGCCGCGCGGCTGTGGCGGCTCTCGGCCGAGCTGACCGGCGTCGACGCATTCGCGCCCACCGTCTGAACGCCCTCGTCCGAGTGGCCGGGCCATGCGGCCGGTCGGGCGGTCCAGCGGCTCGCCCGTCCGTGTGCCGGACCATCCGTCGGCCCTTGGGACCCGTAAGACTTGGGACGAGGGCGTTACGGCACGGTGGCCGGAGCGCCGACCGGCACGATCGATCGCGGCCCACCGGGCCGGGAGGTGGCCCGATGACGGAACGACCACGGATGACGCTCACCGGCGCGGTGCTCGACGGGCCGAGCGCGGGCGAGCTGGCCGCGTTCTACAGGCGGCTGCTCGACTGGACGGTGGCGGCGGAGGAGTCCGACTGGGTCAAGCTCGTCCCACCGGGCGGTGGCGCGGGTCTGGCGTTCCAGAGCGAGCCCGGGTACATCCGGCCCGTCTGGCCGTCGGAGCCCGGCCGGCAGCAGATGATAATCCACCTCGACATCGAGGTGGACGATCTGGATCCCGCCGTCGCATACGCCACGGAGCTGGGCGCGACACTCCACGGCTTTCAGCCCCAGGACGATGTACGGGTCTGTCTCGACCCGGCAGGACACCCTTTCTGTTTCTGGATCCGCACCTGACGCCACCCGGCCATCCGCACCTGACGCCGCTCAGGTGGTCCGGCGTTCGACAAGAGTCGTGGGCAGCGTGAGCTGCCGGCGCGGCCCTGCCGGATCATTGATCTCGTCGAGGAGCAGCCGGGTGATGGCGCGTCCCATCTCCTCGGTCGGCTGGCTGACGCTGGTCAGCGGCGGCACCGTATGGCGGGCGACGATCGAGTCGTCGAACCCGATGACCGCCACATCCTCCGGGACCCGCAGCCCTCGCTCGCGCAGCTCGGTCAGCGCGCCCGCGGCCATGACGTCGGACGCGGCGAACACGGCGTCGATGTCCGGGCGCCGGTCGAGCAGTGCCCGCATGGCGGCGCGACCGCCCTCCTCGGTGAAGTCGGCCGGTGCGATCAGCGACGCGTCCGGCTCAACGCCCTGCTCGGCATGGGCATCGCGCCAGCCCTGGAGACGGCCGTGGCCGACATCCATGTCGAGCGGTCCCGCGATGGTGGCGACGGTGATACGTCCCAGGCCGAGGAGATGCCGTACGGCCAGCGCAGCCCCGCCCACATTGTCGGAGTGGACATGGCTCAGTGGCTCGTCCGGTGAGCGCCGTCCCACCAGGACCGTCGGTATCCGCGTCTTCTCCAGGAACGCCGGCAGCGGATCGTCGCGATGGACCGACACCAGCAGCACTCCGTCGACCCTGCGCGCCTCCACGAACCGGATCAGCCGGTCCAGCTCGCGCTGATCACGTACCAGGATCAGCAGCAACTGCATCTCGGTGTCGGCGAGTTCGGTACTCACCCCGCGGATGACGGCCGAGAAGTACGGCTCGGTGGCCAGCCGGCTCTCCGACTCGGGGATCACCAGCGCGATGCTGTCGGTCCTGCTGGTGACCAGACTGCGGGCGGCGGGATTCGGTACGTAGTTGAGTTCCGCGATGGCCGCCTCGACGGCGGTGCGGGCCTTCGCGCTGACGCCCGGGAGGCCGTTGACGACCCGGGAGACCGTACCTCTGCCGACGCCCGCGAGCCGGGCGACGGCTTCCAGGGTCGGCCTGCGGGCCGCCCGTTCGGCGCTGCTCATCACGTCTCCTGACTTGTGCTTTCCTGGTGCCGCAGCACGGCGCCCACCAGGAAATTGTGCGGGGTCGCCGGAGAACCGGCGGCCCGGGGGCGGCGCCGGGCCCGTTCGGGCGCCGGAACCACATATGGCTCTTGACAGAGCCGGGTGTCAGCGGAGAGTCTTCCACAATCCATGGGAGCGCTCCCAGGGGCGTTCGAACCACTCTGCGGAAGGACCTCTGTGGCCACCTCAGCACCCACTCCCGGGCGCGCCCTGGACCCCGCGGCACCCGCGGCACCTCTGAGCTTCCCGCCCGGCTTTCTGTGGGGCACCGCGACCGCCGCGTACCAGATCGAGGGCGCCGCCCAGGAGGACGGCCGTACACCGTCCATCTGGGACGTCTACTCCCGCACTCCGGGCCGGGTACGCAACGGCGACACCGGTGATGTCGCCACCGACCACTACCACCGCTGGCCCGAGGACATCGCGATCATGTCCGGCCTCGGTGTCGGCGCGTACCGCTTCTCGGTCTCCTGGCCCCGTGTCCAGCCCACCGGCAGCGGACCCGCGTCCGAGAAGGGCCTCGACTTCTACCGGCGGCTGACCGACGGACTGCTGGAGAAGGGCATCGAGCCGGTCGCCACCCTCTACCACTGGGATCTGCCCCAGCATCTTGAGGACGCGGGCGGCTGGCCCGAGCGCGACACCGCCCTCCGGTTCGCCGAGTACGCGGCGATCGTCGCCGACGCCCTGGGCGACCGGGTACGGACCTGGACCACCCTCAACGAGCCGTGGTGCAGCGCCTTCCTCGGCTACGGTTCCGGTGTCCACGCCCCGGGCCGTACCGCCGCCGCCGACGCCCTGCGGGCGGCACACCATCTCAATCTCGGCCATGGGCTCGCGGTCCGGGCGCTGCGCGAGCGGCTGCCGGCCGGCGCCAAGGTGTCCGTCACGCTCAATCTGCACCAGGTACGGCCGCTGACCGACAGCGAGCCGGACAGGGACGCGGTCCGCCGGATCGACGGTGTGGCCAACCGCGTCTTCACCGGCCCCATGCTGTCCGGGGCCTATCCGGCCGATGTCCTGGCGGACACCGCGGAGATCACCGACTGGTCGTTCGTCCGGGACGGCGACACCGCGCTGATCCACCAGCCGCTCGACTTCCTCGGTGTCAACTACTACTCACCGACCCTGGTCTCCCACCACACAGGACCCGCCGCACATGGGTCCGACGGACATGGTGCGAGCGACCACAGTCCCTGGCCCGGCGCCGATCAGGTGGCCTTCCACCAGACTCCCGGCGACCGGACCGCCATGGGCTGGACGATCGACCCGAGCGGTCTGTACGAACTGCTGATGCGGGTACGGCGGGACCACCCGGAACTGCCCGTCATGATCACCGAGAACGGCGCGGCCTTCGACGACTACGCGGCTCCCGACGGCGAGGTCCGTGATCCGGAGCGGATCGCCTATCTCCGGGACCATCTCGCGGCGGTCCACCGGGCCATCGCCTCGGGCGCCGACATCCGTGGCTACTTCCTCTGGTCGCTGCTCGACAATTTCGAATGGTCGTACGGCTACGGCAAACGCTTCGGCACGGTCCATGTCGACTACCCGACCCAGCGCCGCACCCTCAAGTCCAGCGCCCACTGGTACGCCCGCGTGACCCGTACGAACACGGTGCCACCACCGGAGTAGCCTCCGCCCGGGCCCTCGCGCCGGCCGTCTCGTAACCACCCGCTCACACCTCAGCAGATACGCGGCAGTTGCTCACCCAGCGGCATGTCCACCACCCGGGTCCCGCCCAGTCCGGTGGATGCCACCACCATGCCGGGATGGTCCGTCGTACACGTACCGATCACCACCGCACCCGCGCCCCGCGGATGCGCGCGCATCGCCGCGAGCACCTTCTCGGCGTGCGCGGGCGGTACGAACGCCACGAGCTTGCCCTCGTTGGCCACATACAGCGGATCGAGACCGAGGAAGGCACACGCGTTGGCGACGGCGTCCGGCACCGGGAGCGCACGCTCCCTGAGAGTGATCCCCACACCGGACGCCGACGCGATCTCGTTGAGCGAGGTCGCCAGTCCGCCACGGGTCGGATCCCGCAGTACGTGCAGATCGGGGCAGACATCCAGCATCGCCCGGACGAGCGAGGCCAGCGGCGCGGTGTCGCTCTCGATCTCCACACCGAACTCCAGGCCCTCGCGGACACTCATGATGGCCACACCGTGCTCACCGATCGCACCGCTGACGATGACCACATCGCCCGGCGCGGCACGCCGGGGCCGGATGTCCACGCCGTCCGGGATCAGCCCGATCCCGGCCGTGTTGATGAACACGCCGTCGCCGTGCCCGGCGTCCACCACCTTGGTGTCGCCTGTGACGACCGTCACTCCGGCCGCCCGGGCGGCGGCGCCCAGTGCCTCGGCCACCCTGCCCACCGTGGCGAGTTCGACGCCCTCCTCCAGAATGAAACCGCAGGACAGATAGGCGGGCCTGGCGCCCATCATCGCCAGATCGTTGACCGTTCCGTTGACCGCGAGATCGCCGATGCTGCCGCCCGGGAAGAAGAGCGGGCGCACCACATACGAGTCGGTGGAGAACGCCAGCCGCGCGCCGCCCAAGGTGACCGTCGCTGAGTCGCCCAGCTCCGCGAGGACCTCACCGCCGAAGGCCGGCGCGAAGAGATGTTCGACGAGTTCGGCGGAGAGCTGACCGCCGCCGCCGTGTCCCATCACGACCTTCCGGTGGTCACGGAGCGGAGCGGGACAGGTCCAGCCGGAGAAGTCCGGTACGGCGGCGGCAGACCGTACCCGGGGCCGGACACCGTCCACCTCACGGATCCCGGTCGATGTCGGCTCAGCCAACGGAGGTCACCTCTTCCTGGGGACCGGCGGTGCCCGCCGCGTCCGGTGTCGCCAGCCTGCGGTACAGGTAGTACGCGGCGCAGGCGCCCTCGCTGGAGACCATGGTGGCGCCGAGCGGATTACGCGGCGTACAGACCGTGCCGAACGCCTCGCACTCGTGCGGCTTGATCAGTCCCTGGAGCACCTCGCCGCTGCGGCAGTCCGTGGACTCCCGGGTGCGGATACCGGTCACCGAGAAGCGGTGCTCCGCGTCGTACGCACGGTAGGCGGGAGACAGCCGCCAGCCGCTGGCCGGGATCATGCCGATACCGCGCCAGGCCCGGTCGGTGACCTCGAAGACATCCTTCAGCATGGCCCGCGCGGCCGGACTGCCCTCGGGCCGTACCGCACGCGGATAAGCGTTCTCGACGGTGTGCTCGCCGGCCTCCAGCTGGCGTACGGCGCGCCGGATGCCCTCCAGGATGTCCAGCGGTTCGAAGCCGGTGACGACGATGGGCACCCGGTGCCGCGCGGCCAGTTCGGGATACTCGCCGGTCCCCATGACCGTACAGACATGGCCTGCGGCCAGGAACGCCTGGACCCGGCAGCCGGGCGCGTTCATGATGGCGTCGATCGCCGGAGGGACCCGGACGTGCGAGACCAGCAGGCTGAAGTTCTCGATGCCGAGCTTCTTGGCCTGATGGACGGTCATCGCGTTCGGCGGTGCCGTCGTCTCGAATCCGATCCCGAAGAAGACCACCTGACGGTCCGGATTCTCCTGGGCGATCCTGAGCGCGTCGAGCGGCGAGTAGACCACCCGTACATCCGCTCCCTCGCTCTTGACCTTGAACAGATCCCGGCCGCTGCCCGGCACCCGGAGCATGTCGCCGAAGGAGCAGAAGATCACCCCGGGACGGGAGGCGATCTCCAGCGCCTGGTCGATGGTCTCCAGCGGTGTCACACAGACCGGACAGCCGGGACCGTGGATGAGTTCGACCTCCTCCGGGAGGAGCTGGTCGATGCCATGGCGGATGATCGAGTGGGTCTGGCCGCCGCAGACCTCCATCAGGGCCCAGGGCCGGGTGACGGTGGTCCGGATGTCGTCGAACAGCCGGGCGGCGAGATCGGGATCGCTGAACTCGTCGAGATATTTCATCGAAGGTCCTCCTGTGGGGGTTGTGGCGTACGGCGGCCGGATTTCCCCGCGCCACGCGGCCGTTCGGCTCCGGCCTCCTTCGCGGCCCGCCCCCACGCGTCCCCGAACTCCTCCTCCAGCACGCCGAGATTCTCGAACAGCCTGAGCGTCTGTTTCGCGGACTCCTCGTCGAGCCGCTGGAGCGCGAAGCCGACATGGACGATCGCGTAGTCACCGACGTTCATCTCCGGCACATACTCCAGACAGACGTCCTTGACCACGCCGCCGAAGTCGACATGGGCCATCCGGGTTCCGTCGCGCTCCTCGATGTCCAGCACTCTGCCGGGCACAGCAAGGCACATTGCTTCCTCCTCACACATCGGTTGTTCCGCCTGCCGCTCGGCCTGTCCCGGCCGGTCCTGTGCTGCCTCAGCCGTTGTCGTGCCGTCTGCCGTCTCAGCCTGTCGTGATCCGGGCGGCGACCATCAACTGGCCCAGTGCCAGCCCGCCGTCGTTCGGTGGCACCGCGCGGTGCCGCAGTACGGTGAAGCCGTCACGCTCCAGCCGCTTCGTACAGCCGGCGGTCAGCAGGGCGTTGCAGAACACGCCGCCGCTCAGCGCGACGGTGGTCAGGCCCGTACGGTCACGGGCCGCGCGGCACAGATCACGCACCAGACCGATCACCGCGCCATGGAAGCGCGCGGCCACCGTCGGCGCGTCCGCACCGGCCCGTATGTCATGTGCCGCCGCGGCCAGGACCGGAGCCGGATCGGCCACCACCTCGGCGCCGTCGGCCGGACGGCCCGGGAGCAGCGCGAACCGGTAGCCGTCGGCCGGGCCGCCGGCCGCCACCGCCGCGCTCTCCAGCGCCATCGCCGCCTGGGCCTCGTACTCCACGCGGTGGCAGAGCCCGGCGAGCGAGGCGACAGCGTCGAAGAGCCGTCCCATGCTGGACGTCGGCACACAGGCGACGCTCCGGTCCAGCAGCCGCTCCAGCAGCCGCCGTTCACCGGGAGCGCACGCGGCGACGCACGGCAGCGCCTCGGACCAGCGCACGCCCGCCGCCCGCAGATGGGAGAGCGCCATACGGTACGGATTCCGTACGGCGGCGTCGCCGCCCGGCAGCGGTACGTACGCCAGCCGGCCGAAGCGCCGGAAGCCGTCGTAGTCCGCGAGCAGCACCTCGCCGCCCCACACCGCGCCGTCGTCCCCGTACCCCGTACCGTCGAAGGCCACCCCGATCACCGGAGCCGAGCCGTCCAGACCGTGCTCGGCCATCGTGGCGGCGACATGCGCGTGGTGGTGCTGTACACGGCGGACCGGACGGCCCCGGGCGTGCCGCTCGGCCCACTGTCCCGAGCGGTAGCCCGGATGCCGGTCCGCGATCAGCACTTCGGGCGCCACCGAGGTCAGCTCCGTCAGATGGCCGACGGCCGCCTCGAAGGCGGTGAGCGTGGCGAGGTCGTCCATGTCGCCGACATGGGCGGACAGCCACGCGTAACCGCCCTCCGCGACACAGAAGGCGTTCTTCAGATCTCCGCCGACGGCGAGCGCCGGCTCCACGGGCACGGGCAGCGCGATCGGCAGCGGCGCATAGCCGCGGGAGCGGCGTACGGGCAGCTCCTGGCCCGCGCAGATCCGTACCACCGAGTCGTCGCACGGCACATGCACCGGCCGGTCGTGCGTGAGCCAGGCGTCCGCGAGCGCGCCGAGCCTGGTCAGGGCGTCCTTGTCGTCGGTCACGATGGGCTCGCCCGACCGGTTGCCACTGGTCATCACCAGGACGGACGGGCCCGCCGGATCGCCGGGCAGGCCCAGCAGCAGATGGTGCAGCGGCGTGTACGGCAGCAGCACACCGAGATCGGGACTGCCGGGCGCCACACCGTCCGCCACCAGAGAGCCACCGCCCTCACGGCGCCGCAGCAGTACGACGGGCCGGCGCCGGCCGGTCAGCAGCGCGCGTTCGGCCGGACCGACGCACGCGAGCCGCTCGGCCGTCTCCAGCGAACGGGCCATCACGGCGAACGGCTTGCTGCCTCGGTTCTTACGGGCGCGCAGCAGGCGTACGGCGGTGGCGTCCGAGGCGTCACAGGCGAGGTGGTAGCCGCCGAGTCCCTTCACCGCGACAACCGCTCCCGCGGCCAGCAGCCGACGGGCCCTGGCCAGCGCCTCCTCGCCGAACAGCCGGGGCGCGGCGGCCGAGCCGGGCCCTCCCGTGATCAGCGAGAGCCGTGGCCCGCAGGCGTGACAGGCGACCGGCTGGGCGTGGAAGCGCCGGTCGGCGGGATCCTCGTACTCACGCGCGCAGTCGGCGCAGAGCGGAAAGCCGGCCATGGTGGTCCGGCTCCGGTCGTACGGCAGTCCGGTGACGACCGTGAAGCGCGGGCCGCAGTGTGTGCAGCAGATGAAGGGATGACGGTAGCGGCGGTCGGCGGGATCGGCCAGCTCGGCGAGACAGTCGTCGCAGGTCGCCATGTCGGGAGAGACCAGGGTGCGTCCCGGGCCGCCGGACGAGGGACGGATGGTGAACCCGCTGCCGCCGACGGCCGGTACGGGCCTGTGGCGTACGGACTCGACGACCGCGAGCGGCGGCGCGCAGGTGGCCAGCCGCTCGCAGAACGCCGCCACGTCCTGAGGCGGTCCCTCGACCTCCGTACTGACGCCTTCGGCGCTGTTGGTGACCCAGCCCGTCAGCCCGAGTTCGGTGGCGAGCGTATAGACGAACGGGCGGAAGCCGACGCCCTGCACCACTCCGCGCACGAGGACATGGCGGCGCTCGCGAGGAGCGGAAGATGAGGTGAGGACGGTGGTGCCGGTGGTGACGCGTCCGCTCATGGCGCCTCTGCCGTGCCGCGGACGGCGGACGGTGCGGGACGGCTGTGGCTGTGGTCGAGGCCGCCGGCGTGGCCGTGGTGTGGGTCCTCGGCGTGGCTGTGGTGCTGACGGGCCAGTACCGGCCGGTGTACGGGGACACCGGCCGCGCAGCCGAGGATGAACGCGAGCAACTCGTCGACACCGGCGCCGGTCCGGGCCGAGGTCTCCAGCACCGGCACTCCCGGATTCACCTGGCGGACATTCCGGTGGAACGCCGTCCCGTCGAACTCGACGGCCTCCGCGATGTCCGTCTTGGTGATGACCACGAGCTGGGCGAGGCCGAACGCCGTGGGGTACTTGAGCGGCTTGTCCTCGCCCTCGGTCACCGAGCCCAGCACGATCCGCAGGCTCTCCCCGATGTCGTACGAGGCGGGACAGACCAGATTGCCGACGTTCTCCACGAAGAGCACCCGGGTGCCCTGAGGCAGCCAGCCGTCGAGATGCCCGCGGAGCATGCCCGCCTCCAGATGACAGAGTCCGTCCGTGAGCACCTGCTTGACGGGAGCGCCCGCCCGCGCCAGCCGCCGGGCGTCGTTCTCGGTGGCCAGATCGGCGGTGATCGCGGCCACGGCGGTGCCCGCCGCGACGGCCCGGGAGAGCAGCCCTTCCAGCAGGGCCGTCTTGCCGCTGCCCGGGCTGGACAGCAGATTCACCTCGACGGTGCCCTGGGCGGCGAGATGCTCGCGCAGCGCCAGGGCACTGGCGTCGTTCTCGGCCAGTACGGCCTGGCGCAGATCAACGACTCGGCACATGGGGGGCCTCCTCGGGCGTACCTCGATCGTCACCGCTGTCCGGGCGGCGCGCATCCGAGGAATCCGCGAGGACGACCTCGGCGATCTCCAGTTCCCGGCCCGAGAGCAGCTCGCCCAGAGGCCGCGCGCAGTCGGCGCACCAGAGCAGTGGTGGCACTCCCACCTCGCTCTCCCGGCCACAGCCGGCACAGCGGGCCACACCGGGAACGGTGTCCATCTCCAGCCGGGCACCGGCGAGTACGGTGCCCTCGCTCGCCAGACCGAACGAGAACCGCAGGGCCTCCGGCACCACGCCCGCCAGTTCACCGATCCGCAGCCGCAGCGAGGTGACCTGCCCGCCGCCATTGGTACGGACGGCTTCCTCCACCTGGGCGACCACGGCGGTCGCGATGGACAGTTCATGCACGGGTCTCACCTTGCTTCCGAGGCCCGGGCGCTCGCCGCCGCGTCGGCGGACGACGGCTGGCCGGTGTGGTCGGGCGTGGTTAGCGTGGGACCGGGGTGAGCGGCACCGTTGCACGGCCATATGTCGCAGGGCCTCGTGTGCCACGGCCACATGGTGCAAGGCCACATGTCGAAAGGCCATATGTCGCACGGCCATATCAGGAGAGCGCAGCCATGACGACGCACGACACCGAACGACGGGCGCTGATGAATCCCGTCATCCTGCTGCTGCTCGCCGAGCGGCCGGGCCACGGATATGAGCTGACCCAGCGCCTGGGCGCCTTCGGCTGGGCCGAGGCCGAGTCCGCGCATGTGTACCGGCTGCTGCGCGGCATGGAGAAAGGCGGTCAGATCTCCTCCCAGTGGCGGGCGTCCGTCTCCGGGCCCGCCCGCCGTGAGTACGAGATCACTCCGGCGGGCTCGATGAGTCTGTCGCTCTGGTTCGTCCGGCTGGGCGAACTGCACAGCACGCTCCATCTGTTCCTGGAGCGCTATGTGCAACTGAGCGGTCCCGGTTCCGGTCCCGTCGGCGGTGAGGCACGGCCGACGGCCGGGCATCCGCTGTCCGGGCATCCGCCGACGACCGGCAGGACGGGCTCCGTCTGAACGCCGGACACGGGCCCGGCTCACCGGTCCGCGCCTCCGCTCGTACCGCTCGCGCCCTTCGTACCGCGCGCAGCGCTCACATCCGGCGGATCCGCAGATAGCGGCGCAGGTCCGGGACGGACCTCGCCGTCTCGTACGCCACCGCGGCCATGACCGCGCCGGCGCAGACCCACAGCCAGGTCAGATCCGGCTCCTTGGCGTGGTTCATCCCTTTTCTCGCCCGTATCTCGTGCATCGCGTGGATCACGTTCATCTCCTCCTACCAGATCGAGGACCAGTTCCGCCGCGGGTCCCACGGCGGCGGCCACCGGCGCACTGAGCCCGATGCCCTCCTCGGCGGTGAGCGGCTGGCACCCGACCACCAGGATCCGCTCGGGGAGCGTGCCGCCGGCTCCCGCGCGCAGCTCATGGACCAACCGCAGGACCGACGCCGGGTCCATACCGTGTCCGTCCAGCCGGGCCGCGTTCGGGGCTGCTGCTGGGGCCGTTCCCGGGTCGGCCGGGTCGACTTCGAGTACATGGACGGTGCCCGGCGCAGCGCCGCGGTCGACGGTGTCGACGAGGATGAGCCTGCGATAGCCGTCGAGAAGCCGGTAGGCGAGATGGACGCCTCGGATGCCCGTGTCCATCAGGTCGACGTCCGGAGGCAGTTGGCGTCCGCTCAGCCGGCGCAGTGTCTCGACGCCGAAGCCGTCGTCACCGAGGAAGATATTGCCGATCCCGGCGACCAGGGTCCGGCCGTACGAGGCGTATGCGTCGTCCGAGCCGTACGAGGCGTCCGAGGCCTCGGGGAGGGGTACGGACTCCATGTCAGCCGCCTCCTTCCCGGGCCGGTTCGTCGCAGGCGGGATCGGGATCGAGCTCGTCCGGGCGGAAGTACAGGAACCGGCCCTGCTGCCGGCGTATGTCGCTGCCGGGATCGCCGTCGACGGTGACCGCGACATGCGTCTCGCCGTCGAGATCCTGGAGCACCGCCTCGACCGTCGCGCCACGGCCCGCCAGAAAGATGTCCTGGGCGTCGGATCTGCGCAGCCCGGGCCGTAGAACGACTCTGCTGCCCGTGCCGATCAGCCGCCCGCCGACCGTCACGGTGTCCTGTCCCGGCCGGTCGTACACATCCTGGGCCGGATCCCACCAGGGCAGCCCCGGACCGGTCGGCAGCTCAAGTCCGGCCGGAGGCACGGCCGGTGTTCCCGGACCACGTGTCCCCGGATCGGGCGTGCCCGGACCGCGCGTCCCCGGAGCCGGTCGCTCGCCGGTGACCTCGCGCAGACCGCGGATCGCGCCGTGCAGACGCTCCATCACCTCGGCCGGCATACCGTCCACCAGATCGATCACCTCGGCCGCCCGCGCGTCCGTCCCACGCGCCTCCCGTTTCTCCTGCTCGGTCAGCGCGGCGGTCCGCAGCGAGAGGATCTCGTCGATCTCGGTGGCGTCGTAGAGCGGCCCAGGGCTCTCGGCGGCGATCTCGGGATGGTCGTCCAGGATGATCGGCGAGGAGAGCAGGACATCATCACGTCCCGCACCACCGGCCAGTACCGGCCAGGTGTGTTCATTCCGGCAGCTCCGCGCGGCGGTCCTGGCCCACTCCGGCGGGTCCGTCATCGACAGGAACCGCCCTCCGGGCAGCCCGAGCAGCAGATGCGCGCCGATCAGGCTGTACGGCAGGGCGGCTTCGCGATCGTCGCTCTCGCGCCCTTCCGGCGCCCACTCCGACATGTTGCGTACGGTCGCGGTCAGCCGCAGCGCGCCGTACGGGCCCGGCAACGGCTCGGTGGCCAGCCGGATCTCGCCCGCCAGCGCCCGGCTGCGCCGTACCAGCCGTCCGACGGTCCGTCCCGTACCGTCGTGGTCGCGGACCGGCTCGCGCGCCACACCGCACGGACGGTCGAAGCGCAACGTCCATCCTTCTCCGGCGAGTTGACCGAGCGGTATCCGGTGCTCGACCCGTTCCTCCTCGCCCTCGTCCCAGGGGACCAGCACCCGGTCGGCCAGGTCGAGTCGCGGCACCTCGCTCCAGCCGTCGCCGCCCGGTACGCGACGCTCCACCGTGCGGCGGCGCACCTGGAGGAAGCGCAGCTCGACATCGAGACGGTCGGCCCGGCGAGGTTCGAGGAGACACTCCGTACGCTGCTCCGCGTGCTCGCCGTGCGCCTCGGCCCAGGAGGGCGGTACCAGTACGCCGAACTGCCAGCGCAGTTGGTTCTTGCGGGCCGACGCCCGGTAGGGATAGAGCACATATCCCTCGAACAGCAGGGCGTCGGCGACCCGGCGCGCCTCCTCGAAGCCCGCCGTCATGACCGGTCTCCTCGACCGGTGCCGCCGGCGTCTGTGCCGTCGGCGTCCGTGGCACCGGTGTCCGTGGCACCGGCCGTGCGCAGCAGTTCCTCGAAGGTCCGCTCCCAGGACGGCAGGGCACGCTCCGAACGGAACCGGCGCAGCGCGTCGAGACAGTCGTCGCGGACACGCAGCCAGCCGGAGCCCGGGAAGTACTGCTCGATCATGTTCTGCCAGACCTTCACCGGCATACGGAACGCGGTCTCCTTGTGCCAGGCGACCGGCTCAGCCACAAAGCCACGGTCACCGGAGAAGACCGTGCCCGAGAACAGCAGGAGCAGCGGTACCTCGCCGTCCGCGAGCGCGCGGAAGTACTTGGCCGAGGCCACCTCCATGTCGTACGTACAGACCACCGGCAGTTCGATCTCAATGGCGCCCGTGAAGCCGGGCACCGTCACCGAGGCATGCGCGAACTGGAGCGGCTTGAGAGTGGTGCTCCAGCGCTCCGGCTCACCGAAGAGATCGCCCAGCATCTCCATCTCGGCCGGTGTGTACCGCCGTTGGACGGGCTCGATCCGCATCTGACAGCGCAGGGCGACCGCATGGATCCGTGCCGCCGGATCGTCCGCCTCGATCCGCAGCCGGAACAGCAGCGTCGGGCCCGTGCCGTACGGTTCCGGCCGTACGTCCGCACAGGTGAACGTGAGATCGGTCATCGGCCGTCCTCCCGTCCGGTCGGTGGCCGGGCCTTCGCCCTGACCCGGGTGAAGAAGTCCGTCAGATCCGCGCGGGCCTCGGCGCCGCCGTCGAATCCCTGCCAGTGCAGCCGCATCCGGCCCACCAGCTCGTAACAGGCGTCGACGGGCACCAGATAGCACTCGCCCGCGCCGATTCCGTCCGCGCCGCGCTCCCGCCGGACCAGCAGCGCCTCCGTGTCGGGCTGGAGCAGGGCCGCCAGCCGGCCGGAGCCGAGGACCTCCCGCCAGGTGTCCGGATCCAGCTCGCTCTCCGTGGCGCCCGCGGGGCTCGGATAGAACGCGGCCAGCCGGTCCAACTCCGAGTTACGGAAGAAGAACGCGAGTCCCACCGGGATCTGGAGCCGGTTCCAGCTCTCCTCGTCCAGGGTGAAGTCCGGGTCGGACAGATACCGGTCGGGCACCGCCCGGAAGCGTCCCGCGCCCGCGCCCGGCCGGGTGAAGAGCAGATAGCAGCCCGCGCAGGCGCACATCAGCGAGCGTTTCCCGATGTCCACGAGATGCCGGTGTTCCCCGGCCAGCGACTCGGCGCACAGCTCGCACCGCTCCTCGGCGCGCGGTGGTCGACGGGTGAATCCGCGCAGCCCGGGAGGTATGCCCGGGATACGGGCAGGGCGGGTGCTCATGGCTTTGCCGTCAGCAGCGTGCCCGGCAGGGCGACCCGTACGGAGCCGTTCTCCTCCAGCAGAGGTACGGGCTCCAGCCGGCCCCGTGCGCCTCGTCCCGCGCCACGGATCTCGTACTCCTCGGCGCAGTCCGGACAGCGCAGCCGCTCGCCGTCCACCAGCGCCGCGCCGCCCAGCCCGCCCGCACAGACCGGACAGTGGTCGCGGTAGGCGTAGAGATTGCCGGGCAGCCGGACCAGCAGCAGCGCCGTGCCCGCCACCTCGCACACTCTGGTCCTGCCTTCGGTGGCGGGCGGATCCGGCAGTGGATGCCACTCGGCCGGAGCGTCCCCGGTGGTGGTTCCGGTGGCGGTCCCGCCCGAAGGGACAGCGCCCGCCGTCGCGTCCGGCGGCCGGGACATGATCTGGAGGAGCTTCGGCTGCGGCTTTTCCTCCGCTACACCGTCGACCTCCACGCACCCGATCTCGGGCGCGTGGCGCGCCACGGCCTCCTCGATCGTCCAGCGCACGGTCTGGGCGGAGGAAGGACAGCCGTCGCAACTCCCGCGCAGCCGCAGCCGCAAGGTCCGGCCCTCGGTCCCGTCGTCGTCCGCCTCCGCGCCGATTCCGGCGATCTCCACATCACCGGCGTGCGAGCCGAGATATGGACGGACCTCCTCCAGCGCCCGCTCCACCCGGGTGAGCGTGTTGTCCGGGTGCAGATCGTGCAGGATCAGCAGCCCGCCGACGAGTTCGTCGCCGCCGAGCAGAGCCAGCGGATCGGTGCCGTCCGGCCGGTCGCCCAGCAGCTCGACGATACGGGCCAGGCCCGAACCGTAGAACTCGACAATGCTCCGCACGAGTTCGTCCGCGAGATCGCGGCCCGACGGACCCACCGATCTGCCCAGTTCATCAAGGAGCGCGCCGATGTGTTCACCGGCCCGCTGCTCCTTGGCCGTTGCTGCCATGTCACGGTGCCTTTCCTCCGGTGGGAGACCTCGGTCAGGACCTCGGGACCAGGACCAGGACCGGTGTCAGCCGCCCAAACCGCTGAGCCCGGTGGGCAGATGGGTCTCCCGGACGGTCCTGCCGCCGCCGACGTACATATGCACGCCGCACGGCAGACAGGGATCAAAGCTCCGCACCGTCCGCATGATGTCGATGCCCTTGAAGCTGTCCGGCGGGTTCTCCTCGAAGATCGGTGTGTTCTGCACCGCGTCCTCGTACGGTCCCGGCGTGCCGTACGAGTCGCGCACGCTGGCGTTCCACGGAGTGGGCGGATACGGATGGTAGTTGGCGATCTTGCCGTCCCTGATCACCATGTGGTGGGAGAGCACACCGCGTACCGCCTCCGTGAAACCGACACCGATGGACTCGTCCGGGACCTCGAAGCTCTCCCAGGTCTGGGTGCGGCCGGCGCGGACCTCCTCCATCGCCTGCTCGGCGAAGTGCAGGGCGCAGGCCGCCGCGTACGCCTGGAAGTATGTCCGCGCGCGGTTGCGCTCCAGGGCGTTGCTCCACCGGGGGATCCGCCATTCGAAGGTGGTCTCCGGCTTGGTCATGGTGCGCGGCAGATTGATCTCGACGCTGTGGCCGGTGGCCCGGACATAGCCGAAGTCGACCAGTCCGGACAGGGCCGTGGACCACAGCCGGGCGAGCGGCCCGCCGCCGGTGTCCAGCGCGAGATGGTCCGTGCCGTCGAACCAGCGCGGGGACATCACCCAGCTGTACTTGTCCGCGAAGTCCCGCTTCTGCGGCGCCGGGAGAGTGTGCTGGTTCCACGGATGGCGCGGGTCCACGGGATTGCCCAGCGGATCGCGGTCCACGAAGGTCTCCTGGCCCGCCCAGTCGTCGTAGTACGAACTGCCGAGCAGGATCCGGATACCGAGATTGATGTCGACCAGATCGTTGGTGACCAGTCTGCCGTCGACGATCACGCCCGGTGTGACAAACATCCGCCGGCCCCACTCGGACATGTTCCGGTAGGTGAAGTCGCAGTGCGCCGGGTCGTTGAGCGCGCCCCAGCAGCCGAGCAGTACCCGGCGCCGGCCGACCTCCTCGTACCCGGGCAGCGCCTCGTAGAAGAAGTCGAACAGGTCGTCGTGGAGCGGGACGACCCGCTTCATGAACTCCACGTACCGCGTCAGGCGCGTCAGATAGTCCGTGAAGAGCTGGATGGT
Source organism: Streptomyces sp. NPDC059743 (assembly GCF_042732975.1). NCBI lineage: Bacteria > Bacillati > Actinomycetota > Actinomycetes > Kitasatosporales > Streptomycetaceae > Streptomyces > Streptomyces sp. NPDC059743. The sequence goes on along the minus strand of NZ_JBHWGS010000014.1, from coordinate 24,635 downwards.
CGCCACGGTGCCGACGCCGCCCGGGTAGAGCGTGGAGGGATGCACATGGCGGCCCTCCATCAGACAGAACATCTCCCGTGTGTAGCGGCTGACATGCAGCGCCTCACGGTAGAACTCGCCCTCCAGCGGATTGAGCGAGCGCATGATGTCGGCGATGGTGCGGTAGCCGTGGTCGCCCGCGTGCGGCGCCTCGGTTCGTTCGGCCAGCTCCAGGACACCGGGATTGGTCTCGCGGACCATCTTCTCGCAGTAGTCCACACCCACCAGATTCTCCTGGAAGATGTTGTGGTCGAACATGTACTCCGCGGCTTCGCCGAGATTCATGATCCACTCGCCGAGGTGCGGAGGCTTCACGCCGTACGCCATGTTCTGCGTATACACCGAACAGGTCGCGTGATTGTCGCCGCAGATACCGCAGATACGGCTGGTGATGAAGTGCGCGTCACGCGGGTCCTTGCCGCGCATGAAGACGCTGTAGCCGCGGAAGACGGAGGAGGTGCTGTAGCACTCCGCCACCCGCTTGCGCTGGAAGTCGATCTTCGTGTGGATACCGAGGCTGCCCACGATCCGGGTGATCGGATCCCAGGACATCTCCGTCAGGCCGCTGCCGTCCTCGGCTTGCTTGGTCGTCGGCACCATGGGCTGCGCACCTTTCCGGGCGGTGGGGAGGGGCTCGCTCTCTCAGGCGTCGGGTGATCGGATGTCAGGCGTCGGGCTTCGGATGCCGGGCGGATCACCACGGAGGGTGGTAGCCGGTCAGGACCTTTTCGCCCTTGCGGCGCCACTTCGGTTCCTTGTCGACGGTCCTGGCCGTGACACCGCGCAGCCGGCGGATGACCTTGCCGTACGCGCCGCTGGCCGCCGCGGAGACATGACCGCCCGGAGGTTCATCCATGAAGGGCATGAACTTGTCCGGGAATCCGGGCATCGTGCAGGCGATACAGATGCCGCCCACATTGGGACAGCCGCCGACCCCGTTGATCCAGCCGCGCTTGGGGACATTGCACTTGACCACGGGACCCCAGCAGCCCAGCTTCACCAGACACTGCGGTGAGCCGTACTCGGTGGCGAACTGGCCCTGCTCGTAGTAGCCGGCCCGGTCGCATCCCTCGTGGACGGTCGCGCCGAACAGCCAGGTCGGGCGGAGCTGCTCGTCGAGCGGGATCATCGGCGCGGATCCGGCGGCCTGGTAGAGGAGATAGAGCAGTGTCTCCGAGGCATTGTCCGGGTGCACCGGGCAGCCGGGGATACAGACGATCGGAATGCCCGCTCCCGACTTCCAGTCCCAGCCCAGATAGTCGGGCACGCCCATCGCTCCGGTGGGATTGCCCTCCATGGCGTGGATACCGCCGTAGGTGGCACAGGTGCCGATCGCCACGACGGCCAGTGCCTTGGGCGCGAGCCGGTCGATCCACTCACTCGTGGTGATGGGCTGGCCGGTCTCGGGATCGTCCCCGAATCCGCACCAGTAACCCTCGCTCTTGACCGCCTCATTCGGAATGGATCCCTCGATGACCAGAACGAATGGCTCGATCTCTCCGCGGTCCGCCTTGAAGAACCATTCGATGAAATTGTCCGCGCCCTGGACGGGCCCGCATTCGAAATCGATCAGAGGCCAGTGCACGGCCACCTTGGGCAGTCCGGGAAGGGCGCCGAGGGCGATTTCCTCGATACTCGGCTGACTGGCCGCGGTGAGCGAGACGGAGTCTCCGTCGCAGCTCAGACCGGCGTTGATCCAGAGGATATGGACGGTGGGAAGTTCTTCCGCGTTCGATCCGGCGGGTGTCGCGCCATCCTTGGCAACTGATGCGGCGGTATCCATCATGCCCTCCTCATCGGTGAAGAGCGTCCCTCCCTGGATAACCGAATCGGGCGGGCTGGGTAAGTGCGGGACGGTCCTATGAACTTCCGCGAACTGGGCTTCCATGAACGAACTCCCGTGAACCTTCGGCGAACAACAGCGCACCGGACGGCGAAGTGGGCGGTTCACCGGCCAGGGCGACCGTACGGTGACCGGACGATTCTTCGTCGGTCGCATGTTCGAGCTTTGGATTCGGTTCGGGGCTTCGGGTTCGGAGGGGGGCGCTCCGCCATGGAATGGCTCAGCGCGGAGAATGTCATCGCCGTGGTCACCGCGGCCCTGGGCATCATCGCCTCACTGGGTGTGCTCTGGTACGAACGCCGGGTGCCGCGCCGTACCCGTATCGGATACCGGGTCCAGCTCGACACTCCGGTGAGCAGCGCGGAGCGCACCGGCAGGGCCGGCGTACGGCTGGGCCTCTTCCAGGACAATCCACAGCTCTCCGACGCCACTCTCGTCCTGCTGCGGATCGAGAACGACGGCTCCACGAGCATCGCCGACTCCGACTACACCGGGCGCGAACTCCACGGTCTGATGGCGGAGTTCACCGGCCGTACGGTCCGGGGCATCGCGGTCACCACGACGCTGGGCGCCGACCATCTGCTGGACCACTTCTCACCGGCGGCCGGGCTGCGCTACGCCGACGGCACCGTGTATCTGCCACGTGTGCCGCTCAACCACGGCCAGCACTTCAAGCTGCTCGTCCTGCTCACCGGTGGAGCGGTCGGTGACGCGATCCGGGTCAGCGGAGGGATCAGGGACGGCGGGGTCTATCCGAACCGCAGCACGACGCCCGACGACACTCCGCCCGTGTTCAGCAGGGCCACCCGGATGATCACCGTACTGCTCACGGCCTGTGTGGTCGTACTGGCCTCGATCATCGTCGTACGGGACGACGTCAGGCCGCCGATGGGCTGCGCGAAGGGCGAGCTGACCATCACCGGCTCCACGGCGTTCGAGCCGGTCGCCGAGGACCTGGCGGCCAAGTACATGCGGGACTGCGCCGGCTCCACCGTCACCGTCGACGCGCGCAGCAGCGAGGAGGGCCTCCAGGAGCTGGACGAGCGCGGCGCCGCGGCGAAGGGCGGCACCCCCGCACTGATCGCACTGTCCGACGTGCCCAAGGGTGACGGCCGCTTTCCCGAGCTGAGCGAGAATCCGGTCGCCGTCTCCGTCTACACCCTTGTCGCCAACGACAAGGTGACGCTGCGCGACCTGACGACCGAGCAGGTCCGTGCCATCTACCGAGGCGACATCAGCGAGTGGGACGACGAGCGGCTGGGCGGTCCGAAGGGCCTGCCCATCATCCTCGCCAGCCGGAAATCGGGCTCCGGCACCCGTGACATCTTCCGCGACCGTGTGCTCGGCGGCGTCTACGAACCGGCCTACTCCTCGGCCGACTGCGGCAGCAAGGACGACACGTCCGCCAAGGTCTTCCGCTGCGAACTCGACAGCACCGACCGGGTCCTCGCCACCGTCGCCGGCACCGACGGAGCCATCGGATACGCCGAGCTGCGCTCCGGCGCCCTGCCGAAGGGACTGCACACGCTGAGCCTGAACGGAGAGGCCGCGTCCTCGGACACCATCGCCGACGGCGACTACCCGTTCCGGGAGGTCGAGTACGCGTACACCTACGGCAACCCGCCCGCCGACTCCCTCGTGGCCAGCTTTCTCAACTATCTGCTGCGCGGCAGCGGTCAGGATGTGGTCCGCGCACATGGCCATCTGCCGTGCTCGTCACCGAAGGGACAGACCATCTGCGCCGGTGACGCGGCGCAGTGACGCCGCTCAGTGACACTGCGGGCCGGTGACGGCTCAGTGGAACTGCGGAACGATCAGATACAGGCCGTACGCGACGGCCGCCGCGCAGGCGAGAAAGCACAGCCCGGCGACGGCCCTCGCCAGCGGAGAAGGCCGTCGGCGGCCTCCGGCGAGGCGCGGGCGGCCGTCGGGCTCGTCCCGCTGCGAGAGGAGGCGCACACCGAGCGCGAAGACGAAGACGACTCCCACGGTGGCGCCGATGCTGACGAGGGCCACCTCGCCCAGCCCGCTCCAGTCCAGCGCCGAACGGTTCTGCGGGGCCAAATGGATCTGCGGCGCCATGCGGTTCTGCGGGGCCATGTGGTCCTCTTCCATCAGACATTCGCCTTGGCGGCCCGGGAGCGGATCGTGACGGTGTTCTCGTCGTTGACATTGCCCGAATGCACCGGATTGCGGCGGGAGACGATCACGATGAAGGCCGCCACGGCGGCGGCGGCCAGGGCGACGACGATCGTGCCGACGGTGCCGCCGTATACGACCATGGTGGCGGCGAGCGCGCCCACGGCCGCGGCCGCGGGAAGCGTGACACACCAGCCGATGGCCATACGTCCCGCGATTCCCCAGCGCACCTCCGCCAGCCTTCTGCCGAGTCCCGCGCCGAGGATGGCGCCGGAGCAGACCTGGGTGGTGGAGAGGGCGAAGCCGAGGTGCGCGGAGGTCAGGATCACGGTCGTGGCGGAGGACTCGGCGGTGAAGCCCTGCGGGGCGCGGATGTCGGTGAGACCTCTGCCCATGGTTCTGATGATCCGCCAGCCGCCGAGATAGGTACCGAGGGCGATCGCCAGGCCGGCCGAGGCGATGACCCACAGCGGCGGTCCCGAGCCCGGCGCGAGCGCGCCCGCGGAGATCAGCGTGAGCGTGATGACGCCCATGGTCTTCTGGGCGTCGTTGGTGCCGTGCGCGATGGAGACCAGCGAGGCGGAGGCGACCTGGCCGAGCCGGAATCCGCGGTTGACGGAGGTCTCCCGGCCCCGGGCGGTGATCCGGTAGACGAGATAGGTCGCCAGCAGCGCGGCGAGACCGGCGACCAGCGGGGACGCGACGGCCGGAAGGATGATCTTCTCAAGCACCACATCGAAGTGCACACCGTGCCGGCCCGCGCCCACCCATACGGCACCGATCAGCCCTCCGAACAGGGCGTGCGAGGAGCTGGACGGCAGGCCCACCAGCCAGGTCAGCAGATTCCACAGGGTCGCACCGATCAGCCCGGCGAAGACCATGCCCGGAGTGACCAGGCTGTCGTTCACGATGCCGCCGGAGATCGTTCTGGCGACCTGGGTGGAGAGGAACGCCCCCACGAGATTGAGTACGCCGCTGATGAGGACCGCGACCTTGGGACGCAACGCCCCGGTGGCGATCGAGGTCGCCATGGCGTTCGCGGTGTCGTGGAATCCGTTGGTGAAGTCGAACGCCAGGGCGGTCAGGATCACCACGCCCACAAGAAAGGTGATGTGGTCCATTCGCCTCATCCAAGCGCAGCGGCCGGTACCCCGCCGACAGGCGCTGTGGGGACTCCGGGTGCTTCCTCCCAAAGGATGAGTGGATCAGCCTCTTGGCACCCGAGTGCGCCCTATGAGGCCTGTGTGCCGTGTGCGATGTGTGGACCGTGATGCCCCGAACCGTGCCGACGGGCCGTCAGCCGTGTCCGGGGAGCCGGTTCCGGAATTTTGACATTGCCTTGACAAATTAAGATCCCATTGCCAGGCTGCAAAACCTTAGCGAGTTCTCGCAATTACGTTGACGCCGCATCGAATCCACTTCGCCAGACCGGTACGGCTGTTGCACGGGTGACGGGACATCACCCGAGCGCAGGTTCTTCCCTCAGTGACACGGCAGCGCGATGTCGCGCGCCCATGCCTTGCTCACACCCCCCGCAAGGTCAGGAAGGATGCTCCATGTCAGGACCGTCACGACTGTCAGGACAGAGGCCGAGACGCCTCTGGTCACGATGGCTCACCGCGTTGGCGCTGATCGTCGGCGGTGGCGCCGTCGCGGTGCCCGCGGCCGGCGCCCCGGCGGCCGTCGCAGCGCCCGCAGCGCCCGCCGTCATTCCGCCCGGCGACTATCAGCAGGTACAACTCGCCCTCGGTGGCGCCGAGTTGGGCGAGGCAATGTCCCTCGCGGTCCTGCCGGACCGCGCGGTCGTCCACACGGCCCGCGATGGCACGGTCCGGTACACGGACGCCGCGGGCAACACGAAGACGGCCGGCAAGCTGGACGTCTACACGCATGACGAGGAAGGGCTCCAGGGCATAGCGGCCGACCCGGGCTTCGCCTCGAACCGCTATCTCTACCTGTACTACTCGCCCAAGCTGACCACTCCGGGCGGCGACGCGCCGGTCACCGGCAACGCCGCCTCCTTCGAGCCGTGGAAGGGCCACCTCAACCTCTCGCGGTTCACGCTGAAGACGGACGGCACGCTCGACATGGCGAGCGAGAAGGTCGTCCTCGAAGTGCCCAACGACCGCGGGCAGTGCTGCCACGTGGGCGGTGACATCGACTTCGACGCCGCCGGGAACCTGTACCTCACCACCGGTGACGACACCAACCCGTTCGAGTCGGCCGGCTACTCGCCGATCGACGAACGGACCGAGCGTAACCCGCAGTTCGACGCCCAGCGCTCCTCGGGCAACACCAACGACCTGCGCGGCAAGGTCCTCAGGATCAAGCCGACGGCCGCCGGCGGCTACACCGTCCCGGCCGGCAACCTCTTCGCTCCCGGTACGGCCAACACCCGGCCCGAGATCTACGCGATGGGCTTCCGCAACCCGTTCCGGATGTCCGTCGACAAGGCCACCGGCATCGTCTACCTCGGCGACTACGGCCCCGACGCCGGAGGCACCGACGGCGGCGGGCGCGGCCCCAGCGGCCAGGTCGAGTTCAACCGCATCACCGCGCCGGGGAACTACGGCTGGCCGTACTGCACCGGCACGAACACCGCCGCCGAGACCTACGGTGAGTACACCTTCCCGAACGGTCCCTCCGGAGCGAAGTACAACTGCGCCGGCGGCCCGACCAACAACTCCTTCCGCAACACCGGTCAGGCCACTCTGCCTCCGGCCAAGCCGAGCTGGATCAAGTACGGCGGCGACGCCGGCTCCCCGCCCGAGTTCGGCGGCGGCTCCGAGTCGCCCATGGGCGGACCGGTCTACCGCTACGACCCGAACCTGAACTCCAATGTGAAGTTCCCGCAGTCGCTCAACGGTTACTTCTTCGCCGCCGAGTACGGCCGGAAGTGGATCAAGCCCATCGAGGTGAAGGCCGACGGCACCCCCGGTGTCATCGAGAGCTTCCCGTGGACCGGCACCCAGGTCATGGACCAGGCCTTCGGCCCGGACGGCGCGCTGTACGTGCTCGACTACGGCACCGGCGCCAACAACCAGGCCCTGTACCGGATCGAGTACATCGGCGGCAGCAACCGCAACCCGATCGCCGCCGCGGCGGCCGACAAGACCTCGGGAGCGGTCCCGCTCACCGTCGCGTTCTCCTCGGCGGGCAGCTCCGACCCCGAGGGCAAGGCCCTGACGTACTCCTGGAACTTCGGCGACGGCACCACCTCCACCGCCGCCAACCCGTCGCACACCTACACCACCGCGGGCACCTTCCGTCCGACTCTGACCGTCAGGGACCCGGAGGGCCTCACCGGCACGGCGAGTCTGGTGGTGACGGCGGGCAACACGGCGCCCACCGTCAATCTCACCGGTCCCAAGGACGGTGAACTGTTCTCCTTCGGTGACACCGTGCCCTTCTCGGTCACCGTCAGCGACCCGGAGGACGGCGCCATCGACTGTGCCAAGGTCAAGGTGACCTATCTCCTCGGCCATGACGAGCACCGTCACGCGATCACCTCGAAGAACGGCTGCACCGGTACGATCGCCGTCCCGACCGACGGTGAGCACGACAGTGCCGCCAATATCTACGGTGTCTTCGACGCCGAGTACACCGACGGCGCCGGACTGACCACGCACAGCGCCCGTGTCCTCCAGCCCCGCCACCGGCAGGCCGAGCACTTCTCCGCGCAGTCCGGCATCCAGGTGGCCGCGCACGGCACCGCCGAGGGCGGCAACACGGTCGGCTTCACCGACAACGGCGACTGGATCTCCTTCAAGCCCTACGCCCTGGGCAACGCCAACCGCATCACCGCCCGCGTCTCGTCCGGCGGCACCGGCGGCACCATCGAGGTACGGGCCGGCTCGGCCACCGGCACCCTGCTCGGTACGGTGACCGTACCGGTGACAGGCGGCTGGGAGACCTTCACCGATGTCTCGGCCAATCTGGCCAACGCCCCGACGGCCTCCACGGAGCTCTTCCTCGTCTTCAAGGGACCGACGGGCCAGGGCAACCTGTTCGACCTCGACGCCTTCACCTTCGCCACCGGCAGCACGCCGACGAGCCAGACCGTGGAGGGCGAGTCGTTCTCCTCGTCCCTGGGCGTCCAGGCCGCCGACCACGCCGCGGCCAGCGGTGGCAAGACGCTCGGCTACATAGAGAATGGTGACTGGGCGGGCTATGCCTCCGTTCCCACCGCCGGGGCCACGGCCTTCAGCGCGAAGGTCTCCTCGGCCGGGGCCGGCGGCACCATCCAGGTCCGTTCCGGATCAGCCACCGGAGCGGTGCTCGGTTCCGTGGCCGTACCGGTGACCGGTGGCTGGGAGACCTTCACCACGGTCACCACCCCCCTGACCGGCACGGCCGGTTCGGGAGCTCTGTTCCTGACCTTCACCGGCGGCGCCGGCTCCCTGTTCGACATCGACACCCTCACCCTCACCAAGTGACGTACGGGAAAGGGACAGTGATGCTTCGTCAGCTAAGTCGGCTTCCGTCGGCCGCTGCCTCGGCCTTTGTCGTCGCCCTCGCACTCGTGGGGGCGTTCCTGACACCGGCCGTGACCGCGCAGGCGGCCGATCCGGCCTACAAGGTGCTCGTCTTCTCCAAGACGGCGGGCTTCCGCCACGACTCCATCCCGGCCGGTACGCAGGCCGTCCGTGACCTCGGCGCGGCCAACAACTTCACCGTCACGGCCACCGAGGACAGCACGGCCTTCACCACGGCCAATCTGGCCCAGTTCAAGACGGTGGTGTTCCTCAGCACCACCGGCGATGTCCTCAACGACACCCAGCAGTCGGCGCTCCAGTCGTACCTCGACGGTGGCGGCGGCTATGTCGGAGTGCACGCCGCGGCCGACACCGAGTACGGCTGGCCGCAGTACGAACAGATCGTCGGCGCCTGGTTCAAGAGCCACCCGGCGATCCAGCAGGCCACGCTGAAGAACGAGGACCGGGCCCACGCGGCCACCGCGCATCTCGGCCAGACCTGGTCGCGCAGCGACGAGTGGTACAACTACCGCGCCAATCCGCGCGGCAATGTCCGGGTGCTCCAGAGCCTGGACGAATCCAGCTACAGCGGTGGCGAGATGAGCGGTGACCACCCGATCACCTGGTGCCACCCGCAGGGCAACGGCCGGTCCTTCTACACCGGACTCGGCCACACCGCCGAGTCCTACGCCGACCCGGCCTTCCGCAATCTGCTGCTCGGCGGTATCCGCTACGCGGCCGGCTTCGCCAAGGCCGACTGCCGTGCGGAGACGGGCTACACACCGATCTACAACGGCTCGACCACCGGCTGGGCACAGGCGGGCCCGGGCAGCTTCACCAACACCAACGCCACCCTCACCTCCACGGGCGGCATGGGCCTGTACTGGTACCAGGCCAAGCAGTACACCTCGTACTCCCTGAAGCTGGACTGGCAGATGCCCGGGGACGACAACTCCGGTGTGTTCGTGGGCTTCCCGGCCTCCACCGATCCCAACTCGGCGGTGAACCAGGGATACGAGATCCAGATCGACGCCACCGACACGGCCGACAAGACCACCGGCTCCATCTACGGCTTCAAGTCGGCCGACATCGCCGCGCGCGACGGTGCGCTCAATCCGCCGGGCGCCTGGAACACCTACGAGATCCGGGTGGAGGGAGAGCGGCTCCAGGTCTTCCTCAACGGTGTGAAGATCAATGACTTCACCAACACCGACCCGGTACGGTCCTTGCAGCAGGGATACATCGGCATCCAGAACCACGGCACCGGCGACGATGTGTCCTTCCGCAATATCCGGATCAAGGAGCTGGGCGGCAGCGGTCCCGGCCCCGACCCCACGCCCTCGACCTTCGAGGGCGAGTCGTACACCTCCTCGGCGGGTGTCCAGCCCGCCGACCACGCGTCGGCCAGCGGCGGCAGGACGCTCGGCTACATCGAGAACGGCGACTGGGCCGGCTACTCCCAGGCCTCGCTCACCGGGACCACCGGCTTCAGCGCGAAGGTCTCCTCGGGCGGTTCGGGCGGCACGCTCCAGGTCCGCTCCGGATCGGCGACCGGACCACTGCTCGGCTCGGTGGCCGTACCCAACACCGGCGGCTGGGAGAATTTCCGTACCGTCTCCACGCCGCTGACCGGCACTCCGACCGGACCGGTCTTCCTCACCTTCACCGGCGGGGCGGGCTCCCTGTTCGACATCGACACCTTCACGCTGGAGAAGCAGGCGTCCTTAGAGGCCACGTCGGCGAATGTCCACCTCTTCTACTACCCGTGGTACGGCAGCCCCGCCAAGTACGGCAGCTACCGCCACTGGCAGCAGGGCGGCCGTACGCCGCCGCAGGACATTGGCGCCGATCTCTACCCGAAGCTCGGGGCGTACGACTCCGGTGACTACACCGGAGCCGTCGCGCAGCACATGAAGTGGGTTAAGCAGTCGGGCGCCGGAGTCATCGTCTACAGCTGGTGGGGCAAGGGCGGTTACGAGGACACCCTGGCCAAGGGTGTGCTGGACGCGGCCCAGCGGGAGGGCGTGAAGGTGGCCTGGCACATCGAGCCCTACGCGGGCCGCACCGCGGCCTCCGTGGTGTCCGACATCCAGTACATCAACACCACCTACGGCAGCCATCCCGCCTTCTACCGGGACGCCGAGCACAACAACCGCGCGGCCTTCTACATCTTCGAGAGCCTCAGGACCACCGACTGGGCCGCCCTCGACCAGGTCACGCAGAACAACACCGTCCTGGCACAGACCACCGACACCACCAAGATCGCGCACTTCTCGGGGCTCTACACCTATGACGGCATCGCGGGCGCCACGGCACCCGGCTGGAAGCAGGCCGGGGACTACGCGCGCGCGAACGGGCTGATCTGGGCGCCCTCGGTCGCTCCCGGCTATATCGACGACCGCGCGGTACCGGGCAACACCACCCCGACCCTCGGCAGGGACAACGGCGCGACCTACGACAAGGAGTGGAACAACGCGCTCGACCCCGCCATCGGCGGATCGCCCACCTGGGTCTCCGTCACCTCCTTCAACGAGTGGCACGAAGGCAGCTCGATCGAACCGGCCTCGTCCGCGCCGCCCGGTGGCTTCGGCTACCAGACCTTCTCGGGCGCGTACGGCAAGACCGGTGCGGACGCCGAGAACGCCTATCTCGACCGGACGAAGTACTGGGTCGGCCAGTTCGCCACGCGCCGCGTGCGCTGATCACCGACGCGAGGAAATAGGAAAACGGCCAACGGCCAACGGCCATGCACACGGACGGGCCCCGGGGAAACCCGGGGCCCGTCCCCGTATCCGGTTCCGTATTCGTGTGCGGGCGCGCTCCGGTGCCCGTTCCGTCCTGTATCCGGCGCCCGTTCCCGTCCGGGCTTAACACGGTGGATATGCGTAGGCCACCGGCCCGTGGTGGCGGCGTCGCCTTCCGGCCACCACCTCCTGGGAGCCTCCACAGATGCTCGCCCTGAACGCGGATGTGGACCCGAACCGATGCCGGACGCTGGGGCTCGCGGGTTCCGTCGCGCTCACCGCCGGCGGTCTGACCGCGGGCGCGCTGCCGGTACGCGAGGAGCTTCTGCCCACCTCCGGCCGTGCCGCGCTGGGCGTGCTCTGCGCGTACTTCGGACTCGTCCTGCTGATCGCGGCCTGGTGGTGGCTGGGCCGCGCCGTACGCGGGCCCCGGCCGCCCACGCCACGCTCGCTGCTGGTGACACTCGGAACCTGGGCGGCGCCGCTGCTGCTCGGACCGCCACTGTTCAGCCGGGACGTGTACAGCTATCTGGCGCAGGGCGCCATGGTCGACGCGCGGATCGACGTATACACCTACGGGCCCGCGCAGTTGGGCGGCCCGCTCGCCACCGAGGTGCCGCCCGTCTGGCAGCACACACCGGCGCCGTACGGTCCCGTGTTCCTCGCCGCCGCGGCCAAGGCGGCCGACCTGGCCCATGTCGACATGAACGCCGGGATCCTCGGGATGCGGCTGGTCGCGCTGCTCGGCGTCGGGCTGATGATCGCCTTTCTGCCGCTGCTCGCCGACCGCTGCGGTGTGGAGCGCTCCGCCGCGCTCTGGCTCGGCGCGCTCAATCCGCTGGTGCTGCTCCATCTGGTCGCGGGCGCCCACAACGACGCCCTCATGCTGGGGCTGCTCGCGGCCGGACTGGTGGCGGCACTGGGCGGCTGGCCCGTCAGAGCTGCCTTTCTCGTCTCGCTCGCCGCACTGGTCAAGGCGCCCGCGGCGCTCGGTCTGCTCGCGGTCGCCGCGCTCTGGTCCGGCCACTTCACCGGACGGGCCCGTACGTTCAGAGCCGCCGCGCTGACCTGTGCCATCGCCCTCGCCACCACTGTGGTCGTCACGGCCGTGACCGGTACCGGCTATGGCTGGCTCGGTGCGCTCAGCACGCCCGTGTCGCCCGACAACTGGTCGCTGACCAGCGGACTCGGCCGGCTCTGCGGTGCGCTGCTGGACTCCGTGGGCAGCGGGCTCGCCGATCTGGCCGTACCGGCGTGGCGGTGGCTCGGCCTCTTGGCCACCGCCGTGGTCGTAGTGGTCCTGTGGCTGCGCCGGGTGCGGCTGGGCCCGGTCTACGCGCTGGCGCTGAGCCTGCTCGCGGTCTTCGCGCTGGGCCCGGCCTTCCGGCCGTGGTACGCGCTGTGGGGCCTGTTCCTGATCGCCGCCGCCGCGCCCGACGGCCGGGTACGGCGCTGGGCCGCGGCCGGCAGCGGCGTACTCGCCCTCGGACTGCTGCCCAGCGGCTATCCACCGGACGGCATGCAACTGACGCTCGCCGTGGGCGGAGGCGCGCTCGCGCTGCTCGCGCTCTGGTGGATGTTCGAGATGTCGGCCCCGAGCGGCGTCGCCTCCCGGCCCCGGGTGGTGTCATGAGGTGGCCCAACTCCGTCCTGGCGAGACCCGCCGGGCGGATCACCACTGCGGTCTGCCTGGTCGTGGCCACGGCGGTCTTTCTCGCGACCGTCCCTCTGCACCGGGACTTCTTCGACGTCGGTGTCTACTACGGCACCGTCGACGACTGGATCCACGGCGACGGCCGGATCTACGACTATCTCAAGCCCGGCACGCACTACGGCTTCACCTATCCGCCCTTCGCCGCGGTCTCCATGCTGCCGATGGCACTGGTCTCCTGGCCGGTCGCCGTGGGCATCAGCATCGCGCTGAGTGTCGCCGCGTCGGCGCTGCTGCTGCACTGGCTGGTGGGCCCGCTCATCCGGCGCACCTGCCGGAGCCGGTGGTTCGCCTTCACCGTGGCCGGCTGTCTGTTCGCGCTGTTCGAACCGGTCCGTGACACCTTCAGCTTCGGCCAGGTGAATCTGCTGCTCGTCGCGCTGGTCTTCACCGACGCCTGGCTGCTGGCCACCGGCCGCGGCCGGTACGCGGGCATCGGCATAGGCCTCGCCTCCGCGATCAAGCTCACGCCCGCGCTCTTCATCCTCTATCTGCTGATCACCGGGCGCCGGCGGCAGGCGGGCGTGGCGGCGGGCACCGCGTGCGCCGCGACGCTGCTCGCCGCTCTGATCGATCCCGGCGCCAGCCGTGCCTTCTGGACCGACGCCCTGTGGAACACCGACCGCGTCGGCTCCCTCAGCTATGTCTCCAACCAGTCGCTGCAAGGCGTACTGGCCCGTCTCCAGCCGGATCATCCCAGCCGCGTGGTGTGGCTGGTGTGCGTCCTCGCCGTCCTCGCGCTCTGGGCGTACCGGGCCCGCGCGGCCGTCCGTGACGGGGACGACCGGGCCGGGTTCGCCCTGACCGCGCTGGCAGCCTGTCTGGTCAGTCCCGTGACCTGGGTCCACCATCTGGTCTGGGTGATTCCCGCCCTCGTCGTACTGACGGACACCGCCCTGCGCGGCGAACGCCGTGAGCGCCGGGCGCTGTTGGCGGTGTGTGCCGTGCTGTATGTGATCCTGTGCAGCAGTGTGGTCTGGCTCTGGCGCTGGAACTCGACCGGTCTCGGCGCCTTCCTCGGTGCGAACGCCTATGTATGGATCACGCTCGGCCTGCTGTTCGTACGGCTGTCGCCGCAGAACCGTCCGCTGCCGGAGGCGAGCGCCGTGGCCGGCGAGAAGGCCGGGGGAGTGGCCCGGAGGCAGCCCGATGACGCGGCCGACGGAGACGACGAGACGGAAGCCAGGAGAGAGACAGAGGGAGAGGTCACCGGCGGACTCACGGGCGGGGCGGGCGCCATTCGATGAGCAGCAGTGTGGCGTCGTCACGCAGTTGGTTCTTCTTGTGGTCGAGGATCGAGTGGATGATCCGGCGCAGCGCCTCCGGGGCCGGCTCGCCCGCCGCGGCTCCCCGGATGATCGAGTCGGTGAAGCGGTCGAGCCCGAACTCACTGCCGCCCTCGATCCGCGCCTCCGTCACTCCGTCCGTGTAGAGAAGCACGCGGTCGCCCGGTTCGAGCGTCACCTCATGGGCCTCGCGAGGTGTCCCGGCCAGCTCGGCGGGCATTCCCATCGGAGGCTGCGGTGTCCGTTCGAGCGCCCGGTCCAGCACCCGCTGATCACGGATGAGCAGCGGCGGCGGATGTCCGCAGTTGCACCAGCGGAAGGTCCCGTCCGCCAGATCGAGCTGGGCGACGACACCGGTGCAGTACTGCTCCGGCAGCCAGCGGCCCAGCGCCTCGTCGATGGTGCGGACCAGCTCGGGCAGCTCGGCACCGGCGCGACGGGCGTTGCGGCAGCCCGCCATGGCGACCGCGCTGGTCAGACCGGAGGCCAGATTGTGGCCCATGGAGTCGAAGATCGCGGCATAAAGGGTCGTCCGGGTCAGGGAGTGGTCGAAGGCGTCGCCGCCGACGTGGTACGCCGGTTCCACCACCGCAGTCGAGATGGCCTGGCTGTTGCCGATGGTGCGCGGAGGCAGCAGGGAGCGCAGCATCTCCGTCGGCAGATCCATGGGCTCGGTACGGGCATGGCGCGCGAAGGCGTCGCTGAACGCGCGCTTCGAGGTGATCGCCATGGCGAGTACGGAGGCGAGCATGCGGCACCGCCGCAGCCGCGCGCTGTCCAGCGTTTTCGTCCGCGCGCCGATGACGCCGAGCCGCTCCGCTCCGTCGACCAGCGGCAGCCAGGCGATCAGAGAGCCGTCCGCGGATTCCTCGACCCGCAGCTCCAGCGCGCGGTAGGTGGAACCGGCGACGGCGGTCTCCAGATCGATGGCGGGCAGCCCGTCGGTGAGCGGGACGAGATGGCGCTGCTGGATGTCTACGAGATAGACGACGAGCTCCTCGACACCGATCGCGAGCGCGCACCGGTTCACCACCAGAGGCAGATCCATCGGGGCCACGGCATGGGCCTCGGCGAGCAGCTCTTCGAGCAGGCGTTCGCACGGGGGTGCGGGGGAATCAGTCGCCATCGCCGGACCTCCTCACTGGCAGTTTCACACCACCGGAGCGGTTCCGCCCGGCCGGACACCGCCTGGGCCGATGGTCAGATCTGGCCGAAGAGCTGCGTCCAGTAGGTGCCGGCCGGGCCGCCGCCCGCGAAGCCGATACCGAGATGGGTGAAGTCCGGTTTGAGGATATTGGCCCGGTGGCCCGGACTGTTCATCCATCCCGTGACCACCTCGCGCGGGCTGCGCTGGCCGCAGGCGATGTTCTCGCCGATGCCCCGGTGCGTGGCGCCCGCGGCGGCTGCGCGGTCCCAGGGCGCGAGTCCCTCGGGCGAGGTGTGCGAGTAGAAGGCGCGCGCCGCCATGTCGGCGCTGTAGGTTTGCGCCGCCGCGGCCAGACGCGGATCGTCGGCCAGAGGCCGCAAGCCGGCCGCCGTCCGCTCCGCGTTGGTGAGGGCGACGACCTCGGCGGCGGTCCGTATCAGTCCGTCGGAGGTGAAAGGGCGGGCCCAGAGGGCCGTCCAGTAGACCTCGCCCGAGCGGGCGTCGACGGCGCGGCCGAGCCCCGCGTCGGTCAGCGCCGGATCGAACAGCGGCCCACGGATCGCCTCACCGCCGAGGCAGTACTCCACGAAGGCGCGCGGCGTACGCGGTCCGGAGACAAGATGCTGGTCGATACGGAGATAGTGGTAGCCGCCCGCGGTGATCCGCTGGAAGACGGAGATCCCGTCGGCGCTCTCCGCGCCGAGCCGTCGCTGTCCCGCCATCGCCGCCGCGTGGGCCTGGGCCGCGGCCGAGAGTCTGCCGTCCAGGGCGACGGCCGGTACGCCCGCCCTGAGCCGTTCGGCCCGGACGAGCGCCGCGAATTCCGTCGCCTCGGCCGACTCGGCGGACATGCCGCTGCTGTACCTCGTCGGCCCGCCGTTCGCGCGGACGGCCGGCGGCGGTGGAGGTCCGACGGGCGCGGTGGATCCGACGGCTGCGGTGGCCGCGGTGGCTTCTCCGGCGGCCTCCTCGGTCACCTCCACACCGAAGTCCCGGGCGATGCCCGCCAGCCCGTCCGCGTATCCCTGACCGAGCGCGCGCAGCTTCCAGCCGGCGCCGCGCCGGTAGATCTCCGCCAGCAGCAGTACCGTCTCGTGCGCCGGACGCGCGGGAGTGAACCGGGCGAGCACGCCTCGGCCGCCACTGCCATGTACGGTCAGCGTCGGCACCGGCAGCCGGCCCAGCGCGATGCCGGGATCGGCCGGGCTGATGACCACCGTGACCCGGCTCGCGCCCGCCCGCAGCCGCCGCGGATCCACACCGACACCGCCGTCGTACAGCCGGGCGCCCGGTGCCGACGGCTGGTTGTAGAAGACGAAGTCGCCGTCGCCGCCCACCTTCCCGCTGTCGTCGGTGATGAGTACGGACAGGTCGAAGGGCCCCGGCACATCGATTGTCAGCGCCGTGTCCGGCAGGGCCAGATTCCCTCCGGGAACCAGCTCGATCATCGCCACCGCCCGTTCCGTTCTGTTCCGTATCTTCAGGAGCATCTTCAGCAGCGCCGGCTTCGCGCGGCGCTGCTGAGGGAACGTCGTGGAGGGCGGCCACGGTTCCTTGAGCCGGCTCCCGTCCCGCTGATCGGGACCGCCCGGCGCTCAGTCGTGGTTGTGGGTGGACGAGGTGTCGTCCGGAGGGACCGTACGCCCGCCGTCGTTTCCGCTGATGATGACGGCGAGAAGGGCGATGACGGCTCCCGCCGCGGCGAGGCGTCCGCCGAGGCGCAGGCCCCAGCCCGCGCGCGAGCCGGTGTGGGCGCCGGGGCTCGACAGCCGCTCGGAGCGGCGCGCGGGACGCAGCAGGCGCGCGAGCAGCAGCGCGGCGATGGGCAGTTGCAGCAGCCAGACCGTGGTGCGGAACCAGCCGTCGTACCAGACGTTCGTGCCGTACAGCAGCGTGTGCCACACGCTCAGGACATAGACGACGATCACGAACCGGTGCAGAACACGCCAGGTCTTGGGGCCGATGCGGTGCCGGATGTAGAAGAGCAGCCCGAGCGGGACGGCCAGATACAGCGCGGCCTGGCCGAGAGGTATGGCGAGTTGGCCCGTGCCCGAGTCGTAGCCGCCCGGCACGAACGACTCCACGAAGGCCGTGTAGAGCCGGGAGTACCAGCGCGTGGTGTCGTGCCGTACCAACTCCGCGGCGAACAGCAGCGCGTGGGCGAGGATCAGCGCGATGGTGTTGAGACTGGTCGTACGGTGCAGCCGTTCCAGGCGCTGTGCCGACAGCGGCAGCCGGCCCGGCCGGGGCCCGGAGAGCAGCAGGCCCAGTACGACGGTGGTCCATGCCCAGAGCAGAGCCGACCAGCCGAAGGCCTGGCTGAGGAAGTACATCCAGAAGCCGCCCGCGTCGGCCATGAAGGGCATGACGGTCACGGTGGAGGAGGTCTTCGCCTTGATACGGGCGTAGAGCAGGGCGAAGACGGCGGCGGTCACCACCAGGGCGATCAGACCGTCCGGTATCGACGCTCTGAGATCCGATCTCAGAGTGACTCTGGGCTGCGACCGGTCCGTGGTGTTCGTATCGGTTGTACGTGTAGTGCCGGGCGGGTCGGCCGGCTCGGGGACGGCGGGCGTGGAGGACGGCTTCATCTGGGCGGCTTTCTCGACGGCTTCGGCGGGTTACCGGAGCAGTCGGGTCCCGGCCCGGGAAAGTTCCCGACAAGTTCATGTGACATGGATCACATCGTCTAAGTGTCCTCCTAAAGCGGCCGAACCATCGACGTATCCGGATCAGCAGCCCTTTTCCGAGGCTCCGTCACGGGTGACACGATGACGGCCATGAGAGCCGGGCCCGCACTCCGACTCACACGTGCCGTGGTGTTCGCGGCCGTGTGCGTCGCGGTGTCCGGACTCGGCCACGCGCTCCAGTCCGACATCCCGCTGCCGTGGCCCGCCCTCGCCCTCGCGCTGATCGCCACGGGCGCCGCGGGCTGGTGGCTGGCCGGGCGTGAGCGCGGCGCGCCCGC
Source organism: Streptomyces sp. NPDC059743 (assembly GCF_042732975.1). NCBI lineage: Bacteria > Bacillati > Actinomycetota > Actinomycetes > Kitasatosporales > Streptomycetaceae > Streptomyces > Streptomyces sp. NPDC059743. The sequence goes on along the minus strand of NZ_JBHWGS010000014.1, from coordinate 6,283 downwards.
GATCGTGGGCGCGAGCGCGGCCGGACAGGTGACACTGCACGCCCTGTTCAGCTGGACCCATGTCCTTCTGCCGGGCGCCGGGGCCGGTGCCGGGCGGGCCATGGAGATGCCGGGGATGGGCCGTTCGGAGACGGCGGCGCACGCGCACTCCGGGATGGCCGAAGGGCCGACGGATCTACTGGCCCTCGTCCTGGCCTACGACGGTCACTCCCTGACGTCCGGTATGGCCCTGGCCCATCTGGTGGCCGGGCTGCTCTGCGGCTGGTGGTTGTGGCGCGGCGAAGCGGCGGTCCGCCAACTCGGGCGCTCGCTCGCGCTGTTCGTCTGCGCTCCGCTGCGGCGGGCCTGGCGGGTGCTGTCCGGCGCCGTGGCCCCGCTGCCGCGTACACGGACCGTGGTGCTCCACCGGCGCCACCGCCGTCCGCGCCGGCTCGTGGTGCTGTACGGCATCTCCCGCCGTGGCCCGCCCTTCGTTCCGTCCTTCGACTGACCCTTCGCCGCCGCCCGTTCCGGGCTCCGGTGCTCCGCGTGCTCTGCGACTCCGGCGACCGAGCCGGGCCGTCAGCGTGCCCGTACACCGCGGCCGAGGGTCTCTCAGGCACGCACGCGTGCCTGTTCACAGGCCTGCCGGTACACCGCCGCGCCACCGCGGAAGCCGGCCACCGATGGCGCCGCGCCCTGCCCTGCCTTGCTCTGCCCGGCGCGGTGCGGCGCCGCGAGGACGCGAAGGACCGAGTGAGATGTTCCCTGCCCCACCGACCCATCCACGCACCGTCAGATCCGCCCACCGCGACGTGGAGATCACCGCGTGGGCACTGGCCGCCGGTACCGGCGACCGCGAGGCGGCCGAGCGTTTCGTGCGCGCGACCTACGACGACGTACGGCGGTTCGTCGCGCATCTCAGCGCCGATGTACCAGGCGCCGACGATCTGGCCCAGGAGACCTATCTGCGGGCCCTGACCAGCCTGGCGAAGTTCGCGGGCCGGTCCTGCGCGCGCACCTGGCTGCTGTCGATCGCGCGGTGCGTGGTCATCGACCGCTACCGCAGCGCCGCCGCCCGGCCACGGGTCGCCGACACCACCGACTGGCAGACCGCGGCCGAGCGCGCGCAGCCGCGCCATCTGCCCGGTTTTGACGAGACCGTCGCGGTGTTCGACGCCCTGGACGCGATGGATCCGTCGCGGCGGGAGGCCTTCGTGCTGACGCAGTTACTCGGGCTCTCGTACGCGGAGGCCGCCAGCGCCGCGGGCTGTCCGGTCGGTACGGTCCGCTCCCGTGTGGCGCGCGCCAGACGTGATCTCACCTCGGTCTGGCAGCCCGCCTCGGCGGTCCTCTCGTAACCGCGCGTGGTGACCGCGCGCCGTCAGCGCCGCCGGACCGGTCGTCAGGACCGGCGGCGCCTCACCTCTGCCATCAGGGCCGGCAGCAGCGGCAGGACCAGACACTGGAGCGACACCGCGAGCCAGAAGCCCGGGACCATTTGCGCGCCCTCCGCGATCCCGTAGAGCTGACCGCCCGCCACTCCGCTGGCGAACGCGCCGATCCCGGCGGCCAGTCGCTGGCGGCCGAAGACCGTGGCGGGCTCGGCGGACGACCGGGCCAGCGCCTCCAGATCGTTCTTCAGGAAGAGAACGATCTCGCCCAGACAGATCAGCGCCGCGCCCGCGCCGATACCCAGATGACCACCGGCCGCGATGACCGCCGTTCCCGCCGCCATCGCGCCGAAGCCCACCCGTATCGCGGTGCGATAGGCGAGCCCGGCGATCCACTCCGACAGCAAGGGCTGCGCGACGACGAGGAGGCACGCGTATCCCATCAGCACCGCGCCGTAGAACGACGCCGAGGTACGAGGAACGGCGTAGAGGGCCAGATAGTGCTGGAAGAACATGAAGACGTACACGCTCAGTACGGTGACCGTGAAGGGCAGCGCCTCGCGCTTGGCGGGCGAGGACGGACGCGAGGGCCGGGACGGCGGCGGCTCCGGCGTTGACCGCGGTGGTTCCGGCGTTCGTGGCGCCGACGGCAGTAACGCGTGGCCGAGGCCGACCGCGGCGAACAGCAGCGTCACCGTACCGAACAGCGCGCCCGGCGACGTCAGGACGAACGGCGCGGCGGCCGGCGGGCCGAGCGCGATTCCCGCGTTGAACGCCGAACCACTCGCCGACAGCAGCCTGGGCCGCTCCGACTCCCGCGCGCCCTCCACCAGGTACGCCTTGTTCGCGGGCAGATAGAGCGCCGCGCCGCACGAGACCAGGAACAGCGCGCCGACGGCGAGCACCGGACTGCCGAGCCCCGGAACGAACGCCGCGAATCCCGCGGTGCGTGCGCCCAGTGCCACCAGCATCGTGGCCCGCAGCCCGATCCGCCGCGCCAGCACCGCGCCCACCACTCCACCGGAGAACTGCACCAGCGAGGCGACGGCGAGCACCGCCCCGACCGTACCGAGGCCGAGCCCCAGCCGCTGGTGCAGCAGCACCGACATGTACGGCAGTACGGCGAAGCTGCCCAGCGTGATCAGAAACGAGCAGCCCAGCAGGAACGACTGCGGCCCGGTCGGCCGCCATCGGCCCGAGCCGCGCTGCCGGGTGGCGGTACGGGTACGGTCCCGTGCGCCGCCCTCGCGCTCACCGCCCACCGTCGTCCACGAGGATGGGACGCACACCCGCCGCGGCGCTCGCCGCCCGGTGCAGCGCCAGCTCCGCGGTGGCCGCCTCCGCCAAAACCATCCCGGTGCAGCCGCGCTGATCGGCCACCGTGGCGATCGTGTCGCCGGGCGCGCGCACCGGATACCAGCGCACCGCGCCCGGATAGGCGCCGAGTCCGCCGAGCCCGCGCCAGCCCGCCAGTTCACCGGTCCGGTCCGGATAGACCAGGACGAATCCGCAGGCGGGACCGGTGTGTTCGAGCGCCGAGTCCATCAGCCGGGGACGGCGGCCGAGCGCGGTGTCGATCATGGCGTCGTACACATTCGTCCGCAGGGACCGGCACAGCGCCTCACCGACCAGGGCGCCGCCGATCCTCCGGTTGATCTCGACCAGTTCGGGACCTTCGGCGGTGAGGATGAACTCCACATGGGCGAAACCGCTGTGGTGCCCTGCCGTATGCAGCACCCGGCCCACCCACTCCTCGATCCCGGCCGACTCGCCGTGAGGCAGCGCGACCGGGAAGGCGGCGGCCTCCTCCCGTACGGCGGGCTCCCGCGAGGTCTGCCGGCTGAGCACGCCCAGCAGCCGCGTCTCCCCGGCCCAGCTCAGAGTCTCCGCGCTGTAGAGCGGCCCGGCGAGGAAGGGCTCCGCGAACAGCTTGCCGTTGAAGGAGCGTCGGCCGGCCTCGGCGAGCGCGGCGCGCAGCGCCTCCTCGTCCCTGACGACCCAGACATCGCGGGACGAGGTGCCCGCGGAGTCCTTGAGGACGGCCGGCAGCCCGATCGTACGGAGCACCTCGGCGGCAGCCGTGTCCGTGGCCGACGGCTCCGTGGCCGAGGGCTCTGCGCCCAACGGCACCGGTACGGCAGGGCCCTTGCTCAGTCCGGCGCCGTGCAGCAGCGCCCGTACGCGTGCCTTGTCGCGCAGCACCCGTACCGCCGCCGGATCCGGGCCCGGCAGTCCGAACTCGGCCGCCAGATCGGCGGCCGGAACGCTCCAGGTGTCCGTGGTGTTGATGAGACCGGTCAGATCGGGCAGGGCCGCCAGCGCGCGCCGGGTCGCCGTCCGGTCGAAGGTGTCGACATCGATGACGGTGAGCGCGCCGTCCGGCAGTGTGTCCAGCTCATGGCGGTACACGGCCCGGTCGCCGGTCAGCAGTGTCAGCCCGTGTCCCGCGTCGGCCGACGCGGCGGCCATCCTGGCCAGTCCGAAGGACAGTGACTCCAGCGCGGCGATCGTCATGACGGCTCTCCCTGCGACAACGGTTCCGGCCGGACGACGGAGGATCCACTCTCCGGTCCCACGTCGGCCACGACAAGTTCTTTGTGGGAGCGGCGCTCCCACTCCATCACCGACCACGGCGGCCGGAGCTCGTCCAGGGTGTGGATCCGGCGTGGCCGCAGGGCGCGTACGTCCAGTGCCTCGGCGTGCCGGGCGAACACCCGCTCCGCGTACCGGTGTCCGGTGTCCGCGCCGATGACAAGATGCTGCCGTCCGGGATCGCGGTCCGCCTCCCAGCCCGCGACAAGATGCGCGGCTCCCGTGGACAGCCCGGCGAACACGGCGTGTTCACGGAGCAGACCGACCGCGCCCGCCATGGCATGGCGGAAGTCCACCCAGTGGAGCGTGTCGTACAGCTCGTGCCGGACATTGTCGAACGGGATGGAGCTTCCGATGCCCGCGATGATCGCCTCGGGATCGCTGAACCGCTCGCTGCCGAAGGTGACACTTCCGTACGGCTGGATTCCCACCAGCCGTACCGCGCGCCCCGATCCGCGCAGTGCCTCCACCAGACCGCCCGTGGACGCGCCGGTGCCGACGGCGCCGACCACGGTCAGCGGGCCGTCGGGCAGCGCCTCGGCGACCAGCGCCGCGAACTCCCGGTACCCGGCGTAGTGCACGGCGTCGTGGTACTGCCGCATCCAGTGGAAGTCCGGTCTGCGGGCGAGGAGTTCACGGACATGGCGCACCCGGCGCTCCTGGTCGAGCCGGAGACTCTCCGAAGGAGGCATCTGGTCGACCGTCGCACCCAGGACCTCCAACTGGGCGCGCATCACAGCGTCCACGGTTGTCGACGCCACGATGTGGCAGCGCAGTCCGTAGCGGTGGCAGGCCATGGCGAGCGCCAGCGCGTAGATACCGCTCGAACTGTCGATGAGAGTCTGCCCGGGGACGATACGGCCGCGCCGCAGCAGCGTACGGACCGCGCCGAGCGCCGCGTACACCTTCATCGTCTCGAAGCGGGCGAGGACGACATCGCCGCCGAGCCGGATCAGATCGGGCGCCTTCATCGCGTCGGTGATGTGCTCGTGTATCGCTGCACGCGCCGTCATTTCCGTGTCCCCCGTACGATCAGCCGGCGCGAGCGCTGGTCGTAGCCGGAGCCGTCGAAGCCTCCGAAGCACTCGACGTCCGTGAATCCGGCCGCGGTGAAGAGATCGTGCAGCTCGGCGGCGCTGTAGAGGTGCGAGGTGATCGACGCCGTACGCGCGGTCGAGCCGCGTACCAGCGTCCAGTCGGTCCGCAGCCGGCGCCAGCTGTCGAGCACCGTGTCGCGCTGGACGACATACGAGCCGTCCGGGAGGTCGACCGCCTGCGGTCGTCCGATCCAGCCCGCCAGGACCTCCTTGCCCATCACATCCACCAGCAGCCGGCCGCCGGGCGCTAGGGACTCGCGGGCGTTGCGCAGGACGCGCAGATTGTCATGGGGATTGTCGAAGTAGCCGAAGGAGGTGAAGACATTGAGCACAACGTCAAAGGACCCCGGCTCGACGTAGTCCAGCATGTCCGCCTTGACCAGGCGCACATCGGCCCCGGCCTCCGCGCAGGCCGTCTCCGCGCGCTCCAGCATGGACGGATTGAGATCGACACCGGTGACGGTGTAACCGCGCCGCGCCAGCGGCACCAGAAAGAGCCCGGGGCCGCAGCAGAGATCCAGCACCCGGGAGCCGGGAGGGAAGTCCAGCAGCGGAGAATCCGCGACGATGCCGGCGACCTCCTCGCCGCGTGCGGCCGAGAACATCGTGGGCGCGAAGTCGGACCAGAGGGAGTCGTCCTCGTACCACTTCAACCGTGCTGCCCTCTTCTCTGATCGCCGCTTCCTTGTCACTTCCTTGTGAGTAGTCGGCCGTTGTCCACAGGTGGTTCCCGGAAGATTCGGGATGCCGGAGAATGAGGGCATGGAGACGATGGTGTTCATGACGCTGCCGGGGCTGGTCATCCTGCTGACCGTCGTGGCTTTCGTCGATCAGCTTCTGCTGCGCGCGGGACGCGCCGGAATGCTGCCCTGGCGCAACGGCGCGCGGCAGGGACAGGTCTCGGCGACCGGATTCGAGCAGTTGCACGCGGCGTTCTCGCCGGGCAAGCAGAGCGAGCTCAAGGAGCGGCAGTCGGCGCTGCTGCTGCGTGACGACGAGGAGGACGGTGCCCCGCCGCACCGGACCACGGTGGATCTGGACGGCGGGACAGCGGTGATACGGATACCGAGGACGGGCGGGCGCTGACGCCGGGCCCGCCCGCGGCGGTCGTTCTCCGTTCTCGGACCTAGGCCGTGTTTCAGAAGTAGCGTCGTCCGCCCGCAGGGCGGGCCCCGCGGCGTCCGGTGCGTGCGATCGCAAGGCGGAGGATCGCCCGTGTAC
>NZ_JBHWGS010000013.1:283227-299833 GCF_042732975.1 Streptomyces sp. NPDC059743 | reverse complement strand
GCAGGGGGGACCCTGTGGGAGAGTAGGACGCCGCCGAACAATCTTTGACGGGAATGCCCTGTGCCAGGTATCTGGTACAGGGCATTTCTGCGTTCTGGGTGCGTCTAAGGTCGGAGTATGCGCTACGAACTGATCATTTTCGACAATGACGGTGTCCTTGTCGACAGTGAGCCTCTCTCCAACACCATCCTGGCCGCCTATCTCACCGAGTTGGGCCATCCCACGTCGTACGAGGACTCCCTCCGCGACTACATGGGAGCTGCCGTGCATCGCGTCCACGATCTCATCGAAGAGCGGACAGGCCGCCGTCTGCCCGCAGACTTCGATGACACCCTGCACGCCCGTGTCTTCGCCGCCTTCGAGCGGGAGTTGGAGCCGGTCGAAGGCGTGGCCGAGGTGCTGGGGAAGCTGGCCGCCGACGGTGTGTCGTACTGCGTCGCTTCATCAGGGAGCCATGAGCGCATCCGGGTGGGCCATCGTAAGACCGGGCTTGACCGGTGGTTCGAGGACCGTGTCATCTTCAGTGCCCAGGATGTAAGGCAGGGCAAGCCGGCGCCCGATCTCTTTCTTCATGCCGCAGAGCGGATGGGAGTCGCTCCCGGGCGCTGCGCCGTCGTGGAGGACAGTCCCCTCGGTGTCACCGCGGCCAGGGCGGCCGGGATGGATGTCTACGCGTTCACGGCGATGACTCCGGCCGAGAAACTCGCGGGCGCCACCGCGTACTTCTCCACCATGGCTGAACTGCCAGGACTGCTCGGTCGATCCGCCAGCTGATCCGTTGCCTGAGCTGCTGCCTGATCCGTTGTGTGATCCATCTACCCATAGGTAGCGGATCGCCCTACGCTGTCCGGCCATGACAGATGCGACGGACGCGCCAGACGCTCGATTGCGGCACGGTCGTGTCTCCCTGGCGCTGAGTTTCTTCGTCCAGGGAGTGACCTTTGCTCTGCTCGTGACGCGTATCCCCGCCATCCAGGACCGGTACGGAGTCTCCGACGGGCTCCTTCCCGCCTTTCTTGCCGCCGTTCCCGTCCTCGCCGGTGTCGGCAGTGTCGTCACCGAGAAGCTGGTCGCCCGGGTGCGGCCGAGGGTGGTGCTGCGCTGGGCGCAGCCCGTCGTGCTGCTGGCGCTGCTCGGCGTCGGAGCGGGTGACGCGATGTGGCAGCTCGCCCTCGCCCTGGCGGCGTTCGGGCTCGCGGTCGGTGCGCTGGACGCGTCCATGAACATGCTCGGCGTCAGCCTTCAGCGGGCGTACGGGCGCAGCATCATGCTCGGTTTCCATGCCGTGTACAGCCTGGGCGGTATCGCCGGAGCCTCGCTGGCCTGGGCCGGCGCCCACTGGGATCTGTCGTTGCTGGTCTCGTATCTGCCGGTGGTGGCCGTGCTGCTGCCGGCCGCTCTGCTCGGAAGCCGTTGGTACGCGGACACCGCCCGGAAGTCCGTTGACCACCAGGAGTCGGTCGCAGGCCAGGAGCCCAACACCACCGGGAAACCCGTGGTGTTCAAGTTGCTGCTGCCGCTCTGTCTGGTGATGGCCTTCGCGTATATCGGCGACTCCACGGTGTCGAACTGGAGCGCCAAATACCTCCAGGACGTGCTGGGCAGTTCGGAGGAGCTGGCGACCGTTCCGTACAACGCCTATATGGTCACCACACTGCTCGGGCGTGCGGTCGGGGATCTGGGCGTACGGCGGTTCGGGCCGGTGGCCGTTGTGCGGTGCGGGACTCTGCTGGCGGGCGTGGGCTTTGCGGTGGTGGCGCTGGCTTCCGGTGCGTGGGTGGGCATCCTCGGGTTCACGATGCTGGGGCTCGGGCTGTGTGTGATCGTGCCGCAGACGTTCGCGGCGGCCGGACGACTGTTTCCCGCCTCCAGCGACAGCGCGGTCGCGCGGCTCAATGTCTTCAATTACGTGGGCTTTCTGATCGGATCGCCGCTGGTGGGAGCGCTCGGGGATGCGTGGAACTACCGCGGCGCGATGCTCGTACCGATGGTCATGGTTCTGGTGACACTGGTGTACGCCCGCTCGTTCGGGACGGATCAGGCCCGATACGGTGGCGGGCATGAGCGGTCGCGCACGGTTGATGTGGGATGACGCGGTTACGGGATACGACTTCGGGTCCAGCCATCCGATGGATCCGGTACGGCTCTCGTTGACCATGGGATTGGTACGGGCCTACGGGCTCGACAGAGCGGTGGAGGTGAGGGCCGCGCCCGCGGCCGGCGACTCGACACTGCGGCTCGTCCACCAGCAGGAGTATGTGGACGCCGTACGGCGGGTCTCGCTGGATCCGCGTGCCGCCGACGGTTCGTACGGCCTCGGCACGATGGACGATCCGGCCTTCGCGGGGATGCACGAGGCGTCGGCGCTGATCGCCGGGCTGTCGGTCGGTGCGGCGGAGGCGGTGTGGGACGGCGAGGTCGCGCACGCCGTGAACTTCGCGGGCGGGCTGCACCACGCGATGCCCGGGTCGGCGTCCGGCTTCTGCATCTACAACGACGCGGCGCTGGCGGTCGCCCGGCTGCTGGAGCTGGGCGCGGAGCGTGTCGCGTACATCGATGTGGATGTGCACCACGGGGACGGTGTCCAGACGGCGTTCTGGGAGGATCCGCGCGTACTGACGATCTCGCTGCACGAGCATCCGCGGACGCTCTTCCCGCAGACGGGCTGGCCGGAGGAGACCGGCGGCGGCGCGGGCGCGGGCAGCGCGGTGAATGTGGCGCTGCCGGCCGGGACGGGCGACGAGGGCTGGCTGCGGGCGTTCCATTCGGTGGTGCCCGAGCTGCTGGCGGACTTCCGGCCGGAGGCTCTGGTGACCCAGCACGGCGCGGACACGCACTTCGACGATCCGCTGGCGCATCTCGCGGTGTCGCTCGACGCGCAGCGTGCGGTGCAGGCGTCCTGTCATGAGCTGGCACACGAGTATGTCGACGGCGGGCGGTGGGTGGCGCTCGGCGGTGGCGGTTACGCGGTGGTGGATGTGGTGCCGCGGTCCTGGACCCATCTTGTGGGGATCGCCGGGCATGCGCCGGTCGAGCCGGAGTCGGTGGTGCCGGAGGCATGGAAGAGCGAGGTGTACGCGCGGACACGGCAGTTGGGTCCGGGACGGATGACGGACGGGCGGACACCGAGCTGGCAGTCGTGGGAGGACGGGTACGATCCGGCGGACCGGCTGGACCAGTCGATCCTGGCGACGCGGAAGGCGGTGTTCCCGCTGCGGGGGCTGCTGGCCTGAGGCTGCCCGGCGGGCCGTCCGTTACGCCAACTGTGCGGTGAATCCGGGGTTCCGGCCCCGGGCGGGTGCCCGAGGCGGAAGCATCGGGAGGGTGTTGAGCACCGGAGCGCTGCGGGCGCATCTGCTGGCGGCCGGGCCGGCCGGTCCCGTGGCCACCTCGCGCGAGGACAGTCTGCGCAGCTACCGTCTCTTCGCCGCCCGCGATCCACGGGTCATGCTCGGACTCGATCCCGAACGGGCATGGGATGAGCGGGAGTTGCTCGGTCTCATGGCCGACAGGTGCGGAGTTTCGCGCGATCCCGGTCAGGTGACGGGCAGCGATGTGATCGACCCGGAGCGGACGCTGAGCGCGCTGGACGCGTTCGCCGAGCGGCTGCGCGTGGCCGCGGCGCGCGGTGCTCCGGTGCTGCTCGGGACGGGACATCCGCACCGGCTGCTCGGTTTCTACGCAGCTCTGGCAGACGCTTTGTCGGCGGCGGGATGTCTCGTACTCACTCCGGCGCAGGGGCGATGTATCGACATAACGACCCGGTTCGGCGTACGCACGTGCAACCTCGACTACGTACGGGGCGTCGCGCTGGTGCGGGAACCCGGCGTGCGGTGTGCAGGGCGTGAGCCGGGCGCACATACCCACTCGCCGCTGCCGGTTCGGGCGGCTCTGGAGAGTCTGGCGGAGTCCGGCGGGCCGCTTCCCGGGCTGGTCGTCGGAGACCACGGCTGGGTCTGCGGAGCAGGTCAGCTGGGCATTGAGGCCATCGGGCCCGGTGACACCGACGATCCCGCGCTGTTCGTGGGGGAGGCCGAGGGGCGCGTGTCCGTAGCCGTTCCACTTGCAGGCACCGCACGGCCTTCTTACTACCTGCCGCTGACGCGCTATGTACTCAATCGAGCGTGTCTGTCACAGTAGGCGGCCGAAGGCTGCTCCTCTTCCCCACTCGCATCACCCGCCCCTAGTCTGGATGTGAGCGCACAGCGACGAAGAGTTACCGGAGGGGAAGCCGGTGGCCGTCGGGTGCGGAAGGTACAGGTGGGTCATGGCTGCTGGCAGCGAGAGGCCTCTCAACGAGGTCAAGTTCCTTACCGTGGCGGAAGTCGCCTCGGTGATGCGAGTGTCGAAGATGACCGTGTACCGCTTGGTGCACAGCGGTCATCTGCCGGCGATCCGGGTGGGCAGGTCATTCCGGGTTCCGGAGCAAGCGGTTCACGAGTATCTCCGCGAGTCCTTTGTGGGGGTTGAGTCGGCCTAGGGCGTCCCTCGGATTACGTCCCTCACTCGGCGACGGGTAGGCTAGGCCGACGTAGGTCGTGTGGGCCCAGACGCCCCGCACCGAGTGAAGAGAAGTGAGCGAGGGTAGTCGTGGGCTCTGTTATCAAGAAGCGGCGCAAGCGGATGGCCAAGAAGAAGCACCGCAAGCTGCTCAAGCGCACCCGCGTTCAGCGTCGCAACAAGAAGTAAGCGGCGCTGTTCGTGCATTCGCGGCCCTTCCACCGACATGGTGGGAGGGCTTCGGTGTTTGCCGGTACCGGTAAAAGTGCGGTGCGACGCGTCGTACGGTCACCATCGCGCAATAACGACCGGCTACGGTGACGCGTAGGGAGACTTTTTCCAGGGGAAGGCGCTGATCGTGGGCAAGGTCGTGCTGGTGACGGGAGCGGCCCGGCAGCTCGGCGGCCGTTTCGTACGCCGTGTTCAACGCGATCCCGGTGTCGACCGGGTGATCGCCGTGGACGCCGTGGCTCCCGCGCACCAGCTCGGCGACGCGGAATTCGTCCGTGCCGATATCCGCCGGCCCGCCATCGCGCGCGTGCTGGCCGAGCATGCCGTGGACACGGTCGTACATATGGATGTGACGGGTACTCCGCTGGGCACGGGCGGCCGGGCCGCCGTCAAGGAGACCAATGTCATCGGCACGATGCAGCTTCTCGGCGCCTGTCAGAAGTCGCCGTCCGTGAAACGGCTCGTCGTCAAGTCCAGTACGAGTGTGTATGGATCCGCGCCTCGCGATCCGGCGGTTTTCACCGAGACAACTCCGCCCAAGTCGCTGCCGAGCGGCGGCTTCGCCAAGGACGCGGTGGAGGTCGAAGGGTATGTTCGGGGCTTCGCGCGGCGCAGGCCCGATGTGGCGGTCTGTGTACTGCGTTTCGCGAACATCCTTGGTCCTGCGGCGGATTCTCCGCTCGCCGAGTATTTGTCACTGCCGGTTCTGCCGACGGTTTTCGGTTATGACCCGCGGCTCCAGTTCGTCCATGAGGACGATGTCATCGATGTGCTGATGATCGCCTCGGACGAGCCGCGGCGCTCCACCCTCAACAGCGGGACCTTCAATGTCGCCGGCGAGGGCGTGCTGCTGCTGTCGCAGTGTTCCCGGCGGCTGGGGCGGCCCACGGTGCCCGTGCCGCTGCCCGCGGTGACCTGGGTCGGCACGGCGCTGCGTACGGTCGGGATGACGGATTTCTCGCCGGAGCAGATCAGGCTGCTGACCCATGGCCGGGTGGTCAGTACGGACCAGATGCGCGAGACACTGGGTTTTGTGCCGACGTACTCGACCGCGGAGGCCTTCACGGACTTCGCCCGGAGCCGGGGTGCCGGGCTGCTGCCGCCCGAGGCTGTGGCCCGTACCGTGGACCGGCTCTCCACTCTCGTCAGCAAGGAGCGCACCTGACATGGCTGATGCCAAGGTCATCCCCTTCGGTGATGAACCGAGGTCGAGGCGTGGCTCCGCGGGCGGCCGGCGGCAGCACGCCAAGGACGGCGCCGCGAAGCGCTCGCAGGGAGCCGGGCCGGGCCCGGGCTCGGGTCCGGGTTCCGGCTCGGGTCCGGCGCACGCTTCGGGCTCGGATCGTACGTCGGGTCCGCTGAAGCCCGTTCCCGAGCGGGACGCGGGAGAGCCGGAGCCGGGGGAGCAGCCGGAGCCGGAGGAGCAGGACGGCGGGAGCGGGAGCGGCTGGGAGCGGCGGATCGCGGGCGGGCTGGCGTTTCTGCGCCGACGGCTCACGGGCGAGTACGAGGTCGACGAGTTCGGCTATGACAAGGAACTCACCGACCAGGTCCTGATGTCGCTGATCCGGCCGCTGTACGAGAACTACTTCCGCGTCGAGGTGAAGGGCATCGAGAACATCCCGTCGGACGGCGGGGCGCTCGTGGTGGCCAATCACTCCGGGACGCTGCCGCTGGACGGGCTGATGATGCAGGTCGCCGTCCATGACAACCATCCGGCGGAGCGGCATCTGCGGCTGCTCGCCGCCGATCTGGTCTTCATGCTGCCCGTCTTCAACGAGCTGGCGCGGAAGGCCGGGCACACGCTGGCATGCGCGGAGGACGCGGAGCGGCTGTTGCAGCGCGGTGAGGTCGTCGGGGTGATGCCGGAGGGCTTCAAGGGCATCGGGAAGCCGTTCGGTGACCGCTACAAGCTTCAGCGCTTCGGCCGCGGCGGATTCGTCTCGACGGCGCTGCGGGCGGGCGTGCCGATCGTGCCCTGTTCGATCGTGGGCGCGGAGGAGATCTATCCGATGATCGGCAACTCGCGGACGCTGGCGCGGCTGCTGGGCATTCCGTACTTCCCGGTCACGCCGACGTTTCCGTGGCTGGGGCCCTTGGGACTGCTGCCGCTGCCGACGAAGTGGACGATCCAGTTCGGCGAGCCGATTCCGACGGACGGCTATCCGCCGGAGGCGGCGGAGGATCCGATGCTGATGTTCAATCTGACGGATCAGGTCCGCGAGCAGATCCAGCACACGCTCTACAAGCTGCTGGTGCAGCGGCGCTCGGTGTTCTTCTGAGGCGGTCGGCGGCAGCGGACGTCAGGCGCGGTGGTCCCTTTCGGGAGCACCGCGCCTGACTCATACCGCCTGAATCACTCCGCGTCCTCCGCCCTGATGCCCAGGCCTGGCAGCAGATCCGGCAGCAGCGGCGGGATCGTGACATCAGGTCCTGGACGCTCGGCGCCGTTCTGGTTCTCGGACGGCGACGGGGTGGCGCTGTTCTGCGGCGGGTCGAACAGTCCGCCCGTACCACCGCCGAGCAGACCTTCCTCGGACTCGCTCTCCGAGTGCCGGCCCGGCGGGTGCGGCTGATCGCTCGGGTGCGAGGCGCCTCCGTCCGTACTCGGTGAGCTGGGTGAGGGACGGTCCGGCCGGCCCGTGTCGGTGGAGTCCTGTGTGGCACCGGGACGGGTGGTGGTGTCCCGGTGTTTCTCCGGGGCGCGCGGCAGCAGCGACTGGAGCGGTGCGACTTCTTCGTCTATGGCGTCGAACACCGAGCTCACTTCGTCGCTGACGTCCGTGAGCTGGACGGGCAGCCGTTCGCGCAGTCCGTTCCAGGTCTTGCGGTGCGAGGACGAGAACGAGGAGAGCGTGGCGATCGGGCCGAGCGAGCCGTCCCGTTCGTATGCCTGGTGGAGCAGGCGGTGGCCCTCCGACGCGTCGTGCTTCATTCCGCTCAGAGTGCGCCGGATCTCGGTCATGGATTCATGGTCGAGCCGGCCGGCGCGGCCTCGCTCCATCAGCCGCCTGGCTTCGCTGAGCCGGGTCGAGGCATGGTCGAGATAGAGCTCGCCGCGGTCGGACTCGCCGTCCGCCAGATTGAGCTTGAAGTCCTCCATGCCGCGCTTCAGCCCGTACAGCGAGTCGCCGGGCAGGGCGTCGGAACTGGCCGCCGCCACTCCGCCGAACGCGCCCGCCGCCACGCCGACCGTGAGCCCGCCGGCCGCGAGGCCCTTGGACCAGCGGGATCTCGGGCGCAGTCTCCGGAGCCGGGAGGCCCGGTGGGCGCCCCGGCCGGAGGTCCGCTGCTCAGGCACCGTAGGGCCCGGAGACACCCCCCCGGTAGCTGTGCCCTCCAGCAGCATGGCCTCCATGGCTGCCACGAGCTGGGCTCGCTGCACCACTTTGACCTCGGGGTCCAGCGTGGGTTTCGGCAGCTCGCCGAGGCCCTTCGCCAGAGCCAACAGCCGCCCCTGTTCGGCCGGTTCGGCCGACTCGGCGGGCTGTTGTCCGGCCGCCGCGCCCTGGACCGTCTGGTCTTCCAGGGCCTGGGCGAAGGCGTTCGCCCGCCGGTGTGCCGAAACGTTCGCGATCACTGGCGGCACCTCCTCTCGTCATGACGATCGACTCCCCTGGGGGTCCGGAAGGTTGCACGCCTTGAGCACATCCACACAAGTGAGTGAGTGGCTGCGGGCATGGCGTGACCGCAGGGAGCCTGCACCCGCACAACGAGCGGCGCGGCACTTGGGTTACGCGCGAAGGATGATCCGACCAGTGCGTCATCGAGGCGTCACCGACGGTGAGTTGAGGCCGTGGTGAGAGGCACGGAGGGTGTACGAGGGAGTGTCCGTGGGGGCGCGGCGCGCGGGGTGGAGGTACGAGGTGGACGTACGAGGTGGGGGGAGAGGGCGGCGGGCGGGCGCGCGGAGGGACGGCGGCGGTCAGCGGGCGTCTTCCGGGAGGAGCCGGGCCAGCGTACGGACGGCTCGGTACTGCAATGTCTTGATCGCTCCTTCGTTCTTGCCCATGACACGGGCCGTCTCCGCGACCGAGAGGCCCTGGAGGAAGCGCAGGGTGACGCACTCCTGCTGCTGCGGATTGAGTTTCCGTACGGCTTCCAGCAGCGCCGCGTTCGAGAGGGACTCCAGGACCGAGTCCTCCGGGCTGCGCTCGACCTCGTTGGCGTCGAGCATTTCGCCTGTGGTCACTTCCAGTCGGAAACGGCTCGACTTGAAGTGGTCGGCGACCAGATTGCGGGCGATGGTGACCAGCCAGGCGCCGAAGTCGCGCCCTTGGTAGGTGAACGTGGAGATACGGCGCAGGGCGCGCAGGAACGTCTCGCTGGTGAGGTCCTCCGCGGTCGCCTTTCCGCCCACGCGGTAGTAGATGTAGCGGTAGACGGTGTCGCTGTACTGGTCGTACAGCCGGCCGAAGGCCTCGGCCTCACCGGCCTGGGCGCGCTCGACGAGTTCCATCATGCGGGCGCTGTCGCTGTCGGCGGTGGGGCGGCGTGCGGAGGTCGAGGCGGCGGTGCCGCCGCGGCTTCCCCGTCTGCCGACCGCCGCACCGCCGTTCGCCAGGGCATAACAAGGACCGATAGGGCCGCTCACGGCAGGGGCCGTGGCGGCGAGGGCGGGGACGGCGTACGCGGTGGGGACGAAGCCGCGCAAGTGGTCGAGGACCGTTGCGCGCAGCGTAGCCAGGCCCGAGGCGTCAACCCCGACGTGTGGGTACACGGGACTCCCAGAGGCAGAGCTTCCATCACGTGCAGTGCGGGACCGTTCACTCGTCGTGGCGACGTGTGGGGTCCGGTATGCGTCTGAGGAGAATAACGCTTCGTACAGGCAGTGCTACACCCAGTTGCTCAAATCATCGATTACGTCGCTTCCGTGACGCCTAGGCGGCGTATCAAGTAGCACATCGTGACCGTTTATTGATCAGATTGAGTCAAGATCTGTCTGGTGTCGTGATGGGTTGTGCCTGCGTGGCGACCTGGTGACTGGGCGCCCGGCCGCGCGGGTAGAACGGCGGGATCGGCCGCGTGCGGGCACGGTCCGGCCGGGCGTGGTCCGGCCGGGCGTGGCGGGATCGCGTGGCGGAGATGGTGGGCGCGGCGCGGCCTTACCGGCGAGGCGGCGCGGCCGGTTACCGGCAGCGGTCAGCGGCGGCGGCGGTGCAGGGCGACCGCGGCGGCCGTGCCGCCCGCGAGTGCGCCCACTCCGGCTGCCGCCGGGATGCCGACCTTGGCCGCCTTGCGGCCGGTCCGGTAGTCGCGCAGCCGCCAGTCGAGCCGGCGCGCGTGCTTGCGGAGCTTGCTGTCCGGGTTGATGGCGTACGGATGGCCGACCAGCGACAGCATCGGGATGTCGTTGTGCGAGTCGCTGTACGCCGCGCAGCGGTCCAGGTCGAAGCCCTCGCGGGCGGCCAGGGCGCGGACGGCCTCCGCCTTCGCCGGGCCGTGCAGCGGTTCGCCGACGAGCTTGCCGGTGTAGATGCCGCCGACCGACTCGGCGACGGTGCCGAGGGCCCCGGTCAGACCGAGCCTGCGGGCGATGATCGTCGCCGTCTCGACGGGCGCGGCCGTGACCAGCCAGACCTGCTGGCCGGCGTCGAGGTGCGCCTGGGCGAGGGCGCGGGTGCCGGGCCAGATGCGGTCGGCCATGTACTCGTCGTAGATCTCTTCGCCGATGGACATCAGCTCGGCGACCCGGTGGCCCTTGACGATGGACAGGGCGCTGTCGCGCGCGTCCTGCATATGCTCGGGATCCTCGACACCGGCGAGTCGGAACCAGGTCTGCTGCCAGGCGAACCGGGCCAGCTCCCGCCGCTGGAAGAACTTCCTCTTGTACAGGCCGCGGCCGAAGTGGAAGAGCGCGGCGCCCTGCATCACGGTGTTGTCGAGATCGAAGAAGGCGGCGGCGCGCGCGTCCCCGACGACGGGGAATTCCGGCGTCTCGTCGCGGGAGGCCCGGGGTTTCTGCGGCTCCAGGGTCTCCTGTGCCTGTGTGGACTTCAGTCCTGCCTCGGCTGCGGCCTCGCCCGCGAGCACGCTCCGGGCGGTGGCGGAGCGTCTACGGGGGGTGAGCCATCCCAGTGCGGCCATAGCGTGAGCATAGCCAGTCTGTTCGGAACTGCCCGACGGGTGGGGATGCCATGGGGTGAACTCTGCGGGACCGGTGCGTTAATCGGGCGATTGAAGGCTGCCTGTGGACGACCGGGCACCTCGGATGCCGCTCGGGCGCAGAATGGGCCGCATGAGTCCTCTGTTGCGGCGTACGACGAAGAAGACGAAGACGACGAAGAAAACGGCCGACGAGCGGGTGGTGACACTTGTCTCGAAGCCGGGATGCCATCTCTGTGACGATGCGCGTGCGGTTGTCGAGACGGTGTGCTCGGAGACAGGAGCATCCTGGGAGGAAAAGGACATCACGCAGGATGAGGCGCTGCATCGCGCGTACTGGGAGCAGATTCCGGTGGTGCTGGTGGACGGCGAGCAGCACACATTCTGGCGGGTGGACGCGGATCGGCTCCGCCGGGAACTGGGGGCCTGACTGAAAAGACGGTTACCATCGTGGGCGCTTTGCTGGGCCCCCTTCGAGGAGAGCGGTCCGGGTCGCGGTGCGGTACGGACGCTGTCGCCGGAGATCCGGGGGCCGGTCCCGGAGGGATTCGGGAAGCGGTCTCGGGGGCCTATTCGTAAGGAGTGTGTGCGGTTTTGCCCCCTTCCTCTGTGCAACGGGTCGATGCGGTCGCCGGTTCCGGGATCGCCGGATCGGGACGCGTGACCCCGGTCACTTTGCTCGGACAAAGCGGACACTATCTTTGTGCACGCGTTCACAAAGACATAGCCTGCATTCGACGGGGCGGTCCTGGGACATATGGCCGCCTGCAGCCTCGCTCATCCCGCAGGAGCACCGTGGCAACTGGCCGAACTCACCGACCGGCGACCCGTAGCCGAGGAATCCCCGAGGCCACCGTCGCCAGACTTCCGCTGTATCTGCGGGCGCTGACCGCTCTGTCCGAGCGTTCCGTACCCACGGTCTCCTCCGAGGAACTCGCGACCGCGGCCGGGGTGAACTCCGCCAAGCTGCGCAAGGACTTCTCCTACCTCGGTTCGTACGGGACCCGAGGCGTCGGATACGACGTCGAGTACCTCGTGTACCAGATCTCCCGTGAGCTGGGGCTCACCCAGGACTGGCCGGTCGTCATCGTCGGTATCGGCAATCTCGGCGCCGCGCTCGCCAACTACGGCGGATTCGCCTCACGCGGCTTCCGGGTCGCCGCGCTCATAGACGCCGACCCAGCCATGGCCGGCAAGCCGGTCGCCGGAATGCCGGTCCAGCACTCGGACGAGCTGGAGAGGATCATCAGCGACAACGGCGTCTCCATCGGAGTGATCGCGACTCCCGCGGGCGCCGCCCAGCAGGTCTGCGAGCGGCTGGTCGCCGCCGGTGTGACCTCGATCCTCAACTTCGCGCCGACCGTGCTCTCCGTTCCCGACGGAGTGGACGTTCGGAAGGTCGACCTCTCCATCGAGCTGCAGATCCTCGCCTTCCACGAGCAGCGCAAGGCCGGTGAGGAAGCCGCCACCGAAGCGGCCCTGGCCGCGGCGGCGGAGCGCGAGGGCAGCACCGACGGTGCGGCGGACGGCGCTGCCGCGCACCGCAAGGGACCTGACGGCGACGTTCCGGCGGTGATGCCGGCATGAGTCTTCTCGTCGTCGGACTGAGCCATCGCAGCGCGCCGGTGAGTGTGCTGGAGCGCGTGTCGCTGCCCACCGACACGCAGGTCAAGCTGTTGCAGGACGCGCTCGCCGCGGAGCCCGCGACCGAGGCCGCCGTCCTCGTCACCTGCAACCGCATCGAGCTGTACGCCGACGTCGACAAGTTCCACGCCGGAGTCGCCGAGCTCTCCCTGCTGCTCGCCCAGCACAGCGGGGTCGGGCTGGAGGAGCTGACTCCCTATCTCTATGTGCACTACGAGGACCGCGCCGTCCACCATCTCTTCTCGGTGGCCTGCGGTCTGGACTCGATGGTCGTCGGCGAGGGCCAGATCCTCGGCCAGATCAAGGACGCGCTGGCGCTGGGACAGGAGCTGCACACCGCGGGCCGGCTGCTGAACGACCTGTTCCAGCAGGCGCTGCGGGTCGGCAAGCGCGCCCACAGCGAGACCGGTATCGACCGGGCCGGGCAGTCGCTCGTCACCTTCGGTCTGGAGCAGCTCGCCGCCGGCCGGGCCGTGGAGGCCTGGGCCAAGGACAAGCGCGCGCTGGTGATCGGCGCGGGCTCGATGTCCTCGCTGGCCGCCGCCACGCTCGCCCGGGCCGGTGTCGAGGAGATCGTCGTCGCCAACCGCACGGCCGCGCGCGCCGACCGGCTCGTACAGATCCTCAACCAGCCGGGCGGCACGGGTGTGAGCGCGCGCGCCGTGGCCATGGGCGCCGTCCGTGACGAGGTGACACGTGCCGATGTCGTCGTGTCCTGCACCGGCTCGACCGGTGTGGTGCTGAGCGCCGACGCCGTCGAGGCCGCGCTGGACGGCCGTACGGCTCCACTCGCGCTGCTCGATCTCGCCATGCCCCGCGATGTCGACGCCGCCGTGCACCGCCTCGGCGGTGTCAGGCTCGTGGACATCGAATCGCTCGCCGAGGCCTCGGCCGACGCACCGATGGCCGCCGATGTCGATCAGGTCCGCACCATAGTCTCCGACGAGGTGGCCGCCTTCGGCGCCGCCCAGCGCGCCGCGCACATCACACCGACCGTGGTCGCGCTGCGCGCCATGGCCGCCGATGTGGTGAGCAGCGAGGTCGCGCGCCTCGAAGGCAGGCTCCCCGATCTCGACGACAGACAGCGCGCCGAGGTCACCAGGACCGTGCGCCGTGTCGTCGACAAACTCCTGCACGCGCCCACCGTGCGGGTCAAGCAGCTCGCCAGCGAGCCCGGCGGCGCCGGGTACGCGGACGCGCTGCGTGAACTCTTCGACCTCGACCCGCAGACGGTCGCCGCCGTCAGCCGGGCCGACCTGAATGACACCGATGGTGTAGGCAGAGGGCGAGTATGACCGAAAAGCCACTGAGGCCCGATAAGCCACTGAGGCTCGGAACGAGGCGCAGCAAGCTCGCCATGGCCCAGTCCGCGCTGGTGGCGGACGCGGTGCGCGAGCTGTCCGGCCGACCGGTGGAGCTGGTCGAGATCACCACGTACGGCGACACCTCCCGCGAGCACCTCTCGCAGATCGGCGGTACGGGCGTCTTCGTCACCGCCCTGCGTGACGCGCTGCTGCGCGGCGAGGTCGACTTCGCCGTGCACTCCCTCAAGGACCTGCCGACGGCCCAGCCCGACGCGCTGACGCTGGCCGCGGTGCCGCGCCGAGAGGACCCGCGGGACGTGCTGATCGCACGGGACGGGCTGACCTTCGAGCGGCTCCCGGCGGGCGCCCGCGTCGGTACGGGCTCGCCGCGCCGCAAGGCCCAGCTCAACGCGTACGCGCGCAGCCACGGCCGCACCATCGAGACCGTGCCGATCCGCGGGAACATCGACACCCGGATCGGTCATGTCCACGGTGGGGAACTCGACGCAGTCGTGCTCGCCGCCGCCGGACTCCAGCGGATCGGCAGAATCGACGAGGTGACCGACTTCCTTCCGGTCGACACCGTCCTGCCCGCCCCCGGCCAGGGGGCCCTCGCCGTCGAGTGCGCCGCGGTCAACGTGGACCTCGCCGCTCTGCTCTCCGGACTCGACGACCCGCACACCCGGGTCGCCGTGACCGCCGAGCGATCCCTGCTCGCCGCCCTGGAGGCCGGCTGTAGCGCACCTGTGGGTGCGCTGGCCGACCTGCTGGCCGACGGACAGGTTGTCAACGAAATGCGCCTGCGCGGTGTCGTCGGTACGACCGACGGCTCGACGCTGGTGCAGCTGTCCATCACCGGTTCCGTACCCATGTCGCTCGGCGACGCCATCGCGCTCGGGCGCGAGCTCGCGTCCGAGATGCTCGCCAAGGGTGCGGCCGGTCTTATGGGGGAGCGAGCACATTGAGCCCCACCACCTCTGACCTTTCGGCCTACTCCGCATCGGGGCACGTCACCTTCCTCGGTGCAGGACCCGGAGATCCGGGTCTGCTGACACTCCGCGCCGTCGAGGCGCTCGCGGGAGCGGATGTACTGATCGCCGAGCCTGATGTGCTCGAAATGGTACGCAGCCATGCCAGGGCGGGAGTGAGCACCCCTGCACTGACGGTTGTCGACGATGTGTCAACAGCCGCCGGAATTCCCCCGATCCGGGATGCGGCCAATCTTGTCATGGAGGCCGCGCGAGGCGGAAAGCGGGTCGTCCGTGCGGTCACCGGAGACCCGGGACTCGACGGCGACGCGGGCACGGAGATGCTGGCCTGCGCCTCCGCCGGCATTCCCTTCGAGGTCGTGCCCGGTATCGCCGCCGCGGTCGGAGTGCCGGCATACGCCGGAGTGCCGCTGCGCGACGCGCAGGGCACGGACGTACGGCTCGTGGACGCCAGGACCGCCAGCGACCGCTGCTGGACCGAGGTCGGCGCGAGCGACGGCACGGTCGTCGTCTCCACCACCCTGGAGTCGGTCGCGGGCGCGGCGGGCGAGCTGGTCGCGGCGGGCCGCAAGCCCGACACCCCGATGACCGTCACCGTCGCCGGTACGACCACCCGCCAGCGCACCTGGACGGCCACCCTCGGCACCATCGCGCAGATCTTGAAGCAGGCCAAGGTGCTGCCGTCGCCGGAGGGACACCAGCCCGTCATAGCCGTGGTCGGTGAGCGCAGTGCCGCCGCGCAGCGCGACCAGCTCGCGTGGTTCGAGTCCAAGCCGCTGTTCGGCTGGAAGGTGCTCGTGCCGCGTACGAAGGAGCAGGCCGCGTCGCTCTCCGACCAGCTCAGGTCGTACGGCGCGGTCCCGCACGAGGTCCCGACCATCGCGGTCGAGCCGCCGCGCACGCCTCAGCAGATGGAGCGGGCGGTCAAGGGCCTGGTCACCGGCCGCTACGAGTGGATCGCCTTCACCTCGGTCAACGCGGTGAAGGCGGTGCGGGAGAAGTTCGAGGAGTACGGGCTCGACGCGCGCGCGTTCGCCGGGATCAAGGTGGCGGCGGTGGGCGAGCAGACCGCCGCGGCGCTGGTCGACTTCGGTGTGAAGCCGGATCTGGTGCCCTCGGGCGAGCAGTCCGCCGCCGGGCTGCTGGAGGACTGGCCACCGTACGACCCGGTGTTCGACCCGATCGACCGGGTGTTCCTGCCACGGGCCGATATCGCCACCGAGACGCTGGTGGCCGGGCTGATCGAGCTGGGCTGGGAGGTGGACGACGTCACGGCGTACCGCACCGTGCGCGCCTCGCCGCCGCCGGCCGAGACCCGCGAGGCGATCAAGGGCGGCGGCTTCGACGCCGTGCTCTTCACCTCGTCCTCGACCGTACGGAACCTCGTCGGTATCGCGGGCAAGCCGCACAATGTGACGGTGATCGCGTGTATCGGTCCCGCGACGGCGAAGACCGCCGAGGAGCACGGTCTGCGTGTCGATGTCCTCGCCCCGGAGCCGTCGGTGCACAAGCTGGCCGAGGCGCTCGCCGCGTTCGGCACGCAGCGCCGGGAGGCGGCGCGGGAGGCCGGTGAGACGGTCACCAGGCCGAGCGAGCGCAGGCCGGGCAGCCGGAGGCGGCGTACGACGACTTGAGGGCCTGAGGGCCTGAGAGGGGCTGACGACCTGAGGGTCTGGTTGGTCTGAGGGCGCTCGGCCGGCCGGCTGTCCGGTGAGCTGAGCGTGGTACGCAGGAGTGGGGGCCTCCGCGTCGGCCTGGGGGGCCCCCAGGGGGGCGGCGACGGAGGAGATGTCTGTGTGGTGGTGTTTGAAATCGAGTAACCGCGGGAGAGGA